>NZ_JBQHCV010000003.1:0-555197 GCF_052068215.1 Nonomuraea sp. H19 | reverse complement strand
GATAGGCCGGAGGTGGAAGCACGGTAACGTGTGGAGCTGACCGGTACTAATAGGCCGAGGACTTGACCACAAAGCATCTTGCTCGCGTCCACTACGCAATTCTGAGACAACAAGCGGTATGCTTGTCTGTTTCATAGGGTTGCGGCGGTTATGGCGGGAAGGAAACACCCGGTTACATTCCGAACCCGGAAGTTAAGCTTCCCAGCGCCGATGGTACTGCACTCGGGAGGGTGTGGGAGAGTAGGTCACCGCCGCACAAAACTTAAGAAAAGGGCCCCAACCAGACGGTTGGGGCCTTTTCTTTTTGCGTGACCGGCGCTCTAGTCGAGCAGCAGCGTCGATACGTGATCGAGTGACCGGAGCGACGCCGGCAGTTCGTGCGTGGCGATGACGACGGCGGTGTCGGGCAAATTCGCAAGGATGCCGAGTATGTGCTGCGCGGTCTGGTCGTCCAGGCCGGTCGCCGGTTCATCGACGATCAGCACGTGAGGTCGGGTGACCAGGGCCCGGCCCAGGTAAACCCGGCGGAGTTCACCGCCTGAGAGGTCTCTGCCGCCGGGACCTACAGGGGTCCTGGCAGTCAGCCCGCTGCGATCCAGCCATAACTGGGTGAGGCGTGCATCGACGTCCTCGTCGGTCATCCCCGGGTCGGCGAGCCGCCAGTTCGACCCGAGCGTTCCGCTGAAGAGGTAGTCGTCGGCGGCGATCGCGGTGACGGCGGGCCGGTTGTCGTCGGGGGCGAACGACTGCCGCATGGACGAGGCGAGGGCGCGCAACAGTGTGCTCTTGCCGCTGCCGGAGCGGCCTGTGACAACCAGAATGCCGTTGCGAGTGACTTGGGCCCCTATGACGCGCCCCGGCCGCAGGGCCGTCGGAGGCAAGAGATAGCCGTCGAAGCCGATGACCTGCTCGGCCGCCCATGAGCGCATCGCCGGCACCGTCATGTCGTCCGGGGTGTGCGATGGCGCGTTCACCATGAGGCGCTGGTGTGCGGCTGCAGCCGCGGTTCGGGCTTCGGCGGCGACTCCCAGTTGTTCGGCCTGTGCCACTACACCTACCGCCATCAGGGCAACGAACACGAACGTGGCGGGGTCGGTGCCGATCTCACAGACGATCGTGGCCGCCACGGTCGCCACGCCCACCAGCCCGGTGAGCAGGGCTTTGCACAACTGGCGTCGGCCGGCCGCGTCACGGGCGGCGTCCAGTTGCGAGAACTTCGCCGTCGTACGTGCTGCGAGCTGCTCGGCGGCGCCGAGCGAGGCCATCTCCGCCCATGCGTCGGTGGTCGTCACCGTTTCCGCCCGAAGCGCCTTGCGTGTGTGCTGCTCGGCCGGGTGCGCGGCGCTGGACGTGCGGTACGCCACCAGCGCGATGATCCCGAGCCCGGCCGCGAGCACTGCCGCCGGTGCGATGGACGTGGCCAGCGCGATGGCGAGGACGCCGGTGACAGCCATCGCGGCGGCAACGGCGGCGGGTGCGGTGCACTGGATCAGCGCCATCCCGACGGTGTCGGCGTCGGCCATGCTGCGATCGAGCAGGTCACCGGACCACATACCGTCCAGGTGGCCCCGGTCGGCGGCCGCGGCCCGGTGGAAGAGTTCGGCCCGGGCGGTGGCGACGCGCCGCAGGGCGGCCGCGTGCAGCGTCAGGCGCTTGCTGTAGTTCCCGGTGATGCGGGCCAGGGCGAAGGCCCGCACACCGCCGCTGGGGGCGAGGTAGGAGAAGGAGCTGAAGGTGGCCGCGCCGGCGACGGCGCACGCGCTGATGAACCAGCCCGATAGGCCGAGCAGGCCCGCGGAGGACAGTTCGGCGATGACGGTGAGCACGAGACCGGCGCTCGCCAGTGCACGTGCCGGATGGTGATGACCGCCGCCGGAGAGGGGGCGCGCGCTGCTCATTGTGCGCTCACCAGGCTTTCGTGGTGAAGGCGGCCGTCGTTGATGGCGAGCACGGTGTCGGCTGCGGCGGCCAGCGCGAAGGAGTGGGTGGCGATGATGACCGTGCAACCGTGGGTGGCTCGCCGCAGGGCCTCGACGACGTCGCGTTCGCTGTCCGCGTCGAGGTGGGCCGTCGGCTCGTCGAGCACCCAGAGCCGGGCTCCTCTCAGGAAGGCGCGGGCGATGGCGATCCGGCGGGCTTCTCCCGTCGACACGCCCCAGCCGGCCTCGCCGAGCCGGGTGTCGAGGCCGCCGGGGAGACGCTCGATCACGGGGCGCAGCCCGGTGGCGTCGACTGCCTGCTGGATCTGTTGGCCGGTGGCGTTCCGCCGGCCGAGGCGGATGTTGTCGCGGACCGTCGCGTCGAGCAGCACGGTCTGCTGTCCGACCCACGCGGATGCGCCAAGCGCCGGTGCCTGCCGCCCCGAGGCGGTCTCCCACCGGACCTCTCCGGCGGACGGCAGTCGCAGGCCGGCGACCAGCGACAGCAAAGTGCTCTTGCCGGCGCCGGACGCGCCGGTGATCGCGGTCCAGGTCCCGGGTGCGATGTCGACGTCTGCGGCGATGGCGTCGTGTTCGGCGCCCGCGTAGCGGAACCGGACCGCGTTGAGGGACACCCCGACCGGTTCGCCCAGTCGCGGACGCACCGCCCGGGTCGTCTCGGCGGGCATGTCCTCGACGATGCCGCTGATGACGCCGGCTGCGATGGCGGCGCGCTCACGCTGGTGAAACACCGAGGCCAGTGCCCGCATCGGGGCAAAGTACATCGGGCACACCAGCAGCACCAGCAGCCCGGTGAACAGGCTGAGTCCGGGGGCGTGGGGCACATGGACGTACCCGAGCAGCGACAGGCCGATGTAGGTCGCGTTCACCGCGATGGAGAACGTGATGACGACATCCATGATCGCCCCGGACAGGAACGCGCGCCGTAGCACGCTCATCGTCGCCGTGTTGAGCCGTTCGGCCGCCGTGGTCAGACTCCGGCCGCGGCGACCGGCCGCGCCGAGTTCACGCAGGGTTCGCAGGCCGCGGAAGCTGTCGAGGACGATGGCGTTGAGTCGCTGAGTCGCGGCCCACTGCCGCTCGGCGCCGTGCTGGGCGAACAACCCGGCCAACCGCATGTTGAGCGGGATGAGGGCGCTGGTCAGGACGAGCACGATCGCCGCCGGCCAGTGCAGCACGGCGGTGGTCGCGAGGACGGCGAGCATGGAGAGCGTGGCCGACCGGCGCAGCGGCGCGATCTGAGCGTGATAGTCGGCGATGTCGTCAACGAGGTCGACCATCGCCAGCGCGGCCTCGGCAGGTCCGGTGTCGCGGGTGCGCCGGGTGGCCGGCAGCAGCGCGTCGGCCAGCTGTTGCCGCAGGTGGGCGGCTGTCTCTCGGGCGCCGCGCCGGCGGAATTCGCCGGCCGCCCAGCCGGCCGCCAGCGCGAGCGCGCCGGCGGCGGCGAAGACTGCCACGCCCGGCAAGTCCTCTCCGGTGCTGCGACGCAGCACAGCCTGAGCGACCCACGCCAGGGCGCCCCAGCGGACGATGGCGAAGACCGTTTCGAGCGTCATCAGTGCGGCTGACAGGCCGAACCAGCGCCGTGCGGGCGTGGCGCACGCGGCGAGCCAGGCATCAGCCCGCCGTCCGGCCGGGGCGTCGAGCTCATTCGTCGTCATGAGGACGCCGCTCGTCGACGATCCAGGCGATACCCCCGGTCAGGGCGATGGCGATCATGCCGAGGGTGGTCAGTAGCCCGGAGTGGACCTGCGGGTAGCCGCCGAACATCCCTTGGCAGACGCAGTAGGCGAACAGTCCGAGCACAGTCCAGGCCATGGCGGCGAGCAGGCGCAGCACGACGCCGACCGGTGACGGCAGGACGGATGCGCGGTGGGCGCCGCCGTGGCCGGCGCCGTGGCCGGCGCTGTGGGTGGCGCTGTGGGTGGTCATGAGTGCGCTCCTGCGAGTACGGGGCTGTCCGCGGCGGGCGGTTCGCCGGTCGGCGATTCGGCGTCGAGCTTGCCGGTGAAGGCCCGGTGCGCGAACACGTTGTAGGCCAGCACCAGCGGCATGTTCAGCCCGATGCCGATCAGGACGAAGACCATGGTGTTGTGCGGGCCGACCGCGCGGTCGACAGTGAGATCGGGCGGCATCAGGACCGGATAGCGCGCCACGCCGAGGGCGAGGAACACCGACACGACCGTGACGATGAGCCCGCCGATGGGCAGGGTGTCGGCTGCGCCGGTCTGCTGCTTCCACGGGAAGGTGACCAGCGAGGTGACGGCTCCCGCGGCGGCGAACAGCAGGAGGCCGCCGAAGGCGAAGGCGCGTCCCGGACTGGTCAGGTTCAGCGGTGCCGCGGTGGTGTCGATGGCGAACAGCACAGCCGTCAACAACCCGGCGGTCAACGCCGTGGTGACCAGGCCCCTGCGCGCCGCCGACGCGCGCAGCCGCCCGGACGACTTCTGCTTGGTGTAGGCGTACCCCAGTGCGGTGTACGCGGCCGTGACGGTGGCGCCGGTCAGCACCGCGAACCAGCTGAAGGCGCCGAAAGCCGTCCCGGCGAAGGCGCCGTCGCGCAGGAGCAGGGGGGACGTCAACGTGCCCAGAGTGAAGCCTTGCGCGAACGCGGCCAGCGACGATGCCACGCCGAAGGCGATGGTCCAGCCACGCGCGGGAGGCGACTGGGACGCCAATTCGACGCTGACGCCGCGCACGATGAGGGAGAACAGCATGACGGTTATGGGGAGGTAGGCGTGCGGGAGGATCGTGCCGAACGCCAGCGGGAATCCGGCCCACAGGGCCACGCCGAGCAGGACGAGCCACGTCTCGTTGCCGTCCCAGCCCACCGCGACCGACTCCAGCAGGTGCCGCCGGTGGGTGGCATCGCGTTCGAAGAGGGTGGCCACGCCGACGCCCAGGTCGTAGCCGTCCAGCACGACGTACATCAGCAGGCAGAGCAGCACGGCGGCAAGCCACAGAGTCGTGGTGATCATCGGGCGGCCACCTCTCGCGGGCCGAGCAGGGCAGGGCGGGCGGAGAGCGGGGCCGACGTCGTGTCCGGTGTGTCAGGCCGGGACTCGCGTCGAGGATCGTCACGATCGGGGCCGCGGCGCACCGTACGGACGATGTAGGCGAGGTAGGCGACGAGCATGATCAGGTAGAGCATCGAGAATCCGATCACCGAGAACACGACCTCGCCGGGCGCCAGCTTCGATACCGCGTCCGCGGTGCGCAGCCGGCCGAAAACGATCCACGGCTGCCGCCCTGCCTCGGCGGTGACCCAGCCGCCGAGGATGGCGAGGATGCCCGCCGGAGTCGTCCAGAGGACGAATTTGTGGAAGCGCCGCGCGGTCCACAGGCGGTTGCGCATGCGCAGGATGGTCGCGGCGAACGCGGTGCCGAACATCAGCACGGCCGCGAGGAACATGATGCGAAAGCCCCAGAAGGTCGCCGCCATGTCCGGCCGGTCTGCTGCCGGGGTGAGCTTCAGGCCCGGCATGGCGGTGCCACAGGTGAGATCCTTGGCGGAGATGGCGCTGCCGAGGCAGGGAATGTCGAGTTCGGCGATGTTCCGGGCGGCCAGCTGGTCCGGGATGGCGAACAGGACGAAGCCGGTGTTGCCGTTGTCCCAGTTGCCTTCGATCGCCTCGAGCTTGGCGAGCTGGCCGGGCAGCTCGTGGCCGGCGACGCCGTCACCAAGGTAGAGCTGTACGGGCATCAACACCGCGGCCACGCCGAGGGCGATCGACATCGAGCGGCGCGCGAAGCCTTTCGCGCGCCCCTTGACGAGATACCAGGCCGAGATCCCGGCCATGAAGAAGCCGGCCGAGATCAGTACGGCGGCCACCATGTGCGGCCAGCGCCAGCCGAACGACGGGTTGAAGATGACCCGCATCCAGTCGGCAGGCTCGAACCGGCCGTCAATGATCTTGTATCCGGTCGGCGTCTGCATCCACGAGTTGGCCACGATGATCCACGTGGACGACAGGAGGGTGCCCAGCGCCACCATGACGGTGGACACGAACATGGTGGCCTTGCGGACGCGGCCTTCCCCGTAGAGCAGGACGCCGATGAACCCGGCCTCGACGAAGAAGGCGGTGACGACTTCCATGCCGAGGATCGGCCCGATGATCGGTCCGGTCTTGGCGCCGTACACGCCCCAGTTCAGGCCCATCTGGAACGTGATGACGGCTCCGGCGACCACGCCGATCGCGAAGCCCACAGCGAAGATACGCCGCCAGAACCGGAACATCTGCAGATATACCGGCTTGCCGGTACGCCAGTACATGTCGTAGACGACCGCCAGGAAGATGGAGAGTCCGACGGTGATCGCCGGGAAGGTCATGTGGAACATGACAGTGATGGCGAACTGCCATCGGGACAGGTCCAAGAGACTCATGGCTGCTCCTTTGCGAGCATCGGCCCGTCGCCCGGTAGGGGGCCGTCCGGGACGCGACGTGCCCCTACCGGGCACTGCTGGAAAGGCGGATCGAGTCGACGTCAGCCTTCGGCCGGGGCCCGGGTGAAGCGCGGCAGGGCGGCGGCGCCGATGGCGAGCAGGGCGACGATGCCCATGTGCACGTACTCGACTGCGGCGAAGGCGTGGGGCACGTTGTGCGGTTCCAGCGCGAGGTAGACGGTGCCGAGGGCGGCCACGCCGAGGGCGAGGCCGCTTTGCTGCAGGGTGATCAGCACGCCGCTGCCGACGCCGCCGAGGTGGGTGGGGACGTCGGCCAGCACGCTGCGGAACAGCCCGGCGAACAGCATCGACTGCCCGGCGCCGGCCAGGGCCAGGGGTACGGCCATGGCCCACAGGCTGACGTGCGGCCACTTCTGGACGACCACCATCACCAGCAGGGCCAGGCCGGCGAACTGCACCGCGGCGCCGGTGGACAGCGCGGCCCGGCCGAAGCGGTTGATCAGGCGCGGCGCCAGCAGGGAGCCGGCGAAGAACAGCAGGGCCATCGGCAGAATCGCCAGACCGCCGTGCAGCGCGTCCTCGTGCAGTCCGTTCTGCACGGTCAGCGCGAAGACGAACATGAACGCGCCGAAGCCGATGCTGAAGGCCAGCACCATCGCCAGGCCCCGCGACATCGACGGCAGGCGCAGCAGCGACGGCGGCAGCAGCGGGATCTCACCGCGTTGCTCGGCGCGCTTCTCCACCACGAAGGTGGCGGCGCCCAGCACGACCGCCAGGGCGATCATCGCCCAGGTCCACCACGGCCAGCCCAGGGAGTGTCCCTCGGTCAGGGGGACGAGGAGGGCGGTGAGGGTCGCGGCGAACAGCACCGTGCCGGGCAGGTCGATACCGACGGGGTGGTTCGAGCGGGTATCGGGCATGATCCGCGCCGCCACCAGCAGCACGATCACGCCGATGGGCACGTTCACCAGGAAGATCGGCCGCCACGACGTCCCGGCGATGTCGGCGGAGACCAGCAGGCCGCCCACCAGCTGCCCGACCACGGCGGCGATGCCGGAGGTCGCCCCGTACATGGCCACCGCGCGGGCTTTGCGCTCCCCTTCCAAGGTGTGGTGGAACGTTGCCAGCACCTGTGGGATCAGCAGCGCGGCGGTGGCGCCCTGCACGATGCGGGCCGCGATCAGGACCTCCACGGTGGGAGCGATACCGCATGACAAGGAGGCGACGATGAAGCCCACCAGCGCGCCGAGGAAGATCCGGTGCCGGCCGTAGCGGTCGCCCAACCGGCCGCCCAGCACCAGCAGGGCCGCGTAGGCCACGCCGTACCCGGCGATCACCAGCTCCAGCGACGACGACGTGGCGTGCAACGAGGCGTCGATGCTGGGCAGGGCGACGTTCGTGATGAAGAAGTCCATGATCGGCAAGAACGCGCCTGCCAGCAGGATGAACACCCCGAAGGGGTGCAACCCGCCGGCCTGCGCCATAGCGCGCGGAGATCCCTGCGCGACACCCGTGTGCCGAGCGGAAAGAGTGGTCTCCATGACGCCTCCATCCAGATAGTTATGGAGCCATGACTACTATGAAGGTATAACTATTTTTGGGCAACGGTTTACCCTTGGAGGTGTGATGTACGACCAATCGCCGCAGCCGGACGAAGACCTCGGCTCAGACACGGACCCGCGGTGGGCCGACCTGGCGGACCTGGCGCTGATCATTGCCCGGGAGATCCAGTTCCGCGGCTACACCGACGAGCGGGCCGTCCAGCTGTCGCCGTCGGAAGGCATGGTGATGCGCCACCTGCAAGGTGACCCCGCTGCCCCGCCCAGCCGGATCGCCGCCGCCACCGGGCTGCAGCGCACCAACCTCTCCGCCGTCCTGCGCGGGCTCGAATCCAAGGGTCTCATCGAGCGACATGTCTGCCCGGACGATCGCCGAGGGGTGACGGTCCACTTGACCGAGCGCGGCAAAGCCAACTACGCCATCGTCCGGCAGGAATGGGCCGCAGAGGTCTCGGCGGCCGCCGGGCGCGACACCGGCGACCTCGACGCGGCGCTCCAACTGCTCAGAGCCGTGGTGGACGGCCTGGTGGCGGCCCGGCCCGGAGCCCCGAACTCGAAGCCGGCGGCTACCGCATAAGACCACAAAAAGAGGGCCCGCACGCACACGCGCGGGCCCCCGTTCTCACTCCATTACTTGGGCAGGACCAGCAGGGCGTCGCCCACGCCGCGCTCCGCCCCGTCCGAGGGGCGGTTGACCAGCTTCCCGCCGACGACCATCGTCGTCGAGCCGCCGCCGTCCAGGTTGATGGCCTGGCGCGCCCCCAGCCAGCGCATGAACTGGGCGGCCTCCACGAAGTTCGCGCCCACGGTCACGCCGGGCTGGCGGCCGTCGATGGTGGCCAGGATCAGGCTGCCGTTCCTGGTGACGCCGAGGAGGGTGCGCGGGTGGCGGCGCAGGATCATGTTCATGGAGTCGTGGCCGTCGCGCTTGGCGGTGATCTGCACCTTGCCGTTCCTGACGAGCCCGACGCCGCCCGCGATCACGTTCAGGTCCGGGGTCAGCTTGAGCGCCTTGTCGGTACGCAGGTCGACGACCTTGGTGTCGATCTTGACCGTCCACTCCTGCCAGGCGTGCTCGTTGAGCCAGTCGCCGGACAGGCCGTTGCCGTGCAGCACCCGCGTGCCCTTGGCCACCGCGGCACCCGAGGCCCGCAGGCCGAGGACCTTGCCGTTGGCGTCGATGACCGCGTCGGTCCCTCCGGTCGGGGTCTTGGCTCCGTACTCCTCCGTGTACAGCACCAGCTCGTCCGTCGTGGCGGCCCTGTTGACGCCGTTGACCTCGGTCTTCTGGCCGTCCTGAGAGACCGCGGTGACGGTCGTCCTCAGCTCGGTGATCTTGGCGGTGCGGCCCTGGAGCACGACGGCCGAGCGGCCCGGCACGGCCTCGCTGAGCAGCTTGCCGGCCACCACCGACGCGCCGACGGGCTCGCCGCGCAGGTTCTTGGCGGTGTGGATGTTGAAGAAGCCGCCGTTCAGGCCGACCACGGCGCCGGCGGCCTTGGCCATCGACGAGACCGTCTCGCGCTTGGCGACGCTGGTGCCGAGCGAGGCGGCGTACGAGCCGCGGAACGTGGCGGCGTCGATCATGACGACCTTGACGTTCCACGGGCCCGTGGTCTTGAGCCCGTCGTCGCCCAGGTAGTCGACCTTGACCTTCAGGTCCGCGTCCTTGAGCTTCTTGGCCGTCTCGTCGGCCTTCGCCTTGTCCTTGAAGGACCACAGGCCGACGCGGACCATGTACACGGTCTGGGAGGGGGCGTCGGCCACGCCCGGCCGGACCACTTCCTGCAGGCTCGGGGTCTCCCCGGCGGCCTCCACCTCGGCGACCTTGGCCTCCGCGGTCGGGCGCGTACCGTAGTCGCGGCCGCTCGGCATCAGGACGGTCACCGTGTAGCCGTCGGTCGACGTGCCCGCTTTCACGTCGTACAGGTCGATGCCCTGCGTCACGGCGGTCATCGTCTTGGTCGGGACGGGCCGGGTGCCCAGCGGGAACTTGGCCGACGGGAATCTCACCGACGCCTGCTCCGCCGCGACCGACGCGGCAGGCAGGGTGGTGAGAGTGAGCGCCGCGGCCATGGCCAGGCCGCAAGCGAGGGTGCGTCGAGACATGAACTCTCCAGAGGGCAGAAAAGGGACCGCACCATACTGGCGAGATCAAGGTCTCTCACGCGGGCGAACACGCGAATCAACTAAAGAGGTTACGAAATTGACATCCCATTCGGATACAATTCAGCTATGACACGCAACGGCATGTGGTGGCGGCCGGCAGACGGCCGCTGATTACCTATGCGTGGGCCGTCTCCGGACGGTCCCTTTTCGTGTGCGGGGTCCTCTCCGGGACGGCAATGACCCGAAGGAGAAGACCAAATGAACGACGTCGTGCTCACCGGCGACCGCCCCACTGGACCGTTGCACCTGGGCCATTATTTCGGCTCGCTCGCCAACCGGGTAAAACTGCAGGACGAGCATCCGATGTATGTGCTGGTCGCCGATTACCAGGTGATTACCGACCGCGACCTGCCCGGTGAGATCCAGCGCAACATCACCGGCCTGCTCCTCGACTACCTGGCGGTCGGGATCGACCCGGACAAGGCGACGATCTTCCAGCACAGCGCGATTCCGGAGCTGAACCAGTTGCTGGTGCCGTTTCTGAGCCTGGTGTCGGTGGCCGAGCTGGGCCGCAACCCCACGGTGAAGGACGAGATCGCGCACAGCTCACAGCAGGCGGTCAGCGGCCTGATGTTCACCTATCCGGTGCATCAGGCGGCGGACATCCTGTTCTGCAAGGGCACGCTGGTGCCCGTCGGCAAGGACCAGCTCCCGCACGTGGAGGTGACGCGGCTGGTGGCGCGCCGCTTCAACGAGCGCTACGGGGAGGTGTTCCCGCTGCCGGAGGCCATGATGGGGGAGCGGCCGCTGCTCAGGGGCCTCGACGGCGGCAAGATGAGCAAGAGCCGCGGCAACGCGATCGCCCTGTCGGCCGGCGAAGCCGAGACGGCCGCCCTCATCCGCAAGGCGCGCACCGACGCCGACCGGCTGATCACCTACGACGAGACGCGCCGCCCGGAGGTGGCGAACCTGCTCACGCTGGCGGGCCTCTGTCTCGGCCGCGAGCCGCGGGACCTCGCCGAGGAGATCGGGTACGGCGGCGCGGCCGCACTCAAGAGCCTGGTCACCGAGGCCGTCAACGACTTCCTGCGCCCGATCAGGGCCCGGCGGGCCGAGCTCACCGAGTCCGATGCCAGGCGGATCCTGGCAGAGGGCAACGAGCGAGCCCGCGAGCAGGCGATCAAAACGCTTCAGGAGGTGCGGACCGCGATGGGCTTTTAGCGGGCAGGCTGCCGCCCGCGGCGATCCAGCCGCCGCAAGAGCGTGGCCGCCGCTTGGAGCGCGTGCAAGGCCAAGGGAGCCGGAGCGCTACGCGGATTGGCGGGTCTGATACACCTTGCGGAGCGTCTCGTGGACGATCCACGTGGTCCTGGCGCCCTCGGCCAGCAGGCACACGTCACCAGGGCCGACCTCGATCGTGGTGCCCCCCGCTACGGCGATCGTGGCCCGGCCTGACAGCACGACGAAGATCTCGTTCCGCTCCACGTCCGTGACGATCCCCGGCGTGATCTCCCAGATGCCCCGGCCGTCGCCGAGCTCCAGCGACGACGTGGCCGGGTCGCCGGCGACGATCTGCTCGGGGGCGAGCTCGTCGGGGCTCAGCTGTACGTCGTGGACGGGCACGGCGAAGGCGCCGGCGGTCGCGAGCATGCGGCCGAGATCGGCCAGGTCGGGCATCAATACATCAGACATATCGCTCATTCCAGCACATGGGCCCGCTTAACGGCTTTCTCTCCGGAAGGATTCCAGTGCCAGCAGCGCCACGTGGAGCGACAGGCACGACTCGACGTCGTCGAGGTCGGTGTCGAGGATGCGTTCGAGGCGGCGCAGGCGGTCGTAGAAGGCGGGCCTGGACAGGTGCGCTTTCTGCGCCGCGACCGCCTTGTTGCGGCCGGCGTCCAAGTAGATGCGCAGGATCCGGGTCAGGTCGCCGCCCCGCTGCGCGTCGTGGGCCAGCAGCGGGCTCAGCTCTCGCTCGGCGAACGTCTGCAGCCGCGCGTCGTCGCGCAGCAGATGCAACAGGCCGCGCAGGCGCAGGTCGGGCAGCCGGTAGAAGGCCCGGCCGTCCGGCTGCCGGACCGCCACGTCGGCCACCTGCTCGGCTTCGAGGAAGCTGCGGCGTACGTCCCTGATGGACTCCACCACCGAGCCCGCCGCCAGCACGAATGCCGACCCGGGGCGCCACAGCACGCGCAGCCGCTCGCTCAGCGCGGTCAGCGCCGGCTCTGCCTGGGTGCGCGGCGGCAGCGGCAGCAGGACGCCGACCCGCTCCTGGTCGAGCGCGCCCACCAAGGCGGGCAGGCGGGCGTCGCGGCAGGCCCCCGCGGTGGCCTCGGCCAGCTCGCCGAGCTGCGCCTGGCCGTCCAGCGCCTGGTCGACGGGGTCGGTCGGGCGGATGACCACGCTGACGAGCTTGCGTCCCGTCAGCGGCACGCCGACGGCGCGGGCGCGGGCGGCGGCCTCGTCGGGGTCGGAGTAGGCGTGGGTCAGGATGCCCGTGATGATCGTGCCGTGGGCCTGGCGTTCGAGCGACTCCTGGTGGCGCTCCAGCAGCCGGCCCAGGGCGAGCGTGGTGGCGGCCCGCTCGGCCAGCACCATGTCGCGCGGCGACGGCGGCGCGTCGCAGATCAGGATCAGCCGGCCCCAGTCCTGCCCGCGCGCCCCGACCGTGGTGACCAGCCACCCCGAGGCCAGGTCGTACGCGGTGCGCTCGGCCGGGGCCACCGCCCGCGACCTGGTCTCCCACCCGGCCAGCAGGGTGCCCGCGTCGCGCCCGGCGGACTCGCAGGCCAGCACCTGGTGCGCGAGGTTCTCCAGCAGCACCGGCCGGCTGGACAGCCGGGCCACCTGGGCGAGCACCTCGGCCGGGGAGGCGCCCTCGACCGACAGCTCGGTGAAGACCTCGTGGAGCTGCTCCGAGGCCCGCAGCTCCTCCAGCTGGATGTCGATGATCCGGGCGTGCACGGACTCGGTGATCTGCACGAACGGCGTCTCGCGGGTCAGCACGACGACCGGGAACCCGAGTTCCTCGGCCGACTTGACCACGGCCCGCGGCAGCTCTCCGACGAACCTGCGGCCCAGCTCCACGATCAGCCCGGAGGCGCCCACGGCGGAGAGGTCACCGATGTAGTCGGCGAGTTTCGCCGGGTCCTCCGGGAGCGCGACGCCCGTGGTGAGCACCAGCTCACCGCCGCGCAGCAGGTGCGCGATGTCGGCGATCTCTCCGACGTGCACCCACCGCACCTTCGTGTCGAGCCGGTCGGCGCCCGCCACCACGCGCGGGCCACCCCGGCGTACGGTCTCCAGGGCGAGGACGTCGGCGATGGTGGGCAGCACGGGGCAGAGCCTAGCCGATCAATATGTAAAAACGGCCATGCAGCCATTTACGCTTTGTCAGGGATTGAGTGCCCCTCACGTCACGGGTTGAGGTCTTCCTCGCGGAATTCCCGCTGGGGCTCCCGCACCCGCAACTCGACCCTGCGGATCTTGCCGGAGATCGTCTTGGGCAGCTCGCCGAACTCCAGCCGGCGCACCCGCTTGTACGGGGCCAGTTCCCGGCGGCAGTGCTGGAAGATCGACCGTGCGGTCTCCTCGCCGGCCTCGAATCCGGGCGCGAGCGTCACGTACGCCTTCGGCACGGCCAGCCGTACCGGATCGGGGGCGGGCACCACGGCCGCCTCCGCCACGGCCGCGTGCTCCAGCAGCACGCTCTCCAGCTCGAACGGCGAGATGCGGTAGTCGGAGGCCTTGAAGACGTCGTCGGTGCGGCCCACGTAGGTGATGTAGCCGTCCTGGTCGCGGGTGGCGACGTCGCCGGTGTGGTAGAAGCCGCCGCGCGTCGCCTCGCCGGTGCCGCCGACGTAACCCGCCATGAGGCCGAGCGGGCGGCGCTCGTCCAGCGGCAGGCAGATCTCGCCGTCGTCCCCGGGCTCGCCGCTGACGGGGTCGACGAGCACCACCTCGTAGCCCGGCAGCGGGCGCCCCATGGAGCCGGGCTTGACCGGCTCGTCCGGAGCGTTGCCGATCTGCGCGGTGGTCTCGGTCTGGCCGTAGCCGTCCCGGATCGTGATGCCCCACGCCTTGGCGACCTGGTCGATGATCTCGGGATTGAGCGGCTCGCCGGCGGCGACGGCCGTACGCAGGGGCAGCTTCCAGGCCGTCAGATCCTCCTGGATGAGCATCCGCCACACGGTCGGCGGCGCGCAGAACGTGGTGACCCGCTCGTCCCGCAGCACTTCGAGCAGCGCCGGGGCGGCGAAGCGCGGGTAGTTGTGGATCAGCACGGTGGCCCCCGCGTTCCACGGCGCGAACACGTTGCTCCACGCGTGCTTGGCCCATCCCGGAGACGACACGTTGAGATGCACGTCGCCCGGCCGCACGCCGATCCAGAACATGGTCGACAGGTGCCCGGCCGGATAGGACGCGTGTGTGTGCTCGACCAGCTTGGGCTGCGAGGTCGTACCGGAGGTGAAGTAGAGCAGCAGCGTGTCGCCGGCCCGCGTCGGCCCGTCCGGGGTGAAGCTCTCGTGCGCCTCGTACGCCTCGTGGTACGGCAGCCAGTTGTACGCGTCGCCGACGGCGATCTTGGTGTATTCGCCGGCCCCGAACCGGCCCGCGTCGGCGGCGTTGGCGATCACGTGCGCGACGCCGCCGCGCTCGATCCGCTCCACGATGTCCTTGGCGGTCAGCAGCGTCGTGGCCGGGATGATGACCGCGCCCAGCTTCATCGCGGCCAGCATCGCCTCCCACAGCTCGGCCTGGTTGCCCAGCATGAGCAGGATCCGATCCCCTCGGCGCACCCCCTGCTCGTGCAGCCAGTTCGCGACCTGGTTGGAGCGGGCCGACAGCTCGGCGAAGGTGTAGACGGCCGGGCTCGACCCCACGATCTTGAGAGCGACGGCGTCGGGGGTCTCGGCGGCCAGAACCCCGTCGAACCAGTCGAGCGCCCAGTTGAACTCGGCGAGCTCCGGCCAGCGGAAGTCGCGGCGCGCGGTGGCGGGGTCGGCGTTGAGGAGGAAGTCGCGGGCGGCACGGAAATCACTCATGCCCGGATCCTGCTACGTCGCCAGCCGCCGCTCAAGGCCGTCGAGCATCGACACGAGCCCGAAGTCGAAGGCCATCGCGCGCAGCGTCTGCGGATCCTCGTAGCGCTGCATGTCCATGCGCGCCAGCAGGTCGGGGAACTGGGCGGCGGCCTTGGCGACCGCCTCGCGCATCTTGTCGGCGTCGTATTCCTGGCCGGACGCCGAGGTGTTCCAGGCGATCTCGGGGATCGTCATGCCGAACACGTAGGCGGTGAGCGCGGCGTTGGCGAAGTCGACGTCCAGCCCGGTGAAGCCGGCCTTCTCGAACATCTTCCGCATCTGGTCGGACATCTGAAGCGCGTTGGGGCCGAGCGCGGGCAGGCGGCCGATGAGATCGGCCGTCCACGGGTGGCGCAGCATCGTGTGGCGCATGCTGTAGGCCAGCACCGAGGCGGCCTCGCGCCACCCCACCTCCTCGTGGTCGGGCAGCCTCATCTCGCCCCAGATCTCGTCGTAGGCCAGCTCCAGCAGCTCGTCCTTGTTGGCGACGTACCAGTAGAGGCTGGTGGCGCCCGCGCTGAGCTTCGCGCCGAGCTTGCGCATGCTCAGCCCGTCGCGCCCTTCCTCGTCCAGCAGCTCTATGGCCGCCTTGACGATCTCTGCGCGGCTGCGGCCCGGACTCGTGGCCTTGCGCGGCTCGCGGAGCCAGACGGAGGTGAACTGCTTGCTGGTCATGGGACAAGGATAAATCCACTCGCACAGTGTGCGAGAGTTGTCGTACAGTGTGCGAGTGAACTCGAACACTGTACGAGACCCCCGCCGGTGGTGGATCCTCGTCGTCCTGTGCTTGGCGCTCTTGGTGCTGGTCGTCGACAACACCGTGCTCAACCTCGCCATCCCGTCGCTCAACGAGGAGATGGGCGCCACCCCGTCGGACATCCAGTGGATCATCGACGCCTACGTGCTGGCCTTCGCCGGCTTGCTGCTCACCGCGGGCAGCCTGTCCGACAAGTACGGCCGCCGCCGGTTCCTGATCATCGGCTTGGCGTTCTTCGGCGGCGCGTCACTGCTCGCCGTGCTCGTCACCGAGCCCTGGCAGCTCATCGCCGCGCGGGCACTGATGGGCATCGGCGGCTCCATCATGATGCCCTCCACACTGTCGATCCTGATGACCGTGTTCGACGAGGAGGAGCGGCGCAAGGCCATGGCCGCCTGGAGCGCCGTGGCCCTGGTCGGCATGGTGGCGGGCCCGACGCTGGGCGGCCTCATGCTGGAGAACTACTGGTGGGGCTCGGTCTTCCTGCTGAACGTCCCGATCGCGGCGGTCGCCATCGTGGCCGCCGTCGTCCTCATGCCCGAAACCCGCAGCGCCGGCCGGAAGATCGACCCGGTGGGCGTGGTGCTGTCCATCGTGGGCCTCACCGCGGCCGTCTACGTGATCATCGAGCGTGAGTGGAACATCCCCGTCATCGCGCTGGCGGTCCTCGCCCTGGGCGCCTTCGTGGTCTGGGAGCGCCGGCAGGAGCAGCCGATGCTGCTGCTCCACCTGTTCGCCAACCGTAACTTCAGCGGCGCGTCGTTCTCGATCCTGCTGATGGCGTTCGGTGCGGGCGCCGTGATGCTGATGCTCACCCAGTACCTGCAGTTCGTACTGGGCTACGGGGAGATGCAGGCGGGCCTCGCCATGCTGCCCTACGCCGTGGCCGCCGCGATCTTCAACGGCGTCGGCGCCGGGCTGGGGCAGAAGGTCAGCAACCGGGTGCTGATCGGCGCCGGGCTGCTGCTGATGGCCGGCGGCTTCGTCGTCATGGCCCTGACCACGGGATACCTGCCGCTGCTCACCGGCCTGGTGCTCATGGGCATCGGCGGCGGCCTGGCCGGTCCGTCCGCCTACGCCTCGCTCATGGGTGCCATCCCGATGGACCACGCCGGCGTCGGCTCCGCGCTCAACGACACCGTCCAGCAGGTCGGCATGGCGCTGAGCATCGCCATCCTGGGCAGCGTGCTGGCCGGGCAGTACACCTCCGAGATGCCTGCCCACCTGCCCGCCGCGGCCAGGGAGTCGATCGGCGCCGCGCACCCGATGGGCTACGCCGAGGTCGCCAACGAGGCCTTCACCTCCGCCATGCACCTCGGCTCGTGGGTGGGGGCCGCGTTCTGCGTGGCCGCCGCGCTGCTCGCCGTCAGCGTGCTGCGCCCGGCCAAGCCCGTCGCGGCCCCGGAGCCGGCGCCGGAGAACAGCAACGTCTAGCGGACACGGGGCTCACGCATGCTCTCCAGGCTGTCGAGCTTGTGCGTGCGCTCGTCGTGGCCGATCTGCCGGAGCAGGTCGGCCACCGAGCGGTAGCGGCCGTACTCGGCGGCGTACGTGCCGGGGTCGGGCACGAACTCCAGGTCCGGGTTCTCCGCCACGAACGTCATGTACTCGTGTTCGGCGTGGTCCTCGAACTCCGCGTTCAGCCGGTAGCTCCAGTCCGGCCGGATCAGGAACAGCACCCAGGACACGTGGTAGTAGAAGAAGGCGATCAGCCAGGGCGCCGCCTTGTGCAGCAGCCAGTTCTGCTTCTGCCCGGTGCGCTGCACCAGGTCCTGCATGATCAGCAGGTGCCACTGCTCGTTGTCCTGGTCGGCGCGGGCCTCCACGATCCGCTCGAAGATCCTCCTGGCCAGCGCCGAGCGGCCCGCGTGCCGGTGCACGGCCAAGTAGCCCATCCGCTCCCATGCCTGGTACGGCACGCGGGCGATGATCTCCAGCATGGCGAACTTCGTATAGGAGCCCTTTTTCCCGTAGATGAGGTCCACCGGCTTGAACATCATCTTGGCCAGCAGGCTGTAGTCCATGCGTGGGGTGTCCAGCGTGTCCTGCTGGGCCCGGCGGAGCTCGTTGCGGTCGAGCTTGGGCGGACCGGACGGCGTCTCCGGGCGGCGGTCGATGGTGATGGTCATCTCGATCTCCCCTTCGGTTCGGATGCCTCGATCGTCGTCCAGAGGGGTGCTCCGGGGCGTCGTCCGCAAGAGGTCATTCGAGGTGCCTCCGGCGGCGTAGCGGCTGGACTTCAGATACATCGCCAGGCGGACGGGACATCCCCTAGGGGATGGGGCGCGGTAGTTTGCAAGATGTAAGGCATTCCGCTGTCATGACGACAGGCTGTAGACGGGGCGAGCTGGATCGGAACGGGATACTCGTGAGCATGTCGGAGCTTCTCGCGCGCCATCGGGCGGTCATGCCCAACTGGTTGGCACTCAACTTCAACGACCCCATCGAGATCGTCAGCGGCAAGGGCAACCGCGTCATCGACGCCGACGGCAAGAGCTACCTGGACTTCTTCGCCGGAATCCTGACCAACATGATCGGCTACGACGTGCCCGAAGTGCGCGGGGCCGTCGAGCGCCAGCTCGCCACGGGCGTGGTCCACACCAGCACCGTCTACCTGTTGCGCGGCCAGATCGAGCTGGCCGAGAAGATCGCCCGGCTCTCCGGCATCCCCGACGCCAAGGTCTTCTTCACCAACTCCGGCACCGAGGCCAACGAGACCGCGCTGCTGCTGGCGACGTACGCGCGCAAGAGCGACCAGGTGCTCGCCATGCGGCAGAGCTACCACGGGCGCAGCTTCGGCGCGATCAGCGTCACCTCCAACCGGTCGTGGAAGAACAACTCGCTCTCCCCGCTCAACGTGCACTTCCTGCACGGCGCCGACCGGCACCTGGTCCAGTTCAAGGGGCTGTCGGACGCCGACTACATCGCCGCGTGCGTGGACGACCTGCGCCACGTGCTGACCACCGCGGTCTCCAACGACGTGGCCGCGCTGATCGCCGAGCCGATCCAGGGCGTGGGCGGCTTCACTATGGCGCCCGACGGGCTGTTCGCCGCCTACAAGGAGGTGCTGGACGAGCAGGGCATCCTGTTCATCTCCGATGAGGTGCAGACCGGCTGGGGCCGCACCGGCAGCGCGTTCTTCGGCATCCAGAACCACGGCGTGACCCCTGACATGATCACCTTTGCCAAGGGGCTGGGCAACGGGTTCGCCGTGGGCGGCATCGTGGCGCGCGGCGACCTGATGGACGCGCCGCACGCCGTGGGCCTGTCCACGTTCGGCGGCAACCCGATCTCCATGGCCGCGGCCAACGCCACCCTCGACTACGTGCTCGACCACAACCTGCAGGCCAACGCGGCACGCACCGGCGAGATCATCATCCGGGGGCTTCGCCAGGCCGCCGAGCGCCTTCCCGTCATCAAGGACGTGCGCGGCAAGGGCCTGATGTTCGCCATCGAGCTGGAGACCCCGGCTCAGGCGGCCCGCTTCATGGAGGAGACCAAGAAGGCCGGCCTGCTGGCGGGCAAGGGCGGCCTGTACGGCACCGCCATCCGCATGGCCCCGCCCCTCACCCTCACGGTGGACGAGGCGACCGAGGGCCTCGGGATCATCGTCAACGCACTCGAAGTCATCAACACAGAGGCAGCGGCACAGTGAAGACGGTCAAGCACTGGATCAACGGCGCCCTCGCGGACGGCGACCCAGGCCGCACCGCCGAGCTCTTCAACCCGGCCACCGGCGAGGTCAGCGGGCACGTCGCGCTCGCCTCGGCGGCCGACGTGGACGCGGCCGTGGCGGCCGCCGTCGCGGCCTTCCCCGCCTGGCGGGACGCGTCACTGGTCAAGCGGTCGCAGGTGCTGTTCCGCTTCCGCGAGCTCATGTACGCCCACCGCGACGAGCTGGCCGCCCTGATCTCCGCCGAGCACGGCAAGGTGCACTCCGACGCGCTCGGCGAGGTGGCGCGCGGCCTCGAGGTCGTCGAGTTCGCCTGTGGCATCCCGCACCTGCTCAAGGGCGGCTTCTCCGAAGGCGTCTCGACCCGGGTCGACTCCTACTCGATCCGCCAGCCGCTGGGCGTGGTGGCCGGGATCACCCCGTTCAACTTCCCGGCCATGGTGCCGATGTGGATGTTCCCGATCGCGATCGCGTGCGGGAACGCCTTCGTGCTCAAGCCGTCGGAGAAGGACCCGTCGGCGTCGCTGCTCATGGCCCGGCTCTGGCAGCAGGCGGGGCTGCCCGACGGCGTGTTCAGCGTCGTGCAGGGCGACAAGGCCGCCGTCGACCGGTTGCTGGAGCACCCCGACGTGCGCGGCGTGTCGTTCGTCGGCTCCACCCCGATCGCCAAGTACGTCTACGAGACCGGCACCGCGCACGGCAAGCGCGTGCAGGCGCTCGGCGGGGCCAAGAACCACATGCTCGTGCTCCCCGACGCCGACCTCGACCTGGTGGCGGACTCGGCGGTGTCGGCCGGGTTCGGCTCGGCGGGGGAGCGGTGCATGGCGATCTCCGTCGTGCTGGCCGTGGACCCGATCGGCGACGAGCTCGTCCAGAAGATCGTCGAGCGGGTCGACAAGCTCGTGGTCGGCCCCGGCGACGACCCGAAGTCCGAGATGGGGCCGCTCGTCACCGCGGCGCACCGCGACAAGGTGGCCTCCTACCTGGATCTCGGCGTCGAGGAGGGCGCCAAGCTGGTGGTGGACGGCCGTGAGACGGCCGTGCTGGGCGGTGGCAGGGCGGCCGAGACACCCGGCTTCTGGCTCGGGCCGACGGTGCTCGACCAGGTTCCGGCCGGCTCGCGTACGCACACCGACGAGATCTTCGGCCCGGTGCTGTCGATCGTGCGCGTCGGCTCGTACGAGGAAGGGCTGGAGCTGATCAACGGCGGCCAGTACGGCAACGGCACCGCCGTCTTCACCAACGACGGCGGTGCGGCCCGGCGCTTCCAGAACGAGGTCGAGGTCGGCATGGTCGGCATCAACGTGCCCATCCCGGTGCCGATGGCCTTCTACAGCTTCGGCGGCTGGAAGTCCTCCCTCTTCGGCGACACGCACGTGCACGGAACCGAGGGTGTGCACTTCTACACCCGGGGCAAGGTCGTCACCTCCCGCTGGCTCGACCCCTCACACGGCGGCGTGAGCCTGGGCTTCCCCACCAACACCTGATCCGGATCTCAGCGGCGGCGGGCCGCCTGGAGGGCGAGCCACAGCTCGGCCCGCACGCCGGGGTCGTCGAGGTCGCGATCGAGCAGCTCGGCGACGCGTTTCATGCGGTAGCGCAGCGTGTGCCGGTGCACGCCCAGACGCTGGGCGGCCGCGTCCCAGTGGCCGTTGCTGTCCAGGTAAGCGCGGAGCGACTCGACGAGGTCCACGCGGGTGCCGTACGCGTTGAGCGGGGCCAGGAGCGCGGCCGAGAACGCCTCGGCGGCGGGCTGGTCGAGCAGCCGGAGCAGGCCTTGACCGGCCAGTTCCGCGAACCTCACCACGCGGCGCCTGCCCTTGCCGGCCCCTCGGGTCCCGGCGCTCGCTTCAGCTCCATGGCCGCCGGGACTCCCGGCGGCCCGTCGGGCCACGGCCCGTTCGGCGGCCTCCAACGCCCGCCTGGCCTGGTCGATGGCGCCGCGTAGCGCTGCCGGGTCGTACCCGCACGGCAGGCTGAGGCCCACCGGCGCGCCGGACTCCAGCGCCACCTCGTCCGCTGCGGCCTCGGCCGCCAGGGCGACGGCCATCGATCCCGCCTCCCGCCCTCCGGTCTGCTGCGGTGCCGAGTCCCCCACGGTGTCGGGGAGGGCTGCGAAGCCGTGTGCCTCCAGCGCGTCGAGCGCGTCGGCTCGGGTCGCGAGCACCACCAGCGGCTCATTCGGCAGGCGTCCGCCGAGCGGCCCGAGCACCGTGTGCGCCTGCTCCTTCGCCCCGGCCAGCAGCAGCTCCAGCGCCGCCGCCCGGACCCGCCGCGCGGCCTCCAGGTGGGCCCTGCCCTGCTCCATGGCCAGCGTGAGCAGGGATCCGGCGGCGTTGATCACAGTGTGGGTGACGGGCGAGAACGCCTGCTCGGCTCCGACGGCGAAGAAGCCGCGCGGCCGCGCCCCGCCGCCCAGGGGCTGCACGACGATGTGCTCGCCGGGCCCGGACAGCGCCAGGCTCGCAGGCACCCGAAGACCGCCTCGTCCGGCCGCGCCGCCCGAAATGTCGCCCAGCCCGCCGCCTTCGGCGCTGCCAGGCTCCTGAGCTCCGGTCCGGCCGCCGGGCGTGGTGCCCGGACGGGTGCTGCTCTCGGACAGGGCGGGCGGACTGCCCTTGGCAGGACGGTGTCTTCCGGCGGAGCCGGGCTCCGGGAGGCGGCCGGTGCGGAGGCGGGTGAGTTCGGCGGTGACGGGCGCCGTTCTGGCGCCGCGGGTGGCGTGGCGTACCTCGCCCGTCTCGTCCAGCAGCGCGGCCCACCCGCCGACCTCCTGGGCCAGCCGGTCGATGACCGCGTGCACGCCCTCCGGCCGGAGCGCCGCCCGCGTCAGCCGGCCCTGGGCGGCGAAGGCACGGGTGACCTCCTCGTACTGCTCGGCGGCCAGCAGCTCGCTGACCGCCTTGCCGATCGCGATGAACGGCGTCTCGCGCGGCACCTCCAGCAGCGGCAGCCCGGCCTCACCGGCGGCCTTGATCAGCGCGGCGGGGACCTCCTCGTGCGAGACGCCGACGCCGAAACCGAGCCCGGCGACGCCCCGCGTCACCAGGCGGGCGACGTACTCCGCGACGGCCTGTTCGGAGGCGGCCGGTCGTGGCTGGTCGGCCTGCAGCCGCATCCCCGTGGTGAGCAGCAGTTCGTCGCCCTCCAGGTACGGCGTAGGATCGGCGAGCTCGCTCACCGCGACCCAGCGCACGACCCCGGTCAGCGACGCGGGACCGGCCAGGGGCCGCAGCCCCATGCGGCGCACCACGGTCTGCAGCGTAGGCGGCATGCGAGATTGTCCATTCTGGCAAAGGCGAGCACCCACAGTGTGACATATCGGCGTATCGGAGCAGGTCGGGGGCCGCCGTAGCGTCGAACCCATGAGCATTCCCCAGGAGCGGCGCGTCGTGACCGCGATCCCAGGCCCCAAGTCCCAGGAGCTGCTGGCCCGCAAGCAGGCCGCCGTCCCGCCCGGCATCGGCACCACCCTTCCGGTCTTCGTCACCCGAGCCGGCGGCGGCGTGGTGCAGGACGCCGACGGGAACTCGCTGATCGACTTCGGCTCGGGCATCGCGGTGACGAACGTCGGCAACGCCGCGCCCAAGGTCGTCGAGCGGGTCCAGAAGCAGGTCGCCGACTTCACCCACACCTGTTTCATGGTCACTCCGTACGAGTCGTACGTCCGGGTGTGCGAGCGGCTCAATGAGCTGACCCCGGGCGACCACGAGAAGCGGACGTTCCTGGTGAACTCGGGTGCCGAGGCCGTGGAGAACGCCGTCAAGATCGCCAGGCTGGCCACCGGCAGACAGGGCGTCGTGGTGTTCGACCACGGATACCACGGCCGCACGCTGCTCACCATGACACTGACGGCCAAGAACATGCCGTACAAGCAGGGCTTCGGGCCGTTCGCGCCCGAGGTGTACCGGGTGCCGCTGGCGTACCCGTACCGCTGGCCGACCGGGCCGGACAACTGCGCGGAGGAGGCGGCGGAGCAGGCCATCGACCTGATCACCAAGCAGATCGGCCCCGGGAACGTGGCCGCCGTCGTGATCGAGCCGATCGCCGGCGAGGGCGGCTTCATCGTGCCGGCCAGGGGCTTCCTGCCGCGGATCGCGGAGTTCTGCCGGGATAACGGCATCGTGTTCGTGGCCGACGAGGTGCAGACCGGCTTCGCGCGTACCGGTGACCTGTTCGCCTGCGAGGACGAGGGCGTGGTGCCGGACATCATCACCACCGCCAAGGGCATCGCGGGCGGCCTGCCGCTGGCCGCCGTGACCGGCCGCGCGGAGATCATGGACAAGGTGCACGTGGGCGGGCTCGGCGGCACGTACGGCGGCAACCCTCTGGCCTGCGAGGCCGCACTCGGCGTGCTGGAGACCATCGAAGAGGAGGATCTGGTCGCCAGGGCCCGCCGGATCGGCGAGATCATGCTGCCCCGGCTCAAGGCGCTCCAGGAGCGCTTCGACGTGATCGGCGACGTACGCGGCCGGGGCGCGATGATCGCGATCGAGCTCGTCGAGCCGGGCACCAAGGAGCCGAACCCGACCGCCGTACAGGAGATCGTCAAGCGCTGCCACGCCGAAGGGCTGTTGGTGCTGACGGCGGGCACGTACGGCAACGTGCTGCGCTTCCTTCCCCCGCTGGTCATCCCTGAGCACCTGCTCGAGGAGGGCCTCGGCATCCTGGAGAAGGCGATCGCCGATCTCTAGAAGAAACCCCCACCAATCGGGCATCCGGCTTGCGGCTGGATGCCCGATTTTGTGCGTGTAACAGCCGTCACTTGGGTAGAGAATTCACCCTTACTTGACGCCCAGCTAGAGGATCACGGCCGCGGTCAGGGTTATAACGGATCCGACATACGGATGGGCGAGGGCTGCTGGGAACGTGATGAACTGGGGTCCGACAAGAACGGCGCGGGAAATGTTGACGTTCGACCCTGAGGGTCTGAGCTGGGCCCAGCGCGACGGCGACGCCTGCGTCGTCTGTCACAAGCGGTGGCCGAGGCCTCGGGTGCGGGTGGGGCGGCTGCCCGACAACGCGCCGGTGCTCGCTTGCGGCGACTGCGCCGAGGCGCTGCTGCCCGCGCCGATGGCCACCGTCGTGGCCTTTCCATCCCGTTGACCGGGTGACAGCGGGACGCCCCGGGACGGGGGGAAGGCCCGGGGCGCCTCTGCAGACCGCACCCAGCGGGGGGAGGGGTGCGGCCGCGGCATGGTCAGGTGGGGGTCGGCGGCGCCGACTCACTTGGTGAGTTCCTCCCACCGGTTGGTCCAGGTGTCCGGATCGGCTCCGGCAACGGCATAGTCAGTGCATTCCCCCTCCGGCGGCCGGCAATCCCCGGGTGGCCGGACGGCGAAGGCCACCTGGTCGATCCGCTCGGGCTCGCCGACCGCGTACGCCTCGCAGATGGGCTCGGCCCGCCCCTTGCACGCCTTGTCGTTGGCCGGCGCGAGGCCGACCCACGCGGCGGCGTCGCGCTGCGCGTTCGGCGCGGTCATCCAGTTGAGCCACCGGTAGGCGCAGGTGGTGTCGGGCACGCCGGCGCCGAGCATCCAGGAGTCGACCCAGCCGGTGGTCTCGCGCGCCGGGATGGTTTTGACCTGCTTGCCGGCCTTCTGCAGCAGCAGGCGATAGTACGGAGTGGCCTGCGCGTAATCGAGCTCCCCGGTGGCGAACCCCTGGATCAGATCGATGGGGTTGGTCCAGTAGGTGCGCTCCTTGGCTTCCTCCAGCGCCGTCATCGCCTGGTCGAGCTCCTCCTTGCTCAGCTCGAACGGCTTCTTGGCCGACCCGGTGGCCAGCGCGGCGTCGGCGATCGTCAGCGGGCTGTCCTTGAGCGCCGTCCGCTCGGAGCCGAAGGCCGCCTTCAGGTCGCCCTTGACCTTGGCGGCGTCATAGATGAACTCGTAATATCCCCACAGGTAGGGCACCCCGTAGACCTTGCCCGACACCGTGAGCATGTCGCGGAAGCGCTCGTCGATGTCCTCGTAGTCGCTCACCTTGGCCGGGTCGATGGGCTGCACCTGCTTGTTCGCGATCAGGTCGGCGGCCAGCACGGGCCCGGCGGAGACGAGGTCGTAGGCGCGGTCCTTGATCGCGGTGTCCATGGCCTCGGCGGTCTGCACTGTGTCGAGCTTGGCGATCCGGCAGCCGGTCTCCTTCTCGAACGAGCCCACCCAGTTGACCTTGGGGCTGATGCCGCCGTACTCGGCGTAGCCGCGGTAGGTGAGGATCTGCAGCGTGCCATCGCTCTGCGTCGCACTGGGAGTGGGAGTGCCCTTGGGCGTCGGCGTCGGCGCGGGCGTGGCGCTCCGTGGCGTGGGCGCCGGGGTCGCCGCCGGGGTGGGACCGGCCGCGCCTATGCCGACGACCAGCGCCGATGCGGCGAGCACCACGGCATACGTACGCCCACGATCCACGATGTCCCCCTCCGTCCGTGGCAGGAGCTTACCGGGGACGGGGCCGGAGGAGGTGCGTCGCTCCCGCCGCCTACTTCTTCTCGACGAGGTAGCAACAGATGATCGCCGTCGTGACCGCCTCATAGGTGCGCCCGTCGCGCAGGTGCCCGGCGCGTTCCAGGCTGATCGCCCCCTGCGCCGCCGCCCACAGCGCGTCGGCGATCTTGCGGGGCTGGGTCGGGATGAGATATCCCGCCGAGATGCATTCGGCGATCACCCGGTCGAGGATGTTCAGCGCCGCGCGGGCCAGGGTTCTGGCGCGCTCGCTCGGCTCGAAGCCCGGGATGGCCCGCTCGAACATCAGGCTGTAGTAGCCCGGCTCGGACTGGCATGCCTGCCGGTACGCCGGCCCGAGCGCGTGGAGGTGCTCCAGCGGGTTCCGCCGCTGCGGCACCGCCTCCAGGAAGCGGCGGAAGCGCTCGAACCCCTCCAGATAGAGCGCCTCCGCCAAACCTTCCCTGTTGCCGAACATCGTGTAGATGACGGTCGTCGTGCAGCCTGCCTCGGTGGCGATCCGGCGCATGGTCAGGCTCTCCGGACCGTCCGTTTGGAGCAGGTTCACCGCCACGTCGAGGAGGCGGGAGCGAAGTTCGTCGTGGCTGGCGCGCTCACCCAGGAGGTAGGCGCCCTGCAGCCCCAGAGGCGCCGAGGTCATGAGACCCCCTTCGTGGCCAAGGAACCAAGCGTCCTTGTGACCTCACGCTGTTCGGTCACGGGGCCCACGCCTTTCTCAGATCGGGGGCCCACCGCGCTGGAGACCCGCACCCGATGACTTAGCCATGGCGGAGATCCCTCAAACCACTCCGCATGGTAAACATCCCGAATTAGGTCTACTTCTGTTACATCATGGGTATACCAGGGGGCTTGTACTTAAGGGTGAGCCCTCACGGGACTCTTGTGCATCCTGGTGTAATTCCCCGGTCCCACGCTTGGCATAACGTCGAGGTATGGACGTGCGTACCTTCTGGCTGGCCGGCCGCCCAGCGACCGGGGACACCGAGCTCACCGTGACCAATCCCCACGACGGCCGCGCGGTCGGCCGCCACTCCGTGCCGACCGAAGCCCAGGTCGAGGAGGCCGTCGCGGCCGCGCACGCGGTGGCGCGGGAGGCCGCCGCGCTGCCCGTGCACGTACGGGCGGAGGCGCTGGCCCACGTCTCACGCCGCATCGCGGAGCGGGCCGACGAGATCGCCCAGCTGATCACCGCGGAGAACGGCAAGCCGATCCTCTGGGCGCGCGGCGAGGCCGCCCGCGCCGTGGCCACGTTCCGCTTCGCCGCCGAGGAGGCCCGCCGCTGGTCGGGCGGCGTGCAGCGGCTCGACACCGAGCCGGCCGCGACCGGGCGCCTGGCGTACGTGTCGCGCGTGCCGTACGGCCCCGTGCTGGCGATCACCCCGTTCAACTTCCCACTGAACCTGGTCGCCCACAAGGTCGCCCCTGCCATCGCCGTCGGCGCGCCCGTCGTCGTCAAGCCCGCCCCCGCCACGCCGCTGTCGGCGCTGCTGCTCGGCGAGCTCCTGGCCGAGACCGACCTGCCGCCGGGGATGTTCTCGGTCCTGCCGATCGAGAACGAGCGCGCCTCCGGACTGGTGCAGGACCCGCGGCTCCCGGTGGTGTCGTTCACGGGTTCCGCGCCGGTCGGGTACGCCATCGCCGACCAGGTCCCGCGCAAGCACGTGACGCTCGAACTGGGCGGCAACGCCGCCGCCGTCGTGCTGGCCGACGCCGACCTCGACTGGGCCGCCCAGCGCATCGCCCTCTACTCCAACTACCAGGCCGGCCAGAGCTGCATCGCGGTGCAGCGGGTGATCGTCGAGCAGCCGGTCTACGACGCGTTCGTCGAGCGCCTGCTCCCGGCCGTCTCCGGCCTCGTCACCGGCGACCCGGCCGACGAGAAGACGCAGGTCGGGCCGTTGGTCTCGGAGGCCGCCGCGGACCGGGTCGAGCAGTGGGTCCAGGAGGCCGTCGCGGCGGGCGCCCGCGTGCTGGCGGGCGGCACCCGCGAGGGCGCCGCGATCGCCCCGACCGTGCTGACGGACGTCCCGTCCGACGCCAAGGTGGCGAGCGAGGAGGTCTTCGGCCCTGTCATGATCGTTCAGCGCGCCGCCTCGATCGACGAAGCGTACGCCATGGTCAACGACTCCCAGTACGGCCTGCAGGCCGGCGTGTTCACGCGCTCGCTGGACGCCGCCTTCCGGGCGAACCGGGAGCTGGAGGTGGGTGGTGTGATCATCGGTGACGTGCCGTCGTACCGGGCCGACCAGATGCCTTATGGCGGGGTCAAGGACTCGGGGATCGGGCGTGAGGGGCTGCACTCGGCGATGGAGGACCTCACGTACGAGAAGGTCATGGTGCTGACAGGGCTGACGCTTTGATGCGATGGGTTCATCGCCTTGCCTTGGTTCCCTTCGTGAGGTGATTCGCGCAGCACTCCATCACACCGCTGCGGAATTGGGCGTACGAAAGATTCTGGCCTGCCGGGCGGCCGAGCAACCCGAGCTCGACCGCCTTCTCCAGGATGAGCGGTGCGTCGGACTCCCGATAACTTCTAGCCGAAACCTCCGCCTTCAGCACCTTTTTAGGGTCTTCGATCCGGCCTGTGTCCTTGCCCCGATATTTGGCAGGCACCGACCAGGACGATGAGAACGCGCTCAATGCCTCGCGGCCCGCGCGCGCACCTTGCCCGCCAGCGTCTCTGCCCTGGCGGCTAGGGTGGCGCTGCTTGCCTGGTGAAGCGTGGGCTTGTCGTTGATCTCAACAATTCGGCCACGCATGTCCGGGCACCACGGGTGAGCGCGAGCACGTCGGCGATCTGGTCCCAGGTGAAGCTCTTCTCGCGAAGGCACTTGCTCCACGAACGGGCCCGAAGTAGCAGCTGATAGCCCTCGCCGAACATCACGCACCCCTCTCACCTGGGATTGCGCACGCATTGTACATCTTCGACTACGAGCTGATCGTATGGTTTCGGCCTCAAGGAGAGGTCGAGCGCCGATCCTCCTGGATTCACACAGGTCAACGCCGATAGCGGGTGGAGTGGCTACCAAGCCCGAGATGGAGATCCACACGACAACGCTTCCAAGGCACCGTGCATATGACGGATCGCCACGCCCGATCCGCCGCCGAACCCCCGTTCACACGTCCGCGGAGAAACCCAATGCTCGACAACGCCAAGCTCGTCGACACGCCCACCGTCCCGTTCGTTCCCAAGCAGCGCGAGCAGGAGCCGACCGCACAATCCCCTGCGGTCCGACGCGAACTCGTAGACGCGATGATCGACTTGCACCCCGGCGGCCTGATCTGGCGGCGCACCTTCTCCGGCACACCCGATCAGATCCCCCACGCCCGCCACTTCACCCGCTATCTCCTGGCCGACTCTCCTTGTCAGAACGACGCCGAGCAGATCGTCGCCGAGCTCGCCGCGAACGCCCTCCAGCACACCAGCAGCGGCCGCCCGCATGGCACTCTCGTTGTCGAGATCAGCCGCACGACGACCACGATCACCGTCGCGGTCTACGACTGCGGCGGGGGCGGCGTTCCCCGCTTCAAACTCCCCAGCCGGACCAGCGCCAGGCGCGGCTGCGGGCTCGCCATCGTCGCCGCGATCGCGGACCAGGTCGGGTACGAAGGCGACGACGAGGTCGGCCACAGGATCTGGGCCAGGATTCGGGAAGTCGGCTGACCGTGACCACACGGCCACCGCCAGAGTCCGCGCTGTGTCGTGTCGTGTCGGGCAGAAGACGCGATCCGTAATCCGTTCGCCTCGTGGGCACCGATGACAGGCAGCGACAACACCTCAGCCCGGACATGGAACTCTTACAAGATCGTCACGCCGATACAACTGCACCCCCTAGGAGAAAATGTGGAGTACGTGCCGGAGAAACTGTTGAGTAGAGCCGGGATAGAACGTCGAGTACGTGTCGGAGAATTTGTGGGGTGGCTTGATGCCGCGTACGTCACGCTGGATCGCGGAGAGACCGCGATGCCGCTCAGCGAGATCCCCGCACGTATCTGAGCGAACTGGGAGCGCCTCTAGTGATCGACGAGGTGCAGCGAGTTGGCGAGCCCCTTGTTCTGGCGATCAAAGAGGTGGTGGACAGCGACAGCAGTCCCGGACAGTTCCTCCTGACCGGGTCCAGTAACTTCCTCACCGTCCCGTCCATCGCTAGAGACGCTGGCCGGCCGTGTCGACCTTCTCACGCTGTGGCCGCTCTCGGTGAGGGAGCTCACCGTTGGCAGTTGGATCGCGTGACCGCGTCCAACTGCCAACCGTGGCTGGAAACCACATTCCTGATGCATCGCTTGCCGGCATGGAGCAGGAACCTCTCCGCCAAGGTGGTCAAGAGGCCCAAGCTCTAGATGGTTGACACGGGAGTCGCGGCTGGGCTGTCGAGCAAGGATGCCACTTTCGTGGTCTCCTACTTGCGTGATCGCCTCGATCGGTGTGGTGATTCGTTCGTCGGTGGAATCGTTCTGCATACAGGAGAGCGCCGCCTATCGTTCGGCGACCGGCTATGGGCCCTGCCGGCCTCCGACATCTGGGGATAGGTCTGGGCGAGAATCAACGCTCGCCCAGAAGCCCTCAGCTCACCGTGACCACGGGGCCGGAGTCGTCGTCGAGGTCGACCTCGACGCCCATCTCCTCGGCCAGCCGCAGCGCCTCCTCGATCAGCGTCTCCACGATCTGGGACTCGGGCACGGTCTTGATGACCTCGCCCTTGACGAAGATCTGCCCCTTGCCGTTGCCCGAGGCGACGCCGAGGTCGGCCTCCCGGGCCTCGCCGGGCCCGTTGACGACGCAGCCCATCACGGCCACGCGCAGCGGGACCTTGAGCCCCTCCAGCCCGGCCTGGACCTGCTCGGCCAGCGTGTAGACGTCGACCTGGGCGCGCCCGCACGACGGGCAGGACACGATCTCCAGCCCCCGCTCCCGCAACCCCAGCGACTCCAGGATCTGGGCGCCGACCTTGACCTCCTCCACGGGAGGCGCCGACAGCGAGACCCTGATCGTGTCGCCGATGCCCTCGGCCAGCAGCGCGCCGAATGCCACGGCCGACTTGATCGTCCCCTGGAACGCCGGCCCCGCCTCGGTCACACCCAGGTGCAGGGGGTAGTCGCACTTGGCGGCCAGCAGCCGGTACGCGTTGATCATCACGACGGGGTCGTTGTGCTTGACGGAGATCTTGATGTCGCGGAACCCGTGCTCCTCGAACAGCGAGCACTCCCACAACGCCGACTCCACCAGCGCCTCGGGCGTGGCCTTGCCGTATTTCTGCAGCAGGCGCGGGTCGAGCGACCCGGCGTTGACACCGATCCTGATCGGCACGCCATGCTCGGCGGCCGCCTTGGCGATCTCGCCTACCTTGTCATCGAACTTCTTGATGTTGCCGGGGTTGACGCGGACGGCCGCGCACCCCGCCTCGATGGCCGCGAACACGTATTTCGGCTGGAAGTGGATGTCCGCGATGACCGGGATCTGCGACTTCTTCGCGATGATCGGCAGCGCGTCGGCGTCGTCCTGGGACGGCACCGCGACGCGTACGATCTGGCAACCCGACGCCGTCAGCTCCGCGATCTGCTGCAACGTGGCGTTGATGTCGGCGGTCACCGTGGTCGTCATCGACTGCACCGAGACGGGCGCGTCGCCGCCCACGGGCACGCTGCCGACCATGATCTGGCGAGAGTGCCGGCGTTCGGCGAGCGGCTTGGAGCGTACTGTCGGGATGCCGAGAGCTACAGATGACATTTCAACCCTTACTGTGACGACGGTTTCCAGTCTAGGTAGCTAGCGGGACTGCCCGGTTGTGAGCTCGGCCGCACGGGCGCGGGCCCACGCGTCCGCCGCGAGCACCTCTTCCACGGAGTCGGCGGGGGTGACCTGGTGCTCCTCCACCACCTTGGCGACGGTGTCGACGATCGCCAGGAACGGCAACTCGCCCCGCATGAACGCATCCAGGCAGGCTTCGTTGGCCGCGTTGTAGACGGCCGGCGCGGTGCCGCCCTCGCTGCCGACGTGCCGGGCCAGCGCGACCGCGGGGAACGCCACGTCGTCCAGCGGCTCGAACGTCCACGTGTGCGCCTTGGTCCAGTCGATGGCCTGGGCGGCGCCGGGGATGCGGCGCGGGTGGCCGAGCGCCAGCGCGATCGGCAGCCGCATGTCGGGCGGGCTGGCCTGGGCGATGGTGGAGCCGTCGACGTATTCGACCATGGAGTGGATGATCGACTGCGGGTGCACCACCACCTCGATCCGGTCGAAGTCCAGGTCGAACAGCAGGTGCGCCTCGATCACCTCCAGCCCCTTGTTGACCAGCGTCGCCGAGTTGATCGTGATCACCGGGCCCATGGACCAGGTGGGGTGGGCCAGCGCCATCTCGGGCGTGACCTCGGCCATCTCCTCGCGCTTCATCCCCCTGAACGGCCCTCCGCTGGCGGTCACCACGAGCCGCCGGACGCCGGCGGGGTCGTAACCGTCCGGTCCCGAGGCCCACAGGCACTGCTGCAGCGCCGAGTGCTCGGAGTCGACCGGCAGCAGTTGCCCGGGCTTGGCCAGCCGCTTCACCAGCGGGCCCCCGATGATCAGAGACTCCTTGTTGGCCAGCGCGAGCGTCCTGCCCGCCTCCAGCGCGACCAGCGTGGAGGTCAGCCCGAGCGCGCCGGTGATGCCGTTGAGCACCGTGTCGCACGGCCACGCCGCCACTTCCGCGACCCCTTCGGGGCCGCCGAGCACGACCGGCCGGGCGCCGTGCGCGGCCAGCGCCTCCCGCAACGCCGGTACGGCGGCCGCGTCGGCCACCGCCACCGCCTCGGCCCCGGACTCGGCCGCCTGCCTGGCCAGCAAGTCGACCCTGCCGCCCCCGGCCGCCAGCGCCGCGACCTTGAAGCCGCCCGGGTTGGCGGCGATGACATCGAGGGCCTGGGTGCCGATCGATCCGGTGGAGCCGAGCACGACGACGGAGCGGAGGGTCTCTACATGCACTCGTCCATTGTCCCCGTTGCGGGGAGCGCCTGGGCACGTGGTGGCGGGTGTACCAAAATTCTCTCACTTATGTGGCGCGAGATAAGAGAGCCCATTTACGTCGGAATATCGCCATATCGGCGTGCGCAAATCTCGAGAATTCTGCATATTGCTGCGGCTACCTTCCACCCCCCAGGGTCCGGTTTCGGGAGGTACATAATGCACCGCACCGCCGCCCCGCTCCCGGCGGGCCGCGCATTCGACTATCCGGCGGCGGTGCCGTACGACGGCTGGGTAATTCACCGAAAGTAGCCGCAAGGACACAGCTCGTGGTGCACACTCGGGGGGCATGAGCTTGAGCACCCCCCTGCTTGCGGCCGCTCCGCTTCTGGCGGGGCTGCTGGGCCCCGCCCTCATCGGTGCGGCCCCTGGCCCGCTGCAGGCCGACCGGCCCACCGCCGCACCCGTCCACGCGACCGAGCACACCGAGATCGTCGAGCACGTGGCCGCCCGCACCGCCGCCGAGCAGCGGCGCGTGCTCGACTACTGGACGCGGGAGCGGATGGCGAGGGCCCTGCCGATCGGCCTGCTCGACCTCGTGACGACCGGCGACGGCCTGCTGAGCGGCCTGACCGGGCGCGTGGGCCTGCGTGCCACGCCTGACCTGGCGGGCGCATCGAAGCTCCCCGAGCCGCGCCGGCAGGCGGCGGCCCGGCCGGCGACGAACACGGTCGGCTCGCGCTGGGCCGGCGGCGGCGCCGTGGCCAGGACCACCGGGCGGGTGTTCCTGACGGTGGGCGGCGCCGACTTCGTCTGCTCGGCGAGCACGATCAGGAGCGCCAACCGGGATGTCGTGGTCACCGCGGGACACTGCGTCAAGGACGGCGCGGGCGAGTGGGCCGCGAACTGGACGTTCGTCCCGGGCTACGGCACGGGCGGCGCGGAGCCGTACGGCCGGTACGCCGCCCGCCGCATGTTCGTCGCCGAACCGTGGTCACGCGAGAGCAACGACGACTACGACGTGGCCATGGTGGCGCTGGCCACCTCCCGCGGCAGGCACGTCGCCGACGTCGTGGGCGCGCAGGAGATCGCCTTCAACACCCCGCGCGGCGGCCAGGCGTTCGGCTTCGGCTACCCCGCCGACCCGCCGTACGACGGCGGTGACCTGGTCTACTGCGCGGGACGGCTGACCGCCGACCCGTACGGCCAGACTCGCGACCAGGGCCTGAGCTGCGACATGACGGCGGGTTCCAGCGGCGGCCCCTGGATGACGACGTTCGACGCGGCCACGGGCAAGGGCACGATCACGTCACTGAGCAGCTTCAAATACAGCGACGACCCGCGCACCATGTACGGCCCGTACTTCGGCGACGCCGTCAAGACCCTCTTCAGTACGGCAGAACGCGCCTGATGTGGACGGCGGCTAAGTGGCCGGATCGGTTCGTAAACGGGCGGGGGCGGGCTGCCTCAGCCGGGCCAGCCGTACGGCCAGCAGGCCGAGCGGCGGCAGCGGGAGGATCATGAAGACGGCCCCCGCCAGGCGCTGGTCGGCGAGGACGTCGGCCACGCCGGCCGCCGGAGCCGCCAGAGAGAACCAGCCGGCCGCGACAGGCGGCCCGAGCAGCAGGACGGCGCCCAGTCCGAGCTGGACCACGGTGACCACGGCGAGCAGCCAGGCGCGGGCCGCCGGCGCGAACGGGCGGGGCAGCGGGTCCGCGCCCGTCACCACGCTGAAGACCAGCAGGCCGAGGCCGAGGAAGACGAGCTCGGTGACCAGGTGGGCGGCCCAGCTGGACAGGGACCAGGACAGCCAGGGCGCCCCGTACAGCAGGAGGCCCGGCAGCGTGCAGGCGGCCAGCAGGAAGGTGGGATGGGCGAGGACGCGCCAGGCGGGGCTCCACGAGCCCAGGTCGCCGTACTGGGAGGCGGCGGTGGTGGCTTTGCGGGCAAGGGTGAAGGGGGCGCCCAGGCACAGCAGGATGGGGGCGACGACGGAGAGCACGACGTGCTGGAGGGCCTGGACGGACGGCATCGCGCGGGCGTAGCCGCCGACGCCGCCGAGCAGGACCAGCGCCGTCAGTGCCAGGCCTGCGTACCAGGCGAGCGTGCGGCCCGCCGGCCAGTGGGCGAGCCTGCGCACGCCGGCCAGATAGCCGATCGCGGGCAGCGCCAGGAGCAGCAGGATCGTCGGATCCAGACGGAACTCGGCGATCAGGGCGACGAGGCTGAACGGGGCGAGTTCGTAGCCCAGCGCCGTTTCCCCGTGGCCGCCGCCGACGGGCGGCGGCGTGTGCGACAGACCGACGGCCAGGCCCATCGCCGCCACCATCACGATCACCTCGCCCGCCGCCAGCCGGATGAAGGTGTGGCGCACGCTCCGCTCGGCGACTCCCGAGACCGTACGGCGGCGGTGGTTCCGGCCGAACCAGGCGAGCACTCCCAGCACGGCGGTCTTGGCCAGCAGGAGCAGGCCGTAGGAGGTCTGCCAGAGTTCCGCGGGCGTGTTGAGCCGTACCCAGGCGCCGGCCAGGCCGGAGAAGGCCACCGCCGCGAAGCAGCACAGGGCGATCGTGCTGAACCTGGGCAGCACCACCGCCAGGTGATCGGAACGGCGGAAATGGACGAGTACGGCGAGCAGGCCGCCGACCCAGGCGGATACCGCCAGCAGGTGGGAGATCAGGGCCGAGACCGCGATGTCGTGATCGCCGCCCGAAGCCGCGTGGCCCACGTAGGCGGGCGGCAGGAGCGCGAAGGCGGCCGTGGCCAGCCGCATCCAGCCGGGCACGCCGGGCAGCAGCGTGAGCAGCACCAGCGCGGTGGCGAGGGCCAGCACCGACAGCAGGGCCTGAGTCTGCGGGATGGCCGCGCCGAAGCTCAGCATGTCGGGAAAGGCGAGCAGGTCCACCAGCGGCATCGGGATGATGCTCGACACGGTCAGCAGGTAGCTCAGTGCGGCACTGGCCGCCAGGCCGAGCGCCCACCAGCCCGCCGCGCGCGTGCAGGCGGCCGCCTCGGGGGACCGGGGCGGTGCGAGGACCACGGCGGCCAGCAGCGTTCCCAGGCAGGCGACCGCGCACAGGTCAAGACAGAATCGGACAAGCGGCAGCCCCCAGTCGGTGATCGGTCCCGCGCTGGGCAGCCCGGCTATCTCCGTTTCGATGATGCCGCCGCCGAAGCGGAGGGCTGCCACCAGCACCGCCACACCCACGGCGACGGCGGCGACCGCGAAGGCCGGCGCCCTCATGTCGAGGCCACGGCGAGCACGCCACGGTCGAAGGGCGCTGCCGGCGCCGTCCCGCATCGCATGTACGGGGATACGCCGGTCGCGCCGGTCCGGTTCACTCCTGCGCGGAGCCGGCATGACACAGAGCTTCGGCACAGCCGCCCGGCTCGGAGTGAACGCGGGCTAGCGGGTGAAACGGCCGCGGGCGGCGAGTTCCACGGTCACGAGGATCGCCACGGCCTCGGCGGCCAGCAGGCCCACCAGCACCACGAGCTGCACGACCCCCGCCTCGATCGGGCTCGCCCCGCCGAGCAGCATGCCCACGAACGCCCCCGGCAGAGTGACCAGCCCCACGGTCCTGGTCTGGTCCAGCGCGGGCACCAGCGCCTGAGCGGCAGCGGGACGGCAGATCTCCAGCGCGGCATCCCGCGGGCCGAACCCCAGGGCCAGGGCCGCCTCCACTTCCCCCTTGCGCTGGGTCAGCTCGTCCAGCGCCCGCCTGCCCGCCAGCGTCGTGGCCGTCAGGCAGCCGCCCAGCAGGATCCCGGCGATCGGGATGATGACGACACCGTCCGTGGAGACCACTCCGCTCGTCACGAGGAGGGCCAGCGCCGGCGCGGTGCCCGCCGCGATCGGCACCCCGGCCCACCACATGTTCCGGCCGACGGCGATGCGCCGCCCCGCGGTGAAGGCGGCGACGCCGTACATCAGCAGGATGAATCCCGCGCTCGCCGCCGGATAGGCCACGACCCAGGCGATCACCACGGACACGGCACCGAGCTGCAGGGCCGCCCTGAGACAGGCGGTCAGCACGGCCTTGTCATGGCCTAACCGTCCGGCCCAGGCCACCACGGAGCCGAGCGCGACCAGCAGGAGCAGAACGACCGGCAGCCATGGCGTGAGGGAGATCAACGAAGACGCGCGCATGGAAGTAGTCTCCTCCGGCGCTGCCACCTCGCCGGCTCAGCGGCGCTATGGGCGGGGTCCCCACGGTGGCCTACGCGCTGCAATGGCCCCATTACAAGTTGGCAAGCCTTTCCCATACCCAGCGTCACGACTCCATCACTCACGGCATTATCGCAAGGCCTATGACATGGAAGGGGAACGGGTGAAGCGGCTAGTGGGGGTTGTCGCCGGTATCGCGGTGCTCGTCGCCGGGGTCGCGAGTGCGGACGGTGTGGCGGTGGCGGGTGGCGCCACGGGAATGCCGGCCACGAGGGAACCCGTGGTCTGGGGGGCCTGCCCCCGGGTGGAGGGGAAGGCCGTGTCCGCGAACCTCGAGTGCGCCACCGTACGCGTGCCGCTCGACTACCGCGAACCCTTGGGTCATTCGATCAAGGTGGCCATCAACCGGATCAGGGCCAAGGTGCCCAGGGACGCCAACCACCTCGGCACGCTCCTGGTCAATCCGGGCGGCCCCGGAGCGTCCGGACGGAACCTGACGGAGTACGTGGCCGCGCAGCTGCCCGCCAAGGTGAGTGAGCGCTACGACATCGTGGGGTTCGATCCGCGCGGCGTCGGCGGCAGCGAGCCGTCGATGCACTGCGTCGACCCCGGCGTCTACTACAAGCCGCCGCGCCCGGACGCCGTGCCGCGCGGGGCGGGCGAGGAGAGGGTGCTGCTCGGCAGGGCCGCCGAGTACGCCGCCAACTGCGGCAACTACTGGGCGTGGCTGCTGCCGCACCTCACCACCGAGAACTCCGCCAGGGACATGGAAACGATCCGCGCGGCACTCGGCGAGGAGCAGATCAGCTACCTGGGCTACTCGTACGGCACCTACCTGGGAGCCGTCTACGCCACGCTCTTCCCGCAGCGGGTCAAGCGGCTCGTCATGGACAGCTCAGTGGACCCGACCGGCGTCTGGTACGAGTCCAACCTCAAGCAGGACGGCTCCTTCGAGCGCCGGCACCGCCTCTTTCTCGCCTGGACGGCCCGGCACAACTCCGTCTACAAGCTGGGCGCCACCCCCAAGCAGACGTCGTTCGCCTACTACGCGATGCGCCACCGGCTGCGGTCCCGGCCGGCCGGCGGCGTCGTGGGCCCGAGCGAGCTCGATGACATCTTCACCGTCGCCGGCTACAGCGACCGGGTCTGGCCCGCGTTCGCCCAGGCGTGGTCCTCGTACGTGCGGGCGGGCCAGGCCGACCGGCTGATCGACATGTACCACAAGCACGCCGAGCAGGACGCCCATGACGAGAACAACTACGCCGTCTACCTGGGCGTCCAGTGCCGCGACGCGAAGTGGCCGCGCCAGTGGGACAGGTGGCGGGCCGACATGACCACGATGCATCGTCAAGCACCGTTCATGACCTGGTCGAACGCCTGGTACAACGCCCCGTGCGCGTTCTGGCGGGTCCAGGGAGGCACGCCGGTCCAGGTGCACGGGTCGCCGAAGCTGCCGCCGATCCTCATGCTCCAGTCCCGCGGCGACGCCGCGACGCCGTACGAGGGGGCTTTGGAGATGCGCAGGCACTTCCCGGCCGCTCGCATGGTGGTGGACGAGGGCGGCAACCACGGCGTGTCGCTGGTGGGCAACCGGTGCGTGGACCGGCGGCTGGCGGCGTACCTGATGGACGGGTCTCTGCCGGCGCGTGACGTGGCCTGCGCGGCGCTGCCCCAGCCCCGTCCGGCGGCGCACATGGCGGCGCGAGAGGGCCACCATCTTCTCGGGATTCTGGGGGTGCTGGGGCTCATCGGGAGGAGATGACGTCAAGAAAGGGTTACCGTCGGCTTCGCGGGATGAGCCAATCGGTAGCCCTTCGCGTAGTCTGACCATGTGATGCTGCGTACATCGGCGTCGCGCGTGCTTGACGACAGCGACCGGGACGAGGTTCTCGCCCTGCTGGACACCGATCCGGTCGCGAATGTCTTCGTTTCCTCCAGAGTGCGGGCCGTCGGACTCAACCCGGCGCGACTCGGCGGGCAGATGTGGGGATTCGGGCCGCGCGGTGATCTCGTGTCACTCTGTTACGCCGGGGCCAACATGGTGCCGGTCAGCGCTGGTCCGGAGGCGGTCTACGCGTTCGCTGACCGTGCCCGCAAGCAGGGGCGGCGCTGCTCGTCCATCGTGGGCCCGGCCGACGCGGTCTCCCTGCTGTGGGAGCGGCTGGAGCCGCATTGGGGCCGGGCGCGGGCGATCCGCTGGGCGCAGCCGGTCATGGCCACCTCGCGCAAGCCGCAGGTGGCCGCCGATCCGCTGGTGCGCCGGGTGCGCCCGGAGGAGTTCGACATCCTGCTGCCGGCGTGCGTGGCCATGTTCACCGAGGAAGTCGGCGTCTCGCCCAACCTCGGCGACGGCGGCGCGCTCTACCGCACCAGGGTCGCCGAGCTGATCAGGATCGGCCGGTCCTACGCGCGCATCGACGACGGGCGGGTCGTGTTCAAGGCGGAGATCGGGGCCGTCACGCCGCAGGCCTGCCAGATCCAGGGCGTGTGGGTCGATCCCGAGGCGCGCGGCAGGGGGCACGCCGCGGCGGGCATGGCCGCCGTCGTGGAGGCGGCGATGGAGTGCTTCGCCCCGATGGTCACGTTGTACGTCAACGACTACAACCGCCCGGCGCGCGCCGTCTACCGCAAGGTGGGCTTCGTCGAGGTCGACACCTTCATGTCCGTGCTGTTCTGACGGCCGGGCTAGACGCGCACGAGCTTGTCGAACAACCTGGCCAGTTCCGTGGCCGGATCGGCGGTCAGGCCCGCGTGCACCGGACCGGCCTGCACGATCGTGCTGCGCGGCGCCGTCAGCCAGCGGAACCTGCCGCCGAGCGGCTCCGACTCCAGAGGTCCCGGCTTGTCGCCGCAGGCCAGCTCGTACGCGCTGAGCGCCCGGCGGACCGCGTCGACGTCGGCACCGGGGTCGAGCGCGCGCAGCCGGGCCGGATCGAGCTCCACCCGCGCGCACAGGTAGCCGCGCGGCTGGCAGTAGAGGAGCACGCCCGCGTTGATCTGCTCGCCCCGCTCCACCCTGGGCACCACGCGGATGATCGCGTACTCGTACACGTCCCTGGTCACCGGCCGCCTCCCCGCCAGAACTCGCCGACGGACCCCGGCCCGGACCGCTCGGCCCGCTGCTCGCCGCGCACCAGCCACTCGCGCGGCCCGTGCGCCCGCCGCATCAGATGGTCGACGTACGCCTCCCGCACGGCCCGCACCGAGTCGAACCCCGCCTCCCCGTCCAGCCACTCGTCGGGCACCAGCGCCGTCACGGTCTCCAGCAGCTCGCGGGTGATCCTCCCGGCCAGCTCGGCTCCGGCGGCCGCCACGTCGCCCGCGTATGGTGCGAGCACGTGGTCGCCGGCGTCGAACGGGCGCTGGGGGTCGGCGGTGCGCCAGTTGTGGTGGAACCACAGCGCCGCGCCGTGGTCGATCAGCCAGGTGTCGCGGTGCCAGATCAGCAGGTTGGGGTTGCGCCAGCTCCGGTCGATGTTGTGGATGAGACCGTCGAACCACACCACTCTGGCCGCGAACACCGGATCGGCCACCCAGGCCAGCGGCTCGAACCCCAGCGCTCCGGGCAGGAAGTCCACCGCCAGGTTGAGGCCCGTGCTGGCCTTGAGCAGGTCCTGGACCTCCTCGTCCGGTTCGCGGTTGCCGAGCTGCGGGTCCACGTCGATGAGCTTGAGCTCGGGCGTCTTGAGCCCGAGGCGGCGGCCCAGCTCGCCGGCGATGATCTCGGCGACGAGCACGCGGCGGCCCTGGCCCGCCTCCCGGAACTTCACCACGTACGTGCCCAGATCGTCGGCCTCGACGACGCCGGGCAGCGACCCGCCCTCTCGCAGGGGGGTCACATAGCGGGTGGCTGCGATCTTATCCAGCACGACACGAGGCTATCGCCCGATCACACCGCCCTCTTCCAACGGGCCACCGGACGGGGCTCTTACCGGGTCCGGCCAAGGGTTCACAGCTTCGCGATGACCTCCTCCGCGAAGCGCTCCATGGTGGCGATCTTGAGCTCCAGCGTGCCCTCGCCGTACCGGGTCTTCTCCTCGGGGGTGGCCAGCCACCACGGGGCGGCGAGCGTACCGGTGACGCCCTTGGTGGCGAAGCGGCGGTAGGCGTCGGCGTCCGGGAGCACGGCCAGCGGGGCGATGATGTCGATCTCTCTGCCGTCCAGCTCCCGGCGCAGCGTGTCCAGGACCGGGTCGAGCTGCTCCTCGGTGTAGATGCGGTTGCCGATCCAGCCGTCGCCCAGCCGGGCCGCCCGCCGCAGTGCCGCCTCGCTGTCGCCGCCCACGTACACCGGGATGCGCCCGGACGGGGTCGGCGAGATCGACAGGGGTGGGAGGCCGTCCAGGGCGACCGTCTCGCCCGCCCAGAGTGAGCGCAGCGTCGGCAGCATCGCGTCCAGCCGCCGCCCGCGCGTGTGGAAGTCCTGTCCCGTGCCGGTGAACTCCTCCTTGCACCACCCCACGCCCACCCCGAACGTCACCCGCTCCCGCGACAGCACCGCCGCCGTGGACACCTGCTTGGCCACGGTGAACAGGTCGCGGGCGGGCGCGATGTAGACGTTCGGGGAGAAGCGCAGCGTCGTGGTGACCGCCGCCATGGCCGCGATCGTCACCCACACGTCGGGCCAGTGCGTACGCGCGTCCCAGCGCGGCCGCCCCGACTTCGAGTAGGGGTACGGCGTGGCGAAGTCGGCGTAGAAGAGATGGTCGGACAGCGTCAGCGTCTCGAACCCGCACCGCTCGGCCGCCCGCGCCAGCTCCAGGAACTGATCGGTGTCGACGAACGAGGCCGCCAGCCAGATCTTCACCGGAACTCCGGGGCGACCTTGGTGGCGAACAGCTCCAGGTTGCGCTTGACCGTGTCGAGCGGCAGCACACCCTGCTGTCCCTGCATGTAGAGCCCGAACCACTCCAGGTCCGGCATCCGGTCGAGCATCCGCTGGATGCCGCGCTTGACGTCGTCGGGCGTGCCGAACAGCGCCATCTCCACGTCGTTCATCCGCTTGGCGTCGCCCTTCTCGGGGGAGATGGGCTTGTGCTTCTCGTCCTCCTTCTTCCGCAGCACCTCCAGATACCCGAACGGGCCGAAGAAGGCGGCGAAGTCCTTGGGGATGCTGCGGCCGAAGGTGTTGATCGCCTGCTCGGTGGTGTCCCCGATCCCGACGATCTTGAGGATGCCGGTGTGCTCGCCCAGCTTGTAGTGCCGGCCCTGCTTGGCGGACTCCTCCTGGTACAGCTTGGCCTTGGCGGCGTGGTCATCCGGATTGGGGGTGAACATCCACGGCAGGATGTCCTCCTGCGCGGCCCTGATGACGGACCGGTCGGAGATCGTGAACGGCTGCCACAGCTCCGGATGCGGGTTCTGGTAGGGCCGTGGGCAGACCGACACGGACACCACCTTGCCGTCCTCGTCCAGTTCCGCGGGCGCGCCGAAGGTCCGCGTCCAGTCCTGGGCGGGCCAGCCCTCGATCCCGTCGTACGGATAGGGCACGGAGTAGTCCAGCACGTCGGACTTGTAGCGCAGGGTCTCCTGGGTCCACGCCAGCTTCATGATCTTCAGTACTTCGCCGAAGACGTCGAAGTTGCGCGTGTCGGACGCCGAGCCGTCCGAGCGGGCGGCGGCCGCGTGCCAGCGCTGGCCCAGGACGTTCATCCAGCGGTTCTGGTAGCCGCGCGCCACGCCCAGCCGCAGCCGTCCCTTGCAGAACTGGTCGAGCAGCGCCACGTCTTCGGCGGCCCTGATCGGGTCCCAGGCGGGCAGCACCAGGCCGAGCGGGGCGAGCAGGATCCGCTCGGTACGGGCGGCGAGGTCGGTGAGGACCATCAGCGGATTGACCGAGAACTCCATGCCCTCCGAATGGAAGTGGTGCTCGGTCATCATCAGCGCGTCGAACCCGAGCTGGTCGGCGTGAACGGCTATCTCCCGCACCTCGTGCAGCAGATTCTGGTACGACTCCGTGTCGCGCCCGATGGGGCGTTTGGCCTTGGCGTTCTCCTCTGCCGCGTATCCAGAGCCTGGAATCTGTGGATTCAGGAAGATAGAAAACTTCACCGGGACCTCTTTCCGCGGACGGTTCCTCTGCAAGGTACTCTGGAAATCTTAGCCGAGCAATCGCTTGGTTGACGATGAGGAGGGCGCATGAGGCTGGGCGTCACGATGTTCGCCACGGATCTGTCCATGCCCGTCCACGAGCTGGCGGTCGCGGCCGAGGAGCGCGGCTTCGACGCGCTCTACGTGCCGGAACACACCCACATCCCGATCTCGCGCCGTACGCCGCCCGCGGCCGGGCAGGAGGAACTGCCCGAGGAGTACAAGCGCACCCTCGACCCCCTCGTCGCCCTCTCCTTCGCCGCCGCCGCGACCCGGCGGCTGCGCGTCGGCACCGGCGTCCTGCTCGCCGCCCAGCGCGACCCCATCGTGACGGCCAAGGCCATCGCCACGCTCGACCACCTCTCGGGCGGGCGCGTCGTGGTCGGCGTCGGCTTCGGCTGGAACGTCGAGGAGATCGAGAACCACGGCGTCCCGTACGCCCGCCGCCGCGACATCGCCCGGCGCAACGTGCTGGCCATGCAGGCGCTCTGGCGGGACGAGGTCGCCGCCTTCGACGGGTTCGAGCCGTCCTGGTCGTGGCCGAAGCCGCGGCACGCGCTGCCCGTGTACATGGGCGGGGCCGCGGGGCCCAAGCTGTTCGCCCACGTCGCCGAATACGCCGACGGCTGGATGCCGATCGGCGGCGCCGGCATCAAGGCGGCGCTCCCGGCGTTGCGCGAGGCGTGCGAGAAGGCGGGGCGGCCGATGGCCCGCGTCATCCCGTTCGGCACCCGGCCGACCAGGGAGAAGCTCGACTACTTCGGCGGCCTCGGCATCGAGGAGGCGGTGGCCACCCTGCCCAGCGGCCCGGCCGACGTCGTGCTGCCGATCCTCGATGATTACGCCGCGCTGATCTAAGGAACGGCATAATGCCGGGATATGTCCGAGCTACGTGTCGATGACCCGCGCCAGTTGGGGGCCTACCGGGTGACGCGCAGGCTCGGCGCGGGCGGCCAGGGCGTCGTCTACCTCGGCCACTCCCCGCAGGGGGCGCAGGTCGCGATCAAGCTCCTGCACGCCACCCTGTCCAGCGACCCCGCCGTGCGGCGCAGGTTCCTAGGAGAGGTCGAGGCGGTACGCAGGGTCGCGGCGTTCTGCACGGCCCAGTTGCTCGACGCCGACCTCGAAGGCGACCGGCCCTACCTGGTGAGCGAGTACGTCGAGGGCCCGTCGCTGCGTGAGCACGTCATCGCCAAGGGGCCGCGGCTGGGCGGTTCGCTCGAGCGCCTGGCCATCGGCACCGCCACCGCGCTGGGCGCCATCCACCGGGCCGGGGTCGTGCACCGGGACTTCAAGCCGGGCAACGTGCTGCTCGGGCTCGACGGGCCACGAGTGATCGACTTCGGGGTGTCCCGGCTGGTGAACACCGCCACCGTCACCACCGGCCAGATGCCCGTCGGGACCCCGGCCTACCTGTCACCCGAGCGCATCAAGGGCGAAACCGCCGGGCCGCCCGCCGACCTGTGGGCGTGGGGGCTGACGGTCGCGTACACCGCCACGGGGCGGCACTCGTACACGGCGGACACCTATCAGGAGGTCCTGGCCAGGATCCTGTACGCGAAGCCCGACCTGGGCGGGCTGAGCGGGCGGCTGCGGGAGATCGTGGAGGCGTGCCTGGCGCCGGAGCCGGGGGAGCGGCCGGATGCCGAGGAGGTGCTGCGCCGGCTGCTGGGGCAGGACGCGGTGGGCGACGACGTGCTGTCGTCCGGCGCGATGGCCGCCATCGGACGGCCCGCTGCCAAGGGTTCCGCGCTGGTCATCACGGACCCCGATCCGACGACGAGCTTTCCCACCGTCACCCGGACCGCGCCCGCCGAGCGGCGGCGGGTGCGGGCGTGGCAGGTCGTGGTGGCGGTGCTCGGGCTGGTCATGGGGGTGGCCGGCTTCGTGTTCTGGCTGCGCGGGGCGCAGAGTCCTGGGCTGGAGGGGACGTGGACGGGGTCGGCCGAGCACCTCAGCGCCAACCGGGTGTTCCCGGTCGAGCTTCGCCTGGGATCCGAGGGCGGGGGGATGCGCTGGGGAGCGGATCTGCACTGTTCCGGGCGGCTCGGGCGGGCCGATGGCGAGATGATCTTCAGGCTCGATCAGGTCGAGGGGGATGAGTGCTATCCGGGGACGCTCCGGATGTTCCCGACTTCCTTTACGCACCAGATGGTCATCAAGGTAACGCGCGACGGTAAGGAAGAAGTGACGTATTCCGGCACGGTAACCCGTACTTCTTGACCGGCTGTGTCACGGTCAGGCGGCGATTGCCCTGAACCGTTGACTGATGGCGACCCGTTGCTTTCAGTAGAGAACAAGAATGGGGTGGCGGCGAGGGGAGGCGCCACGTGCCAACGGCGCAGCCGCTCAGAACGGGGGACCCGCAGCGACTCGGCGAGTACCACCTTTCCGGGCGCCTGGGTGAGGGCGGTCAAGGCACGGTGTTCCTCGGTTCGAGGGGCGGGGAGACCTATGCGGTCAAGCTGCTGCATGGGCCGGTGGGGGACGAGCGGGCCGCGTTCCTGCGGGAAGTCGAGCTGGCCAAGCATGTCGCGAGGTTCTGCACGGCTCAGGTGATCGACGCCGGGTTCGACGACGGGCGGCCGTACATCGTGAGCGAGTACGTCGACGGCCCTTCGCTGCAGAGAGAGGTCGCGCTCACCGGGCCGCGGCGCGGCGGCGCGCTGGAGCGGCTGGCGGTCAGCACCGCGACGGCGATCGTGGCGATCCACCGCGCGGGCATCGTGCACCGGGACTTCAAGCCGCAGAACGTGCTACTGGGGCCGGACGGGCCACGCGTGATCGACTTCGGCCTGGCCAGGGCGCTGGACGCGGCGGCCACGGTCAGCGGGCGCGGGGTGGGCACGCCCGCGTACATGGCGCCCGAGCAGATCACGGCGTCAGCCGTCACGGGGAAGGCCGACGTGTTCTCGTGGGGCGCGACGATGTGCTTCGCGGCGAACGCGTCGGCGCCGTTCGGGCAGGACTCGGTGGCGCCGGTGCTGCACCGCATCCTGACCGCGCCGCCGGAGCTCGGCCGCCTGGAGGGGCGGCTGCGGACGCTGGTCGAGGCCTGCCTGGACAAGGACGCGCGGAACCGGCCGAGCAGCAGGGAGCTGCTGTTCGCGCTGCTGGGAGAGTCCGACGAGGTGCCGGCCGAGGTGCTCGGCACGCCCCCGCCGCACATCCTGCGGGTCCCGCCGGCGCTGACGCCCGAGCCCCGGCTCCCCGTCGCCGAGCCCGAGCCCTCACTCCCCGTCGCCGCACCCGAGGCCACGGGAGCGCCCGGCGGGTACGTGCTGCCGGTGGGACGACCCACCGAGGCGTCCGGGCCTGCGGGACGTGCCCCGGCGTCCGGGCCTGCGGGACGTGCCCTGGCGTCCGGCCCTGGAGACGGCGGGCAGACGTCCGATCCGGGACGTGCCGGCTGGCCCCGGGCGGCCATCGCGGTCTGCGCGGCCCTGCTCGTGACCGCCGCCGTGCTGGTCACCGTGCTCGTGCCCGCGCTCAACAGGACCGGCCAGGCGTCCCAGGCGGCCGGGCCGCCCGCGCCCGAGCAGTCGGAGCCGGTGGCGTCCAAGCCCTTTGTGAAGAAGCCGTCCTCGACCAAGCCGAAGGAAACGCAGGAAACGCGCGAACCTGCCGCCGACCCTCCGGTGGTGCGGCCGGTGACGGTCCCGATCCCGCAGGTGGCCGGCCTGGATCGGGCTGCGGCGATCAAGGCACTCAAGCGGGCCGGGTTGCTGCCCGGAGCTGTCGCTCAGCTCGACTCGCCGCAGAAGATCGGGCAGGTGCTGAGCAGCAAACCCGCCTTCGGGGCCGTCGTGTCCAAGGGCACGACGGTCGCGCTGCAGGTCTCCGCCGGGCTGGCCGTCCCGTCGGTCGCCGGACTCCAGCGCAAGGCCGCCGAGGCCGCACTGGCCAGTGCGGGACTCGCCGTCGGCACGGTCACCCGGTCCTGCTCCGACCAGCCGGACGGGCAGGTGCTCAGCACGCAGCCGCAGGCGGGCCGGCGGGTCGCGGGCGGCACCCCGGTGGCGCTGACGGTGGCCCGTACGGGCGCCACCGTGCCGTCCGTCGTCGGCCAGACCCGGGCGGAGGGTCGGGCGGCGCTGACCGCCGCCGGGTTCTCGGTACGGTCCCGCGGTCAGGTCGTGGAGGACGAGTCGCGAGTGGGCACGATCCTCAGCCAGAGCCTCCAGCCGGGCACCTGCGCGCAGCCGGGCGCCGCGGTCATGATCGTCGTCGGACTGGAGGGTCGGCCGAGCCCCGACCCCGGCGAGCCCGCGGAAACGCCGACGGGCCCGATCTCGGGGGAGTAGCCGCTCCGCGCGCTGCGAGCTTCGGCGTGCGGGGCCGTGGATATTCTAACTTTTCGTCATAAATCAGAGGAGTCGGAATGTCCTACCCTGAGCCCCGCTATCTGGGCGAGACCGGCGAGAACAGCGGCGTCCTGCGCACCGCCGACATGCCGCCCGACCTGTCGATAGCCAGCGGAACACAGGTGCACTACCTCGGCACGGGTGGCTCGACGAACGGCGCGTTCGGCCTGTACCGGTGGGAAATGGGCCCGCGCCCCTCGGGCCCCGGCGCGCACTTCCACCGGACCATGACCGAGTCGTTCTACGTGCTGTCCGGCACCATCCGGCTCTACAACGGCGAGAAGTGGGCCGAGGGCAAGCCGGGCGACTTCCTGTTCGTGCCGGAGGGCGGCGTGCACGCCTTCCGCAACGAGTCCGGCGAGCCTGCCTCGATGCTCATCCTGTTCACCCCGGGCGCGCCCCGGGAGGGCTACTTCGAGGAGCTCGCCGACATCGCCAACTCCGGCCGGCAGCTCACCCCCGAGGAGTGGACCGAGGTGTACCTGCGCCACGACCAGTACATGGTCTGATGCTCGGCCGGCGACGCCGGAAACCCTGGGAACGCTGAGGAGCCCGCGCCCGTGCGCTAGACGCCCAGCTTGACGGGCTCGGGACGCCGCGGAGCGGGATCCTCCTCCTCGTGGCCCTCCACCGACAGGTTCGGCAGCAGCCGGTCCAGCCAGCGCGGGCACCACCAGTTCAGCCGCCCGAGCAGCACCATCGTGGCGGGCACGAGGAAGCCGCGGATGATCGTGGCGTCCACCGCGATCGCCACCGCCAGCCCCACCCCGAACGTCTTCACCATCGGGTCCGGGTAGGCGATGAACGCCACGAAGACGGCCACCATGATGAGCGCGGCGGACGTGATGACCCGGCCCGTCGAGCCGAGCCCCTCCGCCACCGCCCGCGCGTTGTCCCCATGCCGCGCGTACGCCTGCCGCACCGCCGTCAGCAGGAACACCTCGTAGTCCATCGACAGCCCGAACAGCACCGCGAAGAGCATCAGCGGCACGTAGCTCTCGATCGGCACCGAGAAGAAGATCGCCTCCAGGGTGGAGGAGTTCGCCGGCGCGTCCATGCCCACCAGCCCGCTGCCCAGCCCGATCGAGAACACCAGCGCGAGCGCCCCGAAAGCGGCCCCCAGCGAGACCAGATTCATCACCGCGGCCTTGATCGCGACGACCGGCGCGCGGAAGGCGAACAGCAGGAGCAGGGCACTGAGCAGCACCACCACGCCGATGACGAGCGGGGTGCGCTCGGCCATGCGGTCCCCGGCGTCGGCCATCCCCGCGACCTTGCCGCCGACGTGCACGTCGACGCCCGGCACCGAGATCGCCCTGATGTCCCTGACCACGTCGGCGGCCCGCAGGTCGCTGGGGGCGTAGTCGGTGACGGTCTGCAGCAGCACCGCGCGGCCGGAGTCGTTCACCTTGGGGGCGCCGACGTGCGCGACGCCGTCCACCGCGGCCACCTCGCGGCTGAGCTCGGCCACGATCGGGTCCGTCGCGCCGGTGACCTTCGCGGGCAGCTCGGCGACCACGATCAGCGGGCCGTTGGCTCCGGGGCCGAAGCCGGTGTCCATCAGCTCGTACGCACGCCGGGATTCCGAGCCCTGGGCGCCGTACCCCTCGTCGAGCGGCCCCAGCTTCAGCGCGAGCGCGGGCGCGGCCAGCGCGCCCAGCACGACCACGCTGCCGAGCAGCACCCGCCACGGGCGGCGCGCCACCCACGCCCCGAGTCCCGCCCAGCCGGAGCCGGACGAGCCCGCGCCGCGCAGGAGCGGGACCTTGAGGGCGTTGACGCGGTGCCCGAGCAGCCCGAGCATGGCGGGGACGAGCGTGATCGAGGTCAGCACGGCGGCGACGACCGAGATGCCGGTGACCCAGCCGAGCGTGGCCAGCAGCGGGAAACCGGCCAGCAGGAGCGCGCTCAACGCGATGATCACCGTGCCGCCGGCGAAGACGACGGCGCCGCCCGAGCTCGCCACGGTACGCCGTACGGACTCCACGACCGGCACCCCGTCGGCCAGCAGTTTGCGATGGCGGGACAGCAGGAACAGCGCGTAGTCGATGCCCACACCGAGCCCGATCATGGTGGCCATGATCCCGGCCTGCTTGGGCATGTCCACCACCCATCCGAGCAGGCCGATCACGCCCAGCCCCGTCGCGACGCTGATGAGCGCGGCCAGGATCGGGATCAGGGCGGCCACCAGCGTCCCGAACGCGAACACCAGCACCAGCAGCGCGCACGCCACCCCGATGATCTCGCTGGGGCCGGTCTTGATCTCCTTGTCGGCGGGGGTGGAGCTGTCGGCGGGCACCACTTCCACCCCGGCGGCCCGCGCCGGGTCCGCGGCCTTCGACAGCGCCTGGGTGGTCTCGGCCAGTTCGGTGGTGTCGTGGCCCTGCAGGCGGACGGTGATGAGGCCGATCCGCAGGTTGGCGGAGATGCCGCCCTCCCGGTACGGCGGGTCCACCTGTACGACGTGCGGCATCGTACGCAGCCGGGCGACGGCCTCCTCCACGGCCTTCTTGCGCTTGTCCTCCATGAGCGGGGCGTCGGCGGAGTAGAGGACGAGTTGCAGGCTGCCGCCCTGGTCGTATCCGGCCCCGAAGCCCTGCTTCATGAGGTCGTGCGCGCGCTGGGTGTCGGTCCCGGGGATGCTGGCGTCGTTGCTGGTGGGGCTGGCGAACACGAGGCTGGAGCCCATCAGGCCGGCGGCCGCGACCACCCATACCAGCAGCACGATCTTCCCGTGGCGGGCGCACCAGCCGCCCAGCCGTCCCAGTAACCGCGTCATCGCTCAGCCCCCGAATTTGACGACCGTCCTGTACGGACGTACAGGACATACGATAAAACGGAAATATCCGGAAGGCTGCCTCCTCAAAGAAAATGAGACGATGACCACAGCCGACGACACCCGCACCCGGATCCTGGCCGCCGCCAGAGAGCTGTTCGCCGAACGCGGCTACAGGGCCACGTCACTGGCCGACATCGCCGCCGCAGTCGGCCTGACCAAGACCGCGGTCGCCTACCACTTCCATCCGAAGGACCGCCTGGCCGCCGAACTGCTGTCGCCGGCGGCCGGCGACATGCTCGCGCTCCTCGACGCCGACTACGCTGAACGCGGAGACTTCGTGGCGGCGCTGGTCGAGTTCGCGGTGCGCTACCGGTCCGTGATCCGGCTGTTCATGGAGGACCTGGCCGCCGACGACGCCGCGCCGGGCTCCGAGCGCGCGACCGTCAGGACGTTCAGGGACGAGATCTACGCCAAACTCGTGGGCGACGACCCCGATCCCGAGATCCGGCTCAGAAGCTGGGCCCTGCTCGGGGCGTTGCAGTGGGGCGCGGTCAAGACCATGGACCTGCCGGAGGAGCAGGTCAGAGCCGTCCTGCTGAAAGCCGCGCCGGCCCTTTAAAGGCCGAGCATCTCCCGCTCGACGTGATCGAGTGCGAGGCGTACCGCGCCCAGCGCCACCCCCTCGTCCCCGAACGTGGAGGCGGCCACCTCGGGCACGCGCACGCACAGCTCGCCCAGATGGCGGCGGAGCGGTTCGAGCAGCACGTCGCCGGCCCGCGCGTGGCCGCCGCCGAGCACCACCAGGTCGGGGTCGATGGCGAGGACGAGCGCCGCGGCGCCGATCGCGAGGTTCTCGGCGTAGCGGTCGACCCGGCGCGCCGCGTCCCGGTCCCCGCTCAGCGCCGCCTCGAAGACCTGCGCCGCCGAGGCGTCCTTGACGAGCTCGCGGGCGGCGTCCTCCCAGCCGACCTGGCGCAGCGTGCCGATCTCACCCGCGGCCCCGTTGCGCCCGGGATGCAGCCGCCCGCCGATCAGCACGCCCGCGCCCGCGCGGTGGCCGATCAGGATGTGCACGACGTCGGAGGCATGCTGCGCGCTGCCGCGCCAGTGCTCGGCCAGCGCCGCCAGGTTGGCGTCGTTGGCGGCCAGCGCGGTGCCGCCGAACCAGCGCCCGGCGAGCCCCGCCAGGTCCACCCCCGTCCAGCCGGGCAGCGTGATCGACAGCGACACCCGTCCGGTGCGGTCCACGATGCCCGAGGTCCCCGCCGCCACGCCCCACACCCGCTTGCGCGCCACGCCCGCGCCGTCCACGCACCTCAGCGAGGTGCGGCGGGCCGCCTCCAGCCGCTCGTGCGCCGCCGCGTCGCCGGGCACGACGGCCCGCTCCCACGCGATCACGTCACCGTTGAGGTCGGCCAGCGCGGCCACGATGCCCTCGCCGCCCACCTCCACGCCCACCACGTAGCCGGCGTCCGCCCGGAACGCGAACCGCCGTGCGGGCCGCCCCATCACGCCCTCGTCGGGTGGCGTCTCACTGACGTAGCCGCGCTCGCCCAGCTCGTCGAGCACCGCCTCCACCGTCTGCCTGGACAGCCCGGTGATGCGGCCGAGCTGCGTCAGCGTGGCCACGCCCTCGCGACGCAGGGCCCTGAGCGTGACCTGCGTGTTCACCTTGCGCAGCAGTGAGGCGTCGCCGGGGCGGAGTTCGGTCAACTTATGAGACCCTTTCTCAAAAGTTCCCTGTTGACGACTACCAGCCCAGATCCTAGCATCGGCCGAGATACGTTAACTGGTTACATAAGTGGAGGCGCAATGGTCACGCTCGCCGTCGTCGGTGCGGGCTCGCGGGGCGTCGCCTATGCCCGGCACGCCGTCGAGAGCGGCCGGGCGCGGGTGGTCGCGGTGGCCGATCCGCTGGAGAGCCGCCGCGCCAGGTTCCCGGAGGCCGGGCAGTACGCGGACTGGCGCGAACTGGCCGCGCTGCCCCGCCAGGCGGACGCGGTCATCATCGCCACCCAGGACCGCGACCACGTGGAGCCCGCGTTGCGCTTCTCCGAGCTCGGCTACGACATCCTGCTGGAGAAGCCGATGGCGGTCTCCGAGGATGACTGCCAGGCCATCGTGGCGGCCGCCGAACGCCGAGTTCCGACGGACGCGATCTTCGCCGTCTGCCACGTGCTGCGCTACACGCCGTACACACGGGCTTTGAAGGCGCTGCTCGACGCGGGCCGCATCGGCGAGATCGTCAGCATCCAGCACCTGGAGCCGGTCGGCTGGTGGCACCAGGCGCACTCGTTCGTGCGGGGGAACTGGCGGCGTACCGACGAGTCCACGTTCATGCTGCTCGCCAAGTCGTGCCACGACCTCGACTGGCTGGTCCACCTGACCGGCAAGCGGGTCGTGCGCGTCTCCTCGTTCGGCGGGCTCAGGCACTTCCGCCCCGAGAACCGGCCGGCCGGCGCTGCCGACCGCTGCCTGGACTGTGCGGTCGAGCCGGACTGCCCGTACTCGGCCAAGCGCATCTACCTCCCGCTGGCCGGGCGTGAGGTGTGGCCGCTGTCGGTGCTCACCGACGACGTCTCCGAGCAAGGGGTGCTGGAGGCGCTCAGGACCGGCCCGTACGGCCGCTGCGTGTACGCCTGCGACAACGACGTCGTCGACCACCAGGTCGTGAACATGGAGTTCGAGGGCGGCACCACCGCGTCGTTCACCATGACCGCCTTCACCCCGGCGCTGCACCGGCAGACCCGGATCTTCGGGACCCGCGGCTCCATCGACGGCGACGGCGACCGCCTGACCGTCCACGACTTCGTCACCGGGCGCTCCGAGACCGTCGACACCAGCCCCACCGGGGACCCGACGGCCGGCGGCGGCCACGGGGGCGGTGACGCGGGGCTGGTCGAGGCGTTCCTGACGGCGGTGGAGACGAGGGACCGCGCGCCGGTCCTCTCCTCGCCGGGCGAGAGCCTGCACAGCCACCTCGTCGCCTGGGCCGCCGAGCGGTCACGGCTCCACGGCGAGACCGTCACCCTGCACGCATAGGGATCGCTCAGAAAGTGATGACCGTGCGGGCGACCGTGCCCTCCCGTACGTGGGCGACGGCCTCGTTGATCCGTTCGAGCGGCAGCCGTTCCGAGACCAGGCCGTCGAGGTCCAGGCGGCCGCGAAGATACTGCTCGGCCAGCATGGGCAGGTCGCGGTGCGGCGCCGCGTCGCCGCCCTGGGTGCCCATGAGGCGGCGGGAGGCGAACAGCAGGCCGGGGTCCAGCTCCACGGGGTGGCCGGCCGGCGGGCTGCCGACCATGACCGTCGCGCCACCGGATCGGGTCGCGGCGAACGCCTGCGCCAGCACGCCGGGCACCCCTGTCGCGTCGAAGGCGTAGTCGACGCCGCCCTGCACCAGCTCACCCACCTGCCGGGGAAGGTCCTCGGCCGGCAGCGTGTGGGTGGCGCCGAAGCGCTCGGCCAGCTTGAGCTTCTGCTCGGCCACGTCGGCGGCGACGATGGTGGTCGCTCCGGCGAGCACCGCGCCCTGGATGACGTTGAGCCCCACCCCGCCGCAGCCCACGACGAGGACGGTGGCGCCGGCCGGGACCTGGGCGACGTTCATGACCGCGCCGACTCCGGTCACGACGCCGCAGGCCAGCAGGCACATCGCGGCGAACGGCGCGTTTTTCGCGATTTTCACGCACATGGTCTCGCTGACGACGGCGTACTCGGCGAATGAGCCGATGCCGATGAACCGGCGGGTCTCCTGGCCGTCCAGGGTGATCCGGGGCAGCCCTCCCATGATCGTCGGTAGCCTGGCGGGGCCCGCGCACAGGTGGAAGCGGCCCGCGCCGCAGTGGCGGCACCGGCCGCAGGGGCCGTTCATCGCGATGATGACGTGGTCGCCCGGCTTGACGGTGGTGACGCCCGTACCGACGCTCTCGACCACCCCCGCGCTCTCGTGCCCCAGGATGAACGGCAGCCTGCTCACCACGGGGCTCTTGCCGTCGATCGCCTTGAGATCGGAGCCGCACACGCCCGACGCCTTGATTTGCACGCGGACCTCGCCGGGAGCCGGATCGTCGATCTCGACCTCGCGGATCTCCATGGGGGCGTGGAAATCGGTCAGCACGGCCGCGCGCATCAGCATGCGCCACACGGTAACCGGCCCCGAACCTGCGAGCAAGCGGTTGCTAGGGCACCGTTGACACCCCTCCCGGGCGAATTTACGCTCGGCGCAAACCAAGCGAGCGCTAGGCCAAAACGCAAGGGGTGGACCATGGTACGGCGGGGTGCGGCGGCGGCGCTCACGGTGACGCTGCTCGTCGCCGGGTGCGCGGCCCAGCAAAGGGGCACGGCCCAGCAGAGCGGAACGGCCGTGCCCGGTGTGACCGGCACGACGATCAAGGTCGGCGGCGTGCTGACCAAGACCAGCGCCAGCGGATATTCGACCAAGGACGCCGAGATAGGCGCCAAGGCCAGGTTCGAGCGGGCCAACGCCGAGGGCGGCGTGCACGGGCGCAAGATCGAGTTCATCGGGGCCGAGGACGACGGCCAGGACGCGGCCAAGGGCGACGCGGCGGCCAAGAAGCTCGTGCAGAAGGACCAGGTGTTCGCCCTGGTCCCGGTGCACGCCCCCAACTTCGGCGGCGCCGCCTTCCTGGAGCAGCAGGGCGTGCCGTGGTTCGGCTGGGCGACCGGGCCGCAGTGGTGCGGCACGAAGACCGGCTTCGGCTACAACGGCTGCCTGGCGCCCAAACAGGGCGCGGGATCGCAGACGTGGTGGGGCCGGCAGATGGCCGACCTGCTCGGCGGCGCCGAGGGCAAGACCGTCTACGTGCAGACCTCCGACTCCAGCGGCAGCAAGTACGGCGGCACCACCATCTCCCAGTCGTTCAGCGCGGCCGGCTTCAAGCTCGTCGGCGTGAACTCCGGCCTGCCGGCCGCCGCCCCACCGCCCGACTGGCTCCCGTACGTCAACAAGATCATGACGTCGAACGGCGGCAAGGCGCCCGACGTCGTCGTCTCGGTCATCGCGGGCACCAAGTTCAACGTCGGCCTGTACTCGGCGCTCAAGCGGGCCGGCTACAAGGGCGTGCTGACGGACGCGACCAGCTACGACGCCGCCATACTCAAGGACCCGGCCAGCGCTCAGGCCCTGGAGGGCGTGATCGCCGCGCCGATGTTCGAGCCGTTCGAGTCCACCGCTCCCGAGATCGCGCAGCTCAAGCAGGACGTCGAGAAGGTCGCCCCCGGCATGGTCCCGACCCAGCACCTGGCGATCGGCTACTGGGCCGCCGACATCTTCCTCGACATGCTGAACAAGACCGGCAAGGACCTGACCAGGGAGAAGTTCCTGGCCGCGGGCAACGGCTCGTACGTGTACGAGAACGCCGGCTTCGGCAAGATCCAGTACCCCAAGGACCACAGCGAGCCGAACGGTTGCGGCGCCCTGGTCAAGCTGGAGAACGGCGCCTTCGAGGTGGCCAAGAGCATGAAGTGCTTCGACAACGTGCCGCTCAAATGATCCTTGGCTACGTTCTCAGCGGCCTGGTCACCGGAGCCATCTTCGCGATCATGGGAGCGGGCCTGACGCTCTCGTACGCGGCGACCGGGGTGTTCAACTTCGCCCACGGCGCGCTCGGATTCCTGTCCGCCCTGCTGTTCTACGAGCTCAACGTGGCCGCCGGGGTGCCCGCGTGGTTGTCGGCGCTGGTGTCGGTGGTGCTGTTCGCGCCCGCGCTCGGGTACGTGCTGCACAAGGCCATGTTCCGGGGGCTGGCGCAGGCGGGGGAGACCGCGCAGATCGTCGCCACGATCGGGCTGACGATCGCGCTGCCCGCGCTCGGCCTGCTGGTCGTGGACCTGGCCGGACTGCCGCCCGCGGACGCGACCGCGCTGCCGCGCGGGATCGGGCCGCACCCGGCCCAGACGTTCGACGTGCCCTTTGGCGTACAGAGCGTCCGCCTCGACACCGACCAGCTCATCACCTTCGCCTTCTCGGCCGTGGCGGCGGCCGGGCTCTGGGCGTTCATGCGGCACACCCCCTACGGGCTGCGCATGCGGGCCTCCGTCGACCGCCGCCGCCTGGCCACGCTCCGGGGCATCGACGCCGACGCCACCTCGGCGCTGGCCTGGATGCTGGGCTCCGGGCTGGCCGGGCTGGCCGGGGTGCTGGCGGTGTCGGTGCTGGGGCTGGACGCGACGGCGTACACGGTGCTGCTGTTCGCCTCGGCCACGGCCGCGGTGTTCGGGCGGCTGCGGTCGATCCCCTGGACGTTCGCCGCCGGGCTCGCGCTCGGCGTGGTCCAGAACCTGGTCGCCGGCTACACCGACTTCCTGGAGCAGGTCACCGGGCTGCGCACGGCCGTGCCGGTGCTGCTGCTGTTCGCCGGACTGGTGCTGCTGAACCGCTCACGCGAGCGGATCGCGGGCAGCGCGGCCGAGGACGCGCCACCCCCCGACCACCTGGCCGGGCTGCCGCCGTGGCGGCGGCGGTTGCCGTGGGCGCTGGGGCTGGTCGCGCTGGTGGGGTTCACGTTCGCGGGGCCGGAGTACTACGTGGGCATCGCCGCGCAGGGGCTCGTGCTCGCGCTGATCTTCTGCTCGTTCGTGGTGGTGACCGGGATCGGCGGCATGGTCAACCTGGCGCAGGCGGCCTTCGCCGCGATGGCGGCGCTGACCTGCGGGTGGGCGTTCTCGTCCGGGCTGCCGTTCTTCGTGGCGATCCTGCTGGGCGTGCTGGCGGCCGCAGCCGTGGGGATGCTGGTGGCGCTGCCCGCGCTGCGGCTGGGCGGGCGGGTGCTCACGCTGGCCACGCTGGCCCTGGCGCTGCTGGCCGATCAGGTGCTGTTCCAGGTGGACGCGTTCAGCAACGGGACCATCGGGTGGCCGCTGCCCGCCCTCGGGTTCGGCTTCGCCGACACCTCCGATCCGCGGGTGCTGGTGGTGGTGCTGCTCGTGCTGATCGGGGCCGTGGCGGCGCTGGTGCGGAACCTGGAGAGGTCGGCGTCCGGGCGGGCGATCCTGGCGGTCCGGTCGGCCCCGGCCGCCGCGACGACGTCCGGGCTGTCCGCGCCGCGTACCAAGATCATGCTGTTCGTGCTGGCGTCCGCGATCGCCGGGCTCGGCGGGGTGCTGTTCGCGGTGGCGAAGGGGTCGATCACCGCCACCGACCTGCCGGCGTTCTCCGGGTTCGTCTGGCTGGCCGTGGTGGTGCTGCAGGGAGTGCGCCGCATCGGCGGCGCGGTGCTCGGCGGGCTCATCGCGGTCGTCATGCCCGAGCTGCTGGCCACCTGGGACGTGTCCGCGCACGTCGGCGCGATCCTGTTCGGGCTCGGCGGCATGATCCTCGCCAAGCACCCGGACGGGGTGCTCACCCAGATGGCCGAGCTGCGCCATCGCCGCCGCGCGGGCGAGAAAGTCCACGAGGAACCGGCGGTCCCGGCGGTCCCGGCGGCCCCGGCGGGCAGCGGACGGCTCGACGGCGCCGCCGTACGGCCGCTGTTCGCGCTGGAAGGCGTTGTCGCCGGTTACGCGGACTGCACCGTGCTGCGCGGCGTCGACCTGGCCGTCAACCCCGGCGAGGTCGTCGCGCTGCTCGGCGCGAACGGCGCGGGCAAGTCCACCACCTGCGCGGCGGCCGCCGGAGACCTGCCCGTCACAGGTGGCCGGATCCTGCTGGACGGCCAGGACGTCACCGCCTGGCCCGCCCATCGCAGGGCGCGGGCCGGTATCTTGCTCGCACCCGAGGGCAGGGGCGTGTTCCCCGGTCTGACCGTCGAGGAGAACCTGCGGACCTGGCTGCCCGACCCCGCCCCCGTCTACGAGCGCCTGCCGCAGCTCGCCGCGCGCCGTACCGTCCTCGCCGGCGCCCTGTCCGGCGGCGAGCAGCAGCTCCTCACTCTCGCGCCCGCGCTGGTGCGCCCGCCGCGCGTGCTCATCGCGGACGAGCCGTCGCTCGGCCTGGCGCCGCTGGTGGTGCGGCAGATCTTCGAGGTCTTCGCCGAACTGCGCGAGCGCGGGGTGGCACTGCTGCTGGTCGAGGAGAAGGCCACCGAGGCGCTGGCGATCGCCGACCGGGTGGCGTTCATGCGGCTGGGCCGTGTCACCTGGCTCGGGCCTCGCTCCGAGGTGGACAGCGAGCGGCTGACCGCCGCCTATCTGGGGGTGCGGTGACATGCTGGCCGTCGAGAGCGTGTCGGTGGCGTTCGGCGGGGTCAGGGCGCTGGACCAGGTGTCCTTCGAGGTCGGCGCGGGCCAGGTCTGCGGCGTGATCGGGCCGAACGGGGCGGGCAAGACCACGCTGTTCGACGTGGTGTCCGGGCTGCGCAGGCCGAGCGCGGGACGGGTCAGCGTGGCGGGCCGGGACCTGACCGGGGTGTCGCCGGTCGAACGGGCCAGGGCCGGGCTGCGCCGTACCTTCCAGCGGACCCAGGTGTTCGGCCGGCTCACCGTGGCCGACAACGTGCTGGCCGCGCTCGACTGGCACGGCGGCGGTGGCGGGCTCGCCGCCGACCTGGTCGGCTGGCCGGGCCGGCGACGGCGCGAGGGCGAGCGGCGCGAGCGCGCGGCCGAGGTCCTGGAGCTGTGCGGGCTCACCCCCTTGCGGGACGCGTACGCCGCCGCGCTCCCCGTCGGGCAGCGCCGGCTCGTCGAGCTGGCCAGAGCCCTCGCCGACCGGCCCACGCTGCTGCTGCTCGACGAGCCGACCTCCGGGCTGGACGCCGGCCAGACCAGCCGTCTCGGGGAGGTCGTGCGGGCGCTGGACACGACCGTGCTGCTGGTGGAGCACGACATGGGCTTCGTCATGGACACCTGCGACCGGATCATCGTGCTCGACCTCGGCAGGGTGATCGCCACCGGCACGCCGGCGGAGATCAGGGAGGACCCGGTCGTGCGGGCCGCCTATTTGGGCTGAGCGTGGCGCTCGGTGAAGGACAGGATGCGGCGCCAGGCGTCCTGGCACGCCTCCGCCCACTCGCCGTACGAGCGGTCGAAGAACGAGTGCGGGGCCCCCTCGTAGAGGTGGGTCTCGTGCTCGGTGCCGACCCGGTCCAGCGCGGCCGTGTACGCGTCGAACTCCTCCGGCGTCGACACCGTGTCCGCCCCGCCCCTGAGCAGCAGGATCGGCGCGCCAGGGCCGGACTTCGGCTCGTCGATGGCCCGGAGCGCGCCGTAGAAGCCGATGCCCCCGGCCAGGCCGTTGCCCTCCGCGGCCTGCCGCCACGAATGAGCGCCGCCCATGCAGAACCCCAAGGTGAAGACGGGTCCCTCCAGCGCCTCGGTGGCCGCCCGCGCGTCGGCCCTGACCTGGTCGCTGGTCACCTGCCTGACGTGGGCCATGTAGTCGAAGTCCTCGCCGCGGTCGCCGAGGCCCGCCGTACGGCCGAAGTAGTCGATCGCGATCGTACGGAACCCCGCCTCGGCGAACCGCACCGCCAGATCCCGGTAGAACGGATGCAGCCCGCGCACGTCAGGCAGGATCACCACGCTGCGCCCGTTGGGCTCGGCAGGCTCGGCCCGGTAGGCGAGGAAACGGTTGCCGTCGGCGGCGGTCAACTCGATCTGCTCATGAGAGGCCACCTCGCCCTGGATCGGCGGGGCGGGCGGTCTGCTGTCAGTGGAATGGCACATGGGCCCAGCATGCCCAGGGTGTTTCCGCATATCCAGGTACTCGCAGGGGCAGGTTACACGTGTTCGCAACCGGCACACTTGACCGTATGAACCGGGAACTCGGCGCATTTCTCCAGGCCCGCAGGAACGAGGTCACGCCCGAGGACGTCGGCCTGGCGAGCGGGCCACGCAGGAGGGTACGCGGCCTGCGCCGCGAGGAGCTGGCCGAGCTGGCCGGGATCAGCGTCGAATACCTCGTACGCCTCGAACAGGGCCGGGCCGCACAGCCGTCCGCATCCGTGATCGACTCCCTGGCCAGGACGCTCGGCCTGTCCGACGCCGAACGGGACCATCTGTTCGACCTGGCCGGGCCGCGGCGCCGCCGTGCCGGCCCCACCCGCGGGGCGCGGCGCGAGCTGGTGGAGCTGCTCGACCGGATGACCGACATTCCGGCGCTCGTCATCGACCATCGGCTCGGGGTGCTCGCCTGGAACCGGCTGGCCGCCGCCCTCTTCCCGGGCCTGTGCCGCCGCGGCGGGAACCTGGCCCGCTACAACTTCCTCGACTCGGCAGGGCGCGAGCTGTATGCCGAACGGGAGGAGGTCCTGCGAGCCACCGTCGGGCAGCTCCGCCTCGCCACCGGCCGCCACCCTGATGACCCGGCGCTCATGGCGCTGATCGGTGAGCTGTCCGTGCGCAGCGAGCGCTTCCGCGCGCTGTGGGCCGGGCGGGTGGTCAGGGAACGCAGCCATGGCGTCAAGCGGTTGGCGCATCCGGTGGTGGGGGAGCTGGTGCTGCGTTACGAGACGTTCGAGCTGCCGGGCGAGTCAGGGCAGCGGCTCCACACGCTCCATCCCGAGCCGGGGAGCGCGACCGAGGAGTCGCTGCGGCTGCTCGCCTCGTGGTCCCTTTAGGACGGTGGGTCTTCGGTCTGCGTGGCGAGCAGGTTGTCGAGCTGGTATGGGTCGGTGGTGAGGTCGTACAGCTCGTACTCCTGCTCACCCAAGCGAGAGTCCGCAACGATCGACTGATGCCGAGGTGGCGGACAAGATGACGGCGCCGGTCCCGGCGTATACCGCTTACCGATGATCTTCTTGACATGGTTACGCCGCCTCCGGTCACGGATGGTGCCGCGCTCTGCGCAGAACCGGGTTGACCTCCGCGATCACCTCGCGGATGTCCCGGCCCACACGGTTACCCCGGTCCGGGCCCGGATCTTGTCCCGCAGATGACAACGGACCTGCGTGTGACGTCGCCGGACCAGTGAGGACATCCCGCCGCCCGGGGCCGCGTACGGCATCGGCCTCCACGCTCAGCGACGTTTGTCGCTGTCACCCGGTCGGTGCACCTGGTCAGCCGTCTGGCCCGATGTCGCGCCAGCAGGTTGGTAGTCGACTTGCCGGAGAATCGCCATGAAGTACCTCTTGATGGCGTCGGCGCTTTCGGTATCGGGATACGTGCCTAGATGATGCATGACCGCGCCGTTGAGCAGCTGCTGCACAATATCCAGGTCCTTATCCTGGGAGAGTTCTCCGTGCTCGCGAGATCGTCGCAAGGCGGCGTGTTCGGCGGCCGCACGCCGCCTCCCGTGGGAGTTGCGGTAGGACTGCAGCAGCTCAGGATAGTCGTCCACCGCCCCGTAGAGGCGGCGCAGCATGCGGCGGTTGCGGGGATTGCTGAGGTAGGCCGCCCATTGCTCGAGCATCTGCTCGATGTCAGGCCATTCCAGGGCATCCGGAGTGTGGTCCTGGTGGACCGATTCGATGGCCTGGATCAGCAGGGCCGTCTTGTCGGGGAATCTGCGGTAGACGGTGGCCCGTGTCACTCCGGCCCGCAGGGCCACCTGCTCGATGCTGGTATTGCTGGCGCCGCGCTCGATCAGGAGGTCGAGCGCGGCGCTGAGAATGGCTGCGTCGACCTCCTGGCTGCGGGGGCGTCCAGGCAGGCGCGGAGTATGCGCGGTGCCGGTCATGCCCTGTGGCTCATGACGCGTGCTCCTAGAGCGTCGATGACATGGCGGCGAGCCGCCATGACCCCGCGCGGATGATTCCAGCCGATCGCCGCGACCGCAGTGCCGTCGATTTCGGCCAAGGCGGCGAATCGCCCTACGCCCGGCCGGCCGTCGAGCGGGCGAATGCGTGAACCCGGCGCGATGATGCCGTGGATCTGAATCTTCACGTCGTACTGGTCACTCCAAAAATACGGAACGGGGGTGTACGGCGAGCTCGCACCCATGATAGCGGCGGCGACAGCTATCGCCTGCTGGGTGACATTGGTGCGGTTCTCCAGGCGGATGCTCGTGCCGAGGCCCTCGTGATACCAGCGGGCCACGTCGCCCAGTGCGTAGACCCCGGGTGCCGCCCGGCAATGAGAATCGCACTCGACCCCATCGGACAGGGACAGGCCGCTGTCGTGCAGCCACTCGGTGGCGGGGATGGCTCCGACGGCGAGGACGACCAGGTCCGCCGCGACAAGCTCGCCATCCGCTAACTCGACAGCACTGACGTGACCGGCCGTACCGCTCAGCCCGGCGACCCCGACGCCGGTCCGTACGTGAACACCGTGTCGCCGGTGAAGTGCGGCCACATGGGCGCCCAGTTCGTCGCCGAGGTGGCGGGCCATGGTCACGGGGGCAGGGTCGATGAGGGTGACGGGCAATCCCAGGCCGCGCGCGGTGGCGGTGATCTCGCACCCGAGCACGCCCGCCCCGATGACGGCGATGTGCCGTGCCAGCGCCAGCCCTCGGCGCAGGTCGTCGACATCGTCGAGGGTGTGCAGGGTGTGTACGCCGGCCAGGTCGGGTTGGTAGGGGAACCGGCGCGGGATCAACCCGGTGGCCACGACGAGTACGTCGCAGGAGAGCGTTCGCCCGTCGTCGAGGTCTACCGTGCGGGCCTCGACGTCGAGTCCGTCCGCGCGACGCCCGAGGATGAACTCGGCGCGGAGTGCGTTCAGTTCGGCGGGGGCGCGCAGAAACGCGCGGCCGGTCGGCCAGGATCCCGCCAGGATCTCTTTCGACAGGGGCGGACGGTCGTAGGGCAGGTGCCGTTCCTGGCCGATGAGCCGGATCCGGCCTTCATAACCTTTGCGGCGCAGCGCTTCGGTGACGGTGAGGCCGCCGGCGGAGGCGCCGACGACGAGCACGTCGGAGGGTGTGCTCACGTCTGCTCCGTCATGTGGATGGCCGCGGCCGGGCAGAGCATGGCGGCCTCACGGACCGCCTCCTGCAGGTCCGCACCGGGTGACGGCTCTTGCAGAAGCACGATGCCGTCCTCGCGCTGATCGAACACCTCGGGCGCGGCGATGACGCACTGGCCGGCTCCGACGCACCTTTCCTGGTCGACGACCACGTCCATGGGGGTCCTTTCTTCGGGGAGAGCGTTAATCGATCTTCGTGACCATGGCGTCGAACGTCCGGTCAGGCAGAAGCTTGTTCAGCGCCAGGATCGTTCTGGCCAGGTAGCCGACGGGGTAGCGCGGCTTCGGCTTCCGGGATTGGAGCAGTCTTTTGATCGTCTTGGCGACCACGGCGGGTTCGGAGGCCTTCGTCACGTTCTCGGCCCGGCTCGCCATGGCCTCGGCGAGCTTTCCGTACGGTCCTCGGCCGGAGACGGCGCGAAGTTCTCGCGACGTGTCCTCCTCGAATTCGGTCCTGATGATCCCCGGCTGGATGAGCACCACGTCGATGCCGAACGGCTTGCACTCCTGCCGGAGTGAGTCGGAGTACGCCTCAAGGGCGTGTTTCGACGCGTGGTACCAGCCGACGAGGGGAAGGGCGATCTCACCGGCGATCGAGGAGACGTTGACGATCGTCCCCGAACGCTGTTCACGCAGGTGCGGCAGGACAAGCTGGGTGAGCCGAGCCGGCCCGAAGACGTTGACGTCGAACAGGTGACGGGCCCGCTCGACGGGCACGTCCTCGAGCGCGCCGTGCAGTCCGATCCCGGCATTGTTGATCAGCACGTCGATCCTGTGCTGTTCGTCCAGAACGGTACGCACGACGCGGCCGAGATCCTCCTCGCTGATGACGTCCATCGCGACTGCGTGGCCGCCGGCCTGACGCAGCTCATCCATCCGCTGCAGGCGACGCGCGGCGCCGTACACGATGTGGTCAGCTTTGCGCAGCTCCAGCGCGGTGGCGCGGCCGATGCCCGATGAGGCGCCGGTCACGAGGCAGACCTTGGCTGCCATGAATGGCCTCCTTCGCTTTTTGTCAGACCGGGTAGAGCAGGAGAGGGAGTTTCCGCACGCCTGTCAGGGTGGGGCTGGGCATGAATTGCGGCGCGTCGTCCGGGTCGAGGCGCAGGTGCGGGAAGCGGTCCAGCAGGATGCCGAGCACGACACGGCCCTCCAGCCGGGCCAGCGGCGCGCCGATGCAGAAGTGGATGCCGCGGCCGAAGGCGAGGTGTGGGTTGGGATCGCGCGTGGGGTCGAACACGTGGGGATCGGGGAACTGCCGCGGGTCGCGGTTGGCGGCAGCGACCCAGAGCGTGAGCAACTGGTCGGCGGGCACACGCTGCCCGCCGATCTCGACCTCGGTATTGGTGACCCGATCCACCACCGCGAATGGGGTGAGGAAGCGCAGTGACTCCTCGATCAGCGCGGCAATCGTCGAGCGGTCGGCGCGGGCCTGTGCCCGCGCTTCTGGATACGTGTCCAGGCACAACACCGTGTTGCCGAGCAGCAGCGTGGTGGTGACGTGCCCGGCGACCAGGAGGATGGTGGCGAAGTTCGCCATCTCCTCGTCGCTGAGGCGCTCACCGTCCACCTCCGCTTCGGCGAGCCTGCTGAGCAGGTCGTCCCCCGGCCGGCGTCTGCGCTCTGCGGCGTGCCGGTGGAGATAGCCGGTGAGGAGCCGAACGTTCTCCATCGCGATGTCGGTGGCCCGCTGCTGGTCCGCGTCGGGGTTGAGGGAGGGCTGGTGCGAGCCCTGGAACATCCGGTCCACCCACTGCTTGAACAGGCCTCGCCGAGCTGCTGGGCACGCCCCGCAGCTCGGCGATCCTGGGCTCCAGGTCGGCGACGACTTTCTGGGTGAAGGCGCGGCTGACGAGCTTGCGGAGCTTGCCGTGCTCGGGCCGGTCCGGCGTCCGGCCCCGCAGCCAGAAGTGGCTCTCGTGCGCACCCCACGCTTCCGGGAAGACGGTCATCTGCTACGCCTCCCAGGTCACCGGAAGCTGGTGGACGCCGTAGATCAGCATGTCCGTGCGCAACGGCACCTCCTCTTCCGGTACGGCCAGCCGCAACGTCGGGAATCTGGCGAACAGGGCGGGGTAGGCGATCTGCATCTCGATGCGCGCCAGCTGCTGGCCCAGGCACTGGTGGATGCCATGGCCGAAGGCGACGTGCGCGCCGGCGGAACGGAGCAGGTCCAGCGTGTCCGGATCGGCGAACCGGCCGGGGTCGCGATTGGCGGCCGAAATCGAGACGGTCACCGACTCGCCGGCCTTGATGAGCTGCCCGCCCAGTTCCACGTCCGCCAGGGCGGTGCGGACCGTGAACGGCACCACGCTCAGATAGCGCAGCAGCTCCTCCACGACCCGTTCGGGATCCTCGCGCAGGGCGGCGATCTGGTCACGGTGCTCCATCAGCGCCATCGTGCCCAGAGCGATCATGTTGGCGGTGGTCTCATGCCCCGCGCCCAGCAGCATGAATCCTATGTTCGTCAGCTCCTCGTCCGTCAGATCACTACTGGTCAGGCCGCTGAGCAGGTCGTCGCGCGGCATGGCGCGGCGGGCCGCCACCAACTTCCCCATGAAGCCGGTGAGCGCCAGGTAGGCGCCCAGGGTCTCCTCGTGGGAGGCGCCCACGCGGGCCAGCGCCGCGGAATGGCGCTGGAACTCCTCCCGGTCCTCGTACGGCACCCCGAGCAGCTCGCAGATCACCAGCGAGGGGATCGGCAGAGCCAGCGCCTGCACCAGATCCACCGGCGGTCCCTGCCGCGCCATGGCATCAAGGTAGTCGTCGGTGATCTCGCTGATCCGCGGGCTGAGCGCGCGCATGCGGCGGACCGTGAACTGGCCGATGAGCAGATGCCGGTAGCGCGTGTGCTCGGGAGCGTCGGTCTGGAGGAAGAACCCCGGGGGCGCCGGCCGGGGCTCTGCCGCGATGGTGGCACTGGGGAGCGGGGCGTGCGCCAGCTCCGCCCGGGAACTGAAACGCGGGTCGGACAAGACGGCCCGGACCAGCTCGTAGCCGGTCACCAGCCAGCCGACGTGCCCGTCCGGGTAGGCCAGCCGGCTGACAGCCCCGTTCTGCCGGTGTCGCGCCAGTTCGGCGGGCGGGTCGAAGGGGGTGGGGCGTGTGAGCGGTAACGACGCGGCCACGCTCGGACAATCCGTCATGGAAGGCTCCTTGGGTTGATTCCGCCGGGGTGGTGGGCTGAGGTGCCGTACAGAGGGCGGGCGTTGACACAGCGGCTGAGCACGGTGCCCCGTCCAGCGGGCGCATCGGTAGCAGGACGTGCCACCCAATCGGAAATTACAATACAGCACTGCACTGTATTTGAACTATGACCTATCTCACCTATTTCGATGCAGATGTGTACTGTATTGTAATTCGCCGAGGAGACGATCTTGCCGGGCTCCAGGCAGGTCATCCACCCAATGAGTAGACGGGAATCAGCCATGAGTGCCTACGTACTCGGGTTCCATGACATCGACAAGACGCAGCTAGCCCTGGTCGGAGGCAAGGGTGCCAACCTCGGCGAGCTGTCCGCGATCAGCGGGGTCCGCGTGCCGTACGGGTTCTGTGTCACCACCGACGCCTACCGGGAGGTCGTGGAACGGGATGCGGCGGTCAGCGCGCTGATCGACGGGCTGGCCGGGCTGCGGGCCGATGACCGGCCGGGGATCGCCGCCGCCTGCGCGCGGCTGCGTGCGACCATCGAGGACTTGACCGTGCCCGAAGAGCTCCGGCGCGACATCATCCGGCATCTCCAGGAGGCGGGCGATGAGGACGTGCCCTGCGCGGTGCGCTCCAGCGCCACCGCCGAAGACCTGCCGTCCAGCTCCTTCGCCGGCCAGCAGGACACCTACCTCAACGTCAAGGGCGCCGAGGCGATGATCGACAGCGTGCGGCGATGCTGGGCGTCACTGTTCACCGACCGCGCGGTGTCCTACCGCATCCAGAACGGCTTCGACCACCGCGCCGTCCGGCTATCGGTCGTCGTCCAGCAGATGGTCTTCCCGGAAGGGGCCGGCATCATGTTCACCGCCGACCCGGTCTCCGCCAACCGCACGGTGGTCTCGATCGACGCCGGCTTCGGCCTGGGAGAGGCGTTCGTCTCCGGACTCGTCAACGCCGACAACTACCGGGTCCAAGCCGGGGAGATCATCGACAAGAAGATCGCCACCCAGACGAAGGAACTGCGCGCCTCCCCGTCCGGCGGCACCCAGGAGCAACCGATCGAGCCCGCCCGGCAGAACGCCCAGACGCTCAGCGACAGCCAGATCCTGCAGCTCGAAAGCCTGGGACGGCGAATCGAGGCGCATTTCGGCAAACCCCAGGACATCGAGTGGGCTCTGTACGACGGCACCTTCCACGTGCTGCAGAGCCGCCCCATCACCACGCTCTATCCCGTGCCGCCCTCGCACGACGGCAAGAACCACGTGTACATCTCTTACGGGCACCGGCAGATGATGACCGACGCCTTCGCCCCGCTCGGCCTGTCGTTCTTCGCCCTGCTGCACGACAAGCTGGGCCGCACGGCCGGCGTCGTGGCGGGCAACCGCTTCTACAAGGACGTCTCGTCCGAGCTCACCTCGTCCTGGGCCAGGCCGGCCACCCTCAAGAGCCTCGGCCAGGTCGACGTCCTGATGGCGAATGCCCTGCGTACCGTGCTGAAGCGCAAGGACTTCGTCGCCTCGCTGGCGCACGGCAAGACCTCGATGCTGGACTTCGGCGAGGGCGGCCCTCTGCCGATCGCCCGCCAATACCTCAAACTCTCCCGCGAGGACGACCCCGGCGTCGTGCCCGACCTGATCGCGTACACCGAGAAGACGGTGGAGCGGTGCAGGCAGGGCCTCGCGGGCAAGTCCGGCGACGAGCTGTTCCAGTACATCATCGACGACCACGCCGTGCTGGCCGAGCTCACCTTCGATCCCCGTAGCGTGGCAGCGGCCTTCGTCGGCATCCAGGCGGTCAACTGGGTCAACAAGCACATGGAGACCTGGCTGGGCGTCAAGAACGCCGCCGACGCCGTCGCCCAGTCCGCCGACCACAACGTCGTGGCCGCCATGGGGCTCGACCTGCTGGACGTCGCCGACGTGGTCCGCGAGCACCCAGATGTCATGCGCTACCTGGAGACCGCCGACCGCGACACCTTCTTCACCGGCCTCGCCGAGCTCGAGGGTGGGGCCGCCGTCCGGGACGCCATCCAGGACTACCTGCGCAAGTACGGTATGCACTGCGCCGGCGACATCGACATCACCCGGACCAGGTGGAGCGAGGATCCGACGCTGCTCGTCCCGCTCATCCTCGGCAACATCAAGAACTTCCCGCCCGGCGAGCGCCGCCGCAAGGCGGAGCAGGGGCGCGCCGAGGCCGAACGCAGCATGAACGACCTCCTCGACCGCCTCAGAAAACTCCCCGGCGGCGCCGGCAAGGCCAGGAAGGCGGCCAGGAAGATGAGCCTGATCCGCCACTTCATCGGCTACCGCGAATACTCCAAGCACTCCCTCCTCCTGCGCTACGAGCTCTACAAGCAGGCGCTCATGGCAGAGGCCGCCAAGCTCGTCGGCCGGGGCGTCATCAAGGAGCCCGAGGACGTGTACTTCCTGTCCATCGAGGAGTTCAGGCAGGCGGTCAACACCGGCGAGCTCGACTACTCGATCATCATCCAGCGCAGGGAGGCGCACGAGACATACCAGAATCTCACCCCGCCACGCGTGATCACGTCCGAGGGTGAGGTCATTTCCGGCGAGTACGACCCCGGAACTCTCCCAGAGGGAGCGATGGCCGGCATCGCCGTGTCAGCGGGCGTCGTGGAGGGCCGCGCCCGGGTCATCCGCAGCATGGCCGAGGCCGACGTGGAAGAAGGAGACATCCTCGTGACGGTCTTCACCGACCCGAGCTGGTCCCCCCTGTTCGTCTCCGTCAAGGGGGTCGTGATGGAGGTCGGCGGCGTGATGACGCACGGCGCCGTGGTGGCCCGCGAATACGGCCTCCCCTCCGTCGCCGGAGTGGAGAGAGCCATTGAGCGCATCAAGGACGGACAACGCATCCGGGTGAACGGCAGCGAGGGGTACGTGGAGATCCTGCCGAACCCCGCTTGACCGTGAGGTCCGGGAACGTCTCTTCCGCCTGGGCGCGCGCACCAGCGACCCTCAAGCAGATGGGCTGTCTGCTGGTCCTGTGTTCTATACGGCCCGGCCGGGCGATCCGTCACCTGGCCGCCGACTTCGGGATCGGGCTGCTCACGCTGATCACGTTCGCCGCGACCGTGGTCGTCGCGGCGCTCGTTCCGCTGGGAGTGGGGCTGGTGGCCCTGCCCTCGCTCACGTCCTGGATCCGCAGGTTGGCCTCCTGGCAGCGGCGCAGAATCGCCGAAGTGCTCGGAACGCCGCTGCGCGACGGCTATCAACCTCTGGAGGGTTCGCTGCTGCACCAGGTACGCGTCGCGCTGACAGATCCGGCGACCCCGCGCGACCTCATGTGGCTGGTGGTACACGGCATCGTCGGTACGGCGGCCGGATACCTCGCCGTGGCGCTGCCACTGTTCGCGGTGAACGCCGTCACCGTTCCGCTGTGGTGGCAGGCGGTGCCCGACGCGTCCGTCCTCGGGTACGCGATCGACTCCTGGCCCACCGCGTTGACTGGAGCGCTCGCTGGCGGAGGCGCCCGAACCCGCCCGTCTCCTCGCCGTGCGCGCTCAAGAGGCCGCCTCGGACGCGCTGACCACCTTGCGGAGGGTGGTGCGGACGATCCATCCGCCTGTCCTGACCGAACGCGGCCTCGACGGCGCGGTCACGGCGCTGGCCGCGAGCTCGCCGGTCCCGTGCACCGTCGCGATCGAATCGTTCCGCCGGCTCCCCGCGGCCGTGGAGACGGCCGCGTACTTCGCCATCGCCGAGGCGCTGACCAACCTCGCCAAGCACAGCTGCGCCGCGTCCGCCCAGGTGCGGCTGCGTACCGAAGCCGAGCTCCTGGTCGTGGAGGTCGAGGACGATGGGGGCGGCGGGGCGGGGCGGTTCCTGCTTGGCGCGGGCGCATTTCCTGCCGAAGCAGATCCTGCGCGCCCTCGGCCTGCCGGCCCATGCCGATCGCCATGGTGAACGTCTGAGAGTCACCCGGCGGCGCTGTGCCCTTCGGCGGCGTCCAGGGCGATCGTGCCGGTCGTGGCGCGCAGGGCGAACCCGTGGCGCCACCGCGTCCGCTCCTGCGGCGTGGCCAGCAGGTCGAGGTCGGCGGTGGTAAGGCGCCGCCAGACGCCGCCGGTCTCGGCGTACGAGGTGATCGTGGTGCCGCCCGACAGCACCAGGGCGAGGCGGTCTCCGGGAGCGAGCGACACGCTGGCGTTGTTGGGGTCGTGGCGGAACTCGCCGTTGACCCGCACGTCGATGCCGATCTGCTTGCGGGTGTCGTTGTACCAGGCGCCGACGTAGTTGTTCTCGTCCTTGACCCGGCCGACGAACACGCTGTCCTCTGGCTCACCGGTGGCCGCGAGCTCGCCCAGGGTGATCACGCTGACCGTGTCGCCGGAGGACGGCGCCCCGGGCAGGGCGAACCAGCCGAAGAATGGGACCTTGCCCTCGCCGGTGAGCCTGCCGCCCCCGGCCTTGATCACCGGCATCGCCTCGTCGCCGAAGGGCTGGTAGCCGTCGTAGCCGCCCCCTGCGGCGCCGTCGAAGCCGTCGGCCGCGTCGACCGTCGGGTACGCCGCGATGTCGAACACCGGCCCGGCCGTGGCGGACGAGGTGGCCGCGGTGGGCGTGGCCTTCTTGCCGCCGCCCTTGTCCCCGGCCAGCCAGGAGGGCACGAGCAGGATGCCCGCGGCCGCGGCCACCGCCACCAGCGCGGCCCCGGCCACGAGCAGCGGCCCACGCGAACGCCCGGGCCGCTGCTCGCGCCTGGGCCGCGCGATCGTCCCGTTCAGGGCCGCAGGCGCGACGGGCGGCGCCGCCGACCGGGCGGGCCGCGCCCTGTCGGCGAGCATAGGCTCGGCAGCGTCGCCTGGGCGTGCGGCGCCGTCGCCGGAGGTGAGCTCGCGCAGCAGCTGCTCGGCGGGCGGCCGGTCGGCGGGGCTCTTAGCCAGGCAGGCCGCCACCATCGCGCGCAGCGGCTCGGGCACCCCGGACAGGTCGGGCGGGCTGTGCAGGATGGCATGCAGGATCGCCGGGACGTTGCCGCCGGTGAAGGCCCTGCGCCCGGTCGCCGCGAACACCATGGTGACTGCCCAGGAGAACATGTCCGAGGCGGGCGTGAGCGGCTGGTCGCCGAGCTGCTCCGGCGACATGTAGGCCGGGGTGCCGGCAAGGTGATTGGTGGTGGTCATGGCGTCGAGGGTGCGGGCGATGCCGAAATCGATCACGACCGGGCCCTCGGGGCCGAGGATCACGTTACCCGGCTTGAAGTCGCGGTGTACGATCCCGGCGCGGTGGATCGAGGCGAGGGCGGTCAGCGTACTGATCGCCAACCGGTCCAGCCCGCCTCCGGTGCGCGGCCCGTCGCCACGCACCAGGGCGTCCAGCGACGGGCCGGGGACGTACTCGCTGACGATGTACGGCTGCTCGCCCAGCATCCCAGTGCCGATCACCCGCGCCGTGCAGAACGGCGCGACGCTGGCGGCGACCTCCGCCTCACGCATGAACCGGCGCCGGGCCTCCGGATCGTCGGCGAGCCGCCCGTGCAGCACCTTGATCGCCACTCGCCCCCCGGCGGGCGACTCCGCCAGGTAGACCGCACCCTGTCCGCCTTCGCCGAGCAGCCGTACGACCCGATGCCCCCCGATACGTCCCGGGACGCCTAAGCCCACCTGAGAGTCCGTCACGACTCACCCCCGCCACCTCGCGACGATCTCACGTCACGCCCAGGCTATCCCGCACGGTCTGCCCACCGGCTGCGAATGCGGACCTCCAGGCGATCTTCTCGGCCCGCGGTCCGGCCGGTCGCGGTCATGCGGGCCGTGGCCGGCCGTCGCCCGCCTGATCGGGCTCGCCGAACGGGACGACGGAACGGCCGCGACTACGAGATACTCCAGCCGTTCCTCCAGCTCGACCGCACGATGCACACCCTGATCGACGCCGAAGTGCCGCGGGCGCACCTCGACCCCCTGATCGTCTCCGAGCTGCTCACCGACCTCGTCCACCTGACGGAGGTGATCAGACCCTGAGCCGGACGACCGCGGCGCGGTGTACGGCCGGTTTCGATGTCTTGAGACACCTCAGGGGGCGATCAGGGCTCCATGACCACCTTGATCGCACCGGCTCCGCGGTCGGCCGCGACGCGGAACGCTTCCCGAGCCTCGTGGAGCGGGAACCGGTGGGTGATGATCGTCTGCACGATTTCGGGTTTCTTGGCCAACATGGAGGCTACTTCCTCGACTTCGCGGATCCCCTCGTGCCTGCCGTAGGCGATGCTGTTGATGTAGGACAGTTCCTTGACCAAGCTCACGGTCCCCGGGATCGGCATCGTCGTCCGGTACACGCCTAAGGAGATGATCCGGCCTCCCGGTCGTGCGGCGTCCGCCGATCGAGCCAGGCTCGGCTCACTGCCGGCCGCGTCTATCACCACGTCGTAAGTCCCGCTCGGCCGGCCGAATCCCAGTCGCTCGGCTGCGGTCAGCTGATGGCTGTGCCGGGTGTCCACATCGACGTCTAATCCTTGGTGCTGGGCCGCCGCGGCTGCCAGGAGCCCGATCGACCCCCCACCGACCACGAGAATGCGCTCTCCTGGCTGCGCCTGTGCGCGGCGCACCGCGTGCCAGGCGACGGCGCCGGGTTCGATCAAGCATGCGTCTTTCACATCCAGTTGCGGGGGCAGAGCCAACAACGTGTATTCCGGCACCACGACCGCTTCGGCCAGGCCGCCATCACGGTAAATCCCGAGATTTCCGTGGCCGGCTTCAGTGCACCGCTGTGGGTTACCGGAGCGGCATTCCGCGCATTCCCCACCGTAGATGGTTGGTTCGACGAAATAGCGGTTGCCGGCGTCGTCGACTCCGGCGAACTCGTGCCCATAGATGAATCCGGTCACGCCGGCACCGACGAACATGACATCGGTGCCGCAGATTCCCGAAGCGGTCACAGAGAGCCGGACCCCTGCTCCACCAGGCTCATCGACCTCGACAGTGCGGATGCCGTCGTCGGTGTTCATCACAGCGCGCATTTATTTTCCTCCCACTTCGGTACGGCATCTTGGTCTTGCCGTATCCGTCCTATGCGTTCAACCGGCGTGTGCGAGCTGTCCGTGGTGGCCGGCGGACCAGCGATCGCGGCGAGCCGGCCGATGATCGCAGCAGCGCCTTGGCGCGGGGCAGGAAGACCTCGCCCGCCTCGGTCAACCGGGTGCCGTGCGGGGTGCGGTCCAGCAGGCGGACGCCAAGTTGCCGCTCCAGGCCGCGAATCTGGCGGCTCAAGGAGGGCTGGTGACGTGGAGAGCTTCGGCGGCGCGGCCGAAGTGCCGGTGCTCGGCGATGACCGTGAAATAGCGCATCAGCCGTAGGCCCAGATCCGGCGCCAACTCGGACATGATTGCAGCATAGCTCCGCGGTTGGCCTCGGGTGATGCCTCAAACGTATGAGGATGCCGCACAAGCTTTGGACTTCGCGCACCCGACATTCCGACGACGGGGATAATCCAAATCCGCAGGAGTTTTCGCGCGTGTCTTCGTTACCGGCGCGACCGAATTCATCAGTTCCGCCGTTGGAAAAGAGCTGGTCAGTGGGTACGGCGGGGCGGCGCGAGGTGGGTGGCGGCGCTGCGCCGGAGTTGGTGTCAGAGGCTCGGCGGCCTGAATCTTCCGTATTCCGGTGGCACCCGAAGAACGCGAACACACTGCCCGGGGGAATCAGCTTCCGGCAGGTCTGCCCAAGGCGCGCAGCTTCTCCTCGCCGCCATGGGGGAGTGAACCTGTCTCGATCACGGTGCCCCGCTGCTGTGGTGGAGAATCATTGGCCTGGGGGTGCAGGTGTTCTCATCGGCAGTTCTTGGCCGGCGGTGAGCAGAATTGGACCTCGGGGTAGCGCGGGGAGGGCTTGTCGAGCAGGGGTTGCGGCTTGCCGCGCAGGTGCAGGTCGAGGAAGGCTGCGACGTACTTGCGGGTGATGTCCATCGAGCGGGTTTCCTTCAGGCCGCCGCCGAGGTCCGCGCCGAGCTGCTGGATCAGCATGTCGTAGTCGGTGAAGGACGGGTGCAACGCCCCCTTCACCACCAGCCATCGTTTCCACCCGGTCATGTGCTGCCAGTCACGTTTCCATGTGTCGTCCTTGCCTTCGGGGGTGTGCAGCTTCGGCTCGCCCATGAGCATGAACGGTCGTGCCAGTCCGCTGTAGGGGATCGGGAGGAAGAATCTGCCGTCCATGTTGATCCCGGCGCGCACTCGGGAGTCCTTCAGCATGGTCTCGGGGGCGGCGGCCCCTCCGAGGGACTGGCCCGCCATCGCGATCCGGGCCGGATTGATCAGGGAAGCACCCTTCCACTTGGGGTGTGGCCCGGTCAGCTGGTCGAGCACGAAGGAGATGTCGATCGCCCTGCTCCGGATCATCTTTCGGCCGAAGTCGTCGGGGTGGGCGTTGTCGTCGGGTTCGATCTCGCAGGCGGCGCAGGTGGTGACACGTCCGTCGGGGAAGGTGGTGGCGAAGTTCTCGTAGGTGTGGTCGATGCTCGCCACCACGTACCCTCTGCTGGCCAGGTCCTCGGCCAGAGCCGTGAGCGAACTGCGCAGCCAGGTGAAGCCGGGCGACAGCACCACGAGCGGCAGGCTGCGCCGGCGTCCGGTCGGCTCGGCGTCGGCGAAGGCGTTCGTCCGCGTCCGGCTCAACGCCGTGGGCGGTATCTTCTCCAGTTCCGGCTTCGCCACGCCCTTCAGGAGCAGCTCCGACTCCTTGGGCGTGACGTACGGCGCGCGCTGTCCGTCGCGCGCGGCCGTCGGGTACCACAGGGAGACCATGAGCTCCCGCGTCTTGGCGGAGGGAACCCACGGGTCGGGGCGGGAGGTGTCGGTCAGGTGCAGAGATGTCGTGCCGACCCGGTGAGGGCCGGTCGGCTTGGGGAGATACGGCGTGCTGGGTGCCGCGGCAGCGGCCGAGGCTGGTGCCCAGAAGGTGGAGGCCGTGAGGGCGAGCAGTCCTGCGACGGCGGCCAGAAGTACCGGCTTTCTTCGCGCCGGGAAAGGGATGTCATGTGCCATGGAGTTGATCTTGCGGCTCAGGATCGGCGGCGGCATCGGCCGAAGGGACCGTTGCCGCCGTTTCCCAGCCGTACTTTCAACTGATTCCAGGCGGGGACGGAGGTGATCATGGCTGGCTTGCGGGGTTTCGTGTGGGCCCGCATATGACCCAACGGCGCGCGGAGTGGGCCAGGCGGCCTGCGGTGAGGGGGAAGCTCAGCTGATGTCTACGACACCGGCCGTCTCACCGACAGGTAGACCTGAACAACTCCGCTCGAAACCGTCCGGAACAAGGTGTCGTCCCACGGGTCAGCATGTGTCCGCGAGCCGACAGTGGAGCCCGTTCAGGGGTTGCATCGAGGGCCGATCGGTGAACGGCGGTGCCAGGGGAGTCGTCATGGCTCCCCGGAACCGGACTGATCTTGTGTGGTGGCTCGAGTGCGGGACGCATGGCGCTCAGAAGGATCCGGAGTGATGTGGAACGGGTTCCGGCGTCAGCCGGGGCGTTGCCCGGCCTTGTCGACGACAGCGGCCTTGATCAGGGCGTCGGAGGCCAGCACCGCCGCGTTGTCGGCCAGGTCCTGGGCGTTCGCCACCGGGCGCAGCCGCAGCTCGGTGACGGCGGCGGAGGCCGCGCCTGGGGGACCCTCGACGCCCTTTCCCGAGTGACGTTCGGAGCTTCCCGAGTGACGTCCGGGACGACCGTCGTGGCCACGGCGAGCAGCGCGGCGGCGGCCGCCCCGGCCAGGCTCAGCCCCGCACCGGCCGGATGCGGCGGGCCCGCCGACGCCTGCTCCCGCGCATGTGACCCGCCAGGCGGGACCGGGCTGCGCCGATGGACTCCGGAGCGGCCCCCGGCAGCGCGTCGTGATAGCGGCGCAGCTCCTGCAGTTCCCACCTCCGCGTAGCTGAGGTCGGCGCAGGCCGCGAGCATCAGCGCGTCGCGGTCGCCCCGGGACAGGCTCTCCAGGCCGCGTGCCAGCCGAGGGCTGAGCTGCTCGGCGGTCACCCGGTCGGTGACCCGGTCGGCGTGGCCCTCCACGTCGTCGCGGGCAGGCGAGCGGCTGAGGGCCCGGTAGAGGTGGAGCTCGCCGCGGCGATGACGGCCAATGAGATTGGTGGCGATGCCGTACAGCCAGACCTTGGCCTCCGGGCGGGTCAGGTCGTAGCGGTCGCGCTGGTCGAACGCACTTCGGCCGGTTCATCGGGCGAGGGCGACCGCCTAGCCTGAACGACGTGAAGGTCCGGCTGACCAGGGCGCTGCCCCTGGTGATGGCCACTCTCAGGCCAGGAAAACCCAGGGCTTCGGGCGTTTCCCAGCGCAACCGCAGGTGAACGCCGAGTTCGACTACGTCCGCGTCTACCGCGGTAAGTGATCGGTTGCACGCCGTATCTGAAATTATGCGGCGTTTCACGGCGCATTGACCCAAGAGTGAACACGCGGAAAAGCCGCCGCATAGGATGGATTTCCGCGCACACTAAGGAACCTCCACGGGGGCCTCTACATGGGGACATTGCGCATCCATTTCACGGCGGACGATCTGGCGCGGACCACCCTGGCCGCGACCTCCGATCCGCTCTGGGAGGTGGTGCTCAGCCACTTTCGGCTCAGGGAGCGAAGCCGGCGCCCAGTTTTCCGATCGTGGACGGACGCCATCCGCTCCCGGCCCGAGCGGATGGCGCCGCTGAAAACGGGCGCCCGCCTGCTTGATGTGCTCGCGCCGATGGGCCCTTACTGGCCCGATTTCCTCACCCCACATGAATCGAAGGACGGTCTGGACAGCGGGCTGGACGCGCTGATGTCCACGCCTCGCGCCCGATTACGTGACGAGTTGGAGCGGCTGGCACAACATCGCCGCCTGCCGGGCTGGGTCGGCAGCATCGCCGCCGGCGACGCGGAGATGCTGACCCGCGTGGGGGCGGCAATACGCTCCTATTACGGCGCCGCCATCGCGCCGCACCACTCCCTGATCCATTCGGCCGTGGCCGCCGACCACGCCCAGCGGGCACGTGACTTGCTGGAGCACGGTACGGAAGGCCTGCTGACCGGTATGAGCACGCTCATGCGGTGGCAGTCCCCGGTGCTGGAAGTGTCCTACGACCTCGACGCCGAGCTGCATCTGCAAGGGCGCGGGCTGAAGCTGGTCCCGTCGTACTTCTGCCAGCGCGCCCCTGTGGCGCTGGCGGATCCGGAGCTTCCTCCCGTGCTCATCTATCCCGTCGAGCAGCGATACCGGTGGACCACGGCGACAGCGGCGGGGCGCGCCGTGGAGGCGCTGCTGGGCAGGACCCGCGCGGCCGTGCTGTCCAGCCTCGCCATGTCCGGGACGACCACCACCGAGCTGGCCAGGACGCTGCAGATCTCCCCCGCATCCGCGAGCCGGCAGACGACTGTCCTGCGCGAGGCAGGACTGATCGTTACGGTACGGGACGGCACTTCCGTCCTTCACACGATCACTCCTCTCGGCGTGGCACTGCTCGAGGGCAGGCCGCTGTTGAACACGCCATGATCAGTCGGCTTGGCACGCCGGGACGCCTTCACCGGCGTGAGGTCGTCTCCCCGCGGACCGTGCCCTCGCCCGTGTCGACACCGGCGATGTCCCCGCCTTCGCCGGTGTCCACAGAAGCGAACTCGTAGTGCTGTCGCCGAGCCGAGCAGGGCCCCGGCAGAGCGTACTGGCGGGGTCCTGCTGTGACTCGGGAATGGTGTCAGGCTCACCGAACGCCGGAGATCGTGAAATTCACTGACGACCTACAAAGGAGGGTCATAGACCCAGCCATCCCCATAATCCCCGTCCCCGCATATCCAGGAACTAGGGGACCCCGACTCGAATCGGTAGCACGCTATGTAACGTTCCTGAGCGACAAGGTCAGGAACCATCGGTGTGTTGATCTGGACCATAGTGCCCATGAAGCTGAACGCCTTGTGATAGAACTGTGCGTTGTACCAGCCTTGTTGCTGACTCCAGCGTTGGCGCGTGATGGCTATGCGCCCATCGCCGCATTGGACGGTCGGGCAGCGGTCGATGTTCATCCTGGTCCAGCGCGTGCTGCAGCCGCTCGAATGGATCATGTACATTCCGTAGTGTGGGTCTACCCCCTCGGCCCATTCATCGGTGTTGGGAACCATCGACCTGCCGTAGCAGCCCTGGGCGACCGGATCCAGGCCGTTGCAGGTGGCGCCATTGCACGCGGCATAGGCGGGAGCGGCGGGCAGCACCACTATCAGGCCGCCGGCGAGTGCCAGTATGAGCCCGAGCAGGATCGAGCGGGACCGTCGTCTTGGTTTCATGTACTGATCTCCTTTCGTTCGCCTGGTGACCAGGCCGCTATTGGTCGATTTCTGGTCGGCGCAGGACGTCCATGAGGGCGTTGGCATAGAACGTGGTGCCATTCAGGTTCGGGTGGAACGATTGCGAGGACAGCCCCAGGCGCCACTGCGAGTGCGGACACTCGTCGATCCAGGAAAAGCGCTCGACGTAATCGCACAACTCGGCGTCCGGGTTCTCGCCCGGGGTGAAGGTCTTGATGACGAAGTTGATTCCGGACGGGTCGCCGCACAGTGCTTTTTCGTCGAAGTATGTGCGGGGATCGGCGAACCAGACCGGCGTGCCAAAGTTGCGCATACTGACGGCCAGCGCGTCCATCCGCTCGGCCAAGTTGTCGGCCATGTCGTTCAGCCATGCCGTCTCGTCGGCACTGACGCCGAGGGCCAGGGTCCGGTCCAGGAAGGGAATCCACACGTCGACATTCAGGCAGCCGCCGTTGTCGGAGATGAGCCGGGGATAGCCCATGAGGATGATCTTCGCGTTGGGTGCCCTGGTGTGAATCTGTTCCAGCACCGTCTTGACCGACGGAATGACCTGTTCGTCAATCCGCCTCGGTAAGACCTCGCTCAGCGGGCCGCTGGTGTCCTCCATCGTGGTGGACGGGCAGTTGCCGTTTTTCAGGCAGTGCAGCACGACCGCGATCCATTCGGCATCGTTGCCGCCGATCGACAGGGTGACCAGGGTGGTGTTCTGGTCGAGGAATCCTGATTCGATCTGCGGCACCTCGGTGTTGGTGTCGCGCTGGCTGGTGGACCCCTCGCCCCATGCGTTCTCGGTGCCGTAGGCAAGCAGGTTCTCGGTCTGCGCGCCGGAGCAGGCGACCATGTGGTAGTCGAGGTCGTTGTCCAGGTTTGTCTCCCGGCCTCCGATCAGCCATTCGGGCTGGTCATTGAGGGTTGCCTTGCGCGACCATGCCCACTTGGAGCGGTGGCAGGCGTTCTGATTGCCCTCCTCGCTGTGGCCGCTCATGTCAGTCTCACGGTCGTAGTCCGTGCCGTCTTCGTACTCGGTGACCGCTCCCTCGCCAGTGGAGAACGAGTCGCCGAGTGCGACCACGAAGTTCTTCGGCTTGCGCGGGAGCGGCTGGATCGCCACCGCGTCCCAGGCGATGTTGTGCTGGCCGGACCAGCCCTTCGTGCCTTCCCCGCTCCGCGTCAGGTTGCTGAGGCTGATCTCGGGAATGCCGTTGAAGTCGAAGACGCCGAGCGACACCCACCTGTGGCGTTGCTGTTCCCAATGCGACTTGGCGTTGATGGTGCGGGTCACCGTCTTGTCCCCAGGCGCGTTCGCTCCCCGATAGATCGAGTACGTCGCCTGCTGGGTCTCTGAGCCGTGGTCGGGCACATGCACCAGCACCCGGGCCCATTTGTTGGTCAGCGCGAAGTCGAGCTTCCAGGTGCCCGTGACTCTGAAGTCCTGAGAGAATGCGGCCGCCCGGGTGTGCGTGAACCAGAAGTGCCCGTTGAACCCGCCGCCGATCTGGTGGAAGTCGATTTTCGACCTGTACTGGCCGGTCGAGTCCGGGGCGAAGTCGAAGCTGAAGCTGCCCGCGTCGGCCGGCCCTGGGTAGCATCCGCGCGGCTGCACCATTCCGTAGGGGACGTCATCGATGATGTAGGAGCCCTCCGGCAGACCGGCCAGCGAGCAGTTCGGCTTGTACCACTCGTTCCAGTCGGCCGGTTCCGCGGCTCCGGAATTGAAGGTCATGGTCTCTTGGCCGCACGAGACGTACTGTTTCGTAGTGTCGCCCGGCAACGTCCCAAGGCAGTTCGGCTTGTAGACGACCGCTCTGTTCCACCAGCAGCGCGAGTCGGCGTCCAGGCACGGGCTGGTCTGGCCGGGGTCGCAGTGGTTGGACTGGTCGCAGAACAGGGTCCGGGGTGGCTTGACCTGTGTCCTGAAGTAGGCGTGGGTCCACCAGGCCTGCGCGTAGCCCTGGTGCCAGGTGCCGGCGAACGGATTTTCCTTGATGATCGGAAATGCCGCCCAGCCCATGACCTTCTCGGGGTATGGCCAACGTTGCGGATGAGCTGCGTCCTCCGGGCTGCCGCCACCGCTGGGACCGTTCAGGAAGGGAGTTCGGTCCGCCGGATACTCCGGGTTGATGGGGTTGTTGAGCCAGCCCAGCCCCCAGTTGCCGCGGCCGTCATGGCAGGTGGGTGACGGCTGGCAGCCGGTCGTGTTGCCGTATTCGGCGTCCCGCGGCTGCATCCCGGTGTTGTAGGCCCACAAGGCGGCGAACCAGTTCTCGATCCACTTCGGATTACCGCTGTTGATCCGGATGTTCGCCTGCCACGTCTGGTTGTACTTCTCCTCCAGAATCTGCAGGCCCGCGGCGATGTTCGACGCATAGTCCACCGCGATCGCCTGCTTCTCCGCCCAGGTCCGGCTGGTGTCGGACAGCCGCATCTTGTCGGTCACCTGCGCCGCGCCGTACCCGCAGTCGGACTCGTCCCAGTTGATCGCCCAGGTCGCAGAATTGTCCTCGTTGACCAAGCCATAGAAGTTGCCGATCAGCGGGTTGCCGTACACGCCCTCCAGGACGTGCGGGGACGCCTGCCACATGTTGGACTCCTGCGCCAGAACTCCAAGCATGATCTGGGCGGGCACCCGGTGGTCCGTTCCGGTGACCAGCTTCCTCCGCGGGAACATCCCCTGTGGTGACCAGGCCGGCAGGCCGGACTCTTTCCAGTCCGCCGGGCGCTGGATCGTCAACGCGCCCTGCACCGCCAGGTTCGCCGCCCATTCCACCTGCCGCCAATGCGGCTGGTAGACCTGCGTGCCAACATCGTTACGGGCGATCGCGCAGCCACGGACAGGATCGGTGGTGACGCCCCCGTAGTCGGCCAGCGGCCCGATCCCGGACGTGGCCTTCGCGCCCCGTGCCGGGCTCGGGATGCGGCCCTGAGCTATCGACCTGCTCGTCCGCGTACCGGGAAGAACCTGGAAGTCGAGCTGCTTGCCGGTCTTGGTGACGGTCGCCTTCAGGCTTACCGGCTGGACGGTCCGGGGCTCCGCCGGGGACGTCGGCGAGATCGTACGCCCCTGGGCATCGCGCGCGATCGTGTGCGTCACCGACGCCTCTCCATGGGTGGAGACCTCGGCTCGTGCGGGAACGCTCAGCTGCCGTACCGCGGCAGGCAGCTGACCAGTGCTGGACGGCGTACCGGTCAGGAACACCTGACCGCCGGTGCCCGCGGCCAAGCCCACCTCGCCCAGCGGCCCACGGGCCAGTTCCCGGACCTCGCCTCCACCGAGGTGCTTGGCCACTGTAGTGGTGTCCCCGTGCGCCTCCAGGAAAGACACCCCTCCATCGATGTCAGGACGGATGGAGAAGGCCGGACCGTGAGTACGGGCCAGGGTGCGGCGACCGCCACTTGCGTCGACCTCTTCCAACCCGGCCCCGCCCGCCGCGACCACCCGGTCTCCCACCGGAATCGCCGAGGTCACCTGACCCTTCAGCTCATGGCTGCGAACCTCCCGGCCCTGCGCGGTGTCATACACCACCACTCGTGTCTTGCCGTAGTCCGAGAGCCCCGACTGGGTCAGAACCGCGCTTTCCCCTGTGCCACAACCGGGGTTGTAATATGCCAGCGAAACGGTCCGCTTCAGCTTCCGCACCTTGCCGGACGCCACATCGACGGTCGCGGCGAACCCACCCCTGCTGAACAGCCTCTCCCGGTTGGTGAACTGCCTCGGCGCGTACACGACCACCGCGCGCTTGCCCGATCCGGTCAAGCACATGTTTCCGATCCATCGGTCCGTCTCGAACCCTGGCTCCGCGAGCGTCGCCAGAGTCCGCCAGGTATAGCCGGTCCGAGCCTCGGCGACCAGCAGATGGAACCCAGTCGGATCACCGGAAGTCGTCCATAACATGTCGCCTGACGAGCGCCAGCCAGACGACAGCAAGGCATCCCGGTCTTTCGGAGCCACCGATGGACGCTCGGCGAAAAGCGGTGCCGATGGCTGCTGCCGCCGAGGCGTCTCCGCCGATACTGCCTCCGTCCGCATGACACCTGTGACAAGCATGCTCATGGCCGCTACGGCCATCAGGCATGACAAAGACTTTCTGCTGCTGGGTCCAAACATCGTGGCTCCTTCGTGGAAAACCGCGATGCCAGAATGAGGGGAGCCGTCATAAGCCCTTCATAGATCTGTCATGACTGCCCCCCGTCGCCTATGCTTGGCGGACCTCTCTGAGGACGGCCAGAACCCGCGCGTGCCAGACGGGCGAGCCGAGAGCCTCGAAAATCCGGGCCGCCTGCTCCAGATGCGGGACGGCTTCGTCGTACTCGTGGCGGCGGCGCTGGAGTTGGCCCAGGGCCAGCCGGATGCGTGCCTCCAGCCGGCCCTTGCCCACCCGTTCGGTCAGAACGAGCGCACGATCGAGCAGTTCGAGGGCCGCTGCCAGAGCCTCTTCGCGGAGTCTGATGAGGCCCATTCCGTGCAGTGCGCCGGCCTCACCACGCAGGTCGCCGACTCGTACGGCCACCGTGTGCATCTTGAGGAACATCCCCTCCGCGCGCTCGATGTCGTCCAATCCGAGGTACGACTCGCCCAGCCAGCACAGTGCCTCTGCGTGTGCGCGCGGATTGCCCATGTGGCTCTGCTTAAGGGCTCGCTCCAGATAGGGCAGCGCCTCCTTGTACCTGCCGGCCTCGGCCAGCACCTGGCCGAGCGAACGCAGAACGAACGCCTCGGCTCCGCGATCCCCGATCCTGCGAAGCGTTTCGAGCGCCTCGGCGTGCCGTGCGACAGCGGCGTCGTATCGGCCGCGCATGCCGTCGATGTGCGCGACCATCGGGAGCGTCAGCGCCAGGCCATGGTCGTCGCCGAGGTCCTGGAAGATGCCAAGAGCCTCGGCCAGCACCTCGTCAGCGTGCGCGTAACGGTGCCGGTATGTGTCCAGCCATCCCAGCCCGGTGAGCATCGCGGCCGTTCCCCGCTGGTCGCCGATCAGTCGCGTGACCGCCAGCGAACGGGTGAGGGTACTCTCCCAGTCGTCGTAGTGGCCCCGGATCAGGAAGAGCGAGACCGCGGTGGCCGACAAGTCCCAACACAGCTCGCCGAAAGCTGCGTTGGATTCGGGCGCATCGAGCACCATGTCCGCGGCCTGCCGGACAGTCGCCACTATGTTCAGGCGCTCCGTCTCATACCAAGTCAGCGGATCGGAGTCGACCGTGTTCGCCAGGCGCTCCAGGACCTGAGGCCATCGTGGCGCCGAGCTGTGCAGGATCGCGAAGTCGCCACCGTACAGGGCCCGGTGCGCGCGTTCCACCAGAACCATCCAGGCTCCCAGCACGCGGGTGACCGCGGCTGTGCGCTCCGCGGGAGTCTCCTCCTCCGCCCGCTCCCGAGCGTACAGCCGAACCAGGTCATGGAACCGGTAGCGCACCTGTCCGGCGGCATCGGGCCCTGTCACGTCGAGCATCTGGGCATCGACCAGCCGGTCGAGGAGGTCTTCCGCCGCCGGGACGCCCGTGTCCAGCAGCGCTGCGCAGACCCAGCTGGTGAAGTCCGGCGCTCTCAGCATCCCCAGCAGATGGAACAGGCGCCGTGCTCCGTGGTCAAGGTGTCGGTAGCCGAGCGAGAGGCTGGCCCGGACCTCCAGATCGCGGTGAGCGAGCTCGTCCAGTCTGCGCCGTTCGTCCGCCAGCCGCCCCACCATCCGCTCCAGCGTCCAGTGCGGCCGGGCAGCCAGCCGCGCCCCCGCGATGCGCAGCGCGAGCGGCAGCCGGCCGCAGAGTCCGACGAGCTCCCCAGCGGCGGTCGCCCCGGCGGGCACGCGGTCCGTTCCGACGATCCGGGCCACCATGCCGACCGCGTCCTCAGGGGCCAGCACATCCAGTCCGACCTGTCGCGCGCCGGACAGGCCGGTCAGCCTCGACCTGCTGGTCACCAGCGCCGCATTACCCGGGCTGCCTGGAAGTAACAGCCGGACCTGGCCCTCGTCAGCGGCGTTGTCCAGCAGCACGAGCATGCGCCGGTCTGCGAGGCGCTCTCGGAAGATCTCGGCTCGCTCCTCGGCGCCCTCGGGGATCTCTGTGCTCGGCACGCCCAGCGCGCGCAGGAACCGAGCCAGCACTTCGGCCGGATCGGCACGCTGATCACTCGTCCCGCCGAGGTTCACGTAGAGCTGGCCGTCCGGGCACACATCCCGCAGCCGGTGGGCCATGTGCACCGCGAGCGCGGTCTTGCCCACCCCGGCTGTCCCGGAGATTGTCACGATCGTCAGCGCGTTGCCCGCCTGCCCGCGCCGGAAGAGCGCTTCGAGATCCCGCGTGATCCCGTCCCGGCCAGTGAATTCCGGCACGTCCGGCGGCAACTGGCAGGGCCGTGACGCCTTGGACGTGGCTCGGCCGCGCGATGGCTCCAGTGCCTTGTCGCTGGTGAGGATCGTCGCTTCGAGCTGGCGCAGTTCGGGCCCTGGATCCAAGCCCAGCTCAGCCACCAACGTCTCACGGGCCCTCCGGCAGACCGCCAGCGCATCCCCCCTGCGGCCGTCCCGGTAGAGCGCGAGCACCAGCTGCGTCCATAACCGCTCGCGCAGCGGATGCTCCCGTGTCAGGGTCGTGAGCTCTGCGATCAGCTCGTGATGCCTGCCCTGCCGCAGCTCCAGCTCGAGACATTCCTCCAGCACCGAGACGCGCTGCTCCTCTAATCGGACCGCTTCGCTCCAGACGTGCTCGCCGTCGAACTCCGCCAGGGCCTTTCCCCGCCACAGGGACAACGCACTGCGCAGCTTCGCCGAGGCGAGTTCCAGACTTCCCTCCCTGGCCGCGCGGCGCCCTTTGGCGACGAGATCCGCGAAGGTGAGCGCGTCAAGTTCGGCGTCATCTGCGCAGAGGAGATAACCACCCGGCTGGGTCTGGATCACCTGGGCCGGGGCACCGCTCTCGATGAGGACACGGCGCAGCCGACCGACGCTGTTCTGCATCTGCCTTCGCGCCGTGGCGTGCGCATCGGACTTCCAGATCATCTCGACGAGCGTTTCGAGTGAGACCAGCCGATTGGCGCGTACCAACAGCAAGGCGAGCACTTCCCGTTGCCTGCGACCATTGATGTGCACTAATCGGTTCCCGACCGCGACCTCCAGCGGTCCCAGCACACGAAACTGCACTACCTCGGACACCCCGTCACCGGCCCGCAACCGGCCGGTGACGAGAGTCGGCCCAGCAGCATTCAATGCCCCTCCAGATGGGCTTGAGGTTTCATGCTGTCTCGGGGATGGTTGCCGTGTCGTTGGTGATGCGTGCCAGATTTCTTGCTGATGTGTGCCGAGGGAAGCCCGTGAGGGTAGCGCCTGGCGTCGGTAGTCGGCAGGGGAGATGCCATAGGCAGCGCGAAAAGCTCGGGTGAAGTGCGCGTGGCTGGGGAAGCCCCAGCGGCCGGCAATGGCGTGGACGGGGTGGTCACGCAGTGCTGGATCGATGAAGTCGTGCCGGCATCGTTCCAGTCGTTGGGCGCGGATCCAGGCTGCGATGGTCATGTTCTGGTTGGCGAACAACCGGTGCAGAGCGCGGAGGGAGATATTGTGCGCAGCCGCGATCGTCTCGGGTGACAAAGCGGGATCGCCGAGGTGATGCCGGACGAACGAGCGAATCTGGATCATCAAGGTCCGGTGCTGTGCGTCCGTTCCTTCGACGCCGGAGAACTCAGCCTGGTGAAGGAGCAAAGTGGTCAGCAGGTCCAGGAATGTGTACGACAAACGTAGGCCGTCGGCTGGATGGTAAGCGTGGACGTCCCTGGCTAATTGGCGCATCATCCCGGTCACCAGTGTGCCAATGCCGTCCTGGCCAGGCAGGCGGCAGCCGATGAACGGGGCGACGATGCGCGGAGAGATCGGCAACAGGTTTCGAGGAAAGGTCGCCATGATCCACTCATTGGTCACGGCCCCGGATCCCCGCCAGCCGGCGAACGGGCTGGATGTGTCATACAGAGCCAGATCTCCGGGCGTGAGTTCGGCGTGCTGACGTTCGTGGACAACGCCGCTGTGGCCGCGGAGATTAAGTACCAGTCGGTACGCCTCGGGGTCTGATTGGCGGATCAGCTGCTGCGTCCTGCGGAATCGGTACGGGGCACGGCAGGCGATGGACGCCATTGACACATCGCCGAGTTCCGCGGACTGCCACATGGCCCAAAAGTCGCGCGACGGGGCGGAGCCGCAGTCGACGAAGACAGGAACCGGCACGTCCTTGACCGCCTCCTGATAACGATCAAGGCGCTCGGAAGGGGGGAAGTCATCGGTGCAGATCAGCATTGGTATCTCCCAGCGCAAACAGATGTCGCATCGCGGGAACCAGGCCACAATCAGCGTCGCGCTCGGCGAGCCCTCCTCGCCCCGCTCATAACCTCGGGCACGTCTTTCTTGCAGTTTCCTCAGCATCGGGGGAGAACGAGAACCTGCCCTGGTGGTGGATGAAGAAGCCTCCGGTCCAGGGCTCCCAGGGGCCGGCGGAGGGCCCCGGAGGGGCCGCCGCGAGATTCTGGTCCGCTTCCGTCACGCGGACGGCCCACGTGCTGCGTGGATGGATGGTCACCGACATTCCGTGAGTCCCTCGTTCCGGCCGACTCGGATCGCTACGCAGCCTCGTCCACGCCGGGGGGCGCGTCCAGCTTTTACGCGTCAGCGTAAAAGCTGCGGTCAGAAACGGTTCGCGGTCGCATCGAGGGCCGTGACCAGCAGGTTTTCGGCACAGCGTAAAAGCTTTGTGCCCGTCCGCGACGGGGTGCGGTAATTCCCGTACCCCAACCAAAGAAGGAGCCGAACATGCTCAGACGTCTCCCCTTATTCATGGCCACCGCAGTCGTCGCGGCGACCGTCGCAGGAGTCTCGCCGGCGGCGAGCAGCACGACGACGGCACTCGCCTGCTCCGGCACCTCGTGCAATGGCAAGAACCCCAGCACGCAAGGCTGCTCGGCCACCGCCACCCCGCGCGAAAGCTTCCTGCACGGGGGGAGATACACGGTCCAGCTTCGATACGCCTCCGCCTGCCGCTCGTTTTGGGGGCGTATCGTGCGCGACGACTGCGACCTCATCCAAGGATTCGCGCATCTACGCGTGCAGCGCCGGCAATGGACCACCTACGGCTGGTACACCACGCACACGTATTACCGGATACAGTCGGAGATTCCGTGTAACGGTGGCGTCGGATACACGTACATGGTGGCGACGCGAACGACGACAACTTCAGGGCATGCCACTCCGGGCAAATCACCACGTCACCGTCGGCGATCCCTGAAAGCTCGTGGACCTGCACCACCTGGTACTAGCAGTAGTCCGTTGAATCAAGGTGGGCGGTAAAGGTGTAGGCCTTGGCCTGCGCGAACGGCGTCGAGAAGGGCTTGTAACTCAGGCGGTGGGGGCGCTTTCCACCAGCGTGTGAGCGCGATGGCGGGGTCAGCCAACTGCGGACGTTGTGGGGCCGGCTGGGTGTGTGTGGTGCCGATGGGGCGGTTTGCGGTGGCTGGGATGTCGGGCGGCTGCTCCTCTCAAGGTTGTGGTCCGGGTGGGGAGGCGGGATCGGGCGGGTCGGCGAACCAGGTCGCCCAGCAGAAGGTGAACGCGCACAAGACCAGGGTTTGGTGACGGCGGATGGCCAGGCCGGAGCGGACCTGGAAGTCAGCCTAACCAAACTCGTCCTTGACCTGCTTGTAGCCCTGTTCGACCCAGTGCCGCAGACCGTAGAGGCGGACCAGCTCGGCCTCATCGGCGGGCGGGTGCGGAGACTCAGCCACGCGTGGGCCGCCGGGGCGGGGCAGGTTGGTGGCCAGGTAGCAGGTGGCCTTGTCCGGCAGGGTGGCCGGGTCGAGGGTGGCGATCACCAGCCGGGTGGTCCCATCAGGTCCCCAAACCCCAGACTCGCCTCGGCCGCCCACCAGGTCTCGGCATGCCCATACCTGCTCCACAAGATCCCGATGTGGCAGACACGAATCGCCGAGCTCCCCGAAGATCTCCAACGCAAGCTCTTCGCCCGCCGATCGCAAGCGCCTGTGCCGAAGATTCGATGCGCGCCCCCGGCGGGATTCGAACCTGCGGCACCCGCTTAGTACAGCGGGTCCGCCCGGAAGGCTTCGAGCAGGTGGGCCCGCACCCTGGCCACGGCGGGCCTGGCCTGGGCGCCGGAGCGGACGGCGAGGTATCCGGTGTTGATCGGCGGTTCCTCCGGGTCGGCCAGCGTGACCAGGGTGCCTGCGGCCAGGTCGCGGCGGCACAGGTAGGCGGGCAGGACGGAGATGCCCATGCCCGCCCTGACCGCGGCGAGCACGCCGCGCAGGTCGGGGATGACGACCTGCGCAGTCATCGCGGGCCGCCTGCCGAACACGGTCCGCCAGTAGCGCCGCACGATCGGCAGATCCTCGGCATAGGCCACCAACGGCACCCCCGCCACCGCATTCACGCCGGTTGTCGTGCCGGCCGCCGAAGGCACGCTGGCCCTGGCTCCGGAGTCCGCAGGCAGTGGTGCCCGGGCCTCCGGCGGGACCGTCTGTCGACCGGTGCCCGCCGTCCGCGGTGCATCCGGGGCGAAGGACGGGGGCGGGGTGGGCATGGTGTGGGCTGGAGAGGCGGCGGCGGTCAATGTGGTGGCGAGGGACGGGGCGGCGACCAGGAGGAACTCCTCGTCGTAGATCGGGTCCGCCTGGACACCGCGCAGACGGGGGCGGATGGTGGACACCACCAGGTCCAGGCGTCCGGCGGCCAGGTCCGCCAGGAGGTCGTCGGACAGGCCGAGCGTCGTGCGCAGCCGGAGTCCGTTCCGTACGAGCGGCGCGAGCATCGGCATCACCACCTCGCACAGGAACTCGGCCGGTCCGCCCAGATGGACGGCCGAGTCCGTGGGCAGCTCGGACTCCACCACCTCGTCCAGCGCGTCCAGCGAGGCCGCCACCCGGCGGGCGAGCTCGTCGGCGGCGGGCGTGGGCGCGACGCCGCGCGGCAGCCGGTCGAACAGCGGCCGGTCCAGCGCCGACTCCAGCGCCTTGACCTGCGCGGTCACCGCCGGCTGCGACAGGCCGAGCGTTTGGGCGGCGGCGGTGATGGAGCCGGTCCTGTGTACGGCGAGGAAGGTCCGGAGCAGGTCGAGAGAGATGGGCGACATATCAATATTCTGATGACACGTGGCCCGTCTGGTTATTTGTCGCTGATGGCTGCCCGGAGCGATGCTGGGAGGCATGAGCAAGCGCATATTGATCGTTCTGACCAGCCACGACGACCTCGGCGGCGTGGAGAAGACCGGATACTACGTGCCTGAGGCGGCCCACCCCTGGGAGATCTTCCTGCGCGCCGGGTACGAGGTGGATGTCGCCAGCGTGCGCGGTGGCCGGCCGCCGCAGGACGGGTTCGACCCCGACGACCCGGCCCAGGTGGCGTTCCTCGCCGCGCCCGAGGCGAGTGACACCGCCCGCCTGGCCGACGTGGACGCCTCCGGCTACGACGCCGTCTTCTACGCCGGAGGACACGGCACCATGTGGGACTTCCCCGACGATCCCGACGTGATCCGGATCGGACGTGAGGTGTACGAGCGGGGCGGCGTGGTGGCCGCCGTCTGCCACGGCCCGTCCGCGCTGGTCAACCTGAGCCTGTCCGATGGGACGTACCTGGTGGAGGGCAAGCGGGTGGCGGCGTTCACCAACGCCGAGGAGGAACTCCGGGGCGTGACCCACGTGGTGCCGTTCCTGCTGGCGGACGCGCTGACCGGGCGGGGCGCCAAGCATGAGCCGGGCCCGGACTGGCAGGCCCAGGTCGTCGTGGACGGCCGTCTCGCCACCGGCCAGAACCCCGCCAGCGCCGCCCCGCTCGCCGAACGCGTCGTCGAGCTCCTCACCTGACGCCCGGCCCGCGGAGGGCAACATCGCCGGGTGGCGGTTGTGAGGAGGCCGAACACCGCCGGACGGCGGTTGTGAACCACGGACTGCGGGCTCGACCATCGAGGTGTAGCACCCCGCCGCCTGTGGAAAGGTTCAGCCCATGGCCCACCACCCCAACCTCGACCCGGAGCTCCGCGCCGCGATCGAGCAGTCACCGCTGCCGGTGTTCGACCTGCCGAGCATGACCTATGAGGAGCTCGACGGGATCCGCGCGCAGATCAACGCGTTCCTGTCCGCCGCGCCGCCCGCGGACACCGACGTGATGATCGAGGACCGGCACGTGCCGGGGCCAGATGGCGCGCCCGACGTCCGGGTCCGGATCTACCGCCCGGCGGGTGAGGTCCAGGGGCGGCCCGCCCTCTACTGGATCCACGGCGGCGGGATGGTCATCGGCACGCCGGAGATCGACGACGCCCTGATGATCGGCTATGTCGAGCAGCTCGGCTGCGTGGCGGTCTCCGTCGACTACCGGCTGGCGCCGGAGCACCCGCATCCCGCGCCGGTCGAGGACTGCTACGCGGGGCTGGTGTGGACCGCCAAGGCGGCCGGTGAACTGGGCATCGACCCGACCAGGCTGGCCGTCGGCGGCGCCAGCGCGGGTGGCGGGCTGGCCGCGGCGACCGTGCTGCTGGCCCGCGACAGGGGCGGCCCCGACGTGGCCTTCCAGCTGCTGATCTGCCCCATGCTGGACGACCGCAACATCACCCCGTCCAGCCACGAGTTCGCCGAGGCCGTCGTCTGGGACAGGGCCGCGAACCTCTTCGGCTGGACCGCACTCCTCGGCGACCGGATGGGCGCCGACGACGTGCCCCCCTACGCGGCTCCGGCGCGGGCTACGGACCTGTCCGGGCTGCCGCCGGCGTTCATCGACGTCGGCGAGCTGGAGGTGTTCAGGGACGAGGACCTGGACTACGCGCTGCGGCTGTCGCGGGCCGGGGTGTCCACCGAGTTCCACCTCTACGCGGGAGCCTTCCACGGGTCCGACGGCATGGTGCCGGACGCCGAGCTCAGCAAGCGGGCCAGGGCGGCCAGGGTGGCCGCGCTCAAGCGGGCGTATCGCCTCTGAGGTTGGCGCGCAGCCGTACCAGTGCCAGGGCCAGGTGGGCGCGCAGGCGCCCGGACGGGTCGGTTAGCAGGAAGCCGAGCACGGATTCGGCGCGGGCCACGCGCGCGGCCATCGAGCTGTGGTGCAGGTGCATGGCGGTGGCCGCGCCGCGGATCGAGCCCGCCAGGCACAGCGCGCGGACCGCGGCCAGTGACTCCTCGCCGAGCCGCTCCATGGCCTGGACGTCGGCCAGTCCGGCGACCGCCGCCTCCGGCAGGTCGGCGAACAGCGCCAGCGCGCCCAGCTCCGACCAGCGCATCACCCGGTCGTGGGGGCCGGTGAAGCGGAGCGCCGTGCGCGCCCCGGCCCAGGACTCGGCCGCCCGCGCGCCGGGCAGCTCGGGGCCGATGCCCACCCGCGCCCCGTCGGGCAGCGCCGAGCGTTCGAGATTGGTCGCCACCAGCACGGCCTCGGTGTCGCCGATCCTGGCCTCGCGCACCTGGTGGCCCATCGCGCGCAGGCCGGCGGCCAGCCCCTGGTCGGGCAGCGCGATCGCGAGGGCCTGGAGCGGGGTGGACGGGGCGAAGCCGAGCAGGCGCAGCGCACGGGCGCGCTCCGCCTCGCCGGTCTCGGCCGACAGCGCCAGCTCGACCAGCGCCGGGTCCTGACCGGCCTGCGCCAGGGCGGCGGCCCGCTCCAGCGTGACCTCCGCGGCGGCGGCGTACCGTTCGAGGACGATCTCGTCGAGCCCGTGCGCCGGGCCCTCGCGTTCCATCCAGACCGCGCCGAGCCCCGAGCTCAGCTGCCTGACCGCGGCGGGGGTATCAGCGGGTGAATCCACGACACCTCTGGGCGAGGTGCGGGTGCGCCGGCCCGTGGCCGCGTCGAACAGCCCGATCGGGCATTGCGCCAGCCGGGCCGTGGCCGTGAGCAGCACGGGCACGCTCACGTGGTCGCGGAGCAGCGAGTCGAAGTAGGCGATGACCCGCACCGCGCTCTCCGCGTCGGCGTCGAGCGTGGAGAGTCGCAGCAGCAGTCCCTGCACAGCCACAGAGTACGTCCATGCGGCGACGCTGGCGAGAAAACCAAGCGTGCGCTAGGTTGGCGGATGTGGATCTCGACTTCTCCCCGGCCGACCGGGACTTCCGCGCCGAGGTTCGCGACTGGCTGATCAGGCACGCGCCGGGGCCGCTCCCGTCCATGGACACTCCCGAGGGCTTCGCCGCGCACCGCGCCTGGGAGGCGCGCCTGGCGGAGGCCCGGCTGTCCGTCGTCTCCTGGCCCGAGGAGTACGGCGGGCGCGGCGCCTCCCTCATCGAGTGGCTGATCTTCGAGGAGGAGTACTGGGCCGCCGGCGCCCCCGCCCGCGTCACCCAGAACGGGATCTTCCTGCTGGCGCCGTCCCTGATGAAGTTCGGCACGCCGGAGCAGCGCGCCCGCTGGCTGCCGCGGATGGCCAGGGGCGACGACGTCTGGGCGCAGGCCTGGTCCGAGCCGGAGGCGGGCAGCGACCTGGCCGCCCTCACCTCCCGCGCCGAGCCCGCCCCCGGCGGGTGGCGGCTGCACGGGCACAAGACGTGGAGCTCCCGGGCCGCCTACGCCACCCACGGGTTCGGCCTCTTCCGCACGTCGGGGACCCGGCACAAGGGGCTGACGTACTTCATGTTCCCGCTGGACGACGTCGCCGTCCGGCCGATCGCGCAGCTCGACGGGCTGCCGGGCTTCGCCGAGCTGCACTTCGACGGGGTGTTCGCCGACGAGTCGATGGTGCTCGGCGAAGCCGGCGACGGGTGGCGGATCGCGATGGCCACCACCTCCTCCGAGCGCGGCCTGACCCTGCGCAGCCCCGGGCGCTTCCTGGCCACCGCCGACCGGCTCGTCGCCCTCGCTCGCTCCGCCGCCGACCCGGCGCTCGCCGACCGGGCCGCCAGGTGCTGGGTGGAGGCGGAGGCGTACCGGCTGCACACGTTCCAGACCGCGCGCCGGATCATGGCGGGGGAGGAGATCGGGGCGGCGGCCAGCATGGGCAAGGTCTTCTGGTCCGAGCTCGACCTGCGCATGCACGCCCTGGCCATGGAGCTGCTGGGGGAGCGGGCGGGGGAGACGCCGTGGCTGGACGGGTTCCTGTTCTCGCTGGCCGGCCCCATTTACGCGGGCACGAACGAGATCCAGCGCAACATCATCGCCGAGCGCGTCCTGGGGCTGCCCCGATGAACTTCGCCTTCACCGACGAACAGCTCGCGCTGGGCGCGACCGTACGCGACGTGTTGCGCGCGCACTGCCCGCCGGCCGCGCTCCGCACCGAGCGCCGCCCGGGCTGGAAGCAGCTGGCCGAGCTCGGGTTCTTCGGGGTGCTCCTGCCTCCCGAGAGCGATGGGCTGGGGCTCGGCCTGGCCGACATCCTGCCCGCGCTGGAGGAGACCGGGCGCGCGTGCCTGCCCGGGCCGGTCGTGGAGACCGCCGTCGCGGCGCCGTACCTGCTGCCCGGCACCCCCAAGCTGGCCTCCGGCGCGGTGTGCGTCAGCGTGCTGCTGCCCGGGCAGATGTACGCGCCGGACGCCGACCTCGCGGACCTGCTGGTGGTGGCCGGCGCCGACAACCTGCGCCTGGTCCCCAAGGAGTCGGTACGCCTGACGCCCCGTCCCGGAGTGGACCCACTGCGGCCGCTGTTCGAGGTGGCCTTCTCCGAGTCGGAGCGGTTGAGCTGCTCGGCCACGCCGGCGCTGCGGCGGGCCACGGTGGCGACCGCCGCGCACCTCATCGGGGTTGCGAAGGAGCTGCTCGCGGTCTCGGTCGCCTACGCTCGCGTGCGGACGCAGTTCGGTGCTCCCATCGGGTCCTTCCAGGCCGTCAAACACCGGCTCGCCGATGTGGCCGTCGCCGTCGAGTTCGCCGCGCCGCTGGTGTACCGGGCCGCGCTGGCGGTCGATCGGCCGGCCCCCACGGTGGAGCGGGACGTGAGCGCCGCCAAGGCCGCCGCCGGAGCGGCCGCCACGCTGGCGGCCCAGGTGGCGCTGCAGGTGCACGGGGCGATCGGCTACACCGAGGAGCTGGATCTGCGGTTCTGGCTGGCGCGGGCGTGGTCGCTGTCGGCCGCGTACGGCACCACGGCCACCCACCGCGAACGACTGCGCACCGCCCTGCTCGGCGGCGACCTGGGGAGATACCCGTGAAGTTCGGTGTGCCGCTCGGACTGCTGCATCCGGACGCGTGGAAAGACGTGGCGGTGGCGGCCGACGAGCTGGGGTTCGAGTCGGTGTGGCTGCCCGAGCACCTCGTCTTCGCCACCGACCTGTCGCTCGCCGTCTACCCGGGCACGTCCGATCCCGGGATCAAGCCGACGACGCCGCTGTTCGACGCGCCCGCGTACCTGTGCTGGCTCGCGGCCTGCACTTCCCGCGTCCGGCTCGGCACGGCCGTGCAGCTGCTCGCCCTGCGCCATCCCTTCGTGTCGGCTCGCGCGTTCGCGACCCTGGACGTGGTCTCGTCGGGACGGGCGATATGCGGGGTCGGCGCGGGCTGGTATCGGGGGGAGTGGGAGGCGGCCGGGATCCCGTTCGGCACGCGGGGGGCGCGGCTGGACGAGGCGATCGAGGTGGTCAGGCGGCTCTGGAGCGAGCCGGTGGTCGCCCATTCCGGGCGGTTCTACTCCTTCCCGGAGGTCGCTTTCGAGCCCAAGCCGGTGCAGCGGCCGTTGCCGGTGCTCGCGGGCGGGGAGTCGGCCGCCGCGCTGCGCCGGGCGGCCCGGCTCTGCGACGGGTGGATCAGCATGCCGCACACGATCGAGTCGATCAAGCCGCAGCTCGACCGGCTGGGGGCGGGGGTGCCCGTGACGGCGCACGCGTACGCGCTGGCCTCGCCGGACGAAGTGCCGGCCTGGGCTGCGCTGGGCGTGGAACGGCTGATCGTCCGGCCTTGGACGCGCAGCCGCGACGCCGTATCGCGGCTGGCCTCCTTCGCCGCCGAATACGGCGTCAAGAGCAGCGGCGAGTCGTGATCTTCCCTGCCCTCGTCGTGGAGCGGTGCTTCATCGGCGGCCAAACCCGATTATCAGGCCCGGTGGCGGCCTCTTCCTGCCCGGATCGTGCTACCTGCACCGACCAGCTCGCGGTGGCGGCGGCCGCGCGGCGGGAGGTCGGCTCGGAAAGCGGCGAACCGTTCCTCTACGGGGTCCTCTCGGCGTCGGCGCCGGCCCCGGTAGGCGGCCGTGTCGGCGGGGGGCGAGTCGAGCAGGTCCCCGCCGGGGACGGTGGGCCCGGCCGCGGCGAAGGCGTCGAACCTGCTGGTGGCCCCCGGGATGACGATGCGCTGGAACGGGCCGGTGTCGACGACGAGCGGGCTGGTGCCGGAGCCGGGCGCCCAAGAGCTCGTGCCGGCGGCGGATCCGAGCGGAGCGGCGCTGTCGGCGGGCTCGAAGGGGCCCGCGTCCAGGACGCCCTGCGGCGGCTCGGTGTCGCGGATGCGTTGCATCGGCCCGGTGTCGAAGCAGGGCTCGAACGGGCCCGTGTCGAGGGCGCCTTGCGATGGCTCGGTGTCGCGGATGCGTTGCATCGGCCCGGTGTCGAAGCAGGGCTCGAAGGGGCCGGTGTCGAGCGGCGCGTCGAAGGGACCGCCGCCGTAGGGCGCGTCGATGCGGCTCGTGTCGAAAGCGGGCGTGAAAGGGCTGGTGTCGGGGGTGCGGTGGTCGCTGTTGGTGGCGTCCCGGCCGGGTCCACGGTCGGCGGCCGTCCGGCGGGGCGCGCGATCGGCGGCCGGCCGGCGCGGCGCGGCGTCCGCGAACGGGTCGAAGGGCCTGGTGTCGAGCAGCCGCCGCACCTGCTCGGCACCCGAGGCTGCGACGTGGCGCTCGGCATCGGACTGCTCAACGTGGCGCGCCGCGATGCGCTGGTCCGCGCGAACGACGCCGAGCGGCTGGTCGGCGGTTGCGAAAGGCTGGGCGCTCGTGGCCGCCGGTTCGCCGGCGTCCAGGAGGGGCCTGGTCCGCAGAGGCGTGACGACGGGCTCGGCGGCTCCGCGTCCCTTGCGACGGCGCCGGCGATGCGAGTTGGACTTGGACGGGCGTGAGATCGTGCCTGCCGTGGCGGCGGCCAGGCGTACCCGGGACTGGCGGGTCTTGGCCACGGCGAGCAGCGCGAGCGCGGCCACCAGAGTCGACCCGACGAGCGTCGGCGTGGACACGGCCGGCAGCGGGTTGGTGGCGGAGGCGTCGGCGTGCGTCGGGAGCGGCTCGGCGGTCGCCGACAACGTGTCGGCCGTCGCCGGCTTGGCGTGCTTGCCCTTCTTGGCGGTCTGGCCGGCGGCCGCGGAGGTCTCGGAGGGCGAGGGAGCGCCGGTGACCGCCTGGGGTTTCTTGCCAGGGGCCGGAGCAGGGGTGGGCCGGGCGGCCTCGTCGCGCTTGCTCTGGGGGATCATGGAGGTCAGCGAGTCCTGCGGCATCTGCAGCACGCCGACGTCGGTGCCCGGCCCCGGTGGCAGGGCGGCCTGTTCCTCGGCCTTCTTCTTGGCCTCCTGGGCCTGCCGCTCCGCCTCCTCGTTCAGGCGGGCCTTGATGCGCTCCGGATAGCCGTACCCGACGACCTTGCTCGTGTCGCGTTCCTTGCGCTTGGCGACGCCACCGTCGATGTTGCCCTCGATGGTGAAGATCTTGCCGCCCTCGACCCTGGTCACGATGCCGACGTGGTCGATGCGGTCGACGTTGTTCGACCCGCTCCAGTCGTAGTAGACGAACGCGCCGGGCTTGGGCGTCTTCCCCCAGGCTCCCTGCTCCTTGAACCACTTGGCGTGCGCCACCGTCCAGGCGAACTGCCCGATCCACTCCTCGTAGCCGAGCTTGTGCGCGGCCCAGGAGAGATACATCTCGCACCAAGGGGCGGAGCTGTAGTCGGCGTCGAACTCGACGTTCTTGCCGTACCAGTCACCGAACTTGGTGTACGCGCCGGCCTTCTCGGAGTAGCCGAGCTGGCTCTCCAGCAGGTCGATGAACTTCTGCATCTCTGGCGTCATGGAACTACGCGGGCACCTTCCGGGCAAAGACCGGGTTTATCCACGCAGCCCTGGGTAGGGAGGTAGTCCCTGGACTGGGGTGACAAAACCGGAGGCTTGTCTTCTTCCGTGAGGAGTGAGGCTACCGTGCCGTAACCCCAGGTCATGTACGCCCCAAGGGAGGGTCAAGCCTTCGGCTGGCATGGTAATCCCAGGTCAGAGATGCTGCCAGAAATGTCCAAGCGAGGGCGGTTTAACCCAAAAAGATCTACCTAATGGCTATAGTTCGATCTACTTTCAGTATCCGGCCCCCGTCGTCAGCCCGCCGTCCACGGTGAACTCGCTCCCCGTGCAGTAACTGGCCCGGTCCGAGGCCAGGAACGCCACCACGTGCGAGACCTCCACCGGCTTGGCGAAGCGCTTGATGACCATGGACTTCATGAAGGTCTCGGCGTCGACCTCGGCCATCATGTCCGGGTCCAGGGCCATCGAGGTGTTGATCGCTCCCGGGTGCACCGAGTTCACCCGGATCTTGAACCTGGCCAGCTCCCGTGCCGCAGACTTGGTGATGCCCCGGATCGCGAACTTCGAGGCCGCGTACGCCGACAGCCCCTCGGCGCCGATGAAGCCCTCGATCGAGGAGATGTTCACGATCGCGCCTCGTCCGGCGGCCTTCATGGGCTCGATCACCGACTTGATCCCCAGCCAGGCGCCCTTGAGGTTGATGTCGATCACCCGGTCGAAGTCCTCGGCCGACATGTCCTGGATACGACGAAATTTCAGGATCCCGGCGTTGTTGACCAGTACATTCAGCTTGCCGTGTAAGTCCACGGCCGTCGCCACCGCGCGCTCCCACTCGGTCAGGCTCCGTACGTCGTGATGGACGTACGTGGCGCCGGTCTCCTCCGCCAGCGCCTTGCCCTCCTCGTCCAGCACGTCGCCGAACACCACCCGCGCGCCCTCCTCCAGGAACAGCCGCACGTGCGCCGCCCCCATGCCCCGCGCCCCGCCGGTGATCAGCGCGACCTTGCCGTCAAGCAGTCCCATGTCGTCTTCCTCCTGCCGCGACGGCCACCGCGGCCGCCTCCATGGTCCGGTAGACGGGGATGCCCGCCGCCCCCGCGATCCGCCTCACCTCGTCCTCGACCCCGGCGGGCGCGCACTCGCCGTTCCTGGTGACGAGCGTGATCCTGGTGCGCGGCAGCGCTTCCTGGGCGCCGCCGAGCGCCCGCGCGTAGGCGTACAGCGGCTCGGCGGCGTCGCCGTACGTGAAGAAGGCCTGGACGTTCACGTGCACCACCACGTCCGCGTACGGCCGGTGCCGGACGAGCGCGCCGATCACCTCGGGAACGAGCCCTGGACGCCCGCGAGGCCCGACGGGCACCTCGAGCGGATTGCCCGCCGCGGCCACCCCGAGCCCGCCCAGCGCGTCTTCGGGCAAGGGATCGAGGCGCACCCCGGCCCGGTCGAACGCGTCCGCGGCCAGCACGCCGGCGCCGCCGCTCGGCCCGACCACCAGCACCTGGTCTCCGTCCACCGCCCGTGAGCCGTGTGCCTGGAAGTAGGCCAGCACCCCGATCAGGTCGTCCTGCCCGGCCACCAGCGTGACCCCCGCCTGCTCGGCCATCGCCTCCCAGATCCGCAGGTCGCTCACCATGCCGCCGGTGTGCGAGACGGCCGCCCGCCGCCCTTGACCGCTGCGCCCGCCGACCAGCAGCACCACGGGCAGCTCGGCGGCGCTCAGCGCCTCGTACAGCTCCCGGCCGCCGCGCGGATCCTCCAGGTAGAGGCCCACGGCTTGCGTCTCCGGGTCGCGGGCGAGCCAGCGCAGCAGCTCGGCCGGGGTCACGTCGGCGGCGTTCCCCACGGTGGCGACCCGGCTGAACGCCAGCCCGCGCCGCTCGCCGACCTTGATCACCTCACCGGCGAGCCCGCCGCTCTGCGAGATCAGCGCGACCGAGCCCGCGGGTCCCAGCCCACCGCCGACGAAGGTCTGCCGGCCACGGGGGCAGTAGACGCCCATGCAGTTGGGCCCCAGCAGCCGTGTCCCCGCCGCTCTGGCGGCGTCGACCAGCTCGGCTTCCAGCTCCGGTCGCCCCGCCTCCCCGAAACCGCCGCTCATCACCTGGACGAACGGCACCCCGGCGGCCTGCCCGACCACCTCCGGGCAGCGCTCGGCGGGCACGGCGACCAGCGCGTAGTCCACGTCGGCCGACGCCAGCGAGGGCACCGCGGGCACCCCGGCCACCTCGTCCGCCTCGGGATGTACGGCGACCAGCGGGACGCCCGCGGCCTTGTAGAAGTCGAGGAACATGTTCCCGAAGTTCGGCCTGCTGCTGGAGGCCCCGACGACCGCCACCGCCCTGGGCTCGAAGAGCGGCAGGAAGTCCGCGGGCGCCCGGTGCGCGACCGGCGCAGGGGACTCGGCGGGGAGGTAGCGGGCGTCGACGGCCGTCACGCCCGACGGCGTGGCGATGACCGGGTTCAGCTCGAACTCGCCCAGCTCCAGGCGTTCCCACAGGCCGCCGGGTCCGCCGACCGTCATGAGCAGCTTGACCAGGGCGTCCACGTCCACGGGCGGGGCGCCGCGGTGCCCGTACAGAAGGGGAGCCCCGCGCAGCGACGCCAGCATGCGGCGCGCGCCGGACTCCGACACCGGGCAGAGCCGCAGCGCCGTGTCCCGCAGCGCCTCGGTCCACACCCCGCCGAGACCGGCGAGCAGCACGGGCCCGAACCCCGGGTCTCCGACCAGCCCCACGATGAGCTCGACCCCGGCGGCGGCCTGCTCCTCGACGAGGAAGCCCGCGAGATCCGGCAGCCGGGAGCGCATGTCCGCGGCCGCCGACGGCAGGTCCGCCGCGCGCAGGCCGAGCAGCACCGCCCCGGCGTCCGACTTGTGCACCAGGCCGGGGCCGAACGCCTTCAGCACCAGCGGCTCGGCCAGCTCCCGCGCCCGGTCGAAGCCGTCGTCCCCGACCACCACCCCGCGCGGGACCGCCACCCCCGCGCCGGCCAGCAGCGCCTTGACCTCGTGCTCGTGAACGCTCACCCGAGCAGATGCCCGTGCTGCTCGCGGATCTCCCGGCGCAGCAGCTTGCCGGGACCGCCCGAGGCGTCCTGGGCGTGCGGCAGCTCGTCGGCCACCACGATGTGGTCGGGCCGCTGATGGGCGGGCAGCGTGTCGGCCAGGGCGAGCGCCAGCTTGGACGCGTCCAGTGTGTGCCCGGCGCGCGGCACGACGGCCAGCAGGATCCGCTGGTCGGCCGCCCCCTCGGGGACGCCGACCGCGCCGGCCTCGGCCACCCCGTCCAGCGCCGCCGCGGCCTCCTCGATCGTGGCCGGCTGCGTCCACACGCCGGTCTTGAGTATCGAGTCCTCTCGCCGGCCCAGCACGCGCAGCACGCCGTCGGCGGAGAGGGTGCCGAGGTCGCCGCCGACGTACCACTCGCCGCGCAGCACCTCCGCGGTCTTGTCCGGCAGGCCGTCGTAGCCGGCCATCCGGTGCGGCCCGGCCAGGTTGATCTCGCCGACCTCGCCGATCACCCGGTTCCCCCGCGGGTCGGTGATCCGCACCGCGTTCCCCGTACGGGCACGTCCCGAGGACCCCAGCGGCGTCGAGCCGTCGTCCACCCGCCCCATGCACGTGTACGGAGCCTCGGTCTGCCCGTAGTACGAGTAGACGCCCGCCTGCGGCAGCCGGGCCTTGATCCGGTCCAGCATGGTCGCCGTCAGCGGCTCCCCGCCCAGCATGATCACCTGGATGGAGGACAGATCCACGCCCTCGTGCTCCGGCGAGCCCAGCAGGGCCGCGTAGAACGAGGGGATCTGCGACACATGCGTGACGCGTTGGCGCGGGACCACGCGCAGGAAGTTCGCCGGGCCCCAGTCCTGCTCCAGCACCAGCCGCATCCCGGCGTACAGCGCCGGGCCGGCGATGGCGGGGAAGCCGATGCCCCAGATGATCGCGCCGGTGCCGAACACCGAGTCCGGGCCGCGCGGCACGTCGAGCCAGATCTGCGCGGTCGCCAGCGACGACGCGTGCGTGTGCACGACGGCCTTCGGCAGCCCGGTCGTGCCCGAGGTGTAGTAGAGCGCGAGCGGGTCGTCGTACCAGCCGCCCAGGGGCGGCTCCTCCGGGCCGGCCGTCAGCTCCCGCGCGTCGAGCCACGTGGTCACGTCCGGCAGCGACCCCTTGATCTGCTCGACCACCTGCTCGACCGTCGCGTCGTAGATGAACGCCGTGCACCCCGAGGCGGCTACCACGTCCCGCAGCGTCTCCGCCGGCCAGTACGGGTTCAGCGCCGCCGTCACCGCCCCGATCTTGGCCTGCGCCAGGTAGACCTCGGCCACCAGCAGCGTCTCGTTGAGCAGCGCCGCCACCCGCCGCCCCGGCGTGATCCCGGCCGCGAGCAGGGCGTTCGCGCGGCGGTTGACGTTCTGGTTCAGCTCGTCGTAGGTGAAGCTCTGCTCGCCGCAGTACGTCAGCGCCACCCGGTCGGGCGTGCGCTGCGCTCCGGCGGTCAGTATCGCGTGGCCGTAGTTGCCGTAAGGTGATCGCGCCATGGGGGTGCCTCCAGGTCAAAGGGGCGAATAGAGCACGAAGACGTTTCCTGAGGGATCGCGCAGCACGGCCCGCCTCTCGTGCGGCCCTTCCTCGGGCCCGCGCACCACCTCGGCACCGCGCCCCGTCATCTCCCGCACGGCCAGCGCCACGTCGTCCACCTTGTACGACGGCGCCGCCGAAGCGGTGACGTGCTCGGCCGGCCCGGCCAGCGCCACGGTGACCCCGCCGCCGTCCAGCGCCGCGAACCTGTCGCCGTCGCGGAACTTCACCGGCAATCCGTAGAAGGCGATCGCCTCGTCCAGGTCGGTGACCGGAATCAGCACATTGCCGAGCTTCATGCGGGCCTCCAATGGGGCAGTCCGTCCACGAACGTCACCCGCACCGGCATCCCGATGCGTACCTCGTCGGGCGCGCACCCCACCACGTGCCCGAACGCACGGGCGCCCTCCGGCAGGTCCACCCAGGCCATCACGTACGGCTCCCGCCCTCGGTAGCCGGGCGCGAACGAGCGGTGCACGACCGTGAACGTGTGCACCACGCCCTCGCCGGAGACCGGCTCGAAGCCGAGGTCGCCGCCGCACCAGGGGCAGGCCGCCTCGGGGAGGTGGACGCGCCGGTCGCAGGACGTACAGCGCTGGATGACCAGCTCGCCGCGCCCGCAGGCGGCCCGGTAGGCAGAGATGTCGGCGCTCATCGCTTGCCAAGCTAGCGCACGCTTGGTTACCCGGCAAGGGTCCGCGACCTCGCACCGTCATGGAGCCGGCGGCGCCCCGCCATCAGGCTCAGGGGCCGAGGTCGCCGGACCGCCGGGCTGCCGCGCGAGCGAGCCGTCCGAGGGTGCCGAGCCCGATGGCGTGGGCGTACCGACGGTCGGCGTGCTGCGCTCCACGGTCGGCGTGGTCGTAGGGCTGGGCGTGGGGGCGGCGCACGCGGGTCCGTGCACGGCCGCCTCGCTGACCTGCGGCCCGTTGCCCGACGCGGGCTCCGTCATGACCAGGATCCCGACATACGCCGTCCTGCCGCATGCGACGTCCCCGGGGTCATGCGTAACCCCGCTGGTGTAGAGCGTGTCGCCGCGTAGCGTGCGGGTCTCCCGCCGTACCGTCCTGGCCGGGGCGTCGTCGCCGTCACGGCGCGTGTACGAGATCCGCAGCCGCACCGGTCCCGGGCCGCTCGCCGAGACCGTGATCGAGCCGTTCGTGCCGCTCCACTGGACGATGCCGGCCGCGTGCACGGCGGGAGCCGGCACAGGGGTCCCGGCCCCGCGCCCGGTGGGCGGCGATGGCGGTGTCCCGGCGGGCGGCGATGGCGGTGTCCCGGCGGGCGGCGGTGGCGTGGGAGTGACGGCGGCGGCGGTGCGCTTGGGGGCGGCGGTCGTCCTGGTCGGGCTGGGGGTGGTGGCGCCGGTCTGGGAGGGCTCGGGCTCGCTCTTCGCCTCCGGCGGCGGCATCAGGATCGCGCCGGGACCCGGCGGCAGCCGGCCGCCCGACAGTACGAGCGCGATCGCCACGGCGACGACCGTCGCGCCCGCTACCCACAGGTGCGGCGGCAGCCTGGGCAGGCTCATGACCCGCTCGCGCAGCCTGATCGGGGCTGAGGTCGCGTCGTCCGTCCTGGCCAGGGGGAAGCGGAGGGCGAGCAGCGTGGCCAGCTCGGCTAAATGGCGCCGCCCGCGCTTCTCCCAGTCGGGGCCGTATCCGGCGGCCGCGTCCTCCTCCAGCTCCGCGGCGAACTGCCGGGCGGAGGCGTATCTGGCCGCCGGGTCCTTGGCCAGCCCCTGCCTGAGCAGGTCGCGCAGGGCGTCCGGAACCACCTCCAGCGGCACCGGCTCCACCAGGTGCCGGTCCCGCGTCGCGGGGACGTCGAGCTCGCCGTCCGCGCCCTCCTTGTACGCGCGGAACGGCGGCCGGGCCTTGACCGCCTCGAACAGCACGCACGCGGCCGCGTACAGGTCGGCGGGCGGCCCGGCGCGGTGCTGGGTCCACAGCTCGGGCGACATGTACTCAGGGCTGCCCGCGGGCACGCCCGGCTCCTCAGCGTGCACGACCACGCCGAAGTCCGCCAGCTTGGTGGTGCCGTCCGCCTGGACCAGCACGTTCTCCGGCTTGACGTCGCGGTGCGGCACGCCCTTCTCATGCGCCGCGGCCAGGGCCAGCAGCGTGCTCTTCAGCACGGCCAGGGCGGCCTCGGGGCTGGTCCCGCCGTGCTCGGCCAGCAATGTGCGCAGCGACACGCCGTCCACCAGCTCCATGACGACGGCGGCCCGGGTCGGCGTCTCGACGTACTCGTAGAGCCGGACCACGTTCGGGTCGTCGATCTCGACGAGCTGGTGGGTGTCCGACCGGAAGCGGTCCATGAACTCGGCGTCCCTGCGCAGGGTGGCGTTCAGGTATTTGATCGCCACGTAGGCGCCGGTCGACTGGTAGGTGGCGAGGAACACGCGGCCGGTGTGGCCGGCGCCGAGCTGGCGAACTTCGCGGTAACCAGGGACCAAGTCCAACCCCCAAGTGGCAGCCGTCTTCGATTTGACGGTCTCACCCGGGGTGCGGGTTGTCACGAGTGAACATATTTCGCCCTGGGTTAGGACTGAATGACGTTGTGTGGTGGGTGATACGATCAGGTGCCCAAGCAAGCGCTCGGCTAAATCTGTGGAGGTCGCCTGTGGAGCGCGTGGCCGTGCTGGTGATGGAGATGCAGCGGGGCGTCATCGGCGATCTCACGAAATTTCCGGACCTGGTGGCCGCCTGCGACCGCCACGACGTCGTGGCGAACTCCGCCCGGCTGCTCCATACGGCCCGGACGGCCGGGATCCCGGTGATCCACTGCACCGCCGCCTTCCGCCCCGACCGGGCCGGCTCGCACACCGCCAACTGCCCCTTCATCGTCTCCCTGCTCAAGGACCCGGAGCACATGCTGGAGGGCACGGCCGCCGTCGAGGTCCTGCCCGAGCTGCGCGATCCCACCGACTTGGAGAGCCGGCGCCACCACGGCTTCTCCCCGTTCACCGGCACCTCCCTCGACATGACGCTGCGCTCGCTGGGCGTCTCGGCAGTGGTCGCCGTGGGCGTCTCGCTCAACCTGGGCATCCCGGGGCTGGCGCTGGAAGCGGTCAACCTGGGTTATCGGGTGACGGTGGTCACGGACGCGGTGGCGGGCATCCCTGAGGACTACGCGCAGGCCGTGCTGAGGAACACGATCGCGCTCCTCGCCACCCGCGCCACCACCGCGGACCTGGTCGAGGCATGGAAATGATGGACGGGTTGCGGCTGGACGGCCGCGTGGCGGTGGTCACCGGGGGAGCGGGCGCGATCGGCGCGGCCATCGCGACCGACCTGGCCGCGCTCGGGGCGCGGGTGGTGCTCGCGGACGTGGACCTGCCGAACGCGGAGAAGGCGGCCGCGGGCCTGCCGGGAGCGCGGGCCGCGGCCCTGGACCTGACCTCGCCCGCGTCCGTCGAGGAGTTCTGCGGCGCCGTGGGAGCCGTGGACGTGCTGGTGCACAACGCCGGGGTGGCGATCGTGGCGCCCTTCGCCGAGAGTGACCCGGCGGACTGGGACCTCATGTGGCAGGTCAACCTGCGGGGACCGATGCTGCTGACCAAGCTGCTGCTGCCGGGCATGATGGCCAGGGGATGGGGACGGCTGGTGTTCATCTCCTCCGACGGCGCCAGGGCCGGGTCCGGTGGCGAGGGCGCGTACGCGGCCACCAAGGCCGGGCTGTTCGGCCTCGCCAAGACGCTCGCCCGCGAGGCGGCCAAGGCGCAGGTCACCGCCAACGTGGTCTGCCCCGGCCCCACCGACACGCCCATGCTGCGCCGGGTGTCGGCGGGCGAGCCGGGGCTGGTCGACAAGATCGCGCGCGGCATCCCGCTGCGCCGCCTCGGCACGCCCGCCGACGTGGCGGGGCTGGTCGCCTTCCTGTGTACGGACCGCGCCGCCTACATCACCGGCCAGACGCTGTCGGTGAGCGGCGGCGTGACGATGCAGTGAACTCTTCAGAGCGCGCTGTAGACGGCCTCCACCAGGCGGATGCCGCGCAGGTTGCCGGAGATCGCGTTGGCCATCTTGTTCATGACGTACGCGATGGCGAGGCCCCGCGCCGGGTCGCCCATGCCGATGGAGCCGCCCAGGCCCGAGTGGCCGAAAGCGGTCTCCGACGGCATCAGGAACGTGACCGACGGCCGCATGTAGCCGAGCCCGAACGCGGTGTCCAGGAACAGCACGCGGTCGGGGCCGTGCACGCGGGTGCGTACGGCGTCTTCCAGAGTCTCCGGGCGGAGCAGGTCACCGGCGATCAGCGCCCGGTAGAACCCGGCCAGGCCCCTGGCCGTGGTGACCAGTCCGGCCGCGGGCCAGCCGGCGCGCAGGATGACCGGGTTGTTGGCGCCGCCTTTGAGGAGGTGCATGCCGGGGTTGCCGAGCCCCCGGTTCATCAGGCTCTGCGGATCCACCGCCGCCCTCGTCATCGCGCCGAGCACGTCCTCCACTCGTCCGCCTGTGGGCAGGCTGCTCTCCGTGACGGTGAGGGCCTGGGGGCGTTCGCCTGCCTTGAGCCGGGCGGCCCGGGCGATCGCGTCGTCCGGCGCGCCCACCCACAGCTCCAGCCCCAGCGGCCCGGCGATCTCCGCGGCCACCAGGTCACCCACCGATTTCCCGGTCACCCGTCTGATCACCTCGCCGACCAGGAACCCGTACGTCAGGGCGTGATAGCCGTGCGCAGACCCCGGCTCCCAGATCGGCGCCTGATCGGCGAGCCTGGCCGCGATCGCCGCGTGGTCCTCGAACTCCTCGACCGGCACCGGCTCCTCGATCACCGGCAGCCCGCACTGGTGGGTGAGCAGTTGCTCGATGGTGATCGCGCCCTTGCCGCGGGCCGCGAACTCCGGCCACACGTCCGCCACCGGCGCGGACACCTCCACGAGCCCCCGCTCCACGAGCTGCAGCAGCACGGTGGCGGTGATCGCCTTGGTGCAGGAGTAGGCGAAGGCGGGGGTGTCGTGCTCCCAGCGCCGCCCCGTGTGCCGGTCGGCGACCCCGTCCCACAGGTCCACCACCAGCTCGCCGTCCAGGTAGACGGCGAAGGCCGCACCCAGTTCCTCGCCGTCGGCGAAATGCCGCTCGAACACCTCGCGCACGCGGGAGAACCGAGGATCGCAGTGCATCAGACCTCCGCAGTGAAAGGAAGCGCTTACTTGGTTAACGAGCCTAACAACTGGGGACGATTCGGCCCAGACGATCAGCGGGGCACCCTGAACCTGCTGACCCCCGCCGTGGTCCTCGACGCGCTGCGCGCCGCCACCACCGGCGAGGTGCTCAGCCTGGCCATGCCGATCAGGGGCGCCACGTCCTCGCCCGCCCCCACGACGGTCCCGCACCTGCGCGGCCGCCCGCTGCCGCAGCACTTCATGTCCGTCGACGGCGGCGACTACGCGGCCGGCGCCCGGCCCATCGGCGAGGGCCTGTGCGTGGCCGACGACGCCCTGGTCGTCACCGCGCACGGCACCACCACCCACATGGACGCGCTGTGCCATATGTGGTCCGGCGACCGGCTCTACAACGGCCACCCGGCCGCCCGGGTCCGCTCGTACGGCGCCACCCGGTGCGGCATCGAGCACGTGGGCGGTGTGGTGGCCAGAGGGGTTCTGTTCGACGTGCCCCGGCATCTCGGCCTCGACCACCTGCCCGCCGGCCACCGCATCGCGGCCGGGCTCCTGGAGGAGATCGCCACACCGCGGCCGGGGGACGTGGCGGTGATCCGTACCGGGTGGCCGCTGGTGTGGGAGCGGTCGAAGGAGGAGTACTGGTCGGGCCAGCCCGGGTTGTCGGCGGAGGCGGGGCGCTGGCTGGCGGCGCATGACGTGTCAGTCGTGGCCTCCGACAACGCCGCGATCGGCGGTCTGAACGTCCGGGGACTCGCCGACGAGACGCTCGCCGACGACCTGCATCTCATCCTGCTGCACCGGCACGGCATCCACCTGATCGAGATGCTGTGGCTGGAGGAACTGGCGGCGGCCGCGAGGGCGGAGTTCGTGTTCGTGGTGGCGCCGCTCAGGATCGAGGGTGGCACGGGGAGCCCGGTCACGCCGCTGGCCATCCTGTGAGATTCGCGCATATTTCGCGACAGTGCGCAAGCACGGCTGGCCGGAGCCGGCCGCGTCTCGTACGCAGCCGGTCCGACGTGCCGTTCGCCGAGGCCAGGTCGGGCGACACGGGCAGGCTGCAGGCGGCGCTGGACAGTGGCGCGCAGATGGTCAGCACCCGGCTTCCCCGTGATCGGGTTGTCGGCCAGGCGCGGCAGCGACTACACGGCCGAGCTGCCGGGCGGCGCGACGGTCCGCCGCAACCCGGTGAACACGCCGTCCGGATGCCGCGGCAACGCCCTGGAGCGGATCAGGACCAAGTGACCGGCAGGCTCGTGACCCCGTAGGCCGCGGAGTCGTGCTTCAGCGGCACCTCGGTGGCGGGGACGGCCAGCCGCAGGCGGGGGAAGCGCTCGAACAGCATGCGGTAGCCGATCTGCATCTCGATCCTGGCCAGCTGCTGCCCGAGGCACTGGTGGACGCCGTGCCCGAAGCTCAAATGCTTGCGCGCCTCCGGGCGGTCGAGGCGGAGCGCGTCCGGGTCCTCGAACACGTTCGGGTCCCGGTTGATCATCGGTAGCGACAGCGCCACCGTCTCGCCCTTCCTGACCAGCACACCCGCCACCTCCGTGTCCTCCAGCGCGGCCCTGCTGGGCGCGCCGAGATGCAGGATCGACAGCCAGCGCAGCAACTCCTCGACCGCGTCGTCCTGGTACGGACGCCCGTCCTCCAGCACTGCGAACACGCCGAGCGCCAGCATGTTGGCGGTGGTCTCGTGGCCGGCGACGAGCAGGATCATCGCGACGTTGGTCAGCTCCTCGTCGGTGAGCTCGCCGGTCAGACCGCTGATCAGGTCGTCGCCGGGCGCCGCCCGCTTGCGGCGCACCAGCTCGCCCAGGTAAGCGGCCAGGTCGGCGGTCGCCCTGTCCACATCGCCGCCCCGTGTGAGGAGTTGGAGGCTGCGGTCCTGGAAGAACTCGTGGTCCTCGTACGGCACGCCGAGCAACTCGCAGATGACCATCGAGGGAATCGGCAGCGCGTAGGCGGTCACGAGATCGGCCGGGGGGCCGGCCGCGGCCATGGCGTCGAGGTGGTCGGCGGCGATCCGCTCGATGCGCGGTTCCAGCACGCGCATCCTGCGCACCGTGAACTGGCCGGTGAGCAGGCGGCGGTAGCGCGTGTGCTCGGGCGGATCGGTGGCCGCGAAGAAGCCCGGCGGCGCGGGCCGCCCGGCCCCGCCAGGCACCGTGGACCGCACTGCGGCGTGCTTGAGCTCCTGCCTGGCGCTGAACCGCGGATCGCCGAGCACCGCGCGGGCCGCCTCCAGCGTGGTGGCCAGCCAGCCCAGATGGCCGTCCGCGAACTCCAGGCGGCTCATCGGCGGCAGGCCTCGGAGGGCGGGCGGCGGGTCGAAGGGACACTTCGGGTCTCGCTCGATGGGAAGTCGCATGATTTTGAGAGTAGACTCTCAAGTCGGAGTTGTATAGCGAAAAATTGTGATCTCTTGTGAGCGGACCGTGGAAGCCGGAGAATGCGGTGTCATGAGCGAGCGACCGGGCCTGCGGGAACGGAAGAAGGCCAAGACCAGGGCGCTGATCCAGAAGGAGGCGCTGCGGCTGTTCCGCGATCAGGGGTACACCGCGACGACGGTCGAGCAGATCGCGGAGGCGGCGGAGGTGGCGCCCAGCACCGTCTTCCGCTATTTCCCGACGAAGGAGGACCTGGTGCTGGTCGACCAGTTCCCGCCCTTCGTCGAGGCGCTCCGGGCGGTGCCGGCCGAGCTCAACCCCGTGCAGGCCGTACGCGCCGCCATGCTCGAGGTGATGGCCGCCCAGACGGCCGAGGAGCGCGTCGACAGCGTGGAGCGGGAGAAGCTCATGCTCACGGTCCCCGAGCTGTGGGCGGCGAGCCTGGAGAACATCCGCAGCGTCATCACCACGATGCGGGACGAGCTGGCGGCACGCGAGGGCCGCGACCCCGGCGATCCGCAGATCCGCAACGTCACCGGGGCCATCGCGGGCGTGATGGTCGCGCTCTGGTTCGACTGGGTGAAGGATCCGGCGCTGGACGCTGTCGGCGAGTTCGATCAGGCCCTTGCCCACCTGGACGCGGGCCTGCCGATCAGCAGGGAATGATCACAGGCCCGGGTAGTTGCCGCCGCCGTGGGCGGCGTCCAGTGCGTCGTAGTCCGGAGTGAAACCGCGCTTGGGGATCGTGTCCACGAACGCCACCTCCTTGGGCTTCTTGTACGACGCCAGCTGCGCCTTGACGTGCTCGACCAGCTCGTCCTGCGTGGCGGTGGCGTCCGGCTTGAGCGCCACCACGGCCTTGACCGCCTGGTGCCAGGTCTGGTCCGGGATGCCGATCACCGCGGCGTCGGCCACGGCGGGGTGGGACTTGAGGGCGCGTTCGACCTCGGCCGGGTAGATGTTCTCGGCACCGGACTTGATCATGCGGAGTTTGGGGCCGATGAACGTGATCGTGCCGTCGGGCTCGCGGCGGCCGAGGTCGCCGGTGTGATGCCAGCCGTTCCTCGACTTAGCCTCATTTAAGTCGGGACGGGCGAAATATCCGGAAAAGAGGGTCTTGCCCCTGGCGCAGATCTCCCCGACCTCGCCCGCCGGCAACTCGGTGCCGTCCGGGGCCAGGATGCGTACCTGGACCAGCGGGGACGGGCGGCCCGCGAACCCCGCGCCGCCCTCGGCGAGCCCGAGGAACGTGAGCATGCCGCCGACCTCGGTCTGCCCGTACCCGCCCATCCTCGACCGGCACCACGGCGAGTCGTCCACCGTGATCATGTCGTCCCATTCGGCCGAGTGGGCGACGAACCTGAGCGACGACAGGTCGTACTTGCCGCCCACGTTCGCCTGCACCAGCGCGTCGATCATCTGGCCGAACAGGAACGCCTGCGTCACCTTCTCGGCGTCGATCAGCCGGCAGACCTCCTCCGCGTCGAAGGCCGGAGTGAAGACGTTGGTGCCGCCGATCTGGAGGGTGGCCAGGCAGAACATCATCGTGCCGACGTGGAAGAGCGGGCCGTTGTTGAGGAAGGTGAAGTCCGGCTCCATCTGGCGGACCACGAGGAGGGACGTGGCGTGCGCGACGAGGGCGGCGCTGCTGAGCAGCGCGGCGCTGGGCCGGCCGTCGAAGGCGGCGGTGTAGAGCGCCAGGACCGGCTCGGTGTCGGCGACCTGCGCGAACTCGCGTGAGGTGCCGCTCGCGACCAGCTCCTCGTACTCGTCGCCGGCCTGCACCCACGTCCCCGCTCCGGAGGCGCGCAGGGAAGTGGTGGCGTCCGACGGCTCCCAGACGACGGCCGCCGGGGTGAGGTCGGTGAGCACGAAGCGCAGCTCGTCCTCCGACTGCCGCCAGTTGGCGGGGCAGAAGATCGCGCCCAGCCGGGAGCAGGCCAGCAGCAGCTCCAGCACGGCATGCGAGTTCTGTCCCAGCCACAGCACCCGGTCACCGCCGGAGATCCCCAGCCCGGCCAGGGCCGAGGCCAGCCGGGTCACCCGGTCGTCCAGCGCCGGGTACGTGAGCCGCACCTCCCCGTCCACCACCGCCGTCACCTGGGGGCGGCTGCGGGCGTGGTCGGCGAGGACGTCGGACAGGGACAGGCTGTGGATCATTTCAGCCTCCAAAGGCCGGCATGACTTCGGTCGCGAAGAAGCGCATGACCCGCTTCATCTCCTCCAGCGGCATCGGCCGGGTGCTGCCGAAGTCACACAGGAGGTTCGTGAAGCCGGCGTCCTCGAGCAGCGCGATCTGCTCGATCACCCGGGCCGGGTCGCCGATGACCTCCAGTTGCTCCCACCGGAAGTCGGCCGACACCGAGCCGCCCTTGAGGTAGCGGTCCTGGTAGTACTCGAAGCCCTGGGCGGCCTTGCCGGTCTTGGGGTCGATGGGGGCGCTCTTCTCGTTGAAGATGCGCGAGCGGTCGAACGACGCCTCGAAGCGCGCCTGGTCCTCGCGCGCCTGCTCCAGCGTCGGCGCCACGTACACGCTGCGCGCCACCACCAGGTCGGCCCCCGCCGGATGCCCCGCCTGCGCGGCCGTCTCCCGCCAGGTCTCGGCGGCCTTGACGACCTTGCGGAACGTCGCCGCGGGATCGGCCAGGATGGGCAGCCCGCGCTCGGCGTACATGGTCACGGTCTCGGGGGAGACGGCGGCCACGTGCAGCGGCGGGTGCGGGGCCTGCTGCGGCCTGGGCACGAGCGAGACCTCGGCGCCGGTCTTGTAGAACTTCCCCTCGTGCTGGTACGACTCCTGCGTCCAGAGCCCGACGATGACCTCGAGCGCCTCGTTGAACCGGTCACGCGCCTCCGCCAGGTCGATCCCGAACCCCTCGAACTCGAAGCTCTGGTATCCCCGCCCGATCCCCAGATCCAGCCGCCCGCCCGACAGCACGTCAACCTGCGCCGCCTCCTCGGCCACGTGGATCGGGTTGTGCAGGGGCAGCACCACGATGCCGGTGCCCAGCCTGAGGCGGGAGGTGCGGGCGGCGGCGTGGGCGAGCATGGTGAACAGGTTCGGGACGACGCCGTAGTCGCGGAAGTGGTGCTCGGCCAGCCGTACCCCGTCGAACCCCAGCTCCTCGGCCAGCTCGATGAGCTCCAGGTGATAGTCGTAGACGTCCTTGAAGCTCTGGCCGTCGAAACGGTGGAAGAGGTGGAAGGTCGAGAACTTCATGCGGCGGCCCTTCGGGTCTGAACCAAGCGCTCGCTTGGGAGCGTACCACGGCCGCCCGTGGAAGCCCCAGGCCAAAAGCAAGGCCTCGCGAAACTTGCCCGCGCCGCGGTGCGGAGGAGGGCGCGCGATGGCGCTGACTGGGCGTCCTGTCCGGTTCGTGATCACGTCATAGGTCTTCGATGACGCGGTCCCTGGTTCGGAGATCCGCGGTTCGGCAGAGTCGGTGACACAAGCCAGACGATCACTGAAGAGGACCCCTTGATGCGAAACCTTGTGAGACTGTCCGCCGTCGGCGCGTCCACCGCCATCCTTGCCGCAGGCCTCGTGACCCCCGCCCAGGCGGCGGCCACCGCGTGGGGCGCCTGCCCCGCGGGGACCGGCGTGGACGTGCGGCAGGAATGCGCCACCCTGCAGGTTCCCCTGGACTACCAGGCGTCCGGCGGGCCGACGATCTCGCTGGCGGTGTCGCGGATCAAGACCGCCAAGCCCGCGTTGCGCCGTGGCGTGCTGCTGATCATCCCCGGCGGGCCGGGCAGCCCGGGCCTGAACCGGCCCAGCACCCTGGTCAAGAAGCTGCCGCAGGACGTGCTCGACCGCTACGACATCATCGGGTTCGACCCGCGCGGTGTGGGCCAGAGCTCGCCTGTCTCATGCGGCTTGGAGGCCGGTGATCTCTCACTCACCAAGCTGAAGCCCTACCCCGACGCCGACGGCGGCATCGCCGAGAACGCCGCCTGGTCGCGGAGGATCGCCGAGGCCTGCGCCCGCAACGGCGGGCCGCTCATCCGGCACATCAGCACCCGCAACGAGGCCCGGGACATCGACCGGATCCGCCAGGCGCTGGGCGAGGAGAAGATCTCCTACTGGGGCGTCTCCTACGGCACCTACGCGGGTGCCGTCTACGCCACCATGTTCCCCCAGCGCACCGACCGGGTCGTCCTGGACAGCAACGACGACCCCGATCCGCGCCGGGTGGCGCGGCAGTGGCTGGCCAACTACGCCGTCGGCGTGGAAGACCGCTTCCCCGACTTCGCCGCCTGGGCCGCGGCCCGTGACGGCGAGTACGGCCTCGGCGCCGACGCCGCGGCGGTCCGCCGCACCTTCCTCGACCTCGCGGCCGAACTGGACCGCAAGCCGCTGCCCTGGCCGGGCGCCAACCCCGCGGAACTGAACGGCAACCTGCTGCGCGAGACCATGCTCAACGCCCTGTACTCCGACGCGAACTTCCCCATGCTCGCCGCCCTCATGCGGGCCGCCCGCACCTCGGGCGAGTTGCCCCCGGCGAACACACCCCCGGCGGCCGCCCTGCAGAACACCGCCGCCACCGCCGGCGCGACCATGTGCAACGACGTCGCATGGCCGGCCTCGATCAGCCTGCACCAGCGGCAGGTGACGCGTGACCGGGCCGCCCACCCGCTGACCGCGGGCATGCCCGTCAACATGGGGCCGTGCGCGTTCTGGCCGTTCAAGCCCGCCGAGCCGCCCGTGCGGGTCACCTCGCGCGGCCCCGCCAACGTGCTGCTCATCCAGAACCTGCGTGACCCGGCCACGCCCCACAGCGGAGCGCTGAAGATGCGCCAGGCGTTCGGGCAACGGGCCCGCATGGTCAGCGTCGACTCCGGCGGCCACGGCGTCTACCTCGCCAACGGCAACGCCTGCGGCGACCAGGCCGTCACCGCCTTCCTGACCACCGGACACCTGCCCCACCGGGACAAGAACTGCTAGTGCCGCAGTCGGCATAGTTGTAGTGGGTGTCTTGAACTGTGGTCGCCGCCCGCGCAGGCGCCGCGGGCTGTGCGGCGGTGCAGGAGATGAACGCGTTTCTCGCGTCGACCGCCTGTGGATTGCGCAGTTTCCGAGAAGCCGTGTCTGCGGACACCGTCACAGGGCAAGATCGGGGGGGTAGCCCGTCCGACGGGAGAGGAGCCGGAATGACCGCCACCGCCGAGTCGCTGCAAAGCGCGCCGTTCGACGCGGTCTGCCCCCTGATGGGGGTCGAGGAAGAGTACTTCGTCGTCGATCCCGGAACCGGGGCCGTGACGCCGGGGGCGCCGAGAGTCATCGAGCGCGCCGCGGCCGAGCTCGGCGAGCGGGTCAGCACCGAAATCACGCAGTTCCAGGTGGAGGCCAAGACGCCGCCGTGCGCAGGCCCAGCCGAGCTGGAGCGGGAGCTGCGCCGGATGCGCGGGGTGGTCTCCGCCGCCGCCCGGGCCGAAGGGCTGGCCGTGATCGCGTCCGGCACCCCGGTGCTCGGCGACGTGGTACCGCCGCTCATTACCGAGCATCCTCGCTACGACCTCGGCATCGAGAACTACCGGGCGCTCCACGACGAGCAGGCCATCTGCGCCGGGCACGTGCACGTCCACCTGCCCGACCGGGAGCGGGCCGTGCTTGTCTGCAACCACCTGCGGCCCTGGCTGCCCGCGCTGATCGCGCTCATGGCCAACTCCCCCTTCTGGGCGGGCCGCGACACCGGCTACGCGGGCTGGCGCATCCTGGCCTGGGGCAAGTGGCCGGTGGCCGGGCCGCCGCCATACCTTGAGGGCCTGGACCACTTCGAGCGCCTCTTGGCGGCGCTGAACGCGAGCGGCGCGCTCGTCGATCCCGCCACGGTCTTCTGGGACGCGCGGCCGTCGCTGCGGTTGCCCACCGTGGAGGTGCGCGTGACCGACGTGCCCGCTTCGGTGGGGGAGTCGGTGTTCCTGGCGCTCGTGGTCCGGGCGCTGGTGACGGTGTCGCTGCGGCGGGTGGAAGAGGGGGATCCAGGACCCCGCGTGCCGGGCGAGCTGCTGCGGGTCGCCTATTGGCGGGCCGCCAGGGACGGGCTCTCCGGGCACGGCGTCGATCCGCGCACAGGCCGGCCGCGCCCGGCCGCGGAGGTGGTCGACGGGCTGCTGGAGCACATCCAACCGGCGTTGGCCGACAGCGGCGACCTGGAGGTGGTCACCCGGGGGTGGGAGCGGCTGCGGGCCGCCGGAGACGGGGCGGCCAGGCAGCGTGCCGCCCACGCGCGGCGCGGGTCCATCGAAGGCGTGGTCGACGACCTCGTCGAGCGCTTTCCCGCCTAACGGTTCTCCAACTGGGCGGTCAGGAAGGCGCACAGCGGCTCGGCGTGCCGTACCGGGTCCTGCCAGCGGGCCTGGACGTCCTCCAGGAGGTGCTGCTCGGCGATCAGCTCGCCGCGCCGCCATACCCGCACCACCGGGTGCAGGAAGGCGCACTCGTGGGCGCGGGCTGGCGTGGGATGGCGCTGAATGGCGAAGACGTCGGGATAGTCGCGGCGGCCCCAGCGCAGGGTGACGGTGAGGCACAGGTCCGAGTCTCCGAAGCGGGCCACCGCGTAGTCCTCCGGCAGGTCCTCGTAGTGCTGGACGGTGCGGCCGATCACGTACGCGTCCGCCAGGTACTCGAACTGGGTCCACAGCGCCGAGCTGTAGTTGACCCGCTGGAGCACGGCCTCGGTAAGCCGGACGGCGTCGGCGGGCAGTTCGCGCGGCCGCAGCGGCACGCCGTCGTAGCGTTCCAGCAGCAGGGCCGCCAGGGTGCGCAGGTTATAGCGGAAGCCGTCGATGAACGCCGACGAGGCGCGCTTGAAGTCGCGTGCCTGCATGAGGGTGCCCGCGAAGTAGAGGCCGTCGACGTCGGCCGACTGGAAGTCGGGGCGGATGGCCGGGATGCGGCCACCCGGGGCCGGCTCGGGACGGCAGGAGTCGTCGAACAGGCCGGTGTCCATGGTGAAGCCGGTGCAGCGCAGCACCGCGTCGTAGTCGAGGACCGCCTTCTCGCCGTCTGCCAGCGTGTACGTGATGGCGGCGCGGAAGCCCGGGCCCTCGCGCCAGATCCGGTCGACGGTGCACTCCAGCACCCCGTGCAGGGTCTTGAACCAGTAGCTGTCCAGCAGCGCACCGTACTGGCCGCGCACGTGTCCCGGGTGCTTGCTGGTCCATGCCAGCCGTACCGGGCTGGGGCTGGCCAGGTGGATGACCGAGGCGTAGGGCAGCAGCGCCTGGGCGGTCTCGAACGCCGAGTTGCCCTTGCCGATGATGAGTACCCGCTGGTCGGCGAAGTCCTCCCCGGTGACCGGGGCGTCCTCGTAGCCTGTCGCCAGCTCGATCCCCGGAATGTCGGGAATGTGCGGCCCGCTCCAGCCCGTGGCGACGATCAGGCAGTCAGCGCGGAAGACCTCGCCGCCGGCGTGGGCCAGGAACCTGCCCTCCGACTTCTCCACGCGTTCGACCGGAGTGGAGTAACGCACGTTGAGCTCGTGGATCCGCTGGAAGTCCTCCAGGTAACGCACCAGTTCGTCGGCGTGCGGGAAGTACTCCTGGGAGTAGCTCGGGAACATCAGATCGGGATAGTCATTGAGCAGGGAGTTCCAGTCCCAGCGAAGCTGGATCTCCCGGTCCTTCGTGCCGGTGTGGACCTTGTTCAGCGAGATCAACCGCCGGTGGCGGGGATAGCGGCGGAAGAACGCGCCGGGCGCGGCCTCCCGCTCCAACGTGACGTAGTCGGCCCCGGCACGCTGCAGGAAGTAGCTGAGCTGTAGCCCGCCGGGCCCGGCGCCGACGATCAGATAGCGGTGGTCGTGTGTCACCCGTGCTGTCCCGCCGCCGGCGTGGTGCTCGTGTAGCCGTGCCGCAGGATCCGCTCGGCCGACTTCGCGTAGAGTGCCGGATCGTCGGGCGCGTCCGTGGCTAGGCCGTCCACGTACCGGTTGAACATGCAGAACGCCGCCGCGATCAGCACGGTGTCGTGGATCTCCACATCGGTGGCGCCCTCCGCCTTGGCCGCGTCCACCAGCTTGCCGGTGACGTCGCGTCCGCTCTTCTGCACGGCCGCGGCGATCGCCAGCAGGGCCCTGAGCTTCGGCGTGATCGGAGCGGAGCCCGGGTCGGTGCGGACCTGGTCGACCAGCGCCATCCCTTCCGAGAGCTGCGCGGCGGCGAACGCGGAGTGGGAGGACGCGCAGAACCGGCACTCGTTGAGCCCGGACACATAGGCCGCGATCAGCTCGCGCTCGCCGCGGGCCAGCGTGTTGTCGCCGCGCAGCAACACCTCGGCCAGCGCGTTCAGCGGACCGGCGGTCTCATGGCGAAAGGCGAACAACCCGCGAATTCCGGGCTCGCCGGATTCGATGGCGATATGGGGCACACGAGCTCCTTGCGGAAGAAAACAAGCCACTTGCATGATCGGCTCGCCGCGAGTGCGCTGTCAACGCCTTATTTTCGGTCTGTTAATTTTCGCCATTCAGGCATAGTTCTTGTACGGCGATGGCACCTCCCTTGTCTCCCGCATCCTCCGCGCGTAATGTCACCCACGGCACCATAAACCCCTTTTATGAGTGGATGGTTTCCATGGCCGAACATCCCCACCTCGCCATCGCCAGCGGTTTCTACGACGCTCTCGCCAAGGGCGACCTGGACCACCTGCGCGACCAGCTCCTCGCCGACGACGTGGTCTTCCACGTGCCGGGCCGCGGCCCACTGGCCCGCGACTACACCGGCAAGGAAGCGGTGCTCGGCTACCTGGCGGGGCTCGCCCAGGCCACCTCCGGCACGTTGCGGCTTGAGCCGGAGAGGTTCCTTGCCGGCGAGGACCACGTCGCCGCGGTCCTGCGCATCCACGCCGAGCGCGACGGCCGCACGCTTGACGACCACGGCATGCAACTCCTCCGGATCGCCGATGGCAAGATCAGCGAACGGTCGAGTTACCCGCACAACCCCTATGCCGTGGACGAGTTCTTCGCCTGACTCTCCAACGCGCCGGACGAGGCGGGTCAGCAGGCCTCGTCCAGCTCGTCCTCCCACACCTTCACGTAGCCGCTCAACCGGGCCCGGTCGGCGTAGTGCTCGGGGTCATCGCAGGCGAGCGTGGCCAGGCCGTCCACGTAGCGGTTGTACATGCAGAACGCCGCCGCGATCAGCACGGTGTCGTGGATCTCCAGGTCTGTGGCGCCCGCCGCCCTGGCCGCGTTCACGTGCTCGCCGGTGACCTCCTGCCCGCCGCGCTGCACCGCGCCCGCGATGGCCAGCAGAGCCTTGAGCTGAGGGCTGATCGGGGCGGTGTCAGGGTCGGCGCGGATCTGGTCGATCAGCGCCATCCCCTCCGGCATCCGGATGGCGGCGAAGGCCGCGTGCGTGTGGTAGCAGAACCGGCACCGGTTGAGCGACGACACGTACGCCGCGATCACCTCGCGTTCGCCGCGGCTCAGCGTGCTGTCACCGCACAGGAGCACCTCCGAGAGCTGAACCAGCGGCTGTGCCGTCTCCGGCCGATAGCGGAACAGCCCTCGGATGCCCGGCTCGTCGGATACCAACGTGATGTGCGGCCTCGTCCCGCCGGCGTGATTGACGAATTCCCGCTGGCGGAGCGGCCATCGCGTCTCGCGTGCGACGGCAGGTGAAAACGCATCCGTCATTTCGCCCCTTCCATAGTCTGATCGTTACAGACTTCAGTGTGCGGGGCGTGAGCCTGCCGAATCCGGCCCGCCGGTAGCATTTAGCTGTTCGCCGCCGACCGCTTGCTGTCATGCCGCCGGCTGGCGTTTTGCCGCCGCCTGGCTATCGCATATGCGAAGGCTCCGCGTTTCGGCCGACCACGGGCTATGCGAGCGCCGTGAGGAGGCCGATCGTCAGGGCGGTGCGCTCCGGGATGTGCTCGATCAGGACGTGCTCGTGGCGGGCGTGCGCCCCATCGCCCACCGCGCCCATGCCGTCCAGCACGGGACGCCCCAGCGCCGAGACGAAGTTCCCATCGCTGGCGCCCCCGACCGACGCCTCGTCCAGCAGCCACCCGAACCCGGCCGCCACCACCTGCGCCTCCTTGAACAGCCGCTGCGAGGAGGGGTTCGGCGTCATGGGCGGCCGGTTCCACTCGCCGGTCACGGAAACCGTCACCCGCGGATCGGAGGCCCGCAGGTCGGCGAACACGTCGTCGATGCGCCCCATCTCGGACGGATCGGTCACCCGCACATCGACGCCGCAGCTCGCGTGCCCGGCCGCGACGTTGCGCCCCGTCCCGCCGCTGATCAGCCCTACGTTCACGGTCGTGCCGCGCTCGTGCGAGGCGGAGCCCGCCAGCGTGGTGACGATCTCGGCCAGCGCGTGGATGGCGCTCGCGCCCGCGTACGGGTCGAGCCCCGCGTGCGCCTCGACGCCGGTCACCCGCACGTTGAACAGCCCCACGCCCTTGCGCGCCGTCTTCAAAGCGCCGTCGAGAGACGCCTCGAAGACCAGGCTGGCCAGCGCGTCCTCGCTGGCCGCCTCGATGTGCTCGCGCGAGGCCGGGCTGCCGATCTCCTCGTCCCCGTTGAACAGGAACCGCACGCTGGGATGCGGCAGCCCCAGCTCGCGCAGCCCCCGCAGCGCCCAGATGGCCTGCACCAGGCCGGACTTCATGTCGAACACGCCGGGCCCCGTGGCCTTGCCCTCCACCACCGCGAACGGCCAGCCGGCCAGCGTCCCCGTCGGCCAGACCGTGTCGTAGTGGGCGAGCATGAGCACGGTCCCCGGTGCGGTGCCCTGGTAGGTGATCTCCAGGACGTCACCGTACTGGCCGCAGTCGTGCAGGACCTCCTCGTCCGGCGTCCCGAGGAGTTCGACGGCCCGGGCGCGGATCATCCGCAGCCCCTTGACCAGCATGGCCTTGTCGTAGCTGTGGGTTTCCAGCTCCACCACGGCCTTGAGGTCGGCGAGCATGGCCGGGAGGGCCTGCCGGGTCCAGTCGGTGATCAACACGGGAATCCTTCCAGAGGTACTAACGTACGGGCGCCCCAGGCCCGAGCGGGATGCCGAGCCACCAGAACGCGAAGAAGAGCAGCGTCCACACGACGAGCAGGGTGAGCGCCAGCGGGATGGTCATCGAGGCCAGTGTGCCGATCCCGGCCGCCCGGCGGTAACGCTGCAGGAAGCCCAGCGCCATCACGAAGTACGGGCTCATCGGCGTGATCGCGTTGGTGCAGGAGTCGGCGATGCGATAGAGGGCCTGGGTGTATTCGGGCGGGATGTTGAGCAGCATCAGCATCGGCACGAACACCGGACCCACCAGTGCCCACTGCGCCGACCCGCTGGTCACCACGAGGTTGATCAGGGTGACGACGAGCAGGATGCCGAGGAACACCACGGGACCGCTCACCCCGGCCGACTTGAGCAGCCCCGCCCCGTTGATCGCGATGATCTCGCCGATGCCGGTCCACTTGAAGTACGCCAGGAACTGCGAGATCGCGAAGAACAGCACCAGGATCGGCGTCATCTCGCGGAGCCCGTGGGCCATGAAGCCGGGGATGTCCCTGCTGCTCGTGACCGTGCTGGCCGCCCTGCCGTACGCCCATCCGACGGCCAGGAACGCCAGCCCGAGGAAGATCGCGATTGAGGAGAGCAACGGCGACTGCACGATGCTGCCGTTCTCGCCGCGCAGCGGCGAGCCCGAGGGCAGTACGGCGGCTACCACCGCGACCACGAACACCACGAGCGCGATCAGCGCAGCCCGCAGCCCGCGGCGCTCCTCGGCGCTGAGCTCCAGCGACCCGAGATCGGACTCGTCGGCGTCCGGATCGACCGGGATCGACTCGACCCGGCGCGCCAGCACCCGCTCGGTCACCAGCGTGATGACCCCGGCCAGCACCAGGGACGAGGTGAGCGAGAAGAAGTAGTTGGCCAGCGGCGTGACCACGTAGGCGGGGTCGATGGTGTGCGCGGCGGCCGTGGTCAGCCCCGACAGGATCGCGTCGACCGGCGTGATCAGCGGGCTGGCGTCGTAGCCGGCCGAGATCGACACGAACGCCACCACGATGCCCAGGATCGGGCTGCGGCCCACCGCGCGGAAGGCCAGCGCCCCGAGCGGGATGAGCACGACGTACGCGCGTCGGAGGCCACATGCGCCACCATGCCGGTGAACGACAGCGCGAACGTCACCCACTTCGGCGACACCTTCGACACCCCGGACCGCAGCACGGCCGCCAGCAGCCCGGAGCGCTCGGCCACCGCGACGCCGAGCATCACGACCAGGATCGTGCCGAGCGGCGGGAACGACGTGAAGTTCTCGATCGCGTCGCCGACCATCATCCGCACGCCGTCGTCGGACAGCAGGTTCTTGGCCACGACGGTCTTGCCGGTCGCCGGGTTGGCCGCGGCCACCCCGGCGGCCGCCAGGCCCCAGCTCACCAGGGCCAGCAGCGCGCTGAGGATGACGAAGAGCCAGAACGGATGAGGCAGCTTGTTGCCGAGTCGCTCGATGCCGCTCAGCGCGCGCAGCACCGCGTTCAGCGAACGCGATCCCGTCGCGGACGCGGTCGTCCCCACGGTGCCCGCCTCCCTTTACCGTATTACGGTCATCCATTACACGGGCACATGACATCTCTTGACAAGTCATCGTCTGTCATGAACTCGCGAAAGGGGACGTTTTACCGCGGCGTTACAAAGGTCATGCGGTGGGGTTGGGTTCGCGTAGCGGCAGGCGTACCTCGAACCAGGTGTCGCCGGGCACCGAGCGCACCTTGATCTCGCCGCCGTGCCGGCCCGCCACGATCCGGTAGGAGATGTCCAGCCCGAGTCCTGTGCCCTGGCCCACGCTCTTGGTGGTGAAGAACGGCTCGAAGATGCGCTCCTTGATCGCCTCGGGCACGCCGGGTCCCGTGTCGCCGATCTCGACGATCGCCTCGTCCTCGTCGTGCGCGGTGCGGATGGTCAGCGTGCCCGACTCGCCCATCGCGTCGAGCGCGTTGTGGATCAGGTTCGTCCACACCTGGTTGAGCTCGCCCGCGTAGCAGGGGATGAGCGGCAGCGTGCGGTCATAGTCGGTGACCACGGTGATGCCGGGCGGGATCTTGCCGCGGAAGATCGCGACCGTGCTGTCGAGCAGGTCGTGCACGTCGATCTGCTGGAAGGGCGCTCGGTCCATCTGCGAATACTGCTTGGCCGAGCGGATCAGCGAGGTGATGCGCTCGGTCGCCTCCGTCACCTCGCCGAGCATCTGCGAGATCTCGATGGCCTCGGCCAGCCAGTGCAGCGCCGCCGGGGCGTGCTGCTCGCCCACCTTGGTGCGGATCTTCTCCAGATCCTTGCCCGAGAACCCGGCGTTGACCAGCGCGGGAGCCATGTCCCACGCGTCCTCGACGCCCAGCTCCTCCAGCGCCTCGCCCAGCTCGTCCTCGGCGTCGGAGATCTCCAGCGGGGAGCGCTGCGGCAGCTTGCCCAGGTTGCTCGTGCACGCCTCCTGCGCCTCGATCAGCGTGCGCAGCTTCTCCGGCGGGATGCCGTCCTGGGCGAGCTGGGCGAGCTGGATGCGCGAGCTCTTGATCAGCGAGCGCAGCTCGCTCACCGCCCGCACGGCCGCCGCGGCCGGGTTGTTCAGCTCGTGGGTGAGCCCGGCGGTGATCGTGCCGAGCGCGGTCAGCCGCTGGCGCCTGTCGATGATCTCCCGCTGCATGCGGCCGCCGGACAGCAGGCCGTCGAGCAGGTGCATCGCCATCGGGAACCACTCGACCACGATGTAGGCGAACTTCTTGGCCGGCAGCAGGAACATCCGCGAGGGCGCGGTGGCGCGCAGCGTGTGCTGGTAGGTGTCCGGTGCCCGTTCTCCGAGGTAGGCCGAGGTCGCGCCGCCGTACACGCCGGGCTGGGAGGTGCGGGGCATCGCGACGGTGCCGGCGCTGACCGTCTCGCTGCTCATCTGGATCTCGCCCTCGATCAGCACCGCGAAGCACTCGGCCGGGTCGCCCTGCCGCAGGATGACCTCGTCCGCCTCGTAGGACCGCACCCTGCCGCTGCCCGCCAGCTTGGTGAGCTGCTCGTCGGTCAGCCGCTCGAACAGGAAAAGCTTGCGCAGCTCGTCGATGTCAATGGTGGTCCCGGTCATGATGTCGCTCATTGCTTCTCCAGATAGCGGTGCACGAGCGCGACGGCCATCGCGCCCTCCCCGACGGCGGAGGCCACCCTCTTGATCGAGTCCGCCCGCACGTCGCCCGCGGCCAGCACCCCGGGCACGTTGGTCTCCAGGAAGTACGGCTCACGCCGCAGCGGCCAGTTACGCGGCCGCCGCCCGCCCTGGACCAGGTCGGGACCCGTCAGGACGAACCCCTTCGCGTCCCGTTCGATCGTCTCGCCCAGCCACGACGTGTACGGCTCCGCGCCGATGAACACGAACATCCACTGGGCGTCGACCGTACGCTCCTCGCCCTTGGTCGACAGCGTCAGCCGCTCCAGATGGCCGTCACCGCCACCACCGACGACCTCCGTCTGGAGGTGCACGTCGATGTTGGGCATCGCGGCGATCTGCTCGATGAGGTAATGGGACATGGACTTCTCCAAGCCGTCACCCCTCACCAACAAGTGGACCTTGCTCGCGAATCCCGCCAGGTAGACGGCCGCCTGCCCGGCCGAGTTGGCCGCGCCCACGACGTGGACCTCGGCGTCCGTGCACGCGGGCGCCTCGGTCAGCGCCGCGCCGTAGAAGACGCCCCGCCCGACGAACTCGTCGAGCCCCGGCGCCTGCAGGCGGCGGTAGGTGACGCCGGTCGCCAGGATCACCGCGTGCGCCGCGATCTCCCCGCCGTCCTTGAACCCGATCACGCGCGCCTGCCCGCGTGGCTCCAGCATGGTCACCTTGCGCGCCGTCAGCAGCTCGGCCCCGAACTTCAGCGCCTGCCTGCGTGCCCGGTCCGCGAGCTGCTGACCGGAGACGCCGTCGGGGAAGCCCAGGTAGTTCTCGATCCTGGAGCTCTGGCCCGCCTGCCCGCCCGAGGAGTGCGCCTCGACCAGCACCGTGTTGAGCCCCTCTGAGGCGCCGTAGACGGCCGCGCCGAGCCCGGCCGGGCCGCCGCCCACCACGATCAGGTCGTAGAAGTCGGTGGCCGGGGTCCTCGACAGCCCCACCGCCGTGGCCAGCGTGGCCTGGTCGGGCGACTCCAGCGTGGTGCCGTCGGCGGTCACCACCAGCGGCAGATGGCAGCCCTCGCCGGCCGCCTTCACCAGTTGCGCGCCCTCCGGATCCTCCGCCAGCAGCCACTGGTAGGGCACGTGGTTGCGGGCCAGGAAGTCCCGCACCTGGTACGACGGCGCCGACCACCGGTCGCCCACCACCCGCAGCTCGGACCGCTCCACCCGCTCGGTACGCAGCCACGCGTCAAGCTGGCCGTCGATCACCGGGTAGAACTTCTCCTCCGGCGGATCCCACGGCTTGAGCAGGTAATGGTCCAGGTCCACCACGTTGATCGCCTGGATCGCCGCGTCGGTGTCGGCGTAGGCGGTCAGCAGCACGCGGCGCGCGTACGGGTACATGTCCATGGCGGCCTCGAGGAACTGCACACCGTTCATCTGCGGCATGCGGTAGTCGGCCAGGATCGCCGCCACCTCGTCGCCGCGCAGCCGCATCTCCCTGACCGCGTCGATGCCGTCGCCGGCCGTCTCGGCACGGACAATCCGGTATTCCTGGCCATAGCGGCGTCTCAAGTCGCGGGCGACCGCCCGCGAGACGCCTGGGTCGTCGTCCACCGTCACGATGACCGGCTTGTCCATGCCCTACCTTCTCCCCTGGGTCCCACCAATAAGAAACCTACTCAAAACGGACTGCCGCCCTATTGTCCTATGCCCGGTCGAAGACCGTCGGTGGAGACACCGCTACCTGTGGTGGACCGCTGAACGCAGCAGCCCGCTTCGCAGACTTCTCACCAGTACCCACGAAGGATGCCACGTGCGGCGGAGTAGGCGGGCACCCGCTCATATCATGTCCGGATGGGCACCCGCGACCGCATCATCGACGCTGCTGAGCAGGCCATTCACGAGTTCGGCATCGCGGGGGCGACGACCAAGCGGATCGCCCGGCAGGCGGGCTGCTCCGAGGCGCTGCTCTACAAGCATTTCCCCGGCAAGGAGGCGCTGTTCCTGGCGGTCCTGCTGGAACGGCTGCCCGCACTCGGCCCCGCCCTGGCCCGGTTGCGGCTGAGCGAGGGGCAGGGCGACGTGGCCGCGAACCTGACCGAGTTCGCGGTGGCGGCGGTCGAGTTCTACATCAAGGCGTCGGCCATCGCCTCGGGCGTGCTGGCCGATCCCTCGCTCATGACGGGGTTCAGGACCATGCTCGCCAAGACGGGCGGCGGCCCGCACCTGCCGATCCTGGCACTGGCCGAGATCATCGGGGGCGAGCAGCAGGCCGGTCGGCTGGACGCGGGCATGGACCCGCAGGCCGCCGCAGCCATGCTGATGGGCGCCTGCTTCCACCGGGCGAACCTGTCGTACTTCATCGACCTGCCCGACGACACCGCCACCTGGGCGGCCACGCTCGTGGAGACGCTGATCAGGCGATGACGCGGCTCTCGCCGCCGTCCACTAGCATCGACACCCCGGTCACGAACGAGGCCCGCTCGCTGGCCAGGAACGCCACCACGTCCCCGACCTCCTCGGGCCGTCCGATGCGGCCGACCGGCACCGCCTTGCCCCGTTCGGCCAGCACTTCCTCCCCGCCCGCCAGCTCCCGCAGCCGATCGGTGTCGATGGGCCCCGGCATCACGTTGTTGATCAGCACGCCGTCGCCGCCCGCCTCGCGGGCCACCGTGCGCACGACCCCGGCCACGGCCGAGCGGGTGGCGTTGGACAACGCCAGCCCGTCCAGCGCCTCGCGGGCCGACCTGCTGGTGATCGTGACGATCCGGCCCCACCCGCGCGAGCGCATCTCCGGCAGGACCGCATGGATCAGGCGTACGGTGCCGAGCAGGTTGCGCTGGACGGCGACATCCCAGTCGGCCAGGGACATCTCGTCGAAGCGCCCGGCCGGCGGCCCGCCCGCGTTGGCCACGAGGATGTCGATCGGGCCGAGCACGCCGCGCGTCTCCTCGACGATGCGCCGGGCGGCGGCCGGATCCTCCACGTCGGCCAGCACGGCGTGCACGACCTTGCCGAACTCCTGCAGCTCCACCACCGCGTCCGCGAGCCGTTCCGGGTTGCGGGCGGTGACGCACACGTCGCAGCCCTCCCGCGCCAGGCTCTTGGCCGCGGCGAGTCCGATGCCGGCGCTGCCTCCGGTGACGAGGGCGACCTTGCCCGAGATGCCGAGATCCATAGGGGCGACTATAGATCGGATACGGTCATTCCGGCTGCACGCGGGCCAGCTTGTCCGGGTTGAGCATGCCGTAGATGCCCTTGATGAGGCCGTCGCGGATGTCGATCACAACGAGCTGGTTCATCCTGCCGACCCGCGTCCAGATCGCCGGCGCGCCGTTGACGTCGACCAGCCGCGCCCCGGTGAAGTCGTAGCGGGCCGCGAGCCCGGCCAGGAACCGCGCCACCTTGTCCCTGCCGGCGATCGGCCGCAGCGCCGCCCGTACCTTGCCGCCCCCGTCGTTCCAGGCCACGACGTCCTCGTGGAACAGCTCGGTGAGCGCGCCCAGATCGCCGCCGGCCGCCGCTTCCATGAACGTCACCAGCAGCCTGACGTGATCCTCCGAGGACGGCCGGAACTTGTCGCGCCCCTCGGCCACCCGCGCCGAGGCGCGGTGGTGCATCTGCCGGGCGTTGGCCACCGAGGAGCCGACGATCTCCGCGATCTCGTCGTACGGCAGCTCGAACGCCTCCCGCAGCACGAACACCGCCCGCTCCGGCGGCGAGAGCCGCTCCATCATGTGCAGCGTCGCGTATGAGACGGTGTCGCGCAGCTCGGCCGTGTCCAGCGGCCCCGCCTCCGTGGTCAGCACCGGCTCGGGCAGCCAGGGCCCGGTGTACGCCTCCCGCTTCACCCGCGCCGAGCGGAGCTGGTCGAGCGCCAGCCGCGAGACCACGGTCACCAGGAAGGCCCGCGGCTCCCTGATCTCGCTCTGGTCGGTGCCCTGCCACCGCAGCCAGGCCTCCTGCACGACGTCCTCCGCGTCCCACATGCTGCCGAGCATCCGGTAGGCCAGCCCGAGCAGCAGCGGACGGTAGTCCTCGAAATCCACGGCAGGCATCATTGCTGAACCTGGTCATGTACGCCACGCCGAACGCGCCCACGGCCATCCTGGCGATGAACGCCGACAGGACGGGACAGGAGAGCCGGATGTGACGGCTTATGGGTAGAAAAGCCACGACAACCATGATGAGCTGGGCGAGTGGCGAGAAATCTGATCCTGTCAGGAGGCCTGTTCCACGACTTCGCCGCCACGTCGGCCGCGCTCGCGGACGTGCTCGCCGAGGTCGGGATCGAGTCCGAGATCACCGAGGACATCGCGGGCGCATTGCGCGAACCGCCGGAGGTCCAGCTCATCACCGTCAACGCGCTGCGCTGGCAGATGGCCCAGGACCGCTTCGCCGACCTGCGCGCCGAGTGGCGCTTCGCCTTACCGGCCGAGGCCCGCACGACGATCCTCGACCATCTGGACCGGGGCGGCGGGCTGCTGTGCATGCACTCCGCGTCGATCTGCTTCGACGACTGGCAGGGCTGGCCGCGCGTCCTGGGCGGCTGCTGGACCTGGCCCAAGTCCCACCACCCGCCGCTGGGCTGGACGGGCGTGCGCGTCCACGGGACGCATCCGGTGGTGGAGGGACTGCGCGACTTCGACGTGGTGGACGAGGTCTACAGCGACCTCGACATCCTGCCCGACGTCGAGCCGCTGGCCTCGTCGAACGGCCAGCCGCTGATCTGGGCGCGGCCGGTGCGGCGGGGGCGGGTGTTCTACGACGCGCTGGGCCACGACACCAGGTCGTACGACAACGAGGTGCACCGGACGCTGCTCCAGCGGGCGGCGCTCTGGCTGCTGAAACGGCCGGTCACGATCCGGGAATGACGCGATCCCCGGGCTCGGAGCCCGGGGATCGCTTCATGGCCGCTTACTCGTTCAGGTCCGACGGCTTCGGGCCGCCGTAGATGGGATTCTTCGGCAGGCGTTCCTCGGTCACCATCAGGAGGACGACACCCGCCTCCGCGGGATACGCCTCCCAGACGATCCAGCCTTCGCCGACCTCGGCCTGCTGCTTGTCCTGCTCCACCCCGTAGCCCTCAGAGTCCGGACCCGGGGTGATGACCTGGAAGACCGCCTTCAGGCCGCGCCGGCGGACCTCGGCGAGGACCTCGCCCACGGTCCTCTCGTCGACGCGGAAGCCCTCGAGCATTCCGTCCTTCCTCGTGGCCACGCGGCTGCTCCGGTACTTCTCCCCAGGCTCTGCCGCCCGGCCGACCCGGACGGCGGCCCAGCCGGCCCAGTCGCGGGGCACCTTGACGGTGATCGCGCAGCCGTCCTGGCCGACCACGCAGCCCTCGGGCATCGTGCTGCTGGTGATGGACTCGCCGTTGCTCGCCAGCGGCCCGCTCACGCTCATGCTCATGAGCTTGCCTGCCTCGCTCGGGGCAGCGGGCACCACCTCGAGGTTCACGTTCAGGCCGACGGCCTTGAAGCCCTCCGTGTACTTCGCATGGTCGGCGAGCGGGTCCTTGATGGTCGCGACGTACGTGTCACCGCGTAGTTCGATGTCGATCGCCGCGTTGGCGTAGGAGGTGGCGGGGCCCTGCTCGCCGAGGACGGCAGGTCCGATCACGGCCGCCGCCGCGAGACCCGCGGCGATCACAGCGCCGAAGGTCAGGCGGCGTGCCCCCGAAGGCAGGCGCCTGGCACGCTCCAGTACGGGCTCCTCGGCGGTGATCGAGGCGAGGAGCGCCCGCGCCCCCGCGCCGGACGCCTGCCCCGACAGGTCCTCGTCGCGGACCCTGGCGAGGTGCTTCAGCTCGTTCATGTGGACTCCATGAGCAGGTGGCTGACGGAGACGCCGGCGACGGCCAGTGCCTTGGACAAGCGCTTGCGGGCGCGGTAGAGCCGGATGCGCACGGCGTTGCGCGAGCAGTCCAGGACCGTGGCGATCTGGCCGTGGTCCAGGCCCTCCCAGGCGACCAGCGAGATCAGCTCCCGGTCGCTCTCGGAAAGCTCGCGGAAGGCCCGCGCGATCGCGCCGAGCTCGACGCTGCCCTCGGGGGAGCGGGCGTACAGGTCGGCGATGTCGGTGTCGAGCGCCACGTGGCGGGAACGCCGCCGGTCCTGGCCGCGCCGGTGGTTGGCCAGCACGTTCCTGGCCACCCCGTAGAGCCACAGTCTGGCGCCGTCGCCCGCCGGCATCCTGTCGGCGCGGCGCCAGGCGATGGCGAACGTCTCGGCGACCACGTCGGCGGCGTCCTCGGGGGAGTCGCACCGGCGCATGGCGTATCCGAGTATGTGCTCGTATGTCTGTGTGTAAACGGCCTCGAACCGGTTCTTCCGGTCGTCATCCACGGGCGATCCCCATGGTCGGCCTCCTCGTATCGGGATTGGGACACCCGATACATGTCGGCGGCCCTGTCGGCATTTCAGCCGATTTTTCACCGTACGAGCAGCGCGGCGCTCCCGTAACTGCCGCCGAACCCTGTCACCAGCGCCACCTCGCGCCCGGCCCGCAGCTCCCGTACGGCCTGCGCCACGTTGTTCAGCCCGTGCACGTAGCCCTCGGAGAGCAGGCCGCCGTGCGGGTTGACCCAGGCGTGCCGCCGCTCCAGCAAATACGCCCCCAGATCCGCGCGCGCGACCAGGCCGAAGTCCTCCAGTTGCCGGGGCACCAGCCACGAATACGCGTCGTACGGCAGCGCCACGTCCACGTCGGACGGCCGCATACCGGACGCCTCCCACAGCATGGGCGCCACGTACGCCGAGAAGACCGCGCTCACGTCGGGCGCGCGGTCCATCGACGAGCAGCCGGGCCCTCCACCGCGCACCACCGCCCGGACGCGCGGCCCGTCGAGCGCGCCGCTGACCACGAGCGCGCATGCCCCGTCGGTCTCCTGGCAGCAGTCGACGGTGCGCAAGGGGGTGCAGACGTACGGCCTGGCGAGGTAGTCGCCGAGTTCGAGCGGCTCGCGGCGCATCGCCCGGGGGTTGGCCTTGGCGTTGTCCCTGGATTGGGCGACGACCGCGTGCAGGTGCTCTTCCGTCAGCCCCGTGTCGTGCAGGTAGCGGGTCGCGGCCAGGGCGAACAGGGGGATGGGGCCCGCGAGGCCGTACGTGAAGCGCTCCTGGGGGCCGGTGGAGACGGTGTTCATGCGCTTGCCGGAGCGACCGTTGAGCGCCCTAAATATCAAAATATTTCGGGCTAAACCGGCGTCTATGAGCATCGCTGCGTCGCCCAGGATCGACGCCGCCTGCGTGCCCCCTCCGGCGATGTCGTTGTGCCACCCGAGCCGCTCGATCCCCAGGGCGCGGGCGACCTGCACGACGGGCGCGGAGTCGTTCATGTGGTAGCTGAGCAGCGCGTCCACCTCGCGCGGGCCGATCCCCGCGTCCGCGCAGGCCGCCCGGCACGCCTCGGCCGCGAGCTCCAGCTCGGTGCGCCCGGATTCCCTGCTCAGCGCCGTCATCCCGACCCCGGCCACGGCCGCCCGCCCGGCGAAGGGCTGCATGCCCCCTCCTCTGGTCATCCGCCGCTCACGCTAACATGGGCAAGCGCTTGCTAGGTTAGCCGGTGTGGACCGGAAGTATCACTACCAATGGGGTGACTCGCATCTTCACGGAAGCTGTCACGTCTTGTAATACGGAAGTGCGATCAACCGATAGCCCATCACCATCACCCCGAGGTGAGCGATGGATCTGCGCTATGTCAGGTACGCGATGGCGATCGCACGGGCAGGCAGCCTCCGCCGGGCCGCCGCCGCACTGCATATCGCCCAGCCCACGCTGTCGGAGCAGCTCAAGGCACTGGAGAAGGAGATCGGCGTCGAGCTGTTCAGCCGCTCGTCCAGCGGCGTGCAGCTCACCGAGGCGGGTGAGGCGTTCCTCGCCCAGGCCACCGTCGCGGTGGACGCCTTCGAGCGGGCCGTGGCCGCGGCCAGGAGCAAGGGCCACACCGCGCGCCTTGGCGTGGCCGACGGGCTGGCCGACGTGGTCGCCCGGCTGCTGACGCAGCTCCAGAGCATGCGCCTGCGCGTGGCGCCGATGGGCACGGCCGAGCAGATCGTCTCGATCGTCGACGGCACCCTGCAGGCCGGGCTCGGCTACGCGCCCGGCTCACTGCCGAGGGGCGTGGCCCGGATGCTGCTCCATCGTTTCCCCGTGCGCGCGCTGCTCCACCGCGACCATCATTTGGCCGCGTCCGAGACGCTGTCGCTGTCGGACCTGGCGGCGGAGCCGCTGATCATGCCCGAATCCGACGCGGTGGCGGGCGCCCGCCGTTTCCTGGAGGGTTTCGTACGCCACCGCCTCCACCCTCGCCTCGGCCCGGCCGCGGCCACTCACGACCTGGCGATCACCATGGTGGAGCGTGGCACCGGGTACACGCTCTGCGTCCACGAGGGCACGTCGGTGCCGGAAGCCTTGACCTTCATCCCGATCAAGGAGGACGTCCCCCCGCTCGAAGTCGTCTTCCTCTGGAACCGCCAGGCCGAGGTGCCCGAGCTGGTCAGCGCCGCCCGGCACGTCGCCCGCTCTGGATAGCGCTAATATCTAGCGATGCGCATCTCCGAGCTCAGCGCCAAGTCCGGGGTGGCCATCCCGACGATCAAGTACTACCTGCGCGAAGGCCTGCTGCGCCAGGGTGAGCAGACGGCCGCGACCCGGGCGGAATACGACGACTCCCACCTGCGCAGGCTTCGCCTGATCCGGGCCCTGCTCGAGGTCGGCAAGCTCCCCGTGGCCTCGATCAAGCAGGTCATCGAAGCCGTCGAGGACGAGTCGCTGCCCGTCCACGAGGTGCTCGGGACAGCCCACTACGCCCTGGGGCCCACCGTCGAGCCCGAGCCCGGCGAGGACTGGCAGGCCGCCCGCGACCAGGTGGACCGCCTCATCGCCGACCTGGGCTGGAACGTCCACCCCTCGGCCCCCACCCGCGACGAGCTCGCCCAGACCGTGGTCCGGATGCGTCAGCTCGGCGTGCCCGTCGACCTGACCCCGTACGTCGAGGCCGCCCAGAAGCTGGTGTCCGAGGTCGAGATGGACTCCATCCCGTTCCACGGGCCGCCCGAGGCCGCCGTGGAGGCCATGGTGCTGGGCTCGGTGCTGTACGGGAAGGCGTTCGACGCGCTGCGCCGCATGGCCCAGGAGTCGGAGTCCGCCCGCCGCCTCAAATGAGGCTGTTCGCGCGCAGGACCTGGACGGCGTGGACGGTTGCGGCCCCGCGCCAGTCCATCGCGCCGGCGGGCGAGATCCGCACGTAGTCCACGGTCCAGCCGCCGTCGTCCCGCTGCTCGCCGGCCAGCCGTACCAGGTCGGTGGCGATCACCTCGGGGTCGAAGAGGTCGCGCGCGGGCCGGCCGGGGTACGGCGCGAAGTCCAGGGGCCGCAGCGCCTCGTCCGCGGTGCCGCCCTCGACGGGTACCCTGCCGTCCGCCGGAATGAGCGCGCCGAGCCGCTTGAGCAGGTCGGCGGCCCGGGGCTGGGAGTCGTACACCGCGTCGAGGAAGCGCACGGCGAAGACCAGCACGTAGGCGTGCGGCCGCTCGTCCAGCTCCTGGATCGCGTCGAGGCAGTAGCGCGTGGCCCGCTCCAGCCACGGATGCGCGGCCACGGCCGGGTCGTGGGCGGCGACGCGGTGGGCGGCCGCCGCGGAAATGGAGGTGATCTGCAGGGACGAGTCCTTCGGGTCGCCGCCCGCCCACCAAGGGGCGGTGCCGTCGGAGAGGGTGACCGGCAACGCGAACGGCAGCCCGCCATCGGGCAGCGTGACCGACTCCAGCCAGTCGCACAGCATCGCGGCCTGCGGGGAGGTCTGCGGGGCCACGTCCGTGAGCGCCTCGAAGGCGTGCAGCGCCGCCCCGGGCTGGCTCTCCGGAGAGCGCAGGTCGGGCTCCAGGCCCCAGCCGTAGCCGCCGTCCGGGTTGCGGTACGCCTCCAGCGACGCCAGCACGCCGGCCGCGTCGCCGTCACCCATGATCAGGTCGTAGCGGCGGCGGTCCAGCACGCGCGCGTGGGTCGCCATGAAACCGGGGATCGCGGAAAGGTTCACTTTCATGAGGCCATCGTGCCCATGGCGCCGGCCTGCAGTCTTGTAAGTTCCGGACACAATGGGGGGATGGACGGCGACACGGCCCGCGCGAAGTTCGGCGGGGAGCGAGTGGCGCGTCTCGGCACCGTGAGCGGCGCCGGGGCGCCCCACCTGGTGCCGGTCGTCTTCGCCGTCGCCGGTGGCCGGGTGGTGACGGCGATCGACCACAAGCCCAAGACGACCACCGCGCTCCGGCGGCTGCGCAACATCCAGGGGAATCCGCGGGTCAGCTTACTGGCCGACCACTACGACGAGGACTGGACGCGGCTGTGGTGGGTACGCGCCGACGGCCTGGCCCACGTCGTCGAGGACGGCCCTGAAGCCGAGGCCGCGCTCGACGCGCTGGTGGCCAAATACGACCAATACCGCGAGCGCCGCCCCGCCGGGCCGGTGATCGTCGTGGAGGTGACCCGCTGGAGCGGCTGGGCCTTCACCCCCGGATGAAGCGGGCGGTTACGGGGCGGCCGTGAAGGCGGCGTGCAGGGCTTTCGCGTCGGCCGCGGGGAGCAGGGCGCGGGCCGCCAGCCAGGCCGCCGCGCCCGCCGCGTCGCCCGCCGTCGTGACGGTCTCGCCCGCCAGCAGCTCCGTCACGGCCCGCCGTACCGGCCCTTCGCTCGTCAGCACGCTCCCGGCGAGCACCACCGGGCCGGACACGTGCACCCGCCTGAGCGTGGTGACCAGGTGGCCGGCGGCTTCGTGCACGATCTGGACGGCCATCGGGTCGCCTGCTTCGGCGGCCCGGCTGACCAGTGAGGACAGGGCGGCCAGCCGCATGTGGCCGGCCTGCGCCAGCCGTACGATGCGGTCGGCGATGGCACGCGGCGTGGCCGGCCGCTCGTCGCCGAGGAAGTCCCGCGCCACGAGCTCGACCAGCAGGCCCTCGGCGGGGCCCCGGTCGAACGCCTCGACCACCGCCCTGGCCGCCGCCCGCCCGATCCAGAACCCCGATCCCTTGTCGCCCAGCAGCCACCCCAGCCCGTCCGCGATCACGTCGAGCCCGTAGTCCACGATCCTGGCCGCCACCGCGCCCGTGCCGGACAGCAGCAGCGACCCGTCGGGCTCTGCTGACCCGGCGGCATAGGCGATCGGCACGTCGCCCATGTAACGCGGCCCTTCGGCGATGCCATGATCGGCCCAGACCTTCGCCAGCGCGGGCACCATCTCCGCGACCTGCCCCGCGACCCCGGCCAGCGAGGCCACCACCCGGGCGCCGTCGTACGGCCCGAGCGCCCGGCTGAGCGCCTCGTCGACCGCCGCCACCGCCTTGACCAGCCCGTGAGCGCTCGGATTGCCCGCCCCCGCGCGCGCATAGCCCACCCGCGTGCCGTCGAGCGCGTGCACGGCGACCCGCGTCGAGGTGGCGCCGGCGTCGACGCCGACGACTAGCGATTTCGTCACGGTCCGAGTCTGGGGGTTGACGCGACCGGGAAGCAAGAATAATTTTCGCCAGAAGACCGGGTATTCGGAAGGAATATTCGTGACTTCAGGAGCGCTTGGGCGCGTCGAAACAGAACTACCCGGTTTGCCGGAGGCGTTGCGCAGAGTCGGCGAGGTGATACTCGGCGATCCTGCCGAGGCCGCGCGGTCGACCATCATCGCGCTGGCCGAGCGGGCCGGCAGCTCACCGGCGACCGTGACCAGGTTCTGCCGGGCGTTCGGCTTCTCGGGCTACGCCGAGCTGCGCGTCGCGCTCGCCACCGAGACCGGCCGGGCCGCGCAGGCGGGCTGGGGCGCGGGCGTCGGCCATGAGATCGGTCCCGACGACCCGCTCGACGCCGCCATCGAGGTGATGGCCGCCGCCGACACCAGGCTCATCCAGGACACCGCCGCGCAGCTCGACCTCGACGTGGTCGCCAAGGTGGCCGACGCCATCGTGGCCGCTCCGCGAGTGCTCCTGGTCGGGGTCTCCACCAGCGGGAACGTCGCCACCATGCTGGAAGGCCGGCTGCGCCGCATCGGCATCCCCGGCTGGAGCGCGGGCGACGCGCACGTGGCCCTGTCGGACGCGGCGCTGCTCAAGCAGGGGGACGTGGCCATCGGCATCAGCCACCGGGGCCGCACCCGTGAGGTCATGGAGGCGCTGGCCGAGGCGGGCAGCCATGGCGCCACGACGGTCGCGGTCACCTCCTTCGCCCGCTCCCCGCTGGCCGATCTGGCCGATCTGGTGCTGACCACGGCCAGCAGGGAGACGACGTTCCGGCTCGGCGGGCTGGCCGCCGTGCACTCGCAGCTGTTCGTGCTGGACGCCGTCTACGTGGCGGTCGCCCAACGCACCTACGAACGTACGAACGAGGCGTTCGAGCGGACGATCAGGGCCGTCGAGGGCCATCGGGTGGAGAGAGGCTGAATGACATTCGCATCCAAGGTCCTCGACCTGGCCCACCAGGTCGCCGAGAACCAGGCGGAGCCGGTCAAGAAGGCGGCCGCGCTGGTGGTGGCCTCCATCCGGGCGGACGGCGTGGTCAACGCGTTCGGCTCGGGGCATTCCGAGGCCATCGCCATGGAGATCGCCGGACGGGCCGGCGGCCTCGTGCCCAGCAACCGCCTCTCGCCCAGGGACCTCGTCCTGTACGGGGGCCACCCGGCCGGCGTGCTGACCCCGGAGCTGGAACGGGACCCGGCCATCGCGCACGAGATCTACGACCTGGCGCCGGTCGCGCCGCAGGACGTGTTCGTGCTGATCTCCAGCTCGGGCGTGAACGGCACCGTCGTCGAACTGGCCACGATCGTCAAGGACCGCGGCCATCCGCTGATCGCGATCACCTCGGTCCAGCACAGCACCCGGATGACCTCGCGCCACCCGTCGGGCGCCAAGCTGCTCGACCTGGCCGACGTCGTGCTGGACAACGGCGCTCCGTACGGGGACGCCATCCTCGACCTGCCCGGCGGCGGCCGTTACGGCGCGGTGTCCACGATCACCTCCGCGTTGCTCGCGCAGATGGTGGTCACCGAGGCGGTGGACGAACTCGTGGCGCTGGGCGAGACGCCTCCCATCTACCTGTCGGTGAACGTGACCGGCGGTGACGAGCACAACAAAGCCCTGGAGAGCCGATACGCAGGGCGTATCCGACGTGGATCATGAATAGTCAGGAGCAGTCGTAATGCCGAATACCCCCCACCTCAGCAGGCGTGAGCTCCTTCGCGGCGCCGCGCTCGTGCCCGTGGCAGGGGCGCTGGCCGCGTGTGCCACACCCGCCTCCAAGCCCGCCGCCACCGCCTCGTCGGCGCCGGTCGCGACCAGCGCCGCCAACCCGTTCGGGGTGGCGGCCGACAAGCCGCTGGAGGTGTGGATCTTCGACGGCGGCTTCGGCCAGGATTATGCCAAGAACATCCACCAGCCGCTGTTCAAGACCAAATACGCCAACGTCGAGATCAAGCACAACGCGACCAAGGAGATCACCAAGGTCCTCCAGCCGCGCTTCGCCGGTGGCAACCCGCCGGAAGTGATCGACAACTCCGGTGCCAACTTCATGGACTTCGGCGCTCTGTCCCAGGACGGGCAGCTCCAGGACCTGACCCCGCTGCTGGACGCGCCGAGCTGGGACGACCCGAACGTCAAGGTCAGAGACACCATCGACCAGTCCGTCATCGACATCGGCACCTATGACGGCAAGTTCAGCGTGCTCGGCTACGTCAACTACATCCACGGCATCTGGTATTCGCAGAAGGTGTTCAGGGACAACGGCTGGCAGATCCCGAAGACCTGGGACGAGTTCCTCAAGCTCTGCGAAACGATCAAGAAGTCCGGGAAGATGGCGCCCTTCACCTATGCCGGAAAGTTCCCGCAGTATCTCTACGAGCCGCTGCTGACGATGGCCGCGAAGATCGGCGGCAACGAGGTGCTCGTCAACATCGACAACCTCGAAGACGGCGCCTGGACCACCGAGGCCATGAAGACCGCCGCCACGGCCTGGGCCGAGGTCGGCGCCAAATACCTCATGGAGGGCACCACCGGCCTCGACCACGTGCAGACCCAGACCGCCCAGAACAAGTACAAGGTCGCCATGCTGCCCTCCGGCTCCTGGCTGGAGAACGAGCAGAAGACCACCACCCCGCCCGACTTCGAGTATGGGATGTTCCCGATCCCCGACTTCACCAGCTCGGACAAGATGCCCTACGGCACCCTGCACACCCAGCCGGGCGAGAACTTCATCGTCTCGGCCAAGAGCGCCCATCCCCAGGCGGGCATGGAATACCTGCGGGCCATGGTGTCGAAGAAGGCGGCCGGGGACTTCAGCGAGCTGGTGCGCACCATGACCGTGGTGAAGGGCGCGACCGAGGGCCGTGAGATCTCACCGGGCGTGACGAGCGCCTCCAAGGCCGTCGCCGACGCGGGCACGAACACCGTCTACTACCGCTGGTTCAACTGGTACGCCCAGCTCAAGGACGAGGCCATCGCCGCCACCGGCGAGCTCATGTCCGGCGGGCTCAAGCCGGACGCGTACCTGGAGCGCATCCAGAAGAAGGCCGACGAGATCAAGAACGACTCCTCGATCAAGAAGTACAAGCGCACATGATGTTCAACAGGTATCGCCGTGGGCTGTTCATCACCTCGTTCCTGGCAGCCCCGGTGATTCTCTACCTGGTTTATGTGATCTCGCCGTACCTCCAGGCGTTCTACATCGCGATGACGGACTGGCGCGGCGTGACGGCCACGCCTGCGTTCATCGGCCTGGACAACTTCAAGCGGCTGTTCAACGACAGCGTCTTCTGGCAGGCGGTCACGCACAACGGCGCGCTGCTCGTCCTGCTGCCGCTGATCACGATCGTCATCGCCCTGTTCTTCGCCTTCCTGCTCAACGTGGGCGGAGCGCAGAGCAACGCCGGGATCGGTGGGTCGAAGTTCTACCGGGTGGTGTTCTTCTTTCCGCAGGTCCTGGCGGTCGCCGTGGTGGCCGTGCTGTTCCAGCAGGTGTTCCGCCCGGACGGCAGCGGCATGCTGAACGCGCCGCTGATGGCGCTCGGGTTCGATCCGGTCGGGTTCCTGTCCGACCGGGACGTGGCGTTCTGGTCGGTGCTGGGGGTGATGGTCTGGCAGGCGGTCGGCTTCTACGTGGTGCTGTTCTCCGCCGGTCTGGCCTCCATCCCCAAGGACATGTTCGAGGCGGCGCAGATCGACGGTGCGGGCCGGGTCACCCTGTTCTTCCGCGTCACGCTGCCGCTGCTGTGGGACACCGTCCAGGTGGCCTGGGTCTATCTGGGCATTCTCGCGCTGGACGTGTTCGCGATCGTGTGGGTGATGACCCTCCAGCACGGCGGCCCGGACAGGGCGACCACGGTCATGGCCACCGAGATCTACCGCAGTGCTTTCGAACACTTCAGGTTCGGCTACGCCTCGGCGCTCGGCGTCGTGATGTTCTTCTTCACCGTCGGATTCGCGATCATCTCGCTTCGCCTGTCCCGGCGCGAACGGATTGAGTACTGATGACATCGATGACCTCGTGGACCGTGGCGAACTCCCGCAAACTCGCCCGCCAGGAACGCCGGCGCCGGCTGGGCCCGCTCGGGCTGCTGTCGCACCTCGCGCTCGTGGTGTGGACCGTCCTCGTGGTGGTGCCGATCCTGTGGACGTTCCTGGCGTCGGTCAAGAGCGAGGAAGAGATCTTCGGTGACGCCTGGTCACTGCCGGCCGCGTTGCGCTGGGACAACTTCGAGCGGGCCTGGAACAACTTCCACATCGGTCAGTACCTGCTCAACAGCGTCATCGTGGTGTCGTTCAGCACGTTCGGCACGATGCTCATCGGGTCGATGGCGGCGTACGTGCTGGCTCGCTATCCGTTCCGGGGCAACCGGGCGTTCTATCTGTTGTTCGTCTCCGGGCTGGCCTTCCCCGTCTACCTGGCCCTGACGCCGCTGTTCTTCGTGGTGCAGAACATGGGGAACGTGCCGCTGGTCGGGCCGTTCATCGGGTTGAACACGCATGCCGGGCTGGTGCTGGTCTACATCGCCTATTCGATGCCGTTCACCGTGTTCTTCCTGTCGGCGTTCTTCCGTACGCTGCCGACGGCGGTGGCGGAGGCGGCCATGGTGGACGGGGCGTCCCACACCCGGGTGTTCTTCCAGATCATGCTGCCGATGGCCAGGCCCGGCATCGTCAGCATCACGATCTTCAACATCCTGGGCCAGTGGAACCAGTACCAGCTGCCGCTGGTGCTGCTCCAGGACCGGGAGATGTGGGTGCTCCCTCAAGGCATCGCCGACATTTCGGCTGCCGCGGGATATGACCAGGACTGGTCGGCCATGTTCGCGGCCCTGACCCTGGCCATCCTCCCCATGTTGATCATCTACACGGTCTTCCAGCGCCAGATCCAGTCCGGCCTGACCTCGGGAGCGCTGAAGTAGGAGACGGGGACGGCTATATAGCCGCCATGCCGGACATGCCGGGCTTAAGCTGCGGGATGTGACTAGCGACATCCGCACGTTGCTGGCCCGCCACCTTCCCGGCTACCAGATCCGTACCATCAGCCGGCTGGGCCATGGCCTCGACAACCTCGTGTACGAAGTCAACGACGAGCTCGTGGTACGGCGGAGCAAGGCGGCCGACCCCCAGACGACCCGCCAGGAGGTCGCCCGCCTGGCGGCCGTCAGGGAGCTGTCCCCGCTGCCGGTCCCCGACATGGTCTTCGCCGACGAGGAGTCCGGCGTGATCGCGTACCGCAAGCTGCCCGGCGACCCCCTCGGCCAGCACCCGGTCCGCGACCCCAAGCGCCTGGCCGAGCAGCTCGGCAGATTCCTGACCGCCCTGCACACGGCCTCCGAGGAGCTGCGCGAACTGGCGCCCCGGGACGTCTACCCGGCGCCGACGCAACTGCATGACGCCGAACTCGACTACCGCGACATCGAGGACCACGTGCCCCGGTCCGAGCGACCCCTGGTGGAGCGCTTCCTCCGCACCCCGCCGCCGGCCGAGCCGCCCGCGCTCCGGTTCTGCCACAACGACCTGGGCAGCGAGCACGTCCTGGTGGACGCGGAAACGAGCACCATCACCGGGATCATCGACTGGACGGATGCGGCCATCACCGACCCGGCCCACGACTTCGCCCTGATCTACCGCGACCTGGGCCCGGAAGTCTTCGACCTCACGGTGTCGCACTACGCCTTCGACCTGGACGAGGAGGACCGCGCCAGGGTGCTCTTCCACGCCCGGTGCAAACTGATCGAAGACCTCGCGTACGGTCTGAGCTCCGGCCCGCGCCACTACGCCGACGCCGCCCTGAGCCACTTGGCCTGGACGTTCTCGTAGGTCGCCGCACCGATCCGTACACCGGCCGGCGGACGGTACGGGACTCTCATGGGGTGATCGGCGGCCGTGCCGGGCTCGTGAGTGTCTGCGGCGCGCTCAGCGGGTGCCCCGGTGGCGCGAACGATAGCCGGCGATCTTCGCCAGGTTCCCGCAGCGATCCATGGAGCACCAGCGGCGCCGCCGTGCCTGGGAGTCGTCCAGGAACAGCAGCGAGCAGTCGGGGTTCTCGCATTCCTTGACGCGGCCCATGAGCGGCCCACCGGCCAACAGCACCGCATCGCGAGCCACGGTCGCCAGGACGGCGGACGCGCCGTCGTTCGCCGCCCTGCACACGGTCAGCCCCGCGTCGGTGCAGGCGAGCTGGGGTGCGAGATCCGGGCGCGCAGCGGCCGCGTTGACCTCGGCGACGTCGGCTGGATCCGGGGCCCGGCCGTGCATGGCGGCGGTCAGCAGCCGATAGAGCGCCTCGCGCAGTACCCGGGCCTCGGCCAGATCCTCCTTCGAGGTCGTCGGCTCCTCTGCGCGCGGACGCGCCTCGGGACGCAGGCCGGACTCGGCGATCCAGCGGTCGAACGAAGCCGCGTCGGGAAGCCGCTCTACGGCGACCGAGTGGCGCTTGCCAAGCGTGGCGACGAAGTCGAGGCAGGGGCGCCCGCCGATGAACGGGAACGCCAGCAGGGCATCGTCTGGGACAGGCGTACGGGTCATGTCCTGATCGTACTGCTTGACACCTGTTCAGGCGGTGTCACATGATGACACCTGTTCAATAGGTGTCAAGGAAATGAGGACGGTATGCGCGCGGTGCGGATCGACGAGTTCGGCGGCCCCGAGGTCCTGATCCCCGTAGAGGTGCCGGATCCCGTGGTCCGGCCGGGCGAGGTACTGGTGCGAGTCGAAGCAGCGGGCGTCAACAGGGCGGACGCGCTCATTCGTACGGGCGCCTACCACCGTGCGGGACGCCCGCCACTGATCCCGGGCCTGGAGGGCGCGGGGACCGTGGCCGCGGTGGGAGCGGGAGTGGGCGGTATTGAGGTCGGGCAGCGCGTCATGGCGATAGGGGCGGGACTCTACGCCGAACTCGCGGCCGTGCCCGCGGCCAGGGTGAGCGTGCTGCCCGACGGGGTCGACGTCACCGAGGCCGCCGCCCTGCCCACGGCCTGGCTCACCGCCTGGTACTGCCTGCGCCACCTGGCCAGGCTCGCCGAAGGCGAGACGGTGGTGGTGCACGCCGCGGCGAGCGGGGTCGGCAGCGCGGCGGTGCAGATCGCCGCGGAGTCGGGCGCCAGGGTCATCGCCGTGGCGGGCTCGCCCGCCAAGACCGCCTGGGCGTCCGGACTCGGCGCCCACGAGACTGTCGACACCTCCACCCACCAGGGCGAGCAGGCGGTCACGGAGGTCATGCGCCTCACCGGCGGGCGCGGCGCGGACGTCGTGGTGGACGCCGTGGGCGGCGAGGTCTTCGCGCACAGCCTCCGGCAGGTCGCCTACGGCGGCCGCGTGGTCGCCCTGGCCAACGTCGCGTTGGCGCCCAGCACCATCGACACCCGCGACTTCTATCCGAAGAACGCCACCATCCTCGGCTTCCAGCTCACCAACCTGCTGGAGTACGGCTACGATCCCCGCGGGGACCTGCGGGAGATCGCAGGACGGGTCGCCGCGGGCGCCTATCGGATCCCTGTGGAGGCGGTCTTCCCGCTGGAACGGGCGAGCGAGGCCCACGAGCGCCTGGAACGACGCGACAACCGAGGCAAGATCGTGCTCGCTGTGCACCAGGACTGAGCACGCCCGGGACCGGGCCCCGGCGTTTCACCGCTGCAGACGAGGTGTCCCCGGCGGAAAATCGTTGGCGATCCGCCGTAGCGGCATGCTTTGCTGCCGGACATGACGTCGGCATGGGTGGGCGAGCGCGTACGCCTGCGGGCCAGAGAGCCCGAGGACTGGGAGGCGTTCCACGCCTTCGAGGAGGACTCCGACGCGGTCAGGAACGGCTGGCGCCTCCATCCACCCACCTCCGCCGCCTACGCGAAGAAGCAGTCCACCGAGCAGGCCGAGGAGCAGCTCGACCTCGACGAGTTCTCCCTGGTGATCGCCACCAGGGACGGCGACGTCCCGGTCGGGTCGATCAACACCCACCAGGTCGATCGCGACCACGGCACCTTCTTGTACGGGATCGCCATCGGCACCCCGCACCACCGCAAGGGCTACGCCAGCGACGCCATCGTGCTCCTACTGCGCTACATGTTCTTCGAGCGTCGCTTCCAGAAGGCCGAGGCCTGGGTCTACAGCTCCAACGAGCCGTCGCTGGCCCTGCACCGGCGGCTGGGCTTCGTCGAGGAAGGCCGCCGGCGCAGGAGCCGCTACGCCAACGGCCGTTACGACGACGAGGTGCTGTTCGGCATGACGATCGAGGAGTTCACCGAGCGTTACGGTGCGCGCTTCGCCGAACGTCCCGCCTGAGCTCTACAGCTCGTCCCGCAGCCGGCGGGTGGCGGTGACCACGTTGGCCAGCGCCGCCTCCACCTGCTCGTACGTCCGCGTCTTCAGCCCGCAGTCCGGGTTGACCCAGACCCGCTCCGCCGGCAGCGCCTTCAGCGTCCTGCGCAGCAGGTCCTCGACCTCCTCCGCGCCGGGCACGCGCGGCGAGTGGATGTCGTAGACGCCCGGTCCGAGCCCCCGCCCGAACGACCCCACAGCACCCAGGATCCGCGCCCCGGAGCGGGCGGACTCGATCGTGGTCACGTCCGCGTCCAGCCCGTCGATGGCGGCCAGGATCTGGTCGGCGTCGGAGTAGCACAGGTGCGTGTGGATCTGCGTGCGATCGCTCGCCCCCGAAGTGGCCCGCCGGTACGCTGCCACCGCCCACTCCAGGTAGTCGGCCTGCGCCGCCCGGCGCAGCGGCAGCAGCTCGCGCAGCGCGGGCTCGTCCACCTGGATGATCGACACCCCGGCGGCCTCCAGGTCGCGCACTTCCTCCCCGATGGCGTCCGCCACCTGGAACACCACGTCGCGCAGCGGCAGGTCGTCGCGGACGAACGACCAGGCCACGATCGTGACAGGCCCGGTGAGCATGCCCTTGACCGGCTTGTCCGTGAGCGACTGCGCGTACGTGGCCCACCGCACCGTGATCGGCTCCGGGCGGCCGACGTCGCCGTGCAGGATCGGCGGCCGGGTGCAGCGCGAGCCGTACGACTGGACCCAGCCGTTCCTGGTGACCGCGAAGCCGTCGAGGTGCTCGGCGAAATACTGGACCATGTCGTTGCGCTCCGGCTCGCCGTGGACGAGGACGTCGAGCCCGAGCCGCTCCTGCACCCGGATGACCCGCTCGATCTCGGCCTCGACCTGGCGCTCGTAGTCCTCCTGCGACAGCGTGCCGGCCGCCACCGCCGCGCGGGCGGCGCGGAGCTCGCCGGTCTGCGGGAACGACCCGATCGTGGTGATCGGCAGCGCTGGCAGCCGCAGGTGCTCGGCCTGCGCCGCGGCGCGCACCGCGTACGGGCTGCGCTCCTCCGCCACCACGGGGCCGGGCAGCGGCACGGAGGGCCCGGCGGGCGCGGAGCCGTGGAAGCCGGTGGCGGCGAGCGCCACCACCTCGGCCACCTTCTGCTCCGCGAAGGCCAGCCGCGCCCTCAGCGCCGGGTCCAGCTCCGGCTCGGCCTCCACGGAGTAGGGCACGTGCAGCAGCGAGGACGACGTGCTCACCACCACCCGCGAGGCCCGTACGGCGGCCAGCGCGGCCAGCGCCCGCTCCGGCGCGGTCCGCCACACGTCGCGCCCGGACACCACGCCCGCGACCACGGTCTTGCCGGTCAGGTCGGCGACGGGGACGCCGCCGCGCACCAGGTCGATGCCGATGGCCTCCACCGGCGTGCCGGCCAGCACCGGCAGCGCCTCGCCGAGATCGCCGAAGTACGAGGCCACGAACAGCCCGGGCCGCGCGCTCACACTTCCCAGCCGCTCATAAGCGGTCCTGACCGCGGCCAGCTCCTCCGGTGTCCGGTCGCCCACCAGCGCGGGCTCGTCCAGCTGCACCCATTCGACCCCTTCGGCCGCCAGCGCGGCCAGCAGCTCGGCGTAGCAGTCCAGCACCTCCTCCAGCCGGTCCAGCGCCGAGGCCAGCAGCAGGAACGTCACCGGTCCCACCACCACCGGCCGCGTCTCGTACCCGAGCGCCCGCGCCTCCCGCACCTCGCCGAGCGGCTTGCTCGCGTCCAGCCTGAACACGGTGCCGGGGCCGATCTCCGGCACGATGTAGTGGTAGTTCGTGTCGAACCACTTCGTCATCCGCAGCGGCGCCAGCCCCGCGGTGCCCCTGGCCATCGCGAAGTAGGGGTCGTCCGCCTCCTGATACCTCGCGGGGACCGCGCCGAGCAGCACCGCCGTGTCCAGCACCTGGTCATAGAGCGAGAACGTGTTGGACGGCAGCCCCTCCAGCCCGAGCTCGGCCAGCCTGCGCCAGGTCCGCTCCCTGATCTCGGCGCCCACCCGGTCGAGCTCGGCCCTGGTCGAGCGCCCGTCCCAGTACGACTCCAGCGCCCGCTTCAGCTCCCGCCGCGGCCCGATCCGCGGGTACCCCAGCACGGTGGACTTGGGGAACGGCGACATCTTCTCAACTCCCTGTGACGTCGGACAGATGGCTGTGATCGTGCCGAGTACCCGGCGAGTCGTGCACCATGTATTGGTGCTGCTTATGCTCAGGGAGATCCACTGCTTCGCGCGGGTCGCGGAACGGATGAGCTTTTCGCGGGCCGCCGCCGACCTGGGCATGTCGCAGCCCGCCATGAGCCAGGCCATCACCAGGCTCGAACGCGCCGCCGGGGTCAGGCTCTTCGAGCGGACCGCCCGCGAGGTGCGGCTCACGGCCGCGGGCAAGGCGCTGCTGCCGTACGCGGAGCAGGTGCTGGAGTCGGCCCAGGCGTTCACCGCCGAGGCGGCCCGATTGGCCAGGCCGACTATTCACCTTGCTTATCCACCACTTGTCGGCACGCTGGCGGCGCGGATCGTCAGGCGGCTCGCGGGCCGCACCCCGTCGATCGGCGTGGAGCTCACGGTGGCGGGCCGGGGAGCGGCGGCGCAGGCGCTGGCGGACGGCGAGGTCTCGGCCGCGATCCTGTCCACCCCGGCGCCGGCGCAGTTCGTCACGGCCGCCCGCTTCCACGTGACCGTCGACCACCTCGCCGTGCCCGCCGGGCACCGGCTGGCGCCCAGGACCAAGGTCGCCGCGGACGAGTTGCACGGTCAGGTGCTGCTCACGCCGGGCAGCCGCCCGTGGGCGGGCCTGCCGGGCCGCTCGCGCATGGTGGCCGACGACGACTTCGCCGCCGCGCTGGACCTGGTTGCCGCGGGCGCCGGACTGCTGCCGATCCCGCAGCTGCTGGTCAGGGCCATCAGGCGGGACGACGTACGGTTCGTGCCGCTCGACGCGGGCGACCTGCGCATCACCTACGCCCTGGCCTGGTCGAAGGAGCGCGTCACGCCGGAGCTGATGGCCCTGGTCCAGGCGGTCCAGGACGCGCTGTGGACGAGGTGACCGGACAGGGCCACCGCGGACTCGACGTCCTCATGCCGAGGGTTCAGGCGAGCGGCAGATTCTTCAGCGCTTCGCGCCGGCTCAGGCCGGAGATGCCCTTGGCCTTCACGTAGCGGATCACCTCGCTGGGATTGGTCTTGGCGTATTCGCGTAACGCCCACCCGATGGCCTTGCGCGCGAAGAAGTCGTTGTCCGACAGACTCGGCTCGATGCACGCGTACAGCAGGGCCGTGTCCGTGCGTTGCTTGAACCGGTTTTGGCACAGGATCGCGGTGCGCCGCTTCCACAGGTCGTCGTCGTGCGCCCACTCCAGCATGAGCGGCCGCATCGGGTCGGGGTAGGCGGCCAGGAGCCCCCCGATCCGGTGCGTGGCCAGCTCGTCCACCACGTCCCACCAGGCGCCGCTGACGATCATCTCCTCGTACATCGGCACCGTGTAGAGCGTCTGGTACGGCCGGTAGTAGTGGTATCCGGACAGTTCGATGGCGGCGTACCGCTCCTCGCGGAACTCGGCCTCGCGCCACAGCGACAGCACGGCCCGCCGCCACTCCGGCGCGCTCTCGAGGCGGTGCTCGGCGAACACCCGTTTGAGTGCCGCCTTCCTGGGCGTCGACTGTACGCCCAGGAACGGCATCGCGGACTTCATGTAGGCCCGCATGACCTCCGCCTTGTCCGGCTCGGCCACCTGCTGCAGTGCCAGCCGCACCGCCTTGCCGAGGCTCATCCCTTGGGCTGGGTCGTGCGCTCGCCCGTCGCGATGCCGTCGAACAGCACGGTGATGTAGTGCTCGGCCAGGCCGGCCGTGTTGAGCCTGCCGCCAGGGCGGAACCAGCGCACCGCCACCCAGATGGTGTCGCGGATCATGCGGTAGGTCAGCTTGGGGTCCACGTCGGACCGGAACTGCCCGGCCGCCTGGCCCGCCTTGATCTGCGTCACCCAGATCTGCTCGACCTCGTCCTCGGCCTTGACGAGGTAGTTGAACTTCTCGAACTGCCGCAGGTAGTTCCAGTCGTTCTGCATCACGGTGATCGCGGCCCGGTGCGGCTCCAGGGTGCTGAAGCCGATGCGGACCATCTCCGACAACACCGAGCGGGGGTCGGCGCTGGAGTCGATGGCGGCGCGGTAGCGGGCGATGAGGTCGTCGAGGAAGGTGGACAGGACCTCGTCGACGATCGACTCCTTGGAGTCGAAGTGGTGGTAGAGACTTCCTGAGAGGATGCCCGCCTCGTCGGCGATCTCGCGTACTGTCGTGGCCTGGAAGCCCTTGCGCGCGAAGAGCTCCGCGGCGAGCTTGACGAGGTGGTCACGGCGCTCTGACGCCGACCCCGATGAGGTCGCGCGCTGGCGCTTCGCCGGTGTGGTGGTGCCGGAGTTCTTTCGCGTGGTCACGACACCATTATGGCCCCCAGGCAATCGCTTGTTCACCCAACAGCTCCAGCTCATCAGGCATTCCCCGCTCGACCAAGCGCTTGCTACGATGCTGGGGTGAGTGAGGCGTACATCGTCGGCGCCGTCCGCACCCCCGTGGGGCGCAGGAACGGTGGCCTGGGCCGGACCCATCCCGCCGACCTCGGGGCGCACGTGCTCAAGGGGTTGATGGACGGCTCGGACGCCGCCCCGTCGGCCGTGGAGGACGTGATCTTCGGCTGCGTGGACACGATCGGGCCGCAGGCCGGGGACATCGCGCGCACCTGCTGGCTGGCCGCCGGGCTGCCCGAGGAGGTGCCCGGCGTCACGATCGACCGCCAGTGCGGCTCCTCGCAGCAGGCGCTGCACTTCGCCGCCCAGGCCGTGCTGTCCGGCACGAACGACCTGGTGGTGGCGGGCGGCGTGCAGAACATGAGCATGATCCCCATCTCGTCCGCGATGCTGGCCGGGCGCCCACTCGGGCACGAGACCCCCTTCGCGGGCTCCAAGGGCTGGACGGCGCGGTACGGCACGCAGGAGGTCTCCCAGTTCACCGGCGCGGAGCGGATCGCCGCCACATGGGACATCTCGCGCGAGGAGATGGAGCGGTACGCGTACGAGTCGCACCGGCGCGCCCTGCACGCCATCGATGCCGGATATTTCCGGCGGGAGATCGTGCCCTTCGACGGCGTGGCCGCGGATGAGGGCCCGCGCAGGGACACCACGCTCGCCAAGATGGCCGCGCTCAAGCCCCTGGCCGAAGGAGGCCGGCTGACCGCCGCGCTGGCCTCGCAGATCTCCGACGGCGCCGCCGCCCTGCTCGTCGCCTCACCCCGGGCGGTACGCGACCACGGGCTGACCCCGCGCGCCCGCGTACACCACCTCTCGGCGCGCGGCGCTGACCCGATCACGATGCTCGACGCCCCGATCCCCGCCACCGTCCACGCGCTGGGCATGACCGGCATGTCGATCGACGACTTCGACGTCATCGAGATCAACGAGGCGTTCGCCTCCGTCGCGCTGGCCTGGATCAAGGAGACCGGCGCCGACCCGGCCAGGGTCAACCCCAACGGCGGCGCCATCGCGCTCGGCCACCCGCTCGGCGCGACCGGCGCCGTGCTGGCCGTCAAGCTGCTGCACGAGCTGGAGCGAACCGGCGGCAGGTACGGCCTGCAGACCATGTGCGAGGGCGGCGGTCAGGCGAACGTCACCATCATCGAGCGGCTGGACCCGGCACGATGAGGGCATAGCCGGCCCGTTCACCCGGGGTGTCGCCTCAGGCGAGCCGATGCCCGACGACGTGGTCCTCTGGACGCGGTCAGCCGTCAATCCCCTCAGCGCCGACCCCAGGCGCCCGGGCGGCATGGCGCGCGCCGGCGTTCCTGCGCCGCCGTCATCAGGAGTGCGCCCGCATCCTGGCGCCGAACGCGCCGGGGTTGGTGGTGTTCAGCGGCGACGTGCCGGGCGGTGGACCCTGTAGACCGGCGGGGCGCGCCCGTCCGCACAGTGGCGGAGTCTCCTCACCGAAGGGAATGGACTGACGTCAGAAAATACCTCTAGCAAATAGGAAACTTTCCTATTAGATTCATGGCATGCCCCTGAGTGGTGACCTGCGTCGCCTTGCCGACGCCGTCCTCTTTCCTGGTTTCGCGGGACAGACCGCTCCCGACTGGATCCGTCGCAGGCTCGGCGACGGACTGGCGGGCGTGGTGCTGTTCTCGCGCAACATCGCCGACCCCGCCCAAGTGGCCCGGCTGACCGCCGCGCTGCGTGCGGAGAACCCCGCGGTGCTCGTCGGCACCGACGAGGAGTCCGGCGAGGTGACCAGGTTGGAGGTGGCGACCGGCAGCAGCCGCCCCGGCGGGTACGCGCTCGGCGTCGTGGACGACGAGGCCCTGACCGAGGCCGTGGCCAGGGACCTCGGCGGGGACCTGGCCGCGGCCGGCATCACGATCGACTTCGCCCCGTCGGCCGACGTGAACTCCAACCCGGACAACCCGGTCATCGGCCTGCGGGCGTTCGGGGCCGAGCCGGAGCTGGTCGCCCGGCATACCCGGGCGTTCGTCCGCGGCCTGCAGTCGGCCGGCGTGGCCGCCTGCGCCAAGCACTTCCCAGGGCACGGCGACACCTCGATCGACTCCCACCATGGCGTGCCCGTGGTGGCCGACGACGGGATCGAGGACGCGCTGTTCCCTTTCCGGGAGGCGATCAAGGAAGGCGTCAAGGCCGTCATGACCGGCCACCTCCTGGTGCCCTCGTACGACGCCGAGCTGCCCGCCACGCTCAGCCCCAAGGTCCTCACCGGGCTGCTGCGCGAGGAGCTGGGCTTCCAAGGAATGATCATCACTGACGGCATCGAGATGGCCGCCGTGTCGGGGGTGTACGGGATCGGGGGCGCCGCGGCCCGCGCCATAGCCGCCGGAGCGGACGCGATCTGCATCGGCGGCGAACGGGCCGACGAGGCGGTGGCCGTCGAGGTCCGCGACGCCATCGCCACGGCGGTGACCCAAGGACTGCTGCCCGAGGAGCGACTGGCCGACGCCGCTCGCCGGGTCCGCGAGCTGGCCGCCTGGGCCACCTCCTCGGGCAGCCACCTGCCGGAAGACGGAGACCTCGGCCTCACCGCGGCCCGCCGCGCCATCAGGATCACCCGCAGGTCCACCGCTCCGGTGCTGCCGCTCACCTCGGCCGCGTACGTGGTGGAGCTGGCCCCGGAGATGAACCTGGCCATCGACAAGAACACCCCGTGGGGCGTCGGCGAGCCGCTCACCCGGCTGCTGCCGGGCACCGCGGTCACCCGGCTGGCGGTGGGGGAGGCGACCGGAGCCGCGCTGGAACGCCTGATCGGGGCGGCCGCCGGCCGGCCGCTGGTCATCGTGGTCCGCGACGCGCACCGCCATGCCTGGCAGGAGGAGGCGCTGCGGCACCTGCTCAGCGCTCGCCCGGACGCGGTGGTGGTCGAGATGGGGCTGCCCGTCCGCTCGGACCTGGGCGCCGTCCACATCGCCACGTACGGCTCCGCCAGGGTCTGCGGTCAGGCCGCGGCGGAGGCGCTGACCGGCGGCGCCTGACGGCACGATCTTCGACGGCGGGTCTCCGGCACCGTTAGTCTCTGACACCGTGAACTTCGACGGCGAGGACCTCTCACGCAAAGCGCTGACCGACCGGCTCCCGTCCGGGGAGACGCACGTGTTCCGCGGCTGCGATCTCACGGAGACCGATCTGTGGGGAGCCTCGCTGGCGGGGGCCCGCTTCGAGTCCTGCGTGCTGGAGCAGACCGACTTCCGCAAGGCCGACCTCGACGGGGCGGTGTTCACGGGCGGGGGCGGGATGCGCACCCGCTTCAACGACGCCGACCTCATCGACGTGTCGTTCACGGACGTGGACCTGTCGTCGGCCCAGTTCGGCGGGGCGTTGCTGACGGACGTGAGCTTCACGGGGTGCCGCATGATCGGCGCCGCGCTCACCGCCTCGCGCGGCACCGGCTTCAAGCTCGCCCGCTCCAACCTGACCCTGGCCAACCTGGGCGGGTGCTCGCTGCGCGGGGAGCTCATCGAGGGGGTGCGCTTCGACGACGCGGACCTGTCGGGGTGCGACTTCACCGAGGCCACGTTGAGCGACTGCCGGCTCATCGGCACCCGGCTGCTGAACACGAAGTTCGCGAAGGCGGACCTGCGCGGAGCCGATCTGGGTCAGCCGGACGACGCCAAGCTGCGGGCGTTCGCGGGCGCGATCATCAACCAGACCCAGGCCAACGCCATCCTCGCCGCCCGGGGCATCACCGTGGTCTGACGCCTGCCCGGCCTGGCACGACCGGCGACGTCAGGTCAGGAGACGACTGCGGAGCTCCGCGAGCAATTCCTTGTCGATCCCCAGCCGCTCGGTGGCGTACGCCTGGATCGAGCCGTGCGCCGTGGTGAGGTCGGACAGGAACATCCGCATGATTTCGGCGGGGGCTCGGCCATAGCCGGGCCACCGCAGTTCGCGCCCCGGGTTGGCGGCCCGCCAGTCGGCGATCAGCCGGTCCGTGGCCAGCTCGGTCAACGCGAAGTCTTCGACGATGTCGTCCTCCGAGACGCCCAGCAGGGCGAGGACGAGGGCGGCCACCAGGCCGGTCCGGTCCTTGCCCGACGCGCAGTGGAAGACGAGCGGCCCGCTGTCGGCGGCGATCACCTCGAGGGTCTGCCGCAGCTCCTCGACCCCGTCATGAGCGACTTCCGCGTACCTGTCGGCGAGGAAACGCCAGGGATCGACGTCCGGGTCGATCTCGGCCTGATCATAGGGCCGGTGCTCGATGCTCAAGTTGAACCACGTCAGCTGCTCGTGCCGCGGCACCCGGCCCCTTGCCTCGATTTCCCAGGGATACCGAAGGTCGATCACCGTACGGATGCCGAGACCGCGAAAACGGTCCCAGTCCGCACCCTCCAGCTTGGCCAGGGAGTCCGACCGGAACAACCGGCCCCACCGCACCGTGCGGCCGTCGGTTGCGCAGTAGCCGCCGAGGTCGCGGAAGTTGTGCAGGCGATCGAACGTGATATGTCTCCTCACGCGGATCACTCTAATTCGTGGTGATCACCATCGTGGTGCCTCGATGGCGGAGCACCGGCACCCTAGGAGGATGTTCTGGCCATGTGTGCGAGGGTCGCCTCGGCCTCGGCCACGATGCGGTCGATGAGTTCCTGGCACGACGGCAGGTCGTCGATCACGCCCACGACCTGCCCCGAGGCCATCACCCCGAGATCCGCCCGCCCGTCGACCATGGCGGCCCGCAGCAGCACCGGCGTGTTGGCCGCCTGCAGCACCTGCGCCCAGCTCAGCTCCCGCCCGTGCCGCATCCGGCGTCCCTCGCGGATCAGCGCCGCCCACGACAGTCCCGACAGCCGCTTGAACCTGGCCCCGTTCACCACGGCCCTGACCAGCCGCGACCGTTCGAGCGAGGCCACGAACGGCGTGCTCAGCACCCGGTGCGGCACCCCGTCCACCTTGGTGGTCACGACGGTCTCCCGCGCCGCCAGATAGACCTTCTTCACCTCGTCGGGCACCGGCGAGTCGCTGGTCAGCAGGAACCGGGTCCCCATGGCGATCCCGCACGCCCCGTACGCCAGCGCCGCCACCAGCCCCCGTCCGTCGAAGAACCCGCCGGCCGCGATCACCGGGATGTCCACCGCGTCCACGACCTGCGGCAGCAGCAGCGTCGTGGCGACGGGCCCGGTGTGGCCGCCGCCCTCTCCGCCCTGCACGATGACCGCGTCCACGCCCCATGACGCCACCTTCTCCGCGTGCCGCCGCGCCCCCACCGACGGGATCGTCACCACCCCGGCGTCCTTGAGCCGGGCGATCAGCTCCCTCTTGGGCGCCAGCGCGAACGACGCCACCCGCACGCCCTCCCTGATCATGACCTCGACCCGCTCGGCCGCGTCGTCGGCGTCGGCCCGGATGTTCACGCCGAACGGCGCGTCCGTCCGCTCCTTCACCCGCCGGATCGCCGCGGTCATCTCGGGGACCGGCATGGTGGCGGCGCCGATCACGCCCAGCCCGCCCGCCTGCGAGGTGGCCGCCGCCAGCCGGGCGCCCGCGACGTACCCCATCCCGGTCTGCACGATCGGATGCCGGCATCCGACCAGGGAGGTCAGCGCGGTCTTCACGCCGGCACCTCGCGGTCGCGCGCGCGTTCCGGGTCGAGCCGGTCGAGGACGCGTAGCTCCTCGGTGGTCGGCTCCCGAGTCGTGGCGACATTTTCGGAAACGTGGAGGTCGAAGCCGGTCGCCGCCACCACGTCGTCCGCGCTCACTCCGGGATGCACCGACACCAGCCGCATCGCGCCATCAGGGGTACGGAAGTCCAGCACGGCCAGGTTCGTCACCACGCGACGCAGCTCGAAGGCGCCCCGGTCGGTTCCGATGCCGCTGACCAGGTCCACCTGCGGCACGAACACCTTGGGGGAGTGCCGGGGAATCCAGTAGCTCGTCGGGTCGCAGCGCGTGTTCCCCGGCGCGCCCCGTACGCCCAGCAACTGGGCCTTGGGCCGCGCCCAGTCGCCGATGCAGGAGATGTTCGTGTTCCCGTACCGGTCGATCTGGCTCGCGCCGAGCATGACGTGCCGGCGCCCGTTCAGCACCAGCCACAGATGCTCGCGGAAGGGCAGCCACCCCTCGACCACCTCGGGCGCCTGCCCCAGTGCGGGCACGTCGCCGGTGAGCAGGCAGACCCCGTCGTGCGTGAGCAGCTCCGGCTCGAACGTCAGCCGCGCCAGCCGCGCGGCCAGCACCGTGACCGCCCCGCCGATGCCGGCCGCCAGGATCTCCCCGTCGCCCCTGAACGCCTCCGCGCACGCCACCACGCACACGTCAGCCCTGCTGGCCATCGAACTCCTCCCACGGCGTCTCCACGTACCGCCGCTGCAGCGCCTCGTCCCGCCCGTAGTCCGGCTCGCAGGAGGTGAACCCAGCGCCGCCGGGCGCCTCCACCACGCCCGCCACCATCGACCGGCTGATCAGCAGCGACTGCACAGGCCCTTCCTTCAGCAGGTCCGCCGTGTCGACCACCCGCTCGCACGACACGAAGCACCGATCCGCCGCCTTGGCGTAGAGATCGTCGAAGTACGGATCCGGCCCCAGATACTGCGCGTTCCCCCGCGAGTCCGCCCGGTTGACATGCACCAGCGCCACGTCCATGGTCAGCGCGGGCACCGCGACCAGCTCCTCCCCGTCCTCGTACGGCGACCGCACCGTCCTCAGCCCCGGATTGACCCGCAGCACGTCAGAGCCCAGCCCCGCGCGCGTCGGCAGGAACGGCAGCCGGTGCGCCGCCGCGAGCAGCCCGAACATGAACATCCCCTCGTCGTACTCGGTGAACTCGATCTGCCCCGCCTGCCTGGCCCGCCGGAAGTGCGGCTCCAAGGGGATCGAATCGAGCGTGACGAACGGGGCCACGACCTTGCGTACCTTCTTCGCCGCGCAGAGCATGCCGACGTCCGGGCCCCCGTACGAGATGATCGTCAGGTCGCGGACGGGGGAGCGGAGGATGGCGCGCACCAATGCCATGGGCTTGCGCCGCGAGCCCCAGCCGCCGATCCCGACCGTCATCCCGCTCTCCAGCTCGCCCGCGACCTCCTCGGCCGACATCACCTTGGTCACCTGAATCGCTCCCTGTGCCGGTCACCGGCGCCCATGAGGTTGAGCTCGAAGGTGAAGCCCTGCTCGAAGCGGTAGCTGCGCTTGACGTCCACCGGGTCGATGCCGTTGAGCGACTCCTTGGCGCGGCGGATCACGTACGGGTCCTTGTCGGCGATCTGGGCCGCCACCTCCATCGCCGCGTCGCGCAGCTTGTCGCGCGGCACGACCTCCAGCACCGACCCGAACGCGCGCAACTCGGCGGCCGTCACGTTTCTGCACGTGTAGACCATGGCGCGCATCAGGTGCTGCGGCACCAGCCGGGCCAGATGCGTGGCCGCCCCCAGGGCGCCCCTGTCGACTTCGGGCAGCCCGAAGTAGGCGTCTTCGGCGGCCACGATGATGTCGGCGTTGCCGGCCAGTCCGACGCCGCCGCCCAGGCAGTGCCCGTGCACGGCCGCGACGACGGGCACCGTGCACTCGTAGACCGCCGCGAACGCCGCATAACACGCCCGGTTGGCCCCGACCAGCGCCTCATGCCCCTCCGCGTCCCGCAATTCCTTGATGTCGACCCCTGCGTTGAACCCGCGCCCTTCGGCCCTCAGCACGACGACCCTGGTATCGGGGTCGTCCCCGGCGGCCCGTACGGCCTGCGCCAGCTCCTCCCAGCCCCGCACGGTCAACGCGTTCACCGGTGGCGCGTCGACCACGACCTCGGCGATCGGCCCGGCCCGCAGCGTGATTCCCATGCCCCCGCCCCATCTCCCTGTCCCGCAGCCTGGTTGCACCTAACGCTTGCTTGGTACGGTAGCACCCGTGACCGTGACTTACGACTACACGGGCAAGTCCGTCCTGGTGACGGGCGGCACCAAGGGCATCGGCGTGGGCATCGCCCGGGCCTTCCGCGAGGCGGGCGCCGACGTGACGATCTGCGCCAGGCACGAGCAGGCGGTTCCGGGGACCGAACGCGGGCCGGGCGTGGGACGGATCCGGTTCGTGCGGGCCGACGTGCGGGTCCCGGAGGACGTCGAGCGGCTCGTCTCGGGGTTCGACCGGCTCGACGTGGTGGTCAACAACGCGGGCGGGTCGCCGTACGCGCCGCTGGCCGGCACCTCCCCGCGCCTGCACGCCCGCGTCATCGAGCTCAACCTGACGGCCCCGCTGCTGGTCGCGCAGTCCGCCTATCCCCTGCTGGCCGCCGCGCGCGGGGCGATCGTAATGATCGGCAGCTCCAGTGGCGCGCGTCCCTCGCCCGGCACCTCCGCGTACGGCGCCGCCAAGGCCGGGCTGCACCATCTGGCCCGCTGCCTGGCCGCCGAATGGGCCCCCGACGTGCGGGTCAACACGGTCGTCGTCGGACTGGCCGCCACGGAGAGCGCCGGTGACCACTACGGCGATCAGGGGGACGGGGGCCTTGGGGCGGCGATCCCCGCAGGCCGGCCGGCGACGCCCGCCGACGTGGCGCAGGCCTGCCTGTGGCTGGCCGCGCCGGGCTACGTGACGGGCGCCGAGATACGAGTGGACGGCGGCGGCGAGGTGCCCCACTGGCGCCACCTGGCCGCGGCCCCCTCACCCGCGTCCGGGCCGAGCCGCCGCGGGAGCAGCGACGCGCCGGACGCGTAGGCAACGGCCGGGCCGCGCATGCCGGTGGCGCGGTCAGGGTCACCGCATGGCCGAACGGGCGGTGGGGCGCAGCCGGATCCGCTCAGGAGCGGCGGTCAGCCGGGGCTTCAGCAGCGGCAGGTCCACCTCCCGCTCGTCCCCCGGGGTGTCGAAGCGGGCGAACCACACGAAGACCTTCTCCCCGGTGCGGACGGGCAGGCGCGGAAAGGTGTTCTCCGCGTGCTCGGTCACGAAGCAGGCGATCGCCGGCACGCCGGCCTCGGCCAGCACCGGAGCGGCCTCCCGGGCGAAGAACTCGGCGAAGCCGTCCTCGACGTGGTAGATCGTGGCGACGTACAGCGCCGCGGGCGACTCGGCCGTGCCGACCGGCGGCCGCTCCCACGCGGGAGGCTCCGCCAGGGAGCGGAGGAGGAGCACGTCATCGGAGTCGATCATCGTGGCGTTGGCGGCGTCGCGGTTGGCCAGCCACACGGGCCCGGAGTAGAAGGCCTCCAGCGCCGCGCGGCGGGCGGACATGTCGGGAAAGGCGCGCAGCCAGGGGAACATGTCGGGCGCGTCCGGATTGCGAAAGGAGCCGGCGACCCGCATGCCGGTCGCCTCCTGCGCCTCGATGAACTCCCGCTCGAACAGCTCGATCAAGGTGTCGCGCCGCCCCGGATGAAGCGTGTACCGCCGCAGTTCGTAGATCATGCCGCGGACGCTATTCCCGGGTCACTGACATCCCGTGTCAGCATATGGGTCGAACAATATTCTGATTACTCAATGCTACTTTTCGACAACACAGAGTTATAGGCTCGCATCGGCCTTGATCCCCCGGGGTCGAGGAACGGTCAAAGGGGGCGGTGGTGTGCCCGGGTCCATGGTGCCCGCCGCCCTGAAGGGCTTCCCCTGCCGGCGAAGGAGCAGAAGTGATCCAAAGAGTGTGCGCCGCCGCGGCCATCGTTGCCGCGGCCGTCGGCGGCGCACTACTTGCTCTCCCCGCTCATGCCGACGACTGGTCCGACGACTGGCGTGGCCGCACCTGGTCCGGCAACTGGAGCAGCAACAGCGGCTCGGCGCAGTCCGGCAACAACATCGGCGACGTCTTCGGCGGCAACCGCGGCGAGGGTTACTCGACCAACGTCAACAACGTCAACGGCATCGCCTCGACCGCCACCAACGGCGGCACCACCGTGACGTACATCTTCTACTGACCTGCTGACGCCCGGGAAACGGGCAGGAAAGGACATCCACATGATCAAGAAGCTCTGCGCGACCGGTCTCATCGCCGCCGCCGCGGCCGGCGCGACGCTCCTGCCGGCCGCCGCGCACGCGGACACGCACGCCGGCAACTCCAGCTCCAACAGGGACTCCGTCCAGTCCGGCAACAACTTCGGCAACGTCGTCAACTCCAACGTGAGCGGCCGCGCCGCGACCGGCGTCAACAACGTCAACGGCAACGCCGTCACCGCCACCGGCGGCAGCGGCGTCAGCATCGACGACATCCTCGACTGATCGGAGGGCACGGCCGCCTTCCCGTCACGCCGGCCGGAGACCGAGCCGGTCGCGCGGGCAGCACCGGTCAGACGCCGGAAAGGCGGCCGCCGGTCAGACGCCGGGAAGGCGGCCGTTGCGGAACAGATCGACGAACCTCTGGTGGTCGTCCCGGGTCTGCACCCCGTAACGGTGCGCGAAATCCACCAGCATCCCGGCGAATCCGGCCCGGTCACCGCCGATCACCGCCAGGATCGCCTCCTCCGTCGAGAAGTCGACGAGGTCATGGCTGGACTCGTCGTCGGCCACCGCATGCATGCGCGCCACCGCCCGCCCCAGGTCCCGCACGATCGACCGGAGCTCATCCGGCTCGTTCACGTCGTCCCAGTCCAGGTCGGCCGAATACGGCGACACCTCCGCCACGAGTTGCCCCACCCCGTTGAGCGTCGTGTAGCCCAGCCAGGGATCGGCGTACGCCTGCAGCGCCCGCTGCGACTCCGCCGTGCGATGCCCCTGATGCTGGAAGTACGACGCCACCTTCTCGTCCGTCACGTGCCGCGCCACGGCTGGCACGGCGGCCTGCTTCATGTAGAGGATGACGTCGTTCTCCAGCGCCTGTGAGCGCCCTTCGAGCAGCAGGTTGTACGACGGCAGCCCGGCCGACCCGATGCCCACCCCCTTGCGCAGCGCCACGTCCTTGATCACGTGCTCGACCGGGTTCGTCTGCGCGGGCAGCGTGGCCAGATACTCCTCGAACGCGACCAGCACCGCGTCCCTGGTCGCCGCGTCCACCGCCTCGCGCCCGTCCATGAGCGCGAAGCGCCGGTCGTAGTCGTCGATCACGGTCTCGATGTCCAGCAGCGCCACCCGCGTGCTGAGCCGGGCCGTCTGCAGCACCCGGCGCAGCACGCCGGTGGTGGTGTCCAGCGTGAGCGAGCCGATCGCCTCTTCCCCGCCCGACACGATGCCGGTCAGCTCGGCCAGGTACGCGTGCGCGAAGTCGGTCACCAGCACGCCGATCCCGTCGTCGGACAGCGCCTTGGCGTACCCGAGCAGCGCCACGCTGGCGGCGAAGCGCTTCAGGTCCCACACGTACGGCCCCACGTACGCCTCGTCGAAGTCGTTGACGTTGAAGACGAGGACGCCGGAGGCGTTCATGTACGTGCCGAAGTTCTCGGCGTGCAGGTCGCCGTGGATCCAGACGCGGCTGGTGGGCTCGTCGAGGTAGGAGTCGTCGGCGTAGGTGCCGGTCATGTCCGCGTAGAACAGGCACGCGCTGCCCCGATAGAAGGCGAAGGGAGAGGCCGCCATTTTCCGAAATTTCCGCCTAAAAGCGGCTGGGTCTCGCTTGATCGACTCGCCGAACTCCGTCATGAGGACATCGAGCAGAAAGGAGGAGCGTGTGCGCATACGTGGGACAGTAGAGCCGGATCCTCCTGCCGCCTACCCTGAGGTTTCCCTGACAGGATCGAGTCAGCCACCACGAGCAGGCGGTTCGGGCGACCCTGTCAAGGATGCTGGGAGGAGACGGAGACCACCTCGCCCGTCATGTACGACGAGTAGTCGCTGGCCAGGAAGACGATCACGTTCGCGACTTCCCACGGCTCCGCCGACCGCCCGAACGCCTCCTTGGCCGCCAGTTCCTTCAGCAGCTCCTCGCTGGTCACCTTCGCCAGGAACGGGTGCACCGCCAGCGACGGCGCCACCGCGTTGACCCGCACCCCGTGCTCGGCGGCCTCCATCGCGACGCACCTGGTCAGCGCCATCACCCCGGCCTTGGCGGCGGCGTAGTGGGACTGCCCGGCCTGCGCCCGCCAGCCGACCACCGAGGCGTTGTTCACGATGACGCCCGAGCCCTGGCCGATCATGTGCCGCAGCGCGGCCCTGGTGCAGCGCATGGTGCCGGTCAGGGTGACGTCGATGACCGCGTGCCACTGGTCGTCGGACATCTCGGCCAGCGGCGCCGTACCGCCGAGGCCGGCGTTGTTGACCACCACGTCGAGCCGGCCATGCGCCTCGACCACCGCGTCGAACAGCGCCTGCACCTGGGCCTCCGACGTCACGTCGCACGGGACGGCGAGGGGTTTGACGCCGGTGAGCTCGGTCAGCGCGTCGGCGGCGGCGGTCAGGCGGCGCTCGTGCTTGTCCGAGACCACGATCGTGGCCCCCTCCTCGGCGCAGCGCCGGGCGGCCGCGTAGCCGATGCCGGCGCCGGCGGCCGCCGTCACCAGCGTCACCTTGCCGTCGAGCAGGCCGTGTGCCTTCGGGTACTGCGGGGGCATCGCCTCTCCAATCAGCGGGGGAGTCCCAGAGTGCGCTCGGCGATGATGTTGCGCTGGATCTCGCTGGATCCGGCATAGATGGTGTCGGCGCGGCTGAACAGGTAGAGGCGCTGCAGATCGCCGAGCTCGCCCACGAGCCCGCCCTTGCCCTGGACGGCCTGCGCCAGCTCACCCAGCCTGCGATGCCACTCCGACCAGTAGAGCTTGGCGATCGAGACCTCGGGCCCCGGCTCCGGGCGCAGCATCCTGAGCGCGTTGAGCCGCATGATCTCCAGCTCCAGCCAGGCCCGGACGAGGCGGTCGCGGAACACCGGATCGTCCGCCGCGCCGGTCCGCCCGGCCGTCTCGATCACCTTGGCCAGCTCGCGCCGGAAGCCGATCTGCTGCCCGAGCGTGGACGCGCCGCGCTCGTAGCCGAGTGTGGCCAGCGCGACCCGCCAGCCGTCGCCGGGCGCGCCGAGCACGTTCCCCGCAGCCGTGCGCGCGCCGTCGAAGAACACCTCGTTGAACTCCGAGGTCCCGGTCAGCTGCACGATCGGCCGCACGGTGACGCCGGGCTGACGCATGGGGACGAGCAGGTACGACAGCCCGCGGTGCCGCTGCGAGCCCGGTTCGGTACGGCACAGCGCGAAGCACCAGTCGGCCACGTGGGCCAGCGAGGTCCACACCTTCTGGCCGGTGATGACCCACTGGCCGCCCTCGAGGTGCGCCTTCGTCTGGACGTTGGCCAGGTCGGAGCCGGCCTCGGGCTCGGAGTAGCCCTGGCACCACAGCTCCTCGCCCCGCTGGATCGAGGGCAGGAACCGGGCCTTCTGCTCGTCGGTGCCGAATTCGAGGATGGTCGGGCCGATGAGGCCCTCGCCGATGTGGCCCACCCTGGCGGGGGCGTCGGCCCTGGCGTACTCCTCGTGGAAGGCGACCTGGTCCACCAGAGAGGCGGCGCGGCCGCCGTACCGCTCCGGCCAGCCGAGACAGGTCCAGCCGTGCTTGCCGAGGTGGCGCTCCCACGCCAGGCGCAGCTCGTGGCCCTCGTGCTCGCGCCCGGGGCCGCCGAGGCCGCGGGCGGCGGCGAACTCGCCGCTGAGGGTCTCTTCCAGCCACGCCCGCGCCTTCTCGCGAAAGCCGGGTGTCTCGTCGTGGCCCGCCTCCTCAGGAAGGCTCAACGAGCCCCCCGGCGAATGACCCGTACCCGCCGCGGAAGAACACCAGCGGGCCGCCCTCGGCGTGCGTGTCGAGCTGGAGCACCCGGGCCACCACGATCATGTGGTCGCCCGCCGGGTGCTCGGCCTCGACCACGCAGTCGAGCCAGGCGAGCGCGCCCTCGAGCACCGGGTTGCCGCCGGGGGAACCGATCCACTCCAGGCCCGCGAACTTGTCGCCGCCCTTGGTCGCCAGCTGGGCGCACACCTGTTGCTGGTCTTCGGCCAGCACGTTCACGGTGACGACCTTCGCGCCGCGCACCCTGGGCCAGCTCGTGCTGGTGTGCGCCACGCAGAACCCCACCAGCGGCGGGTCGAGCGAGACCGAGGTGAAGGAGTTGGCGGCCAGGCCGCAGGGCTGCCCGTCCTGGGGGTCGAGCGCCGTGATCGCCACCACGCCGGTCGCGAACCTGCCGAGCACCTGCCGGAAACGCCGGCTGTCGAGATGGCCGTTCGCTGGGGATGGGCCCGTCGGCATGGCGGCTCCGTTGCGAATCCTGCGCTGATGGGGCGTCGGAAGGCCGCGACAGCCGTCCGGCGCTATGAGCCGGGCAGCGTGTGTGCTCATGGTCCGCCTCCTAGTCCACCGACTGCGCCTATCATACCAAGCGCTTGCTTGGACGGTAGGGGCAACCGCGAAAAGGTGTCAAGGCGAACCGTCCGGGGTGTGTTGACGTGGGTGAAATGTCCGGCCTAACGTGACTGTTGTGGCCAAGCGCTTGCTTGAATTCCGGGACGCGACAGCGATCGCCGGCATCGGCTACACGCCCTTCACCAAGGACTCCGGCGTGAGCACCCTGACGCTGGCCTGCCGCGCCGTGCTGGCCGCGCTGGCCGACGCCGGCCTCACCGCGGACGACGTCGACGGCCTGGCCACGCACCGGGTGGGCGACTCGGCCCCGCCCACCCTGGTGGGCCCGGCGCTGGGGTTGACGGACCTCGCCTGGCACCTGGACCAGTTCGGCGGCGGCAGCGTCTCGCACGCCGTCGTGGGGCAGGCCGCGCTGGCGGTGGCGGCCGGGCTGGCCGAGACGGTGGTCTGCTACCGGGCGATCAACGCCCGCTCGGAGTTCCGGATGGGCGGGACCGGGCGGGGCGTGCCGGTCAGTCCGGAGGTGCAGTATCAGGCGCCGTACGGGTATGTCGCGCCGCCGCAGCAGTACGCCATGTACGCCCGCGCCCACATGTTGAAATATGGCACCAAGGCCGAGCACTTCGGGCAACTGGCCGTCACCCAGCGGGCCAACGCCGTGAAGAACCCGCGGGCGTTGATGCGGACCCCCATCACGCTGGACGACTACCTGGCGAGCCGGTGGATCGCCGAGCCGTTCCGGCTCCTGGACTGCTGCCTGGAGACGGACGGGGCCTGCGCCGTGGTCGTCACCACGGCGGAACGGGCCCGTTCGCTGCGCCACCCGCCCGCCCTGATCTCGGCGGCGGCCTGGGGCGGCGGCACGTCGCACCTGGCGGGCCCGTCCGCCGACCCCACGGTCACCGCGGCCGCCGCGCTGGCCCCACGCCTCTACGCGCAGGCCGGGCTCGGTCCCGGCGACATCGACGTGGCCGAGCTCTACGACTGCTTCACGTACTCGGTGGTCGTGCAACTGGAGGACTACGGCTTCTGCGCCAAGGGCGAGGGCGGCCCGTACGCGGCCTCGGGCGCCATTTCCCTGGACGGCCCGCTGCCGGTCAACACGCACGGCGGCTTCCTGTCCGAGGGGTACGTCCACGGCATCAACCACATCGCCGAGGCGGTGTCCCAGCTCAGAGGCGATGCGGGGGACCGCCAGGTCAGGGGCGCCGAGGTGGCGCTGTCCACGGCCCAGCCCGGCTACATCCTCCCCGCCACCTCCGCCCTGATCCTCAGGAGGTCGTGATGTACCGGCCCGAGCCCGACCGGGACTCCAAGGAGTGGTGGGAGCGGATCGCCCGGCACGAGTTCGCCGTGCAGCGATGCGACACCTGCGGCGCGAGGCGTTTCCCGGCCAGGGCGTTCTGCGCGCTCTGCCGTACGGAGGCATGGCATTGGGTGGAGGTGGAGCCCGAAGGGGAGGTCGAGAGCTGGATCGTCAACCATCAGGCGTTCCTGCCGGGGCGGCGGGAGCCGTACGTGGTCGTGATGGTCAGGCTGGCGGCGGTGCCGGGGTGCGTGGTCTATGGGAACTGGCACGGCGAGCGGCTCCCGGAGCCCGGCGAGCGGGTGCGGGCGTCCTATACGGACGTCGACGAGCGGCTGGCGCTCGTCAATTGGCAGCCGGTCGGCGGGTGATGGCGATGCGGGGAGACTGAATCCTCATTCACGCCGGCGCACATCCTCGCACTGGTTGACCCTGGTCCGGAATTGGATTAGTACCAACAAACCCACCAGTCCCACCATCGCGAAGCTGCCCCCAGGCTGGGCTCTGAGGGTTGATGATGAAGCAGTAGGCGTCAACGTGGACGGCTCGATCTTGGCGGCGGACGTGAACGGACGGGACTTGGAGACGGGCGTGGCCACGCGGTCACGGGTCATGGTCCTGCCTGCCGTCCGGGCGCCGCCGCCGTACGCGGCAGGCCCCTGTCGGGAGGAAGAGATCCGTTGGTGGTTCCTCGGAGGAAAGCGCGCCCTGGCGGGCGTGGGGGACCCGCCAGGACGCGCTTCCTGCCCCGTGCGCGACGGCGCCAGGACTCCGGCGAGGGATGGAGTCCTAGACCGTGGATTCGCGCACGGAGTCGATGGGGGAGCGTGAAGGCTCCTGCTGCCGGCAACGTGCGGCGATGCGTCGAGCTGCACCAACCGGGTCATCGATGGGGTGCGTGACGGGGGCGCCACCCTCCTCATTCCAGACAAAGGATCCGTCATCGCACCACACGGTCAGCTCAGTCAACACCGAGTGCACGGACATTCCGTCGCCATTGCTCTGGTAGGTGTGGGTGAACCGCTGGCGATGCAACACGTAACGCAGTAAACGTGTTGCGTCGCGAGGGTCATGCCAGGGCAGGTACGGCGTACCCGTGCGGACCGGCAACACTGGCCTTCACCCCCTCACCGGCCTTTAGATGGATTTGTACCAACGAATGGATGATGGGCCGCTGGAGGGGGTTCGGTCAAGGGGTTGTGGCCTGCTAGAACCAGATCGTCTAAATTGTTGGAACAAAAGGGGTGAAAGTGGCAAGGTCGGTGCTGTATCAGCAGGTGGCTGCGGAGTTGCGACGAGCCATCTACTCGGGTGTCCTCGGCCCCGGGGCACAGCTGCCGACCGAGGCGCAGCTCATGGAAGACCACGGGGTGAGCAGGAACACGGTTCGGCTGGCCCTCGGAGAGCTCGTCAACGAAGGGCTCGTCACGCGCACGCCGCGGCGCGGGACCGTGGTCAGAGACCGCAGGCCGCTGCTGATCTATCCGCAGCGGGAGCTGGAGCCGCAACCCAGTGGGGAACTGCGGGAGGCCTTCGCCTACGCCGTGGCACAGGAAGGGCGTGCGCCAAGCCAGTACATCGAGGTCCTGACGGTGTCTCCGGTAGAGGAGATCGCCAGCAGGCTGGAGTTGGCGGATGGGGAATTAGCGGTGGTGAGACGCCGTCTGCGTTTCGTGGACGGCCAGCCGTACAACACCAACGATTCCTATTTCCCCCGTGACCTGGTTGCCGACTCCGAAATCGCCAGGCCCGGAGACATCGCGCGAGGGGCGAACCGGGTGCTGGAGGAGTTGGGTCATGCGCAGGTGCGCGTCGTGGACGACATCTGGGCCCGCATGCCCAACCAGGAGGAGGCCGAGCGCCTCCAACTCGAGCTCGGCACGCCTGTCATGGTGTATGTCCGAGTCGGTTACGACGGGGCCGACATGCCGGTGCGTGTCGCGGTGTCGGTGCTGCCCGCCGACAAACATTTGATCAGATACGAGCTCGATCGCCGCTGAAGGGCTCGGATGAAGGGGTGATTTCGCCGGCCGGGCGCAGCGAGAAATAGCCGCCTCGCTGGCCTAGGGGAGTCGTGCATACTCCCCTAAATCGCCATTTATCCATATATATCGGGGCGAGGCCCCATTTCGGCCTTCCGCGACATTGCGCCATCACGCTATGCGCTCGCGCGGACACCCATCGCAACGGAGTTGTATTATGCACACAAACGCGACAACCATGCTGCACCCGCTCGCACTCCGCAGAGCGGAACCCGCAGACCTTCCCGGCGTACTCACGCTGCTCGCGGACACCGCTGAGTGGCTCTATGCGCGGGGGGTGCGGCAGTGGCCCCGCAACGGGTTCGGCCCCGAGCGGATCGAGCCGCTCATCGAGGAGCGGGTGCTCTTCGTGCTCGACGACGAGCTCAGATATCTCGACCCAGATGCGTCGGCCCCGCCGGTAGCCACCATAGCTCTCGACGACCACGCGGACCCCGAGTTCTGGACTGCGGCCGATGACCCGGGCGCCGCGCTCTACGTCCACAAGCTGGCCGTGGCCCGGCCGTGGTCCGGCAGCGGCCTCGGCGACGCACTCCTGGACTGGGCCTGCGCCTCGGCGTACGCCGCCGGGCTGCCGTGGCTGCGGCTGGACTGCGCCAAGGCCAACCCGCGGCTGCAGCACTACTACCGCAGCCGCGGCTTCCGGCACGTCCGTACGGTGGATCTCCAGCACCGCTCTTCCGGTGCGCTCTTCCAGCGCTCCTCGGCGGACCTGCCCACCACGGCCTTCCGCGATCTCACGCTCGCGGAGCTGATCAGCGCCTAGCGCACCCCCCATGTGCCCGGCCCCGGCCTCGCATGCCCGGGGCCGGGCTCCTGTCCCACCCAGACGCCTCCCGGCCGCCTCGGCCTCCCCCCGGGGCACGAGCCGTGGAGAACACGCGCCTGCGGGCCCTTTGAAGGACGTACGCACCTCGCCGGGGAGCGGTCGGCCCGTCCTTCGGCGCCGTCTCGTCGTCGGGCCCGTGGCCGGGGCCTTCTGCCCACTTCGCGGCGGAAAGGTGCAGAGCACCCTATAACCTCTCCTGCATGACCGGATCCCTGCTCGAGGTGATCGCGCTGAACGTGCGCGACGCCGTGGCCGCCGAACAGGGCGGAGCCGACCGGCTGGAGGTCGTCACCGACATGGCGGCCGACGGGCTGACCCCATCCCCAGAGACGGTTGCCGCGATCGCCGCGGAGTGCCCGCTCCCCCAGATGGTGATGCTCCGCTGCGACGCCAACTTCACCGCCGACGCCCACGTGCTGGACCGCCTGAGCCGGGAGGCCAAGGCGCTGGCGCAGGCGGGGGCCGCGGGGTTCGTGTTCGGGTTCCTCGACCACGCGGGGGCCGTCGATCTGGCGGCCACCGAAGCGTTGATCCACGCCGTGTCGCCGCTTCCGTGGACCTTCCACCGGGCCGTGGATCACGCGGCCGACACCCAGGCGTCCTGGCGGGCCGTGCGTTTACTGCCGAATCTCGCGACCGTGCTCACCTCGGGTTCGCCCTCGGGGGTCGGTGAGGGGCTGGCGGTGCTGAAGGCCCGGGCCGAGGCAGGCGACGGCTCGATCGTCCTCGCCGGCGGCGGCCTGCGCCCGGCTCACGTCCCGGCCCTGCTCGACTACGGCATCCGCGCCTTCCACGTCGGTTCCGCGGTCCGGGCGAGCTGGTCGGACCCGGTGGAGTGGCGGCTGGTACGCCAGTGGCGCGCCCTGGTCGAACGCGACTGACCGGGGCGCGTCAGGGCAGGGCGGCGTCGGCGCGGCGCAGGGCGGCCGCCAGCGTGCGGATCGTGGCCGGCTCGTCCATGACGCCCTCCCCGGCCTCCCGCTGCTCCTCCCATGCGCTGACCCGTTTCCGGTAGGCGTCGTAGTGGGCCAGGTGGAAGGCGTAGACGGTGGCGAACCGGCTCACCAGGTGCGACGGATGCATGTCCCACCCCTGGTAGAACCCGTGCCGCAGCGAGTGCGCGACCAGCTCGGCGTGCCGCTGCCACAGCGCGTGGACGTCCTGCGGCCGGTTCGAGGCGGGCGAGGCGGCCAGCGACCCGTCCGAGAGTTCGACCCCCGTACCGGCGAAGGCGGTCTGCATCACGTGCCGGGCGTGGTCGCAGGCCGGATGGTCGAGCCGCTGCTCGTGCGGCGGCAGCCCGAGCGCGGCCGTGTAGTCGAACACCCCGAAATGCGCTGCCGCCAGGCGTCCGCCCAGCGACTGGACCAGCTCGGCGCGCAGGAAAGGCAGCGTCTGCGGCGCCTCCACCTGCATCTCGAACCGCAGCCGCACCCCCAGCCGAGCCTCGAACCGTTGCAGCACGCCCGCGAACTGCCCGAGGTAGGCCTCCATGAGGACCTTCGGGAAGGTCACGGTGAACCCGGCGGGCAACTCGCCCACCCGCTCCACGACTCCCGTGAGGAACGCGCCGAGCGTGCGCACCGACCGCCGGGGATCGCCGTCCGCGAACGACTTCACCCGCGGCCCCCACCGCCGCGGCAACCCCCCGGCGGCGTGCATCGAGGCCACCGCCGCGGCGGCCTGCTCCACGTGCCCGTCCTCGACGGAGTCAGGGCGCACGCCGTACCCGTCCTCGAAGTCGACGCGCAGGTCCTCGATCGGCTCGGTCGAGAGCTTGCGCAGCACCTTCTCGTGTACGGCCGCCGCCAGCCGGCCGGGCGCCCCGAAGACCGCGCCGAGCTCATCAGGCCCCGCCAGATGCGCCTTGACCAGGGACAGCGCGTGATCGCGCCACTCCGTGACCGTGTGGGCGGAGAACCGGTCGGCGGGGACGTAGACGGTGTGGACCGGCTGCCACCCGGCCTCGGCGGCCGGGTAGCGGTCCTGCTGCGCCCGGTAGGTCTCCGCGAACCCGGGCGGCACGTCAGGGACGACAGGCACGGAGCATGGTCTCCAATCCGACGAGCTTGACGCGTTCGCCGCGCCCGAGCGATCTGGCCAGCTCGGTCTCGGCCGCCTCGATGGCCAGCCACTCAGCGTAGGTCACAGGACGCACGCCCCGTTCGGCCAGCAGCGCGTCGATCGACTCGGCGGCCACGCGTTCGCGGCCCTCCAGGTCGGCCAGGAGCGTGCGGACGGTTTCCGCGGCGTCCGACTTGTTGGTGCCGATCACCCCGGTGGGACCGCGTTTGAGCCAGCCTGCCACGTATTCGCGCTCGCGTATCCGCCCGGCCTCGTTCGGCACGGTCATGGTCTGCTCCGAGAACGGCACCCCGGGCAGCGGCACGCTCTGGTAGCCGACCGAGCGCAGCACCATGCCCACCGGCAGTGTCTCGAACTCGCCCGTGCCCACCACGCGGCCCTCTTCCGACAGGCGGGTGCGTTCGAGCTTGAGCCCCTCGACCCGCTCGGCGCCGAGGATTTCCACGGGCCGCAGCCAGAATCGCACGTCGAGCCGGCGCGGGCGGCCGACCGGCTCGCGGGCGGCCCACGACTGCAGGACCTTGATGTTGCCCTGGACCTGGCGCGGGAAATCGCCGCCCAGGACGACGGCCTCGTCGGGGCGTACGCAGACGTCGGCGTTCGCCAGGTCGCCCAGCTCGCGCAGCTCTTTCAGAGTGAACTTGGCGTGCTCGGGGCCGCGGCGGCCCACCATGTGAATCGCCTTGACCTGGCTCTCGGAGAGGCGTTCGAGCACATCGTGCGGCACGTCGGTGGCGCGCAGCTCGTCGGCGGTCTTGGCCAGGACGCGGACGACGTCCACGGCCACGTTCCCGACGCCGATCACGGCGACCTCGGGGCTGTCCAGCGTGAACCTGCCGGGATCGACGTCGGGGTGTCCGCAGTACCAGTTGACGAAGTCGGTCGCGGCCACGCTGCCCGGCAGGTCCTCGCCCGGGATGCCGAGCTTCCTGTCGACCATCGCCCCGGTGCAGTAGACCACCGCGTCATAGCTGCCGAGCAGGTCCTCGACCGACACGTGCGGGCCGAGCGTGACGCCGCCGAGGAAGCGGACCTCGGGCAGCTCCAGCACCCTCCGCAGGTAGTTCGCGATCGACTTGATGGAGGTGTGGTCGGGCGCGACGCCGTATCTGACCAGCCCGTACGGAGTGGGCAGGCGTTCGAGCACGTCGACCCGCACGGGCTCCAACGACTGCTTGACCAGGGCCTCGGCCGTGTAGATCCCGGCGGGGCCCGAACCGATGACCGCCACACGCAACGCCACGCTGCCTCCTAAGACCCGGCTGCCCAGGGCACACGTCCCTCTAGGTGCAACCGGCCAGTGTGATCGATGTATCCCCGGTCGCCGGTGCGGACGAACCCGTCCTTGGCGAAAACCGGTTGATCGGTGCTGTTGCCAACGTAGCCGCTCATGACCGCTTCTGAACGGAGAAGTACTTCCCCCGGTTGCTCGTGTGGCAGGACCCGCCCCTCTTCGTCCCTGATCGACACGTCCACGCCGCTGCGCGGCTTGCCGACGCTCGCCTCGGCGTCCTCAGGAGGGTCGTCGGGGCGCGTGCCGAGGCCGAGCCCGGCTTCGGTGCAGACGTAGCGGTTGCAGACCGGCACGCCGTACCGGGCGCGCAATGCCCTGATCAGCTCGGGCGCGGCGGGGGCGCCGCCGGACAGGACGAGGGCCAGGTCCGGGAGGTTCTCGCCGCAGTCCAGGACGCGCGACAGCTGGTACGGGCTGCCCTGCAGCACGCCGATCCCGTGCTCGCGCAGCACCCGCGTGGCGCCCTCCACGCTCCACTTGGGCAGGACGTGGCAGGTCCGCCCGGTCTGCAGGAACACCGGGAGCCTGGTGGCGAACCCGAGCCGGCCGAGCGGGTGCGGCACCAGACGCGCCTCGCCCGTACCCCAGCGGGCGCCCGCTCCGTGGGCGCGGATCGCCTCGAGCTGGCGCTCGCCGAACACCACGCCCTTCGGCGGTCCGGTCCTGCCCGAGGTGAACGTGATCACCACCGGGCGGCTCGGATCGGGCGGGAACGGCGGCGGTGGCGGCTCGGCCCTGGGCAGGCCTCCGAGCCGCGCCGGGTCATAGGGCTGGCGTGCGCGGTCGCCGTCGTCCACGGGCAACGTCACCACGTCGAGCCCGGGGAGCGACGGCAGCACGCGGGGTGCGGTGATGACCAGCGCCGGGTTCAGCATGGCCAGCAGTTCGAGGCGTTCCGTCCCGGTGCCCGCGGTCACCGCGCCGATCTTGGCGGCGGCGACGTAGCAGATCACGAACTCGGGGCCGTCGGGTAGGGCGAGAACCACGACGTCGCCGATCCTGGCGCCGCGATGGGCGAGCCCGGCGGCCACGTGATCCGAGAGCCGGTCCAGGTCGGCGAAGGTCAGGCGGGTGGTGCCGGTGACCACGGCCGCGCGCCCCCCGAATCTACGTGCGGCCTCTCCGGCCAGCAGGCGCAACATGGCAGCTCCTGGGGCAAAGGGCGCACTACTAACTTACCCGCTCCCGGCCAGCGTCACCCAGCTTCCATCCACGCGCCCGCCCCCGCGCTACGCCGTCCCGCGCGCCACACCGTCCGGCGCGCCCGCACCTCGCGCCACGCCCTTCCGCGAGCCCGCACCGCGTCGCTCGGGCCTACTCCGCAGTCGCGGCGCGGGCGCGGAGGGTCAGTTTGTCGATCTTGCCGTTGACGTTGGCCGGGAGGGCGTCGACCACGACGACCCGCTTGGGGACCTTGTAGTTGGACATGTTGGCCTTGGCCCAGGCGAGCACGGCGTCGGGGGTCACCGTCGCGCCCGGCCGGGGGACCACGTACGCCACCCCCGCCTCGCCCGTGCCCGGGTCGGGCACGCCGACGACCGCGGCCTGCGCCAGGGAGCCCTCGCGCAGCAGCAGCGACTCCACCTCCGCAGGCGAGACGTTGAAGCCGTTGACGATGTAGAGCTCCTTCTTGCGGTCCACGATGGCGAGGTTCCCGCGTTCGTCCAGCACGCCGACGTCGCCCGTGTGCAGCCAGCCGTCCGCGTCGACGACCTCGGCCGTCCTGACGGGCTCGTTCCAGTAGCCGCGCATCACGCCGTACCCACGCTGCAGGATCTCGCCACGCTCGCCGGTCGCGACCTCTTTGCCGTCGTCGTCGACGATCTTGACCTCGATGCCGGGCACGGGCCTGCCGGTGGTGTTGGCGATCACGTCGATGGGGTCGCCGGCCCTGGTCATGGACACGACCGTGCCCTCCATCAGCCCGTACGCGTTGATCATCCGCTCCAGCCCGACCCGCTCGGCCAGCCGGGTGATGAGGGTCGCGGGGACGGCGGCGGCGCCGCAGATGGCCACGCGCAGCGACGACACGTCCCAGGAGGCGCGGTCGAGCTCGTCCAGGATCCGGTGGAACAGCGTGGGCGGCCCGGCCAGCACGGTGACGCGCTCGGCGGAGACCAGCGACATCAGGGCGTCCGGAGTGAAGATCGGGATCGGCAGCATCGTGGCCCGGCGCAGCACACAGGCGATGAGCCCGGCGTTCAGCCCGAACCCGTGGCTGAAGGGGGCGATGATCGGGTAGCGGTCGCGCTCGTCGAGGGTGACGATCTCGGACCAGTCCCAGTAGCCGCGCAGGACCTGGTCGTGGTCCAGCATGACGCCCTTGGGCGTGCCGGTGGTGCCCGACGTGGACATGATCTCGCACAGGTCGTCAGGGCGGATGGCGAGCGCCCGGTCCTCGGCCTCCCGCGCGGGGACCCGCGTACCCAAGGAACGTAACTCCGCGGCCGGGGGGATGGTGCGGCGCAGGAGGGGAAGCGGCGGGAGGAGATCGGCCAGCGGGACGGCGGCCGGGCCGGCACCGGTGATCAGCACCTGAGCCCCCGTCTTCTCGATCAGCTGCGCCGCCTCGATGCCCTTGAACCGGGACGAGAGCGGCACGATCACGGCGCCCGCGTCCCAGATCCCGAACGCGTGTGCCACCCAATACGCGGAGTTGAGCCCCCACATCGCCACCCGATCGCCGGGGCCGACGCCCAGGGCGATGAGGCCGCGGGCGATCTCGGCGGCCGCCGTCCTCAGCTCGGACATCGTCACCCGCGTGCCGCCCTCGGCGATCACCGTGGCATCGGGGTGCCGGTCGGCCTGGTCGCGCAGCATGCGGGGGAGCGTCCCCCAGTCCGGCATCGGTGCCATCGCATCGCCCCCTAGGTGATGAGAGCCCGGTCCCTGCCCAAGTGGTGACCGCGCAGGTCGTTCACGGTGCCGGCGAGGGGCGTTTCCGAGACCTCCTGGGCGATCTTCACGGTGATCGATATGGGGGTCAGCGCCTGGACGGCCTGCTGGATCCGCGATCGCCACATGGGGTTGCCGACCAGGCTCTCCCGGTTGAACGTCACCGTGAGCACGGCCGCGTCCAGCGTGCCCTGCCTGCTGATCGCGAGGTCCCAGCCGGCCACGCCGTCGATCTTGGACAGCGCCTTCTCGATCCGGGGCAGCGCCAGCCACACCCCTCTGACCAGCACGTGCTCGCCCACGGTGTGAGCGGGCGCCGAAATGCCCGCGCCGCCCAGCCTGGCGACCTGCCCGGTCCTGAGCACGGCGTCGCCGAGCGTGGAGTGGCCGCGCGGGGTGACGACCAGCTCGGCCGGCGCCGCCGCCGAATCGGGGGCTGCGTCCTTGTCCAGCGCCGCCAGCCCCAGCAAGTCGTCCGCGAGCGGCGTGAGCGGGTCCTCCTCGGCCGCCCGCCAGGCCAGCGGCGTGCCGCCGAACGGGCTCGCGTACACCTCCGTGACCCGCGCCGCGAACTCGCCGGCCAGGTGGCCGAGCGTCCGCTTCGAGGCGATCTCCCCGGTCAGGACGATGTTCCTGAGCCCGAGGTCCAGTGGGTCCAGCAGGAACTCCAGATGCAGGCGGGCCAGGAAGTCCATCGCGCCCGTCGGGGTGGCGACCAGCGTGGTCGCCTTCAGCGCGGACAGCGCGTGGTGCAGGCGCATCCGGCCGCGCGGTTCCACGCAGGCGGCGGCCTGGGCCACGTCCGCCGCGGCGGCGGTCCAGAGCGCACTCGCGGGCTCGGCGAGGGCCACCACGACGCGGTCCCGTTCGCCGGCTCCGGCGGCCCGCAGCGCCGCCCCGGTCAGCTCGGCGGCGGCCGCGCGGTCGGCCCGGCCCAGCGGGAAGACGCTCGACACGTCGGGGGAGACGAGCAGGAGGCCGGTGGCGGAGTGCGCCGCGCCCCCGAGATCGTCCCGTGTCAGCCAGCGGGCCATCAACGCACCACCTCGGTCATGAACAGCGTCATCGAGTCGCACACCCGCTCGTGCGCCAGGCCGCCGACCTGGGCCTGGATGATGAGATCCGTGGCACCGGCCTCGGCGATCCTGGCCAGGGCCTTGCGCGAGCCCTCCACGTCGTCCACCACGACCATCAGGTGCTCACGCAGTGTGGCCATCGCCTCCTCGGGCGGCAGCCCGGCCGCGAGCTGCCCCAGCACGCGGTGCGTGGCGTGGCGGGCGTCGTAGTAGTCGGGCGGGGTGACGAGGTTGACCTGGCGCCGGATGTACCACAGGACGGGGTCGGCGGCCGTGGCGGTGGCCTCGTCCCGGGTGGGCGCGACGAACCAGGGGATCATGAGGGCGATCCGGCGGCTGGCGGGGTCGAAGCCATGCTCCGCCAGACATTCTCGATATTTCGCTATGTCGGCGGCTACGTCGTCGATGCCCTTGAGCATCGTCATGCCCAGCAGGTTGTATCCGTGCCTGGCCGCCGCCAGATAGCCCTCCAGCGAGGTGGACGCCACCCACACCGGTGGATGCGGCCGCTGCGCGGGGCGCGGGTAGACGGCCACGTCGGGGATCTCGAAGAACTCGTTGGACCGGCTGATCGGCTCGCCGTCCGCCCGCCAGATGGCCAGTGTGGCCTCCAGCGAGTCCTCCCAGATCTGCCGCGACTTCTCGAACGGCCGCTGGAACGCCTGGTACTCCAGTGGCGAGGCCCCTCGCCCGGTCCCGAACTCCACCCGCCCGCCGCTCAGCACGTCCAGCGTGGCGACGCGCTCGGCCGTGCGGATGGGGGACTGGAACGGCAGCAGCACCACGCCCAGCCCCAGGTGGATGCGCTCAGTGCGCTGGGAGATGGCGGCCAGGACCAGGTCGGGGGCTGAGGAATGGGAGAAGCCTCTGGTGAAGTGGTGCTCCACGAACCAGGCGGTGTCGAAGCCCAGCCGATCGCCCAGCGCGACCTGTTCGATCACGTTCTGGAACGCCTGCTGCTCGACTTCGCGAGTGCGACCGCGAACCTCTAGTTCGTACCCCAGGCTGATCCGTAGGGACGTCATCGCGCCTCCGGCAAAATAGTGAACCAAGCGCTCGCTTGGTAGAGAGTATCAGCAGCGAAGACTTGCGGGAAGGGTGCCGCGCGATCAGAGTGGGTGCCTGTGAAGCGGAAGCACGCGCTACGGCGGCCGAAGGATGGTGCCGTCCCCGATCACGGCGACGACGATCTCTCGCTCACGAGTGCCCGCCGGTATGAGGCGTTCGGCCGGGTGATGGCCGCGCTCGCGACCGAGGCGGACTTCATCGAGTCGTGCCGCGACCTGACCTGGTGGCGCGGTTCCGACCACAGCTGGCACATCGAGTGGCGCGACGGCCCATACGCGTCGGAGGTGGCCAGCCTGCTGGCCGAGCAGGTGCGCGACCCCGGCTACGACGGCTCGCTCGTCACCGAGGTGGGTCCGGGCGGCGCCGGCTCGGCGGTGCTCGACGTGATGGGCGTGCGCTTCGAGCTGCGGGCGATCGACCCGATGGGCCGGGCCACCGTACGCGCCCGTCCCGGGTTCTGGCGCCTGGCCGAGGCCCTCGACACCACCCGCCGGACCAACGCCCGCCATCCCTGGGAAGAGCTGCTGGGCGGGTAGCCCGCCGCGGGAGCGGCCGGCGTGTGGAAGTGCGGGGTTATCCGAAGATGTGAGCCGCGAGCCGGGCGCGGTGGGCCTCGGGCGGGCAGAAGAGCTGCGCGTCTGAGGTGGCCCGCTTGAAGTAGCGGTGCGCGGGGTGCTCCCAGGTGATCCCGATCCCGCCGTGGACCTGGATGTTCTCGCCCGCCGCCGTCAGATAGGCCTCCGTGCAGTACGACCCCGCGATCGCCGCGAACACCCCGTCGCGGGCCGCCGCCCCGGCCGCCGATCTGGCCGACTCCACCAGGAGCAGCACGTCGGCCAGCTTGTGCTTGATCGCCTGGAACGACCCGATCGGCCGCCCGAACTGCCGCCGGCGCGTGGCGTGCTCGACCGCCATCTCCAGGCACCGCGCCGCCCCGCCCACCTGCTCGGCGGCCAGCGCGGCGATGCCGAGGTCCCGCACGCGGGCCCACGCGGCGCCGTCGCCGAGGCGCCGTACCGGGACGCTCTCGAACGTCAGCCGCGTCAGCGGCCTGCTCTCGTCCATGGTCCGATGCGGCTCCCGCCGCGTGGGCGCGGCGTCCAGCAGCAGCCCGCCGGCGTAGACGAACACCAGGTCGCCTTCGAGCGCGTACGGGACCACACCCGTGAGCAGGTTGCCCTCCAGCCGCAGGTCCCCGTCCCCCGGCAGCACCACGGTCGCGGTCGTCGCGCCCGCGGCCAGCTCGGGCAGCAGCGCGAACGCCCCGCTCGCCTTGATCGCCTCGACGGCCATCACCGCCGACTGCAGGAACGGATGGGGCGACAGGACCCGCCCAAGCTCCTCCGCCACGGCGGCCATCTCGGCGGGCCCGCATCCTGCTCCGCCGTGTTCCTCGGGGACGAGCAGCCCCGCGACGCCCACGTCGCGCGCGAACGCCTGCCACGGCGCGCCGGGACGGCCGGCGAGATAGTCACGGACGACGGCGCGGAGCTCATCGGGAAGCGACACGGGGAACATGTTAACCAAGCGATTGCTTGTTAGCGGCGTTATGACCGAAATTTGCCTTTTTGGGAGGGTTACATAGTCTGATTGTGGTCATCCCTAGAAGCGCCCCACAGGTGGGTTGACCAGGGAATGGAGATGGACAACACCGCAATCGACTATGCCGACTTCGCCGAGTACGACCGGCGGCAGCGCGGCATCGAACGTCATCTCGTGGCGGCCTTCCTCGGCGGACTCGCCGTCGGGCTCGTCGGCATGCTCATCTCCGGCCGCGACCCCGAATGGGTCGGCCGGCTCTACGACCCGTACGTCTATCTCGCCCTGTCCGTGGTCGTCGGGGTCAGGGCGTCGGGGTTCGGGTGGGCGCTCGTGACGACGTTCCTGGCGGCGGTCTCCACGCTGGTCGCGGCCATGGGCGCGAGCACGATGCGCGGCGACCTCGCCTTCGACGTCATCGGTGGCAGCGCCGCCGGGCTCAACTGGACCCTCGCCCTGCTCGTCGGCCTGGGCCTGCTGGCGTACGTCACCCGCAGGGACGACGCCTGGGGCGACCTCGCGGCGGGCGCGCTCGGCGCGGCGCTGATCGCGGACGTGGCGGACCGCGCGACGCCCGGGCTCATCGACGGCGGGCAGTCGTTCTGGCCGATGCCCGCGCTGGTGGCCGGGCTGCTGTCGATCGCGCTGGTGCTCGTGCTGCGAAGGAACGCCCGGGCGCGGGTGCGCGCGATGGCGCTGTCGGTGGTCTTCGCGGGCCTGCTCACGATCCTCCTGGCGGCCCTCGTGACCGGTTGGCTCCCCCTGACGGTCTGAGCCTGTGGATAAGCGCGAGCGCGTGGTCGCTCCGAGTCGATAGCCTGTAGTCCTCCACATCCAGGTTCGAGCAAGGAGTAGCCGTGTTGCTGCGCATGTCGTCGTTGTTTCTTCGCACCCTGCGGGACGACCCGGCAGACGCGGAAGTGCCGAGCCACAAGCTCCTGGTCCGCGCCGGCTACGTCCGCCGCGTGGCGCCCGGGATCTACTCCTGGCTGCCCCTGGGCAAGATGGTGCTGGAAAACGTCACCAGGATCGTCCGCGAGGAGATGGACCGGATGGGCGCCCAGGAGGTGCTCTTCCCCGCCCTGCTGCCCCGCGAATACTACGAGGCCACCGGCCGCTGGACCGAATACGGCGACACGCTGTTCAGGCTCCAGGACCGCAAGGGCGCCGACTACCTCCTCGGTCCCACGCACGAGGAGCTCTTCACCGACATGGTCAAGGGCGAATACTCCTCCTACAAGGATTATCCGGTCACCCTTTACCAGATCCAGACCAAATACCGCGACGAGGCCAGGCCCAGGGCGGGCATCCTGCGGGGCCGCGAGTTCCTCATGAAGGACTCCTACTCGTTCGACCTCGACGACGATGGCCTCAAGCGCTCCTACGAGCAGCACCGCGAGGCCTACATCCGGACGTTCGACCGGCTCGGCATCCACTACAAGATCGTGTTCGCCCAGTCCGGGGCGATGGGCGGCTCGGCGTCGGAGGAGTTCCTGGCGCCCACGCCCACCGGCGAGGACACGTTCGTGGCCTGCCACTCCTGCGGCTACGCGGCCAACGCCGAGGCCGTCACCACGACGGCGCCCGCCGCCCGCTCATACGACGACCTGCCCCCGCTGAAGGTCCTGGACACGCCGGACACGCCGACCATCGAGTCGCTGGTGTCGTACGTCAACGAGCACCACGGCCTGTCCATCACCGCCGCCGAGACGTTGAAGAACGTCGTCGTCAAGATCACGACGCCGGGCTCCGACAAGATCGAGACGCTCATCATCGGCGTTCCGGGCGACCGCGAGGTGGACTTCAAGCGCCTGGAGGCGGCGCTGGCGCCCGGCGAGCCCGCCATCTTCGAGGCCGCCGACTTCGCCAAGCACCCCGGCCTCGTCCGCGGCTACATCGGGCCGCAGGTCCTGCGCGAGCTCGGCATCCGCTACCTCGTCGACCCCCGCGTGGTCACCGGCACCTCCTGGGTGACCGGGGCCAACGAGGCGGGCAAGCACGCCGCCGACGTGGTCGCGGGCCGCGACTTCATCCCTGACGGCACGATCGAGGCCGCCGAGGTGCGCGCCGGGGACCCCTGCCCCCGTTGCGGCGCGGAGCTGTCCATCGACCGGGGCATCGAGATCGGCCACATCTTCCAGCTCGGCCGCAAATACGCCGACGCCGCCGGCCTCGACGCCCTCGGCCCCGACGGCAAGCCGATCCGCATCACGATGGGCTCCTACGGCGTCGGCGTCTCGCGCGCCGTGGCGGTCATCGCCGAGCAGGCCTACGACGCGCTCGGGCTGGTGTGGCCGCGCGAGGTCGCCCCGGCCGACGTGCACATCGTCGGCACGGGCAAGGAGCACCAGGTCGAGGCGGCCCTGGAGCTGGGCGCGGAGCTGGAGTCGCGCGGGCTGCGCGTCCTGGTGGACGACCGGCCGCAGGTGTCGCCGGGCGTGAAGTTCAAGGACGCCGAGCTGCTCGGGGTGCCGACGATCGTGGTGGTCGGGCGCGGGCTGACGCAGGGCGTCGTGGAGCTCCGCGACCGGGTCTCCGGCGAGAGGTCGGAGATCCCCGTCGCCGAGGCCGCCGACCGCATCGCCGCCGCCATCGCCTGACGCTTCCGCCCGCACACCGCGGACCCGCCCCGCAGGACCCGCTCGGCTCGGCGTGCCTCTCATCGCGCACGTCGTCCGATTGGGTCCTTGCACGGGCATGTCGTCCGACCGGGTCCCTGCACGGGCATGTCTCCTCAAGCAGCCCGGACGGGCTCCTTCGCGCGGCGGCGCAACAGCACCGGCCCCACCAGGCAACCCGCCGCAACGAGCAGGATCGCCAGCGACACCGGCCGCGTCACGAAGACGGAGGGGTCACCCTCGCTGAACGCCAGCGCCCGCCGGAACTGCACCTCCATCAACGGCCCCAGCACCGCCCCCAAAATCAAGGGAGCCACCGGATACCGGGCCCGGTGCAACACCCACCCCAGCAGCCCGAACCCGTAGGCCACCAGCACCTCGAACACGCTCTGCGAGATCGAGTAGACCCCCAGCGTCGCGAACGTCAGGATCGCCGCCGTCAGCAGCGCGGCCGGCACGCTGAGCAGCTTCACCCACACCCGGATCAACGGCAGGTTCAGCACCAGCAGCATCACATTCCCGATATAAAGACTCGCGATCAGCGTCCACACCAGCACCGGCTGCTGGTCGAAGAGCTGCGGCCCAGGCTGCACGTTGTAGATCTGGAACGCGATCAGCAGCATGCTCGCCGTGGCCGACGTCGGAATGCCGAGCGTGAGCAGCGGCACCAGCACACCCGAGAACGCCGCGTTGTTGGCCGCCTCAGGCCCGGCCACCCCCTCGATGGCTCCCTGCCCGAACTCCTCCTTGTGCTTGGACAGCCGCTTTTCGACGTTGTAGCTCAGGAACGTCGGCAACTCGGCCCCGCCGGCCGGCAGAGATCCGATGGGCAGCCCGAACAGGGTCCCGCGCAGCCACGGCCGCCACGACCTGCCCCAGTCCTCCCGCGTCATCCCGACCTTTCCGGCCACCGTGACCGGCGCCTGTGCGGGCCGGTGCCGCGCGGCGGCGGTGGAGACCGCCTCCGCCACCGCGAACAGCCCGACCGCGACCGCCACCACCGACAGCCCTTCGTACAGTTCCGGGACCCCGAACGCGAAGCGCGGCTGCCCGGTCATCTGGTCGATGCCCACCATCCCGATCACCAGGCCGAGGAACAGGCTCGACAGCCCCCGTACGATCGAGTCGCCCATCAGCGAGGTGACCGTCACGAACGCGAGCACCATGATCGAGAAGTATTCGGCCGGCTGGATCAGCTTGGCGATGTTCGACATGCCGGGGGCCAGGAACGTGATGACGACCGTGGAGATCGTGCCCGCCACGAACGAGCCGATGGCCGCCGTCGCCAGCGCCGCGCCCGCCCGGCCCCGCCTGGCCATCGGATAGCCCTCGAGCGTCGTGGGGATCGAGGCCGTCTCGCCCGGGATGTTGAGCAGGATCGCGGTCGTGGAGCCGCCGTACATGCCGCCGTAGTAGATCCCGGCGAACATCACGAACGCGCCCACCGGGTCGAACACGAACGTCAGCGGCAGCAGCAACGCGATGGTGGTCGCGGGCCCGAGCCCGGGCAGCACGCCCACCAGCGTGCCCAGGGTGACGCCGAGCACGGCCAGCAGCAGGTTCTGCAGGCTCAGGGCGTGGCCGAACCCGTCGAGCAGGTTGCCGAGCACGTCCATCTCAGATCGCCAATCTGATCAGGCCCGGCGGCAGCGCGATGCCGAGGAGCCGGTCGAACAGGAAGTGCGTGGCCAGCGCCAGCACCAGCCCCACCAGTACGTCACGAACCAGCCGCCGGCTGCCCAGCACCCTGGCGACGACGGCGAAGAACACCGTCGTGGCCTGCCAGTAGCCGGCCGGCACGAGGAGCAGCGCGTAGCCCGCCAGCGCGCCCACCAGCATCAGCACCGACGGCCAGTGCGTCTCCTCCGAGGAGTCCTCCGGCGCCCGGAACGCCTGGACGACCCCGATGACCGCCACCACGGCCAGCCCGCCGCCCACGAGCAGCGGGAACGCACGCGGCCCGACCGCCTGATAGCCGTCTCCCAGCGGGATCGCGAACGCCTGGGCGAGCACGACCACGGCCGCCAGCAGGAAGCCGGCCGAGACGATCCGCTGCGTCACTTGCCGAGCCCCAGCTCACCGAGGATGGCGGTGACCTGCGTGCGCTGCTGGGCCAGGACCTCGCCGAACTCCGCGCCCGGCCGCCAGTCCTCGGTCCAGTTGTTGCGCTCCAAGACCTTCTTCCAGCAGGGCGTCTGGCGCACCTTGTCGAGCAGGCCGATCACGTCCTGCTGCTGCTCTTTGGTCAGCCCGGCCGGAGCGAGCACGCCGGCCAGCGTGGAGACCGCCTCGCCGGCCAGGCCCAGCTCCTTCATCGTGGGCGCGTCCACCGCCTGCACCCGCTGCTCGGAGTCCACCGCGAGCACTTTGAGCTCGCCCGCGTCGATCTGGGGGCGCAGCTCCGCGACGGTGTCGATGCCCACCGTGGCGGCGCCGCTGAGCAGGAGGTTCATCGACTCGCCGCCGCCCGCCGTGGGCACGAAGTTGATGTCCTTGGCCGCGACGCCCCTGCCCTTGGCCAGGCCCGCCACCGTCATCTGACCGGGCCCGCCGAGGGAGCCGCCCGTCCACTTGACGCTGCGAGGCTTGGCCTCCATCGCGTCGAGCAGCGACTTCAGGTCCTGGTACGGCGACTTCTTCGCCACCACGATCGCGCTCGGCCCACGGCTCAGCCCGGCCACGGGCGTGAGCGTCGACAGGTCGACCGGCGACTTGTTGTTCACGATGCCGCCCAGCATGGTCACGCTGTCCATGACCATGAGCTGGTACGGATCGCCTTTCCGCTTGGCGAACTGGGCCAGCCCGATCGTGCCGCCCGCGCCCGGCACGTTGGTGACCGTGGCGTCCACGTCGGCCACCTTGCACTCGCTGAGCGAGCTGGCGATGCCGCGGGCCCGCGTGTCCCAGCCGCCGCCGGGGCTGCCCGGGGCCATGATCGACAGGGCCTTGGCGGGGTAGCCGCCGCCCGCCTCGGCGCTCTCGCCCACGGCGCAGCCGGCGAGCGTGGCGGCCGCCGCCACGACGGCGAACAGGTTGATCTTCATGATGACTCCCGGGGGGTGAGAAGTGAGGTGAAGAAGTCCTTGACCGGCCCGAGCACCCGCATCGGGTCGTGGCCCACGCCGGGCACGACGTCGAACCGCACGTCGATCCAGTGGGCCTGGAAGTTGTCGCGCAGTGCCATGAGCCGATCGACGCGGGTGACCCCGTGGGCGTCCGCGCCGTCCATCCAGTTGCTGTCGCCCTGGTTGTTGATCTCCCAGGTCTCCACGTCGGCGCTGCCCACGACCATCTGCACCGGCACGTCCCGCAGCTCCGCCACCCGCGGAGCGCAGCCGAACTCCTCCTCGAACCCCTTCAGCCCGATCCACCAGGGGCTGCTGTGATCGATGTACGTGATTCGCCCCGGCGCACCGATCGACAATCCGGCGAGCCGGTCGGGATGCAGGTAGCCGAACCGGTGCACGAACTGGCCCCCGCCGGAGAATCCGTGCAGCAGGAACCGCCCGGTGTCCACGTGGAAGCGCGCGCCGACCTCCTCGACCATGGCCAGCAGCACGTGGTCGAAGCGGATGTCGCCGTACCGGAGGAACTTGAAGTTGTGCAGGTCGTCCGGGTCGCCGATGCCGGCGGGGAAGAGCGGCGCGAGCACCATGCAGCCGTGCTCCTCGGCCCACCCGGCGAAGTTGTCACGGTACTGCGGGCCGCGCCGGCCCGTGCCGTGCTGCAGGACGGCGAGCGGCAACGGCGTCCCGTCCGGGTCGTGCGCGGACGGGACGTACAAGCAGTAGGAGAATCTCTGGTCGAAACGCGACGCGAAGACGGTCGTGGCGCCCGCCGAGTAGAACTCGGTCGGGTGCCTGACCACGTGCAGTGCCTCAGTCATGGGCTGTCAGCCTGCGTAAACAACGGTTCAAGCACAAGGAGATTGACGGTAACGCGGTAATCTGCAGGGTGGCTGTCACGCTCCTCCTCGACCCATCCGGCGCCGGAGCCATCGCCGTGCAGCAGTCGCCACTGGCCGAGCTGTGCGCCTGCCTGCATGTCCTCGACGAGCCCGGACACCACCCCGCCAGCGCGCGCTGGGTCGCCAGAGCGCACCGCGAGACGGACGGCGGGCTGCTGGCCACGGCCGCCGCCTGGGCACCGCTCTGGGGCGCCTTCCGCGCCCGCTACCTGCTGCCGCTGTCGCCGGGCCCACGGCGTACGCTCGCCGGCGAGCTGCGGGAGGTGGCCGAGCTGCCGATCGGCGACTTCGTGGCGATGACCGTGCAGGCCTTGATCGGCAAGAACGGCGCCGTGCCCGCTCTCAGTCTCGGCGACGACATGCTGCACCGGCTGCGGCTGATCTCCACCAGCCGCATGGAGATCGGCGCCAGGCTGCGCGCCGACCCGGAGGCGTTCCGCGGCGAGCTGCTCGGGTTCCTCACCGCGTTCGCCGCCGCGGCCTTCGACGCCGAGTGGCCCGCGCTGCGCCCCGACCTCGACCGTGACGGCGCGCTGCGCGAGCGGGACGTGCGCAGACGCGGCGCCCTGGCCCTGGCCGACCTGCCGACCGCCGCCGCCACGAGCACCCCGGACGGGCCGGTGCGGATCGTGTTCGACAAGCTGTACGCCGCCACCGCCCGCGTGCACCCCGGACGCCCGTGCCTGATCGTCCCCACCGTCCACGGCCGGCCGCACTTTGTGATCAAGCACTATCCCGGCTATCCCGTCGTCATCCAGTACGGCGCCGACGAACCCGCCACCCCGACGCTGGAGACCGTCAGGCGCAGGCTCGCCGCCCTCCAGGATCCGACCAGGCTGCGGCTCTGCTATGCGATCCTGCGCAACCCGGTGGCCACCGCCGAGCTCGCCACGCAACTCGGCATGACCGCGCCCCAGGTCTCCAGACACCTGCGCAGGCTCAGGGAGGCCCAGCTCGTCCACACGCACCGGCGCGGCTCAGTCGTCTATTACCAGCTCGACGCCGCCGCCGTGGAACGCCTCGGCCCGGACTTACTCTCCGTCCTGTACAGGTGAGGGCGAGGGGGCCGGCGTCGCCGCGACCGGCATGCCGGGGAAGGCCGCCGGCTGGGCGGGGCGGAAGGCGTACGAACGGGTCGTCGCCTCCTGCATGGCCAGCGCGGCGTGGCGGCGCAGCGACACGTCCTGGGCGGCCGCCAGCTCCAGATAGGCGGCCGCGACCCCGGTCTCCAGGTGCACCGCCAGCCTGGCGGCCAGCGCGGCGTCGGAGGGGAAGAACGGCAGCGCGTAGGACGCGTCCGGCTCGGCGGGCTTGCCGCCACGTGTCGTGATGAACGCGCGCAACTGGTCACGGCGCGCCCGGTGGGCGTCGAAGGCCGCGGTCATCCTGGCCCGCAGCGACCCGGAGGTCCGCGCCCCCAGCAGCCCGTACGCGAACAGCGCCGCGTGCTCGGCCGCCAGCGCCTTGCGTAGTTTCTCGATGTCGTCGGCCATGCTCACAGCGACCTCGGCAGGGCCACGACGTGAGCCGCCTCGCAGGCGCCGATGCTGGCGATGAGCTGGGCCATCCCGGGCGAGACGCTCGCGAGCTGGCGCGGCCGCAGCGCCGCCGACCTGCGCTCCAGCTCCCGCAGCCGCGACAGCGACGCCTTCTGCGTGGCGGTCGGCGACGGCGACGGCGACGCCGATGCCGACGCGGTGGGCGAGGCCGGTGCGGTGACCGTGACGTGCTTGCGCAGCTCGTTGAGATGGGCCTGATGGCGATCCCTGAAGGGGACGAGCTTGCGCGCCCCTCCCGCGATCAGCGACGAATAGAGCGCGATCGTCCGCTCCTTGTCGGCGATCAGCTCTTTCACCAGGCGCGTCTCGGGCGAGTCGGGGGCCTTGGCGGACGGCTGCGGAGGGCCGGACGCGCTGCAGGCGGTGAGAGCGGCCGCTCCGCCCGCCAGCAAGACTCGCCGGGAGAGGTGACGCGGGCGCACGAGCAGAGACCTCCAGTGACTACGGACCCAGATAGCATCGTACGGGCTGGTGCCCGGGATCGCTGTCAGGCGACGCTCGCCATTCGACCGGGCCGAGTGGCGCTCTTTCCGTGCCCCCATGCGGATAGGGTGTCAACTGTCGTCGCTGGCTGAGCGGCCAGACGGCGGAGAGCCAGTGGCGAGGTCCGCCCGGCTGAGACATGACAATAGGGGAGGTCGATATGGGCAGCGAATCACCCCGCGACCACCTGATGAAGCTCCTGGAGCCCGTGGTCAGCGCGGAGGGCCTCGACCTGGAGGACATCACGGTCACCCAGGCAGGCAGACGAAGACTGCTACGCGTGATCGTCGACCGTGACGGCGGCGTGAGTCTCGACGACGTGGCCGACGTGAGCCAGGCCGTCTCCGCGGCGCTGGACGACGACGACGCGATGGGCCAGGCGGCTTACACGCTCGAGGTCTCCTCGCCGGGCGTCGACCGCCCTCTCACCGAGCCGCGCCACTGGCGGCGCGCGGCCAAGCGCCTGGTGAAGGCCGAGATGAGAGACGGCACCGAGGTGGAGGGCCGGATTTTGGCGGCGGACGACAGCGGCGTCGACATCGACGTCGCGGGCACCGCGCGCAGGCTTGATTACGAGGACCTGACCCGGGGACGGGTGCAGGTGGAGTTCCGCCGGATCGACGACGTCGACGGCGACGAAGGCTAAGGGGGAGCCGCCGTGGACATCGACATGAGCGTCCTGCGCAGCCTGGAACGCGAAAAGGACATCTCCTTCGACCTGGTGGTCAAGGCGATCGAGGACGCGCTGCTGATCGCGTACATCCGCACCGAGGGCGCGGCCTCCAAGGCGCGCGCCGAGCTCGACAGGAGCACCGGTCACGTCACGATCTGGGCAGCGGAGCTGGACGAGGACGGCGAGGTCGTCAGGGAATACGACGACACGCCTGGCAACTTCAGCAGGATCGCCGCCACCACCGCCAAGCAGGTCATCCTGCAGCAGCTGCGCGACGCGGAAGACGAGATCAACTTCGGCGAGTTCGCCAGCCGTGAGGGCGAGCTGGTCTCCGGCGTCATCCAGCAGGGCAAGGACCCCCGCGTGGTGCTGGTCGACCTGGGCAAGATCGAGGCCGTGCTGCCGCACGCCGAGCAGGTGCCCGGCGAGGAATACGTGCACGGAGAGCGCATCCGCGCCTACGTGGTGCAGGTGAAGAAGGGTCACAAGGGACCCTCCGTCAGCCTGTCGCGCACGCATCCCGGACTGGTGAAGAAGCTGTTCGCGCTGGAGGTGCCGGAGATCGCCGACGGCACCGTGGAGATCGCCGCGGTGGCGCGCGAGGCGGGCCACCGTACGAAGATCGCGGTCAGGTCGCGGAAGGCCGGCGTCAACGCCAAGGGCGCGTGCATCGGGCCGATGGGCTCGCGCGTGCGCAACGTGATGGCGGAGCTCCACGGCGAGAAGATCGACATCATCGACTGGTCGGAGGACCCGGGGGAGTTCGTCGGGAATGCCCTTTCGCCGGCCCGCGTTTCACATGTCGAGGTTCTCGATCTCGAGGGGCGAGTCGCGCGGGTCACCGTGCCCGACTACCAGCTTTCGCTGGCCATCGGGAAAGAAGGGCAGAACGCCCGGCTAGCCGCGAGACTCACGGGGTGGCGGATCGACATCCGGCCCGACACACAAGCGGAGGATGCGGCCGGTTCCGTAGATGCGTCAACACGGTAAGCTGGAATATGGTGGCCATGCGGCCCCACAGCGCACCTGTGTGGGCTGCAGGGTTCGCACGGCTAAGTCCGAGCTGCTCCGCCTGGTGCGGGTCGAGGATCATGTGGTCCCTGATCTGCGAGGACGGCTTCCTGGCCGCGGTGCATCGCTGCATCCGTCCTTGAGCTGTCTGGAGCTCGCCGAGCGTCGCCGAGCGTTTCCGCGCGCGTTCCGCGTGACGGGACCGCTTGACATCTCGCCCGTGCGGGCGCACCTAGAAGGAGAACCACGAAATGTCATGTAGGACGCCGAGTTGATGGGCGGAGTCAGATTGCTATGAGCGCCTGATGAGCACGCGGCGATGAAGACGTCAAGGTAGCGACGGTCCGGACGGCACAGCCAGCCTCCCGGGCCGAGTAAGGGAGTGCAGTGGCGAAGGTCCGGGTATACGAGCTCGCTAAGGAGTTCGGCGTAGAGAGCAAGGTCGTCATGGCCAAGCTCCAAGAGATGGGAGAGTTCGTCCGTTCGGCGTCCTCGACCATCGAAGCGCCGGTGGTCCGCAGGCTCACCGAAGCACTGGGCGCATCCAAGGGTGGGCCCTCGAGGGGCGGCGGTCAGCCGTCCAACAAGCCGCAGCCGCCAAGGGCTGCTCCCCGGCTGGCGGACAGCCAGGCCGGCAACGGCATCACGCAGGCGCCGGTTCCGGCTCCTCCGCGTCCGAGTCCGGGTCCGGGTCCCAAGCCCGCTCCCGGCCCACGTCCGGGTCCCGCGGGCGGCGGTCAGCCGCGCCCGCCCGTTCCCATGCCTCACCAGCAGCAGCAGCCGGAGGCTCCGCGCGGTGAGGCGCCCCAGGCTCCGCAGGCGCGCTTCGAGAGCGGCGCACCGGCCCGTCCGGCTCCGGCTCCGGGTCCGCGACCCGGTCCGGCCGCCCGCCCGGGTCCCAAGCCCGGCCCGAGCCCCCGTCCGGGGCCCGGCGGTGGCGGTGGCGGCGGCGGTGCCGCGCAGGCACCGCGTCCCGGCGGCCCCCGCGAAGGCGGCGCCCGCGAAGGCGGCGGTCCGCGTCCCGGCCCGGGGCCGAAGCCGGGCCCGCGTGGCCCGCGTCCGGGTAACAACCCGTTCTCGTCCAACGCCAGCGGCATGGGCCAGTCCCGGCCGCCGCGTCCCGGTGGCCAGCGCGATGGCGGCGGCCCCGGCCAGCGCGAGCGCCGCGATGGTCCGCCGCGCGACGGCGCGATGCCGCGTCCGCCGCAGGGCCGTTCCGGCGGTGACGCCAGGCCCGGTGCCGGCGGTCCGCGTCCGGGCCCGCCCGCCGGCGGTCCGCGTCCCGGTCCCGGTGCGGGTGGTCCCCGTCCTGGTGGCCCGCGTCCCAACCCGATGATGATGCCGCAGGGCCGTCCTGCCGGTCCCGGCGGTGGCGGTGGCGGCGGCGGTCGTCCCGGTGGCGGCGGTGGCGGCGGCGGCCGTCCCGGTGGCGGCGGTGGCGGCGGCGGTCGTCCCGGTGGCGGCGGTGGCGGCGGCGGTCGTCCCGGTGGCGGCGGCGGCTTCGCCGGTCGCCCGGGTGGTGCCGGCACCGGCCAGCGCACCGGTACCGGTGGTCCCGGTGGCGGCGGTGGCGGCTTCGCCGGTCGTCCCGGCGGCGGCGGTCGCGGCCGTGGTGGCGGCACCGCGGGAGCCTTCGGGCGTCCCGGCGGCCGTCCCACGCGTGGTCGCAAGTCCAAGCGCCAGAGGCGCCAGGAGTTCGACAACATGTCGGCGCCGGCGATCGGCGGCGTGCAGGTCGCTCGCGGCAACGGCGCGACGATCCGCCTGCCGCGCGGCGCGTCGCTGTCCGACTTCGCCGACCGCATCGGCGCCAACCCCGCCGCGCTCGTGCAGATCATGCTGCACCTCGGCGAGATGGTGACCGCGACGCAGTCGGTCAACGAGGAGACGCTGCAGCTGCTCGGGCAGGAGCTGGACTACAACATCCAGGTCGTCAGCCCGGAGGAGGAGGACCGCGAGCTTCTCGAGGCCTTCGACATCGAGTTCGGCGAGGACGAGGGCGACGAGGCCGACCTGGCCGCGCGTCCGCCGGTCGTGACCGTCATGGGTCACGTCGACCACGGTAAGACCAAGCTGCTCGACGCCATCCGCAAGACCAACGTGGCGGCGCGCGAGGCGGGTGGCATCACCCAGCACATCGGCGCTTACCAGGTCTCCGCCGAGCACGAGGGCGAAGACCGGAGGATCACCTTCATCGACACCCCGGGTCACGAGGCGTTCACCGCCATGCGTGCCCGAGGCGCCAAGTCCACCGACATCGCGGTGCTGGTGGTCGCGGCCGACGACGGTGTGAAGCCGCAGACCATCGAGGCGCTCAACCACGCCCAGGCGGCCGACGTCCCGGTCGTCGTCGCGGTCAACAAGGTCGACAAGGAGGGCGCGGACCCCAACAAGGTGCGGGCCCAGCTCACCGAATACGGCCTGGTGGCGGAGGAATTCGGCGGTTCGACGCTGTTCGTCGACATCTCGGCGAAGAACTCCACGGGCATCGACGAGCTGCTCGAGGCGATCCTGCTGACCGCCGACGCCGAGCTCGACCTGCGGGCCAACCCGACGATGGACGCCCAGGGCATCGCGATCGAGGCGCACCTCGACAAGGGCCGTGGCCCCGTCGCGACCGTCCTGGTCCAGCGCGGCACGCTGCGCGTCGGCGACTCGATCGTGTGTGGCGAGGCCTACGGCCGCGTCCGCGCGATGCTCGACGACAACGGCGACGCGGTCGAAGAGGCCACGCCGTCCCGTCCGGTCCTGGTGATGGGTCTGACGGCCGTGCCGGGCGCCGGTGACAACTTCATCGTCGTCACCGACGACCGGATGGCCCGCCAGATCGCCCAGCAGCGCGCGGCGCGCAAGCGCAGCGCGGACATGGCGAAGTCGAGCCGCCGCCTCACCCTCGAGGAGCTGTTCAGCAACCTCGAGAAGGGCCGCGTCGACGAGCTCAAGCTCATCATCAAGGGTGACGTGTCCGGTTCGGTCGAGGCCCTGGAAGACGCCCTGCTCAAGATCGACGTCGGCGACGAGGTCAGGCTCCGTGTCCTGCACCGCGCGGTCGGCGCCATCACCGAGTACGACGTCAACCTGGCCGTCGCCGACGACAACGCGGTCATCATCGGCTTCAACGTCCGCCCCGAGCCTCGGGCGCGCGACCTGGCCGAGCGCGAGGGCGTCGACATCCGCTACTACTCGGTCATCTACCAGGCGATCGAGGAAATCGAAGCGGCGCTCAAGGGCATGCTCAAGCCCGAGTTCGAAGAGGTCCAGATGGGCACGGCGGAGGTCCGCGAGGTCTTCAAGGTGCCGAAGATCGGCAACGTCGCCGGTTCGCTGGTCCGCTCCGGCGTGATCGTCCGCAACAGCAAGGCCAGGATCATCCGCGACGGCGTCGTCGTCGCAGACAACCTGACCGTCTCGTCCCTGCGTCGCTTCAAGGATGACGCGACCGAGGTCCGCGAGGGCTTCGAGTGCGGCATCGGTGTCGGCTACAACGACATCAGGATCGACGACGTGATCGAGACCTTCGAGATGCGGGAGAAGCCGCGCGCGTGACACGCGGCCGGGCGCCCGGCGGGACATCCGCCGGGCGCCTCTCGCACGCCCTGGCCTGGTTTCCACCGCAGCAGGCCGGGGTCGTGCGTTCACCACACCAGGCAAAGCGGTGGTAGCCAACGATGTATGTGGGTGCTCTGACCCTGGACATCCTGCTCGGCGACGTCAGGTCGCTGAAGCAGAAGCGCTCTGCCGTGCGGCCCCTGATCGCCGAGCTGCAGCGACGTTATCCCGGCATCGCGGTGGCCGAGACCGGCCATCTCGACCTGCATCGCAGGGCTGAGGTCGGCATCGCGGTGGTCTCCGCCTCCGCGGGCAACTGCAAAGAGGTGATGGACGCCTGCGAGCGGATGGTGGCCTTCCGCCCGGAGATCGAGCTGCTGTCGGCCAGGCAGCGCCTCTACAACGACGAAGAATGAACGACAGCACGGCCATGGTCGTGCGTGAGGGGGAGCGAACATGGTGGATGCCGCACGAGCGCGCAAGCTCGCCGACCGCATCCAGCAGATCGTCGCCGAGATGCTGGAGCGCCGGATCAAGGACCCGCGCCTGGGCTTCGTGACCGTGACCGACACGCGCGTCACCGCTGACCTGCGTGAGGCGACGGTGTTCTACACGGTGTTCGGGTCCGAGGCCGAGCGCGCCGACAGCGCGGCCGCCCTTGAAAGCGCCAAGGGGATCCTCCGTTCCGAAGTCGGCCGCCAGACCGGCGTGCGCTTCGCTCCTACGCTGACGTTCACGCACGACCCCCTGCCCGACAACGCGCGCCACCTCGACGACCTGATCAACGCCGCCAGGGCGCGGGACGCCGAGGTCGCGCGCCGGGCCGCGGGCGCCGCGTACGCCGGCGAGGCAGACCCCTACAAGAAGCCCGATGAGGAACCAGATGAGATAGGCGCTGAAGTAGCAGGGGACGAACAGGCGTGACGCCCGACGTACGCGACCGGGCTGAGCGCCCGCCCCGCATTGACTTCAGCAACGGCGCCGCCGGCGCGATCCCGGAGAGCGCCTGGGATCGCACGCTGCGCCTCATCGGCAAGGCCGACGAGATCGCGCTGGCCTGCCACGTGACGCCCGACGGGGACGCGCTCGGCTCGATGCTGGCCGTGGCCTTCGTCCTGCGTTCGATGGGCAAGCGGGTGGTGGCGTCGTTCGGCGACCGCCATTTCGCCGTGCCGCGCCTGCTGCGCTTCCTGCCGGGGCAGGAGATGCTGGTGCCGCCGGCTGAATACCCGGCGGCCCCGGAGCTGCTGATCACATTCGACACCTCCACGTTCGAGCGGCTGGGGCTGCTCAGCGACAACGCCGCAAGGGCGCGCGAGGTCGTCGTGGTCGACCACCACCCGTCCAACGCCGGCTTCGGCACGCTCGGGCTCATCGACGCCACGGCGGCCGCCACGGCGGTGCTGGCCGAGGAGCTCATCTACCGGCTCGGCGGGCGACTCGACCGGGACATCGCCACATGCCTGTACGCGGGCCTGGTGACCGACACCGGCTCCTTCCGGCACTCCTCGACCACTCCGGCCGTGCACGAGATGGCCTCCAGGCTCGTGGCGACCGGGCTGCGCACCGACGAGATCGCCCGCGAGCTGTGGGACCGCTCGCCGTTCGCCTACCTCAAGGTGCTGGCGGCCGCGCTCGACCGGGCGACGCTGGAGGACGGCCTGGTGTGGACGTACATCACGCGGGTGGACCGGGCCGCGTACGGGCTGCCGTACGCCGAGCTCGAAGGCATCATCGACATCGTGCGGCGCACCGACGAGGCCGAGGTGGCGGTCGTGCTCAAGGAGGACGACCAGGGCTCCTGGCAGGTGTCCACGAGGTCCAAGGGCACCGTCGACGTGGGCGCCGCGTGCGCGGCGCTGGGTGGCGGCGGGCACCACAACGCGGCGGGCTACACCTCGCACGACAGCGTCGAGGACACCATGACCGCCTTCAGGCGGCAGCTGCGGAAGGCGTGATGGTGCTCGGACGGGCTGTGAAAGGCGCGATGGAGTTCGGACGGGCTGTGAAAGGCGCGATGGAGTTCGGACGAGGGCTGGGAGAGGCTTGATGGCCGAGAGCGGTCTGATCATCGTCGACAAGCCGGCCGACTGGACGTCCCACGACGTGGTGGCCAAGATGCGGCGCATCGCCGGCACCCGGCGCGTGGGGCATGCCGGGACGCTCGACCCGATGGCCACCGGCGTGCTCGTGATCGGCGTGGAGAAGGCGACCAGGCTGCTCGGGCACCTGATGCTGACCGAGAAGGTCTACGAGACCACGATCCGGCTCGGCGTGAGCACCAACACCGACGACGCCGAGGGAGAGGTCACCGCGACGGCCTCGGCGGCCGACGTGACGGCGGCCGAGATCCACAAGGGCATCGCGGCGCTGACCGGGGAGATCATGCAGATCCCGCCGCAGGTCAGCGCCATCAAGGTGGACGGCAAGCGCGCCTACAAGAGCGCGCGGGCGGGCGAGACGGTCGAGCTCGCGGCCAGGCCCGTCACCGTGCGGGCGTTCGAGGTGCTCGGCATCAGGACGCTCGATGACGTCGTGGACGTGGACGCGGTCGTGACCTGCTCCAGCGGCACCTACATCCGCGCGCTGGCCCGCGACCTGGGAGCGGCGCTCGGGGTCGGGGGGCATCTGACGCGGCTGCGGCGTACCCGGGTGGGGCCCTATGACCTGTCGCTGGCCAGGAGTGTCGAGCAGCTCGCCGAGGAGTGCGTGGTCCTGCCGATAGGCGAGGCGGTGTCGGCGGCGTTCCCGCGCAGGGACGTGACCGCCGACGAGGCGCGCGTCATCGGGCACGGCGGACGGCTGCCCGCGCTCGATCTCGGGATGGGGCCGATCGGCGTGTTCGGACCGGACGGCGAGCTGCTCGCCCTGGTCGAAGAGCACGGCCCCATAGCCAAGCCCCTCGCGGTGTTCGTCAGCTAGCAGGCCGGCGGGCCACGATGATGTCGCGGACGATCGCCTGGTCCACCCAGTGCTCGAAGTCGGGGTAGTCCACCACCTCGAGGCCGGCCGCGCGCAGGATCTCCGCCAGGTCGGCGCTCTTGCCGCCGTAGGTGTTCCAGGCGATGCCCATCGCGCCGCCGGGACGCAGCAGCTCCGCCCAGACCGGTACGGCCTGCCTGAGCAGCTCCAGGGGACTGCGGGACAGGCCGGATCCGCCCTTGCTGCCGTGCTGGACGCCATAGGGGGCGTCGGTCGCCAGGATGTCGAACGAGCGCGGCTTGAAGAACTCGCGGCTCTTGAAAGTGTCGGCGTTGACCACGGCCAGGCGCTGCACGTCGCCTGCCTTGACGGCCTCCTTCGACAGGCCGAAAGTGACGTTCAGCCGCCGCCCGGCCAGGGCCCGCTCGCGGCGCACCGGCACGGTTTCGGCGGTGTGCTTGAGGCGCTTGTTGCGTAGCCAGGTCTTGATGAAGCCGGAGTACGCCTCGAAGTCCTTGCCGTCGACGTCGATCCCGTAGGCGTCGTAGCCGTACATGAGGGCCTGGTTGAGGGTCGTGCCGCGGCCGCACAGCGGGTCGAACACCGCCAGCCGCTCGCCCAGTCCCTTGTCGCCGGCCAGTGCGGTGACGTTGAGCAGCAGCTTGGTGAAGTGCTCGTTGGTCTTGCCGGCGTATTTCTGGATGGTGATCAGGTCGCTGGTCAGCCGGTCGAGCGGCCGCATCCGCAGCGGCCGGAGCAGGTCGCCTTCGAGACCAAAGATTGCATAAACCGAGGAAAGGTTTGACAAAAGCGAAATGTCCGGCTGGGTGAGGGGCTCCGCCGTCTCGAACGTCACGTACGGGACGCCGCCGATCTCGGTCTCCTCGCTGGCCACGATCGCGTTGCCGAGGGCGCGCGAGCTGAAGACCGCCAGCTCGCTCCTGGTCAGCCGGACGGAGCTCTCTCCGTAGACCCGGTTGAAGGCAGGCAGGATCAGCAGCGCATATCGAGGCATGATGCCCGATCCTATCCGCTCGATTCCCCTCACACTTCGGCTCCGATCCCCCTCGATTGGAGGGAAGAGTGATGGGCGTGGCAGGCTTGTGTCGGATTGAGCCGCCACGAGCGAATGGGGCCTAGCGTGCAGGGTTCGGGAAGGTCTGTCGTCACCATCGGTGTGTACGACGGGGTCCACCGCGGGCACCAGCGGGTTGTCGAGCGGGCCGTCGCCATCGCCGGCGAGCGCGGGCTGCGCAGCGTCGCCGTCACGTTCGAGCCGCATCCCGACGAGGTGGTGAGCCCCGGGTCGCATCCGCCGCGGCTCACCAACCACAGGCGCAGGGCCGAGCTCCTGGCGGGGCTGGGGGTGGACGAGGTGGACGTGGTGGAGTTCACGCTGGAGCTGTCGCGGACCAGCCCGGCCGACTTCGCCCAATCGGTGCTCGCCGAACGGCTGCGGGCGGCCGTCGTGGTCGTGGGGGAGGACTTCGTGTTCGGTCACGGCGCGAGCGGCGATGTCGACACATTGCGGACGCTGGGCGACAAATACGACTTCGCGGTGGAGGCCGTGCCCACGCTCGACTCCATCTCCTCGACCGCGATCCGCGAGCGCCTCGTGGCGGGGGACGTCGAGGCCGCCGCCGCCGCGCTCGGGCGCCCGCACCGGGTGGAAGGCGTGGTGGTCCGCGGCTACCAGCGGGGCCGCCAGCTCGGCTTCCCCACCGCGAACGTCGAGACCCCGGCGCACACCGCCATCCCGGCCGACGGGGTCTACGCGGGGTGGCTGGAGTGCGTGCCCGTGGCCAATCTGCCCGCCCTGTACGAAGGCGAGCGGTGGCCGGCCGCGATCTCGGTCGGCACCAATCCGACGTTCGAGGGCGTGCCGCGGACGGTTGAGGCCTACGCGCTGGATCGTGATGATCTGGAGCTCTACGGGGTTCACGTGGCCGTGGAATTCGCCGCCCGCCTGCGCGCCAACACCCGTTTCGACTCCATCGAGGAACTGATCCAGCAAATCCACGCCGACGTCGCCGCCGCCCGCCGCCTCACGCGTCCGGCCTGAACCACCCCGCCGGTCAACCATGCGCACCGTTACGGCGGCGCGCCACTGACCGGTCAGCGGCCGTTTCCCTGGACAGACGTGAGCCGGCGTCGGTGGGTGGCGGGCCACGGCAGCGCGTAAGAGTCTTCATGAATCATGACGCAGAGCCTCCAGCAGCCGCGACAGCGCCGAAAGCGTCGCGGCGACGTCGGGTGTGGCGGATTGCGCAAGCCACAGGGCGGCTTCGTTCATCGCGCCCGACAGCAGGTGGGTCAGGGGCTCGACCGGCTGAGCGGGGATCGTGCCCTCGTCGATGAGGGCCGTGAGCGCCTCGGCCAGGTGTACGGCCGATGAGGACTCGTCGATCGCCCGCCACTCGTTCCAGCCCAGCACCGCTGGGCCGTCGATGAGCATGATGCGCTGGACCTCCGGGTCGGCGCCTGCCGTCACGAAGGCCGCGCAGCCGGCCTTGAGCCGGGCCCACGGGTCGCCTGCCGCCTCGGCCGCGGCCACCACCCGGGCCGCCACTTCCTGCTGCACCTCCTCCAGCACGGCGCGGAAGAGGTCGGTCTTCCCCGCGAAATGGTGGTAGAGCGCGCCCTTGGTCACCCCGGACTCGCGCACGATCTCCGCCAGGCCGACCGCGGCGTAGCCCCTGGCCGCGAACAGGCGCCTGCTCACGGCCACCAGTGTCCGCCTGGTGTGCTCCTTCTGCGCCGCTCTGGTCACCCGATCCTCACTTTGACATACCGAAGGTATGCGAACTAGCTTACCCTCACATACCGGTGGTATGTGAAAAGGAGGACGCCATGGAGCTCAGTAGCTTCTATTCCGTGATCTGCACGGCCAAGGTCGACGAGTCGAAGGACTTCTATGTGCGGCTGTTCGGGTTCGAGGTGACATTCGAGGCCGACTGGTACGTGAGCCTGCGGCGCGGGACGTACGAGCTGGCACTGCTCGACCACGCGCATCCGACGCTGCCCGAGGCCTACCGGCGGCCCGTCGCCGGACTGCTGCTCAACTTCGAGGTGGCCGACGTCGACGCCGAATGGCGGCGGCTGGTCGCCGGCGAGGGTCTCAGTCCCGAGCTCGCGCTGCGCGATGAGGACTTCGGCCAGCGGCACTTCATCGTGTCCGACCCCAACGGGGTGCTGATCGACGTCATCACCCCCATCGCCCCGACCGGCGAGTACGCTGCGCAATACGTGTGACGGCGACACCCGAGCACTCTTGCCAAGGTGGTAACCTTGCATGTCGGCTCTGTGACGGCGCCGCTGCGCGCTGCCCATGACGGCCTTCACGCGGCGACTGTAGGCACGCACGGTCGTTCGCGCTCTCGACTCACTCGCGCGTGCCCGTAGATTGAAGGAGAGCCGTGTCCCTCGACACCGCTGCCAAGAAGTCCATTATCAGCGAATACGCGACGGCCGACGGCGACACCGGGTCGCCCGAGGTGCAGATCGCACTGCTGAGCAAGCGCATCAGCGAGCTCACCGAGCACCTGAAGACGCACAAGCACGACCACCACAGCCGTCGTGGCCTGCTTCTGCTCGTCGGTCGCCGGCGCCGCCTGCTGAAGTACCTGCAGAAGGTCGACATCCAGCGCTACCGCGCCCTCATCGAGCGGCTTGGTCTGCGCCGATAGCATGAAAGGGAGCGGCCCTGTGCCGCTCCCTTCTCATATGGGGTAGGACCCATAGAGTCAGGACAGACCGGGCGCGTGGCGAGGTGAAAACCCCCCTGCGCCTGGCGTAAAACTGAAAATCAGAGACACACAGCCCCCGCGTCCGCTTAGCACCATGCGACCCGCGACGCCTGCGGGCCGGTCCTCGGTAGTGGCTTCCGGAAGACGTACGACGTCTGACCGGGCGCTTCGATCGAAGACCGGCGCTGCACCTAACGAGGGTGCCGGTGAAAAGGGCGCGGGAGACCGACCACAAGGAGGTCCCCCGTGGAGGGTGTCCACACTGCTGAAGCCGTCATAGACAACGGCTCATTCGGCACGCGCACGATCCGGTTCGAGACCGGTCGTCTCGCCCGCCAGGCGGCCGGCTCTGCCGTCGCCTACCTCGACAGCGACACGATGGTGCTGTCCGCTACCACCGCGTCCAAGAATCCGAAAGAGCAATTCGACTTCTTCCCGCTCACGGTCGACGTCGAAGAGCGAATGTACGCCGCGGGCCGCATTCCCGGCTCGTTCTTCCGGCGTGAGGGCCGTCCCTCCGAGGACGCCATCCTCACCTGCCGCCTGATCGACAGGCCGCTGCGCCCGTCGTTCGTCAAGGGCTTGCGTAACGAGGTCCAGGTCGTCGCCACCGTCATGGCGCTCAACCCTGACCACCTCTACGACGTGGTCGCCATCAACGCCGCGTCCCTGTCCACCCAGCTCGCGGGCCTGCCGTTCTCCGGCCCGATCGGCGGCGTGCGCGTCGCGCTGATCGAGGGCCAGTGGGTGGCCTTCCCGACGCATCACGAGCTGGAGCGGGCCACGTTCGACATGGTCGTGGCGGGCCGGGTGCTGGCCGACGGCGATGTCGCGATCATGATGGTCGAGGCCGAGTCCACCAGGGACACGCTCAAGCTGGTCGCCGAGGGCGCGGTCGCGCCCACCGAGGAGACCGTCGCGCAGGGCCTGGACGCCGCCAAGCCGTTCATCAAGGTGCTGTGCGAGGCGCAGTCCCGCATCGCGCGGGTCGCGGCCAAGGAGACGGCCGAATACCCGGTCTTCCTGGAATACCAGGAGGATGTCTACGCCGCGGTCGAGTACGCGGTGAAGGCCGAGCTGGCTGCCGCGCTGACCATCGCCGGCAAGCAGGAGCGCGAGAACGAGCTGGAGAAGGTCAAGGCGCTGGCCGCCGAGAAGCTCGTGCCCGAGTTCGAGGGGCGCGAGAAGGAGATCAGCGCCGCGTTCCGCTCGGTGATGAAGAAGCTCATGCGCGAGCGGGTCGTCAAGGAGGGCATCCGCATCGACGGCCGCGGCACCAAGGACATCCGCGCGCTGTCCGCCGAGGTCCACGTGGTGCCCCGGGTGCACGGCTCGGCGCTGTTCGAGCGCGGTGAGACCCAGATCCTGGGCATCACCACCCTCAACATGCTGCGCATGGAGCAGGTCATCGACACGCTCAACCCGGAGCGGACCAAGCGCTACATGCACAACTACAACTTCCCGCCTTACTCCACCGGCGAGACCGGCCGGGTGGGCTCGCCCAAGCGCCGCGAGATCGGTCACGGCGCGCTGGCCGAGCGGGCGCTGATGCCGGTGCTGCCCACGCGCGAGGAGTTCCCGTACGCCATCCGCCAGGTCTCCGAGGCGCTCAGCTCCAACGGCTCCACGTCGATGGGCTCGGTCTGCGCCTCCACGATGGCGCTGCTCGACGCCGGCGTGCCGCTCAAGGAGATGGTGGCCGGCATCGCGATGGGCCTGATCGGCGAGGGTGACTCCTACGTCACCCTGACTGACATCCTCGGCGCCGAGGACGCCATGGGCGACATGGACTTCAAGGTCGCCGGCACCAAGGACGTCATCACGGCGCTGCAGCTCGACACCAAGCTGGACGGCATCCCCGCCCACGTGCTGGCCGCCGCGCTCAAGCAGGCCAAGGGCGCCCGCCTGGCGATCCTCGACGTGATGCAGGAGGCGATCGACTCTCCGGCGGAGATGAACCCGACCGCGCCGCGCATCATCACCATCAAGGTCCCGGTCGACAAGATCGGCGAGGTCATCGGCCCGAAGGGCAAGATGATCAACCAGATCCAGGACGACACGGGCGCCGAGATCACCATCGAGGACGACGGCACGATCTACATCGGCGCCACCGACGGCCCGTCCGCCGAGGCCGCCCGTTCGGCGATCAACGCCATCGCCAACCCGCACATGCCGGAGGTCGGCGAGCGCTACCTGGGCACGGTCGTCAAGATCGCGGCCTTCGGGGCGTTCATCTCGCTCATGCCGGGCAAGGACGGGCTGCTGCACGTCTCGCAGATCCGCAAGCTGCACGGCGGCAAGCGCATCGAGAACGTCGAGGACGTGATGAGCGTCGGCGAGAAGATCCAGGTCGAGATCGCCGAGATCGACGGCCGGGGCAAGCTCTCCCTGGTGCCTGTCGAGGTCATCGAGAAGGAGTCCGCGGAGAAGGAGGCGACGACCTCCGAGGAGGGCGACGCCGACGTTCCGCAGCCCGAGGAGGCCGCGCCGGCCGCTGAGGACAAGTCGGACCGGCCGCGCCGCACCCGTACGCGCGTCCGCACCCGTAGCACCAGCGGAGGCGAAGGGGACGACCGGAACTCGTGACGGAGCGAAGCGAGGGATCCAGCAGACACAGCGGGTTGCTCACGGGGCCGATGAAGGAGGCCCCGTGAGCACCGCTACGTTGCACCCTGGCAGGGACGGAGCCGGGGTCGTGAGGCGCACCGTCCTGCCCGGTGGGCTGCGCGTGGTGACCGAGACCATGCCGACCGTGCGGAGCGTCGCGGTCGGCATGTGGGTCGGCATCGGCTCGCGCGACGAGGCCCCCGAGCACACGGGGGCCACCCATTTCCTTGAACACCTGCTGTTCAAGGGCACCCCGACGCGTGACGCCATGGAGATCTCCGCCTCCATCGAGGGCATCGGCGGCGAGATCAACGCCTTCACCGCCAAGGAGTACACGTGCTACTACGCACGCGTGCTCGACGAGGACCTGCCGATCGCGGTCGACGTGCTCGCCGACGTGGTGACCAGCTCGCTGGTGACCGAGGAGGACGTCGAGTCCGAGCGCGGCGTGATCCTCGAGGAGATCGCCATGCACGACGACGATCCCTCGGACGTGGTGCATGAGCAGTTCGCCGCCGAGCTGTACGGCGACTCGCCGATCGGCCGTCCCATCCTGGGCACGGTCGAGTCGATCAACGCCCTCGGGCGGGACCGGATCGCCGAGTACTACCAGCGTTACTACCGGCCTCGCCGCACGGTGGTGTCCGTCGCGGGCAACATTCGGCACGAAGAGGTCGTCGAGCTGGTCACCAGGGCGTACGAGCGGGCGGGGGCGCTGAGCGGCCCTCCCGAGTTCGCGCCGCCGCGCACCAGCGGCCCCGGCGCCGACACGCGCTCCGGCGTCAGGGTGCTCGACCGGCCGACGGAGCAGGCCAACCTGGTGCTCGGCACGACAGGTCTGTCCCGCACCGACGACCGCAGGTTCGCGCTGGGCGTGCTCAACTCGGCGCTGGGCGGCGGCATGTCGTCCCGGCTCTTCCAGGAGATCAGGGAAAAGCGCGGCCTGGCCTACTCCGCCTACAGCTACACCTCGGCCTACGCCGACACCGGTCAGTTCGGCATCTACGTCGGCTGCCTGCCGTCGAAGATCGATGACGTGCTGAAGATCTGCCGGGACGAGCTGACCAGGGTGGTGGCCCAAGGGCTGAGCGCCGACGAGATCATGCGCGGCAAGGGGCAGATGCGCGGCGGGCTCGTGCTCGGCCTGGAGGACACCGGCTCCCGCATGTCGCGCATCGGCAAGAACGAGCTGGTCTACGACGAGCTCATGTCGGTGGACGAGGTGCTGGCCCGCATCGAGGCCGTCACGCCCGACGAGATCTCCGAGATCGCCGCGGACGTCCTCAACCGACCGTTCACGCTCGCCGTGATCGGTCCGTACGGCGACAAGGACTTCACCGACGCCATCCGCTAGGGTGGCCGTGTGATCAGGGTAGGTGTACTGGGCGCCCGCGGCCGTGTGGGCGTCGAGGTGTGCAAGGCGGTCGAGGCGGCCACCGACATGGAGCTGGTGGCCGCGCTCGGCAAGGACGACCCCATCGAGCGGCTCGAAGGCGCGGAGGTGGTGGTCGACTTCACCCACCCCGACGTGGTCATGGGCAACCTCGAATGGGCCATCGCCCACGGCGTCCATCCAGTGGTGGGCACGACCGGGTTCGACGAGGGGCGGCTGCAGACCCTCCGCGACTGGCTGGCGGCCGCTCCGGGCACCAACTGCCTGATCGCCCCCAACTTCGGCATCGCGGCCGTGCTCATGATGCACTTCGCCCAGCAAGCGGCCCGCTACTTCGAGTCCGTCGAGATCGTCGAGCTGCACCATCCCAACAAGGCCGACGCGCCCTCCGGCACCGCCCGCCGTACCGCGGAGCTGGTGGCCGAAGCGCGCGCCAAGGCCGGGCTCGGGCAGATGCCGGACGCCACGAGCACCGCGCTCGACGGCGCCCGCGGCGCCGAGGTGGGCGGGGTGCACGTGCACGCGGTGCGCCTGTCCGGGCTCATCGGGCACCAGGAGGTGCTGCTGGGCGGCGACGGCGAGATCCTCACGATCAGGCACGACACGATGAGCAGGTCGGCCTTCACGCCCGGCGTGCTGCTCGGCGTGCGCCGGGTGCGCGAGCTGCCCGGCCTCACCCTGGGCCTGGAGTCGTTGCTCGACCTGTGACCCCGCCCGTCCGCGGGGCCGCACGACGTACCCACCACCTTGGCTGGTCGTGGGCACGTCGTGAGGAGAGGATCCCGGCTCCGCACAGCCGGGCCTACGATCATCAAGATTAATAACGAGCGGCGGGATCCGCCCGAAACATGAGATCGTGTCGGCATGGTGCGATGGGCGGAGCCCGGTGAACTTCCCGGGTTGACAGCGATCGAGCTCGCCGCGGACCGGCTGTTCGAGCAGGTGGGCATCACCTTCCCGTTCCCGCCCGGCACCACCATGGTCGAGGAAGTGGCCGATCCTGGGACCGTCCTGGTCGAAGGGGAGCCGCCCGCGGGGTTCGCGCTCGTGGGCTGGGTGGACGGCAACGTGCATCTGGACCAGCTCGCCGTCCATCCGCACAGCATGCGTCAGGGCATCGGCGGGCGGCTGATGGCGGCCGTGATCGACCACGCGAAGGCGGCCGGCGCGCCGCGCGTGACGCTGACGACGTACCGCGATGTGCCCTGGAACGCGCCGTGGTACGCCCGGCACGGTTTCTCGGTGCTGCCCGAGCCGGAATGGGGGCCGCAGCTGCGGGCGCTGGTGGAGCACGAGCGCGAGCTGGGGATCGAGATCGCGCCGCGCGTGGTGATGAGCCGCGGCTGCTGAGCCGCTCCCCCGGTCAGAAGACGATGGCCAGGCCCACGGCGAACAGCAGTCCGTACGCCATTTGCAGCTTGCCCGTCTGCTGCAGCACCGCGATCAGCGCCGGCCCCACGGCCTTGCCCAGCACGGCCCTGATCGGAGTGATCGCCAGCGGCGCGGCGAGCAGCGCGAGCGCGGCCCACGGCGTGATCGGGACCATCACCAGCGCGATCACGAACGGCACCACCTGGCAGGCCACATAGAGCGTACGGGTGCGCTCGGCCCCCAGCACGACCGCCAGCGTACGCTTGCCCGCCTGCCCGTCGGTCCCCACGTCACGCAGGTTGTTGACCACGAGCATCGAGCACGACAGCAGCCCCACCGGGATCGACGCGACGAACGCGGGCCAGCTCAGGGACTCCGTCTGCACGTACGCCGTGCCGACCACGGGGACGACGCCGAAGAACACGAACACGGCGACTTCGCCCAGCCCGCGGTAGCCGTACGGGCGTGAGCCGCCGGTGTAGAACCAGGCGGCCGCGATCGCCGCCGCGCCCACCAGCAGCACCCACCACGCCTGCGTGACCAGCACCAGGACCAGGCCGAGCACCGCCGCGAGCGCGAAACAGCCCAGCGCGGCGGTCAGCACCTGCCGCGGCGCGGCCGCCCGCGAGCCCACCAGCCGCATGGGGCCGACCCGCTGGTCGTCGGTGCCGCGGATGCCGTCGCTGTAGTCGTTGGCGTAGTTGACGCCGATCTGCAGCGAGAGCGCCACGAACAGCGCCAGGAGCGCCCGCCACCACACGAAGCCGCCTTCGCCGATGGCCACGCCGGTGCCCACCATGACGGGCACGATCGCGTTGGGAAGCGTGCGCGGGCGAGCGCCCGCGATCCACTGATTGAGCGTCGCCATCTCTAGCTGATGTCCGTTGTAAGCCTAATCATCCGGATCGGGCGGCCCATGTCGAGGACACGCTCTGCCATGTCCTCGCCCCAGCCGGCCGACTCCAGGAAACCGAGCACCGCGTGGTTGTCCGCGAACACCCACGTGACGATCTGCCGGAAACCGTCGTCGCGCAAGTAGTCGACCGTCGCGTTGAGCAGGCGGCTGCCGTGGCCCCGCCGTACGAAGTCGGGGTCGACCAGCAGCGTCAGCATCTCGGCCGTCATGGTGGGGTCCAGGTCGGGATCCTCGGCGGGGGCATGGGAGGCCAAGCCCACCACGCGCTCTCCGCCGCGAGGGGTGATGAGGGCAGCACTGCCGCCCGCTCCGAGGGCGGGGAAGCCCTCGGTATCGAGGATGGTCTCCACCGCCACCAGCACCCGGTGCATGGGGGTGGGCGGGGCGACGATCGCCTCGTCCCACTGGCGCAGCCACATCTTCTCCGCGGCCGCCCCGGTCATCTGCTCTAGCGGACCTTCCGGTAGGAAGTCCCGATAGCCATAGCGCCAGGCGCGTATCTGACAATTCGCAACCTGGAGCACATCGTCGCGCCGGGCCGCCCGGACGCCTACGTCTGCCATCTCGGCCCGCTCCTTCGCCTGCCGTCCATGCCACAAGGCACGAGTTACACCGTATCGGTGTTTGACCCTTGGAGACGACGCGAACCCCGCTTCCTCGCCCGGTATGCGCGTGTCTTGGTGCGGTTGCCGCATACACGCATAGAACACCACGAGCGGGAACGGTTCTTTGACGAGTCGATGAACGCCCACTGACATGTTCCCTCCGCGCACACCTTCAGCCGGTCCCACGACGCGTCCACCGCCGCGGCCGCGATCCTGGCCAGTCCGCCGGGTACGCCGCCCTGTGCCGGCACCAGCTCGGGGCCGCTCTCCCCGGCGATGACCTGGAGGGGGAGGGCGGGCAGGCCGGCCGGCTCGCGCCTGAGCGCGGCCCTGAGCCCGTCGCGGAGGGCGTGGGCGGTGTGGAGATCGTCGTCGGTGGCGCGGTCGTGCGGGCCTGCGAGGCCGTGTTCGCGCAGCCAGAGGGCCAGCTCGGCGGGAGAGGCGAGCTCGTCCGTGTCGGACTCGACGTCGTAGGTGTTCACGAAGTCTCGGATGAGCTCCGCGGAGGACGACATGCCGGTCACTCTACTGGCATTGTGATCACGCCCGATCGGCTGCGGGCCGTCGCGTGTCGGCAAGGGCCTGGGCGAGTCGCCGTACGCCCTCATGCAGCTCCGGCAGATGCGTGGCGGCGATGTGGGTCACCCTGATCCGCGGCCCTGGCGGCTCGGACGGGTAGTACATCCGGCCCGGGCTCACCAGCACGCCGTTCCGCCGGGCGGCCTCCACCAGCGCGTTCTCGTCGACCTCGGCGGGCAGGCGAAGCCACAGGTGCATCCCGCCGATGGGCAGCAGATGGAGCTCGGCCTCCGGCATGCGCGCCGCCAATGCGGCCGCGAGCGCGTCGCGCCGGGTCCTGATCTCGGCGTGTACGGCCGTCAGGTGCCGTCGCCACGCAGGGGACCCGACGAACTCCAGTGCGGTCTCCTGCAACGGCCGCGCCACGAAGAACGACTCCACGAGCTGGCTGGCCCGCAACCGATGCGCGGCGGGGCCACGGGCGATCACGGCGGCCACCCGCAGGCTCGGCGACAGGATCTTCGTCAGGGAGCCCACGTGCACCACGGTGCCGTGCTGATCCATGGACGCCAGCGACGGCGGCGCGTCCTCGGTCAGGTAGCGGGCGTAGTCGTCCTCGATCACGAACGCCCCCGCCGCCCTGGCCACCTGCAACACCTGCTCGCGGCGCTCGACGGGCAAGGTGGCCCCGGTCGGGTTGTGCAGCGTCGGCTGGCAGAAGAAGACCCGCGCGCCGGTGACGGCGAACGCCTCGGCCAGCAGCTCCGGGCGTACGCCGGCGCTGTCCATGGGTACGGCCGTCGCGCGCAGCCCGGCCGCCTTGGCCGCCGCCAGCGCTCCGGGGTAGGTGGGCGTCTCGACCAGCACCGGCGTGCCCGGGGCGGCCAGGGCCCTGAACGCGTGCGCGAGGGCCGCCTGGCCGCCGCTGACGATCAGCGCGTCGGCCGCGGTCACGTCGCCGCCGGCCTGCGTCGCGAACCACCTGCGCAGCTCCGGCAGGCCCGTGAGGGGCGGCTTGGCCCAGGCGTCAGGGCGGCGTACGGCCCGCGCCGCCGCGGCCCCCAACTGCTTGTCCGGCCGCAGCCCCGGATGCAGGTATCCGCCGGTCAGCGGCACCATCCCGTCGGGAACGGAGGCGAGCAACGCCGCCACAGGGCTCTCGTCGACCACCCGATCGCCGAGGGCGACGGTCTGCCAGGACAGGTCTGCCGTGTCCCGCCCTGTCCTGATCTGGTGAGCCACGAAGGCGCCGCTGCCGGGCTTCGTGACGACCCGGCCCTCGGCCGCGAGCTGACCGATGGCCCGCGACACCGTGACGGGACTGACGTTGTGCCTGCGCATGATCTCCCGGCTGGACGGGAGCCGTGCGCCCGGCCCGAGCTGGGCGGCCTCCTCGCGCAGCATCGCGGCGATCTGAGCGATACTGCTATCGTTGTTCATGAAGGATAAGAATAGCGCTACTGCCCTCGATGGAGTAGCGGTCCCCTCCGCACCGCTCCGGCCGGCCCCGCGGCAGACCGTGGGCGGGGCGCCAGAGCGGGCCCGTCGCCAAGGCACGGCCCTGGCATTCCTCGGCGTCCTGGCCTTCTCCGGCTCCTTCCCGGGGACCGTCTACGCCATGGAGGGCTTCAACCCGTGGCTCGTGGCCACAGGCCGGGCCACCATCGCCGGCGTCATCGCCATGGCCTGCCTGAAAGCCGCCAACCGCCCCCTCCTCCCCCCAAGACACCTCTGGCCCGCGTACGCCCTGATCTCCCTCGGCGTGGTCTTCGGCTTCCCGGTCTTCAGCGGCCTGGCCCTGGACCTCGGCGCCAGCACGGCCCATGCCGCCGTCGTGACGGCCCTCCTCCCGGCCGCCACGGCCGCCTGCGCCGTCGTGAGGGCAGGCGAACGGCCCCGCCCTCTCTTCTGGGTGGCCTGTACGGCAGGCGCCATAGCGATCACCACCTTCACCCTCACCCAGCACCAAGGAACGGCGTCCTGGCCCGACCTCCTCCTTGCCGGGGCCCTCGTGTCGGCGGCGATCGGCTACACGGAAGGCGGCCGCCTCTCCAGGCAGACCCCGGGCTGGCAGGTGATCTCCCACGCCCTCGTCTTCTCCCTCCCCCTGACAGTCCCCGTAACCGCGGCGCTGGCCCTGACGACCCCCATGACCTTCACACCCCAAGCGATCAGCGGATTCGCCTACGTAGCGGTGATCTCCATGTTCCTGGGCTTCTTCCCGTGGTACGAGGGCCTCGCTCGCGGCGGAATCGCCAGGGCCGGACAGACACAGCTGACACAACCCTTGCTGACGCTCGTCTGGGCCTGGTTCCTGATGGGCGAGCGATTCGGCCTGGCCACAGTGGTCGCGGCGCTGGCCGTACTGGTCTGCGTGGCCATCACCCAGCGTGCCCGTACTTGAAAGCCGTGACGCCGCCGCGCAGGATAGGGGAGGAGGTGTCACAAACAATGGCGGACCTCACGATTCCAGAGGGCGGCTTCTGGCCAGCGCCGGAGATCCCGCAGCCCAACATCTATCCCATGGAGTGGCGCGTCGAGACGGAGAAACTCGCCGCCATCTACGAAAAGTCCAAGCGCACGGTCTGGAACCCGGCCGACCTCCCATGGGACGGCCTGAAGCCGGAGGACTTCACCCGGGAACAGCGCCTGGGGATCATGTACTGGTTCGCCGTGCTGGCGAATTTCGACGCCTCGGGGCCGGCCGTCTTCGCCCGCGCCACCATCCAGGCCTTCGAAAAGCACGAAGAGGACCCGGTCAGGAAGTGCTTCTTCTCGATCACCCGCGACGAGATGAACCACGAGGAGTGCTGCCAGCGCACCATCGCCAGACTGTGGCCCGGCGGCCCGCTCAACTGGACCCCGTCGGACGACCTCGAATCGGCGGCCCACAACAACATCGGCTGGCTCTACCACAACGGCGGCCGCTACTGGAACGGCTACACCTCGGCCGTGGGCAAATATTCGCTCCCGGTCCTCTTCACCAGCTTCATGATGGGCGAGATGGCCGCCTCGACGCTCTTCCGAGGCATGGCGTCGGCGACCCACCACCCGGTCTTCAGCGAGATGTTCCACCGCATCGGCCGGGACGAGTCCCGCCATCTGCAAATCTGCATGACGATCCTGGAAAACGAATGGCCGGGCCTCACGGACGACACCCGCGGCCTCATCACCCGCCAGCTCAGAGCGGGCTTCGTCTTCCTCAGCATGATCCTCTGGGAGCCTCCTGGAGGCTTCTGGGATCTCCCGCCGTACTTCCTGCCGAACCACCGCGTCCTCATGGACCACGCCAGGCAGGCGGGGCTGGGCGTGCTGTCGTATGAGGAGCAGGCGGAGAACTGGCGCCTGGCGATGGCCAGGGTCCGCGCCATCGTCGAGCGGTGGGGCATCGCCTTCCCCGCCATTCCCGAGCTGGACCTCGAAGGCGTGCAGGTGGACTTCATCGACCCGGAGGACATCATCCCGGTCTTCTGACATGGCCGCCCATGTGGCCTGGAACGGACGCGCCGCTCTCTGCACGGACGACGCCGGTCCGGCGGGCCTCTCTTCCGGCAGCCACAAGGAGGAGGTGTACGCGAGCGCGGAACGACAGGGGGACGGCCGGCGGCAACCGGCCTGGCCTCTGCCGGCCGCGGCGGTCAGCTGACGACCTATGTCCGCTGCCGGCTCCGTGTCCCCCTTTCGGGTAACCGGCGGTGGCGCGGTGGGCCCGGACGGTGGGGGAGTCCACCGCGACGTTCCAGTCCAGGCGGCTCTCGGCGCCCTGGGGCGGCTTGCACCTCGGTGCGTATCCGTTGCCGGGTGTCATCGGGTCCGCTGTCGGTGAACCCGCCTGGGTGCCCGGTGTCCGGGGTGCTTGAGTGTCGGGATGGAGATCTTGATTCTGGGCGGAACAGCATGGGTGGGCCGGGAGCTGTCGCGGCAGGCGATCGAGCGTGGTCATCGGGTGACGTGCCTCGCGCGCGGCGAAAGCGGGCAGGTCGCGGACGGCGTGACGCTGGTGGCCGCCGACCGGCGCGATCCTTCGGCGTACGATCCGCTGCTCGATCGCGAATGGGATGCGGTCATCGAGGTGTCATGGCAGCCGGGCTTCGTTCGTGAGGCGCTCGACGCGCTGGGCGGCAGGGCCAGGCACTGGGCCTATGTCTCCTCCATCAGCGCCTACGCCTCCCACGCCACGCCCGACGCGGACGAGTCCGCGCCCCTTCTCGCTCCGGCCGACCGAAGCGAGGTCGACCGCGCGCTGTACGGCGAGGCGAAGGTCGCCTGCGAGCAGGCGTCGACGGCCGTCGTGGGCGACCGCCTCCTCATCGCACGCGCCGGTCTCATCGGCGGCCCAGGCGATCACAGCGGACGCTCCGGCTACTGGGTGGCCCGTGCCGCACGCGATCCGCAAGGGCCGATGCTGGTTCCCGATACGCCGGCCAGGCCGACACAGGCGGTCGACGTGCGGGACCTCTCCGCCTGGCTGCTCGACGCCGCGGAGACGGGGCGCACCGGCACCTACGACGCCGTCGGTCCGATCGTTGCGTTCGGAGAGTGGATCGAGCTGTCCCGCAGCATTGGCGGGCACACCGGTCCGGTGGTCACCGCCGATTCGGCATGGCTGCTCGCCAACGGCGTGGCCGAGTACATGGGGGCCGAGTCGCTGCCGATGTGGCTGGTCCAGCCAGGCTGGGAAGGGTGGTCGGCCCGGAACGGGTCTGCGGCGCGCGCCGCGGGGCTCCGTCATCGGCCCCGGGCGGAGCTGCTGGCCGACACGCTGCTCTGGGAACGCGAGCAGGGTCTGGATCGGGCGAGACGTGGCGGCCTCAGCGCCCAGCGCGAGCGCGAGTTGCTCGACGCTCTCGGCTGACTGTCCGCGGATCAATCAGGCTGTTCCTCAGGCCAGCCCGCGGGATCGGACACATGGGTGCCGCGGAGTGGCACCGTGAAGACCCAGCCCTGCTCACGGAGGCGTGAGACAGCCTGACGGGCGGTGACCTTGGCGACGCCGTATTGCCGCATCATCGTCGTCTCGCTCGGTATCGCGCGGCCCGGCCGGAGCTCGCCGCGTCTGATCCGGGCGATGATGTCGTTGGCGATGGTCACATGAATGGCCCTCGTCGGCTTCACGCGTGGCACTCCGAGCGGCCCCACGAATGTGCCCTCGCCTTGCACGGTATGGACGAGCCGACGTCGGCGAAGCTCTCTGGCCACGTTTCGCGCAGTGGTCCGGGCGATGTCGAACTCCGCCTCCATGGCCGCCTCGCTCGGCACCGGTTCGCCGGTCCGCAACCGCCCACTGGTGATCCGCTCTTGAATCACCTCGGCGACCTGGATGTAGAGCGGGACGGGTCCATCGCGGTCGAGCATGCCCATATCGTAGACGTCTCGATACAAGCAGTTGAGTGAAGTCAGGCCTGGGGCCACGACTCCTTTGGGGAGACGTAACTGCCGCGCTGGGCGACGGTGTAGATCCAGCCCTGCTCTCGCAGCAGTGCCATGGCGCGCCGCACCGTTTCGCGGGCGACGCCGTACTCCTTCACGAGTGCCGTCTCGCCTGGTATGGGGCGTCGCGGGAGGAACTTTCCCGCTTTGATGTGATCGGCGATGTCTGTCGCGATTTGCTGGTAGAGCGGCACTTTCCGCTTCTTGCGAGGCGCTTCCGCCGGCGGGCCGACGAAGGCGCCCTCCCCTTGGACCGTGTAGATGAGCCCTTCCTCGCGCAGGACGTGGATCGCGCGTCTGGCGGTGGTTCTGGCGACCCCGAACTCCTGCTGGATGTCGGCCTCGCTCGGCACCGGGTGTCCGGACGAGAGCTCGGAGACTCGGCGCCGAAGGATGTCGGCGACCTGGATGTAGATGTGGGTGTCACCTTCGTAGTCGAGCACGTAGGCAACATAGGCCAAGAGGTGCAAGGAGCCCCATATCGTGCTGTCTATTTAGACAGAGCGCTCGTTACATGTAGACAAGAGATGACGACCAGACCTATGGTTGCGACATGGCCGAACGTTCTCCAAAGCCAATGCCAAGGGAAGACTGGTGTCTCGGAGTTCACGTGCCGGAGCTGCGCCCCGGCTACACGCCGCTGAGGTGGGACCCCATATGGTCGCCCGGCGAACGCGTACGTGTCCGGGAATACACGTGCGACTGTCAGCCGACGTTCTACGAGCTGTGCCAGGCCGGCGGCCTGCGCTTCATCCGCAGGACGCGGCGAAAGGGCGCCGAGATTCTGATCGACGAGTGTGCGCACAGCCGGCATGTCAAAACGATGATCGTGTGGGCCAAGCTGCTGTCGGGGCAGGTCGGATAACGGGGAATGCGCCGCATTCCCGGTGCCGCCGGACCGGGTCGCGGCCCTCGCCGGCCGCACCATCGCGCCGAGGTCGCGGGGCCCTGTCGCTGCGGCGCCGCAGCCGTGTGACGTCGGCGGTCCTTCGCGCAACCCCAGGCGAGGCGCTCCGGTCAGGGAACCGTCGACGCGACCGGATGCGCTCCGCCTGGGATCTGCGCGGAAACCATGGGCGTGGTCCCGCACCCACCAGGAGGCGCGGGACCACACCTATGACGAGTTATGGCCGGCTGACGTCCGTAACGGCCTACCCGCGCGATTAGGTTCTCATGGTCGTCTCTTGGAAAACTGCTGTTCGGCGCTATGCGCGGGATCATTCCCTTTGGGGTTCGGTGGGCAGGTGGAAGGCGATTGGATGGGGATTCGCCGCCAGGCGGCGTCCGTGATGATCAGGTGGTCGAGAAGCCGGAGCCCGACCGTCTCGGCGGCCTCGAGGAGGCGCGTAGTGGCCACCAGGTCGGCCGGGCTCGGGTCGAGGGAGCCGCTCGGGTGGTTGTGGGCGAGGCCGAACATCGCCCCGCCGGTGGTGAGGACCTCCGTGATCACCTCCCGGACCGGCATGGCCGTCTGGTCGGCGCCGCCCTCGGTCACCACCGAGCGTTTCAGCACCCGGCCGCCGGTGTCGCACACCACCATGACCAGCCGCTCCTGCGTATGGCCGCGCAGCAGCGGGGCGCAGTGGTCGGCCAGCTCCGTCGTGCTGGTGATGCGTTCGCGCTCGGGCCAGGCCTCCGCGCGCCGTGCGAGATGGAAGGCCGCGGCCACGCGCGCGGCCTTGGCCGGGCCGACGCCGGGCACGGTGAGCAGCCGGTGCGGGTCGGAACGTCCCAGTCCGTCCAGGTCTCCGCAGTGTTTGATCACCTGGGCCGCCAGGTCGAGGGCACTCGACCCGCGAAAACCCGATCCGAGCAGCACCGCCAGCAGCTCCCGATCCGCGAGGGCGCTCGCGCCTCTGGACATGAGCCGTTCGCGTGGCCGGTCGTGCTTGGACAGATCTTTCACTCGCATCGGCACCTCCGCGACCGTTGTATCAGCGCGCACCGACAATCTCTGACCTGCGCGTTCATCGGCAAAGGAGGCGTCTTTCGCCGCCGAACGGGCGGAAGGCCGCGTCTACGGGCGCATCGCTTCGGTGATGGCCGCGGCGGCCCGGCTGGTCGTCTGATCGGGCAGCCGGCGCTTCGGGTGCGGATCGGTGCGTGGCGCTGGGTCCCGGCCGGGCCGATCGCGCAGCAGTCCGCCGCCGCCCGGGACGGTGTGCGGCTCCGGGCGACGAGGCGGGTTCGCCCGGAGCCTGCCGTCCTAGACGGGCATGCTGTACGTGACCCGGAAGCGGTCGCCGGGGATGACGATGTCGCTGGTCTCCACCGGACGGTCGCCGGCCCAGTGCGTACGCTCGACGTGCAGAACGTGAACGCCGGCCGCCAGGTCGAGCGCGTCGCTCTCCACGGGGCGAGGCACGCGGGTGTGCACGCTCTCGACGATCTCAGTGATCTTTATGCCATGCGCGTACATCCTCGCGACCAGACTCCGCCGTTCCTCCTCCGAGTGGGCGGCGAAGTCCCTCGGCTCATAGGACGTGGCGAGTTGGAGCGGTCTGCCGTCGCCGCGGAAGACGTAATGGGTCTTCGTGAGCGTGGTCGACTCCTTGACGCGCAGCCGTCTGGCGATGTCGGGATCCGCTTCGGCCGGTTCGCTGTGCCAGTCCCAGGTCACGCGTCTGCCCTGCGACTGCAGATCTGCCGCGAACGGGGCAGGATGATCGAGGAAGCGCCATCGGTGAAGTGGTGTCAGGTCGGGGCGTTCCCTGACGTAATGGCCCGACCCTACGCGGCCGATGATGAGCCCTTCGCCTGCGAGCACGCGGAGCGCGTGACGGGCGGCGGTCTCGCCGACCTGATATTTGCGGGTCAGCTGCGCCCGTGAGGGAATGGGCGCGCCGGGGAGAAGGCTGCCGTCGGTGATCTGTCGCCGGATGTCTTCGACGACACGCAGGTAGACCGGATCTGAGGTGGCCACTAGTCCATCCCTGGGGGTTCGTGTGAAGCGTTGCCCCATGTTGCCGTATTCGGCAGGTAACCGACCGTCATCGAAGGTTGCTGGAGCCCCAACTTTGCGATGACGGAAAATTATCGGCGAAACGCTGTAACGCCGGAGTAAGGCGGGCCGATTCTCCGATAGAGGTCGTCGATGTGTGTACCCCCGAGCACATATCGGCGACCTCTTCCAATCTCCGCCCCGGTTCGGGGCGTGCTGTCCGGTTCGTCGTGATCGGGCCTGAGTGCTGATGGCCTGTCAGTGGTCATCCCGTATCACCGCGGAGTGGCCGTGTCCCAGATGGCCAACTTTCTCCTAGGTTGTGGCGCGCGTCCCTGTGTCGCCGACCGGCGCCAGGGGCTGCCCCCTTCGGGCTGTGCCACCTTGAGGAGATCTCGTGATCAGCATCGGCAAGCTGCTTCCGTCGGACCGGGTCGCCTGGGAAGGCTTGTTCCGCGCGTACATCGACTTCTACCGGCGGGTCGAGTCGGACGATATGTACGACAGGGCGTGGCGCGAATTCCGGGCGGACACCCGGCTGCATGCCTTCGGGGCCAGGTTGGACGGGAGGCTCGTCGGGATCACGCATTTCCTCACCCACGGCAGCACGTCGGCGCCCGACACCGATGTCTGCTACCTGCAGGACCTGTTCACCGCTGCGGACGTGCGCGGCCGGGGCGTGGCGCACGCGTTGATCGAGGCCGTGACCGGGTGGGCGCGGGAGCGTGGCTGCTCGCGCGTGTACTGGAACACGCACGAGTCGAACAGCACGGCCCGGCTGTTGTACGACAAAGTCGCCGAGAACCGGGGCTTCATCAGGTACGACATCGACCTTTCGCGATAGGGCCTTCCGGCGGCTCCTGCGGACGGCGACCCTGCACTGCCGAAGTAGGCGGGACACTGCGGTGACATCGCGGGAGCCGGCCCCTCGGCGTCATCGCCGGCGGTCTGGTCAAGGCGCTCGGCGTCCGAAGCGTGGTCGCCGAGATGCCGGCGAACGGGGGCGAAGAGCGGCTCCAGGCAGGCAAAGCGGGGTGGCGGCGTCCAATGGATTTCCGAATCCAGGTAGCGTTCGCATTATGGCATCGCCAACTGGAACCACCGAGGCACCCTTCGGCCGTATGCTGACCGCGATGGTCACGCCGTTCACTTCCGACGGCGAGGTCGATTATGTGGCTGTGCGCCGTCTTGCCACCTATCTGGTGGATGAGCAGCGCAACGATGGCCTGATCGTCAACGGGACGACCGGTGAGTCGCCCACCACCTCGGACGAGGAAAAGCAGCGCATCGTCAGCGCCGTCCTCGACGCGGTCGGTGACCGCGCGACCGTGGTGGCAGGGGCGGGCACCAATGACACTCGTCACAGTGTCGAGCTCGCGAAGCAGGCAGCGCGTGCCGGAGCGCACGGGTTGCTGGTAGTGACGCCGTATTACAACAAGCCTCCGCAGGAGGGGTTGTACCGGCACTTCACCGCCGTCGCCGACGCGACCGGCCTGCCCGTGATGCTCTATGACATACCGGGGCGCAGTGGCGTACCGATCAAAACCGAGACTCTGATCCGGTTGGCGCAGCACGAGCGCATCGTGGCCGTGAAGGACGCCAAGGGCGACCTGTTCGCCGGCAGCCAGGTGATGGCGGCGACGGATCTCGCCTTCTACTCCGGCGACGACCTGCTCAATCTCGCCTGGCTCTCCCTCGGCGCGGCCGGGTTCGTCAGTGTTGTTGGTCATGTGGTGGGCGCCGAGCTGGCGCGCATGATCCACCTGCACAAGAACGGCGACGCCGCCCAGGCGCGAGCCATACACGGCCAGGTGGCTCCTGTAGTAGACGGGATCATGATGCGCGCCGGTGGCGCGATCATGGCGAAGGCGGCACTGAGCATGGTCGGCGTACCGGCGGGTCCGGTACGGCTGCCGCTCGTGGACGCCACGGAACAGCAAATCGCCGAGCTGCGTGCTTGCCTGGTAGCCGGCGGGGTGAAGTTGACAGACGCATAAGAACGGGGAGGAACCGGAAGTTTTGAGCACACGATTTGACCACAGGGGCCAGGTATGAGCCATCCACATCCTGAGCTCGGCCCCCCGCCAATGCTGCCCGAGGGCGGCCTGCGCATCGTCGCACTCGGCGGGCTAGGGGAAATCGGCAGGAACATGGCCGTCTTCGAATATGGCGGACGTCTGCTGATCGTCGACTGCGGGGTGTTGTTCCCCGAGCCGGAGCAGCCGGGCGTCGACCTCATCCTGCCCGACTTCGAATACATCAGGGACCGGCTCGACGACGTCGAGGCCGTCGTCCTGACGCACGCCCACGAAGACCACATCGGGGCGGTGCCGTACCTGTTGCGCGAACGGCGCAACATCCCGCTCGTCGGGTCCAAGCTCACGCTTGCCCTGATCGAGGCCAAGCTCACCGAGCACCGGATCCAGCCGACCAAGGTCCAGGTCGTCGAGGGCGAACGGCACGTCTTCGGGCCATTCGACTGCGAATTCCTCGCGGTCAACCACTCGATCCCCGACGCGCTGGCCGTGGCGATCAGGACACCCGCGGGCATCGTCCTGCACACCGGCGACTTCCGCATGGACCAGTTGCCGAGCGACGGCCGCCTCACCGACCTCGGCGGGTTCGCCAGGCTCGGCACCGAGGGCGTCGATCTGCTGATGTCCGACTCCACCAACGCCGAGGTGCCGGGATTCGTCACCAGCGAGCGGGAGATCGGGCCGGTCATCGATGAGGTGATCCGCACCTCCGAACAGCGGGTCATCGTGGCCAGTTTCGCCTCGCACGTACACCGCATCCAGCAGGTCATGGACGCTGCCGCCAAGCACGGCCGCAAGGTCGCCCTGGTCGGCCGCTCCATGGTGCGCAACATGGGCGTGGCCCGGGACCTCGGCTATCTCAACGTGCCGCCGGGCCTGATCGTCGACTCGCGCGACATCGAGGAGTGGCCGCCGCAGGACGTGATGCTGGTCTGCACCGGCTCCCAGGGCGAGCCGATGGCGGCGCTGTCCAGGATGGCCAACCGCGATCACCCGATCCGCATCGCCGCGGGCGACACCGTGCTCATGGCCTCGTCGCTGGTGCCGGGGAACGAGACCGCGGTCAACAAGGTGATCAACGGACTGACCAGGTGGGGCGCCCGCGTCGTGCACAAGGGCAACGCCAAGGTGCACGTCTCCGGCCACGCGGCCGCGGGCGAATTGCTCTATGTCCTCAACCTCACCCGCCCCTCGAACTTCATGCCCGTGCACGGCGAGTGGCGGCACCTGCGCGCACACGCCAAGCTCGCCGCCCTCACCGGCGTCCCCGAGGATCACATCGTGATCGCCGAGGATGGCGTCGTGGTCGACCTGGTCGACGGCCGGGCGAAGATCGTCGGCGCGGTTCACGCCGGGTACGTCTACGTGGACGGCACGTCGGTGGGTGAGATCACCGACGTCTCTCTGAAGGACCGCAGGATCCTGGGCGACGAGGGGTTCATCTCCGTGGTCGTCGTGGTCGACTCCAACACGGGCAAGCTCACCGCGGGCCCGGAGATCCACGCACGCGGGTCCGGCATCGATCCCCTGCAGTTCGAGGAGTTCATCCCGCAGATCCAAAGGGCCCTCGAGGAGAAGGCCGCGGACGGCGTGATCGACGTACAGGAGATCCGCCGGGTGGTCCGGCGCACGGTGGGGCGGTGGGTGAGCGACACCTATCGCCGCCGACCCATGATCATCCCTGTGGTGCTCGAGGTCTGAGTCTCCTGGTGGTACGGCAGGCGTCCCCCGTCTGCCGTACCGGCGGAAGTCCAGGTCGGCGGCGCGCGTTTGCCACCATGGCCGCTCGGGGTGGCCGGGGCCGCTTCATGCCTATTGTCACCACGGCCATTCGGGGGGCCGGGGGCTGCTTCATGCCCCATTGCCACCACGGCCATTCAGGGTGGCCGGGGGCTGCTTCATGCCCATCGGGGGACCGGGCCTTGGGGACTTTCGGAGGAATGTCTTAGACGTCCCTCCTGCGGACCAGCCAAGCGGCGGCCACCAAGGGCAATGCCGCGTAGGCGGCCAGGACCGCGGCGGCCGCTGCGGGAGGCAGCAGCGAGCCGTACACCGACGAGGCGTTGCTCTCGCCGATGATCTGGCGGGGGAGCCCGCCGATCATGATCGAGCCCAGGCGTTCGCTCCAAGGCTCCGGGATGTTGCCAATGACGATCGGGATCACGTAGACGAGCCCCGCCATGATGGCGATCGCTCCTGCGGCGGAGCGGAAAAGGGCGCCCAGGCCCAGGCCGAGCAGGGCGAACACCGGGACGGTGAGGCTGGTGGCGGCCAGCAGCGGGAGCTTGTCCAGGATCGGGGTGGCGTACGCGCCCGAGAACCGGTCGCCGAGCACCCATCGTGAGACGAGGTAGGTTCCGAAGACCGTTGCCGGGCCGATGATCAAACCAAGCGTGCCCACGATCGCGGCCTTGGCGGCGAGCACGGGCCAGCGGCGGGGGACGAGGGTCAGGGTCGTTCTGATCAAACCGGTCACGTATTCCGAGGCCATGACCAGCGTGCCCAGGATGCCCATGCACAGCTGGGGCAGGATCACCACCACTTCCTCCAGCTCCGCGATCCTGGCGCTTGGCCGTTGGTCAGGCGGAGCGCTGTCGTACATGCCGGCGGCCATCACGGCGAGCGCCAGGCCGAGGAGGACGGCGCCGAGACTGAGGCCGAGGATCAGGTACGTCGAGCGCACAGAGCGCACCTTCAGCCATTCGGACGCGAGAACGCTCATGTGCGCATCCATTCCGTGCCGGGAAGGCACACGCGTTTCGCCGAGTCGAGAGCGGTCCGGCGTCCCTTCGGGCTGCGGAGAGGCACGCGGCTCGCCGCACTGTGAGCAGTCATGCGTCTCTCCTCGTGAGCTGGTAGTAGCCGATGGCCAGGGTGATGAGGGGGTAGGCGACGAGGACGGCGAGTGCGGCCCATGGGGGAAGGAAACCGTCGCCGAGCCGGGACGAGAGCCGCTGATCCGCTATCTGAGGGACCAGATTCGGCAGGAGCAGCGTGGCCACGCGAGTGTTCCAGGGCGGCGGTAGGTAGTTGACGACGCCGGGCAGCACGAACAGCAGGGCCACCACCGACACGATCGCCCCCGCCGCAGAGCGGATGGCGGCGCCGAGGCCGAGGCCCACCAGTGCCAGCGCGGTCACCGACAGGCCCGAGGCGACGAGCATCGGCAGGTCGTCGGCGAAGGAGGTGGTGTTGAATCCCAACTGGCGGCCGGTGGCGATCAGGCGGCTCGCACAGTAGGTGACGAGGAGGATGAAATTGGCGGCAACGAACGTCGCGGCGCCCACGATGCCGGCTTTGGCGAGGAGTAATGTGCCGCGTCGCGGGACGGCGGTGAGGCTCGGGCGGATGGTGCCCGTGGCGTACTCGGCAGTGATCGCGAGCACGCCGAGGACCGCAAGACTGATCTGGATGAGCGGAAGGAAGCCTTCCTCCGGCGCCGCTGCCCGCAGCGATCCTCGTTTGTCGGCGAGGTCGCTCACGTAGAGAGTCCACACCACGCCCAGGACCACGGTGAGGGCCGCCGTGCCGATCGCGTGATAGGTCGAGGTGACCGAGCGCAGCTTCAGCCACTCGGCGGAGAGGACTGCTTTCATCGTGCCCCCGCTCCGTACTGGACGCTTCCAGCGGTAAGTGCCATGTAGGCGTCTTCAAGTGATGGATAGCGCGCGGTCAGTTCGGCGACGGTGGCTTCGGCGATCAGCTTGCCGCGGCCGACGATGACGATGCGCTCGGCGGTGAGGGCCATTTCGCTCATGAGGTGGCTGGAGAGCAGGATCGTCCTGCCTTCGGCGGCCAGTGAGCGCATGAGGTCGCGGATCCAGCGCACGCCGTCGGGGTCCAGGCCGTTGACGGGCTCGTCGAACATCAGCACGCCGGGGTCGCCGAGCAGGGCGGCGGCGATCCCTAACCGCTGCTTCATGCCCAGGGAGAATCCGCCGACTCGTTTGCGGGCGACGCCTGCCAGGCCGACCTGCTCCAGCACCTCGGACACCCGCGTGGGGCCGATGCCGTTGGTGAGGGCCAGGCAGAGCAGGTGGTTGTAGGCGCTGCGCCCGCCGTGGACGGCGCCGGCGTCGAGTAGCGCGCCCACCACGTGCATGGGCCTGCTGAGCGAGGTGTAGCGGCGCCCGTTGACCAGCGCCTGGCCGGAGGTCGGGGCGTCGAGGCCGAGAATCAGGCGCATCGTGGTGGACTTGCCGGCACCGTTGGGGCCGAGGAAGCCGGTCACGTGGCCGGGCTGGACCTTGAAGGACAGATCGTCTACGGCGAGGGTGTCGCCGTAGCGTTTGGTGAGGCGTTGGAGTTGGATCACGTCGTAAAGGATGCGGCGCGGAGGGCGGTCGGCGCGTCGGACTACGGTTCGAATCTCAAGGTCAGACCGTAGGTTGACGCGGGCCGGCCGCGGCTGACGCTACGGTTCAACGCGTGGACGACACCCACCCCTTCTTCGCCAGGCGCCTGAGTCGCGGCCAGCTGATCATCCTTGATCTGGTGGCGGGATTGGTCTTCGCCTTCGTGTCTTTCACGTCGGTGGCCAACGCGACGGCCCTGCCGCCCTGGGTGCGGATCGCCCTTCCGCTGGGGCTGGGGTTGCCGCTGACCGTGCGGAGACTGACGCCCTTGCCGGTCTTCTGCTTCACACTGGTGCTCGCCATCGCCGCCACGGTGGCGGGTGTCGCCGATCTGGCCTACCTCGCGCCCGCGTACGCGCTCTATGTCGTTGCTCTGTCCGACAGGGCCGGAGTTCTGGTGCCGACGTCGGCGATCGGGGCGTTAAGCATCGTGACCGTCTTCGGATTGGCGCTTGCGGGGGCGCCGCGACAGGGCGCTCCGGAGTGGCTGCTGCACCTGGACCAGCCGCTTATGGGGATCGCCGCGCTGGGAGGTGCTTGGACGATCGGGCGGGCCGTGCACGAGCGCAGGTTCTACGCGGCGCGTGATGCCGAGCGGCTGGCGGCACAGGCGGTGACGGAGGAGCGGTTACGCATCGCGCGCGAGCTGCACGACGTGGTCGCGCACAGCGTGGGGCTGATCGCGGTCAAGGCGGGCGTGGCCAACCACGTGATGGCGACCAGGCCGGAGGAGGCGCACGACGCTCTGCGGGTGATCGAGACGGCCAGCCGGAGCGCATTGGTGGAGATGCGCCACTTGCTCGGCGTGCTGAGATCCGCGGACGCACCTGATCTCGTGCCGGCCCCGGGACTGGCCGGACTTGAAGGCTTGGTGCATCAAGCGCGGTTGGCGGGGGTCGAGGTGCAGTTCGAGGTCCGGACGGGGGATGGCGGTCGGGCTTTCGGGGAAGAGCGGCTGCCTGAAGGTGTGGAGTTGTCGGTTTATCGCATCGTGCAGGAGGCGCTCACCAATGTCGTCAAGCATGCCGCGCCTGCGCGTTGCCGGGTGTCCGTGGTCGCGGACGGGAAGGAGGTGCGGATCGAGGTGGTCGACGACGGGCCAGGGAGACGTACGTTGCCGTCGGAGGGTGCCGGGCATGGGCTGATCGGGATGCGGGAGCGGGTCATGATGTACGGCGGAACGTTCGAGGCGGCGGGCCTTCCCGGACGCGGGTTCCGGGTCTTCGCACGGCTGCCGTACGGGGAGGTTTCATGATCCGGGTGGTCGTGGCGGACGATCAGGCGCTGCTCAGGGGGAGTTTCCGGGTGCTGGTCGACTCCGAGCCCGACTTCGCCGTGGTGGGTGAAGCGGCGACCGGGGCGGAAGCCGTGTCCGTTGTCCTGGAACAGCGGCCCGACGTCGTGCTCATGGATGTTCGCATGCCGGAAATGGACGGCATCGAGGCTACTCGCCGCATCAAGGATGTATCGCGAGTTCTTGTGGTGACCATGTTCGACCTGGACGCATACGTTTATGACGCCCTTCGGGCCGGGGCCAGCGGGTTCCTGCTCAAGGACACGCCGCCTGCCGATTTGCTGGCCGCCATCCGGGTGGTCGCGGGCGGGGAGGCGCTGCTGGCTCCTACGGTCACGCGCAGGTTGATCGAGCAGTTCGCCCGTACGCCGGTCGTGCCACGGGTGAAAGGCTTGGACGGGGTGACGGAGCGGGAGCGTGAAGTGCTGACGTTGATCGCGCGTGGGTTGTCCAATAATGAAATTGCTGATCATCTTCAGCTGAGTTTGGCCACGGTGAAGACGCATATCACGCGGTTGCTGGCCAAGTTGGAGGCTCGTGATCGGGCTCAGCTGGTCATTGCCGCGTATGAGAGTGGGCTGGTTTCTGCTGCGGGTTGATCTCCGCTGTGTTCCTGGCGGCTGACCGTGTGAGCCCCCGGGGGTTGTCGAGAGCTCACGGTGGTCCTACATATCGCCCTTCTCCAGCAACCGATCGATCCGGAGGCCCAGGTCGAGCATTTCGCACTGGAGGGAGTCGAGCTTGGTGATGATCTCGGAGCGAGTGGACTTGACCTGTTCGTTGGTCTGCCAGTGGAGTCCGGCGAGTCCTATGCCGAGGGCGGTGAAGTCATGGCTCATCGCGGTCTGGATGTCCGCGATGTCGGCCCGCACCTCGGCGACGGCGACTAACGCCGCGCTGAGGTCGGCCTGGACGGTCTGCATGTGCGCGCAGGTTCGGGCCGGGGCGCACATGCAGATGTGCGCGCAGGTTCTGGCCGGGGCGCGCTTATGCCGGCATCGTCTTCGGAAGCCGCCGGCGCCGGCGGAACGCACGCTCGTTTCGAGGGCTTCCACACGGAGCTTCAGGTGGCGAATCTCCGCTTCAATATCCACGTACCCCTGCCTTTGCCGGTCGCCGGAAGGGATCCCGCCGCGCCGGCGGCAGAATCCCACTTACTGTGATGGCATGATGGCAATCGGTTCATGATCGTGGGGATCAGTGGTTGGAGCTCCGGGTGTGGTTTTATGCGTCCCGGTGTGGTGGAGATCGACGGCGGGCGGAGGATCTTACCGATATGTTGCGGCGGTTCAGGCGGATTGGCGTAGGGCCTCCGTGAGGGCGGCCAGGCGTTCGGGGGAGGCCAGGCCCGCGTGGTACAGGTGGAATTCCGCTGCGCCCGCCTTCGCGTACGCCCTGAGCTGGTCGGCCAGGACGGCGGCGTCGGCGGGGCGGGGCGGCAGGGCCAGGACGTAGGCGCCTACGCGCTGGCCTGGAGTCGAGAGCTCCGACAGGCGGGCCAGACGGGCGGCGTCGGTGGACGGCTCGCCCCAGCAGTTGGCCACCAGCACGTCCGCTCCCGGTTCGCCCGAGGGGAGCGCGGCGAAGGCGCCGGCGGCCCAGGGGTCCGGATTGGCGTGCAGGGTGATCGGCACGTCGGGTGCCGTGCTCCTGGCGACGGCGATCAGGCGTTGCCGGAGGGAGTCGGACAGGCCGAGGCGGATGGCGCGCACCTCGTCGGCCAGCGGGCCGAGGGCCTCCTCGATGGTGCTCGCGGCGGCGGCGCGGTTCGTGGACGCCTGTGCGGCGGCAGCGGCCGCCCCGGTGCCCGGGGTGTGGGGCGGCGGGGTGCGGTCTACGGCGGCGCGGACCACGTCTCTGGTGGTTTCGGGGTAGCGGGGGGCGCAGGCGGTGCAGAAGCACAGGGACAGGAGATCGGAGTCGGCCGATGTCCAGTCCGCGCCGGATGTCTTCTCGTGGACGCTCTGGTGCCCATACCCCATGGGGCCGCAGGCCTCCAGGATCAGGGCGTCCGGCTCCCCGACGGTGAGGATCTCTTGGACGAGTCGCTCGCAGTACTCGATGACGTCTTCGTGTGCAGGGCAGAGCGCATAAGGGTAAGGATCGCCGAAGGCGTTGCGTACGACGAGATCGGGGTGCGCGGCGCCGAGGTGGGAGTTGTGGGTGAGCACGGTCCAGGCGTGCACCTTGAGGCCGGCGGCCTTCAGGGCGTCTCGCGCCTGGAGGTAGGCGTCCGCGGGCGTCCACGTGGGCGCGGCCGGGACCAGGCGGCCCCAGGAGGACGGGCGGATGGGGAGGTAGCAGGCCGGATAGGGGACGTCGAGGACGCGGTGGGCGGGGTGGTACGGCGTGGCGGCGCGGGTCGAGTGATAGCTGGCCGCCAGGGCGACCGCTTCGACGCCCAGCGAGGCCACGCGCTCGGGCGCGGACGGGTCGCCGACCACGTCCCAGGGGTAGACATAGGCGATGTTCATCGGAGTGGCCTTCTGCTGGAGGAGTTGGGCGGCATGACGTTGTTCACCAGCGCGGCCTGCTTGCCGTGAAGTCAGGCTGGAAACGCTGCATGTACGTGGTGTCGTCGCGGGCGACGATCCCGCACTTGTGGTACTGCTCGTTCATCCGGGCCAGCGCGTCACGGTCCAGTTCGACGCCGAGGCCGGGCCCGTCGGGGACCGGGACGGCGCCGTCCACGAAGCGCAGGCTGCCGGGCGCGACCACGTCCTGGCCGTCCTGCCAGGGGGTGTGGGTGTCGCAGGCGAAGGTGAGGTTCGGCGTGGCGCCCGCCAGATGGGTCATGGCGGCCAGGCTGATGCCGAGATGGGAGTTGGAGTGCATGGACAGCGACAGGCCGAACGCCTCGCACAGGGCGGCGATGTGCGAGGACCGCACGAGGCCGCCCCAGTAGTGATGGTCCAGGAGGAGCACGCCGATCGCGCTGGAGGCGATGGCGGGCGGCAGGTGCTCGGGCGTGACCACGCACATGTTCGTGGCGAGCGGCATGGGCACGGCGGCGGCCACCTCGGCCATGCCGGGGATGCCGGGCGTCGGGTCCTCCAGATATTGGAGGGTGCCTTCCAGTTCGCGGCCCACGCGGATCGAGGTCTCCACGGACCAGGCGGCGTTCGGGTCCAGGCGCAGCGGCACCCCGGGGAACGCCTGGTGCAGCGCCTTGATCGCGGCGATCTCCTGGTCGGGCGGGAACACGCCGCCCTTGAGCTTGATCGACTGGAAGCCGTACTCCTTCACCAGAAGGGCGGCCTGCTCGACGATGCCCGCCTCGTCCAGCGCCGCGCCGAATCGGTCCGGCTCCTCACCGGGGTGCCCGGCCCACTTGTAGAAGAGATACGCGCTGTACGGCACCGCGTCCCTGGCCCGGCCGCCGAGCAGGTCCACGACCGGCACGCCGGCCGCCTTGCCGCGAATGTCGAGGCAGGCCACCTCGAAGGCGGCGAAGACCCGGTCGATGCTCTTCTCCTTGGTGGCGGCGCCGGTCAGGCCGTGCAGGTCGCTCACCACGTCGCCGACGATCGCACTGATCCGGGCGTACATCGTGTTCGCGGCGTGCACGTCGAGCCCGATCAGGGCTTGGGCGCACTCGCGCACTTTGCCCAGGTGCTCGAGATCCCCGTAGGTCTCGCCCAACCCGGTCAGGCCTTCGTCGGTGATTACCTCGACAATGGTACGGAGGGCCCACGGCTCGTGGACCCCGGCGGCGTTGAGCAGGGGCGGATCCCGGAATGCGACCGGTGTTACGCGGATCTCCCTGATGATCATTTTACCGCCGTCCATATATGTGAACAATTGCCAGATTTGTGAACAAGTTAGCAAAACTGTAAGAATCGGGCTGAGATAGTGTCAAGACTCCGAAGGGCCATTCGATGATCTACGGATATGACCCCAGGACCGGCGAGACCCTGGGCGCCGCCCTGCCAGAGACCGACAGTGCCGGGGTCGACCTGATCGTCTCTGCCGCGGCAGCCGCCGGCGCGGCCTGGCGCTCCACGCCGGCGGCCGAGCGGGCACTCGCGCTCGAGGCCGTCTCCGACGCCCTCGCCGCCCACGTGGACGAGCTGTGGCAGCTCGCCGACCAGGAGACCGCGCTCGGCGAAGTACGCCTGCGCGGCGAGGTGGCGCGCACGGCCGGGCAGTTCAGGCTCTTCGCCCAGGTGATCAGGGACGGCGGGTACGCCGAGGCCATCATCGATCACGCCGATCCGTCGCTGACTCCGCCCAGGCCCGATGTGCGGCGGATGAAACACCCGCTGCCCGGCGTGGTCGCCGTGTTCGCGGCCAGCAACTTCCCGTTCGCGTTCTCCGTGGCCGGCGGCGACACCGCCTCGGCGCTGGCGGCAGGGTGCCCGGTGGTCGTCAAGGCGCATCCCGGGCATCCGAACACCTCCGAGCGGGTGGCCAAGATCGTACGCGACGCGCTTCCGTACCCTGACCTGCTGGGTCTTGTGCAGGGTATGCAGGCGGGGATCGACCTGGTCAAGCACCCCACCGTGGTCGCGGCCGGGTTCACCGGGTCCGTGGCCGGGGGAAAGGCGATCCAGAAGCTGATCGACGAACGCGAGACGCCGATCCCGTTCTTCGGCGAGCTGGGCAGCGTCAATCCCGTGGTCGTGCTGCCGTCCGCGCCGGCGGAGGGAGTGGCCGCCGGGTTCGCCGGGTCGCTGACGCTGGGGGTCGGGCAGTTCTGCACGAATCCCGGGCTCATGTTCGTGCCCGAGGGTGACGAGCTTCGCAAGGCCCTGGTGGAGGCCGTCGAGGGGACCAGCGGCGGCCCCATGCTGGCCGAGCGGATCAGGGATGGCTACCTGGGCGGCGTGGAGCGGCTCGGCGAGCTGCAACTGCTGGCGGAAGGCAAGCCGGGCGCGGGCAGCTGGGCGGTCACGCCGAAGGTGTTCACCACGGATCTCGGCACGTTCGCGGAGAAGCTGCCGCACATCGGCGAGGAGTGCTTCGGCCCCGCGTCCATCGTGGTGACATATCAGGAAATTTCCGATCTGCGTCCGGTGCTCGAACGGCTGGACGGCTCGCTGACGGCCACCGTTCACGGCACCGACCCCGACGAGGCCGGCGAGATCGTCGACGTGCTCGGCAGGAAGGCCGGCCGGCTCATCTGGAACGGCTGGCCGACCGGCGTGGCGGTGTGCTGGGCGATGCAGCATGGCGGTCCTTGGCCGGCCGCGACCACGTCGTCCACCTCCGTCGGGGCCACGGCCATCGACCGGTGGCTGGCGCCCAGGGCGTACCAGGACTGGCCGGAGGGGTTGCTGCCGGACGAGCTCAAGGACGGCAACCCACTGTCCGTTCCGCGTAGGGTCGATGGGCAGTACGTGCTCCCCAGGCGTTAGGCGGCAGGCCCGCTCCTGGTGCCCAGGGGAGCGGGCCTGCCGCGAAGGCTCTCAGGAACGATCAAGCTCCGGCGATCTCCAGCCCGGTCGCGATGATCCGCTCCAACGACGCCAGGTGCTCGGGCGCCGGATCGACCAGCGGCGCCCGTACCCCTCCCACATCCAGCCCCCGCAGCCGCACCCCCGCCTTGACCAGCGAGACGGCGTAGCCGGGCACGAGGTCCCGCAGCTCCACCAGCGGCAGGTAGAAGTCGGTCAGCAGGCGCTGCACCAGCACCTCGTCCCCACCGGTCACGGCCTTGTAGAAGGCCAGAGCGATCTCGGGCGCGAACGCGAACACCGCGCTCGAATACAGGCTCACTCCGAGTCCTCGATAGGCGGGCACGGTCAGCTCGGCGGTGGGCAGCCCGTTGAAGAACATGAACTCCTCACCGGCCGACCGCCGCACGGTCAGGATGATCCGCTGCAGCAGGTCGAAGTCTCCCAGCCCGTCCTTGAGCCCCATCACGTGGGGCACCGTGGCCAGCTCGGCGACGGCCCCGGGCGTGAAGCGCGCATTGCCGCGCTGGTAGATGATGACCGGCAGGCCACCGGCTTCGGCCACCTCGCGCACGTACCGCACCAGACCGGACGGCGGGCCCGTGACCAGGTAGGGAGGCATGAGCAGCAGCCCGTCGGCTCCTTGCGCGGCGGCCGCGCGGGCGATCGCCTTGGCGGCGGGCAGCGCGCCGCCGGCCCCGCAGAACACCGGCACGCGCCCCTCTGTGGCGGCCACGGAAGTGGCCACGGCCCTGGTGTATTCGTCGAGATCGAGGGCGTTGAACTCACCGGTGCCGCATGCGGTGAACACTCCTCCCGCCCCTGCCGCGACTCCATCGGCGACGTGCCGGGCCAGCACGGATTCCGCCAGCTCGCCATCGGGGCCGAAAGGGGTCACCGGAAAGAAGAGAACACCATCTAGCCGCATCAACAGTCCTTTCTAGCGGATGCCCTCCCTGCGAAGAGTGGCAGCCAGCTTGCGGGTGTGTTTGATCATCGCTTCGATGATCCGCTCGACCTGGGCGGGCGCGAGGCTCGCCGGCATCGAGCAGCTGATGGCGTCCGTGGCCGGGATGCGGTAGTCGACCGCCACGGCCACGCAGGCCACGCCGGGCGTGCCCTGTTCGCGTTCGTAGGCCCAGCCCCTGGTGCGGACCTGGTCGAGCTCACCGGTCAGCTTGGCCAGGTCGGTGATGGTGTGCTCGGTCAGCGGCGTGAGCCGGTCGGGCAGCAGCGCCACGACCTCGTCGTCGGTGAGCTGGGCGAGCAGCACCTGGCCGAGCGCCGTGACGTGGGCGGGCAGCCGCCGGCCGACCCTGGGGATCACGTGGTCGGCCTCGCGCGACTCCCTGGTGGCCAGATAGAGGACGTGCGCGCCGTCCCTGCGGGCGAAGTGGGCGGTGTGCCCGATCTCGTCCCGCAGGTCCTCCAGCGTCTCCTGCGCGTACGGGAGCGCGGGGTCCTTGTCCAGGTACGCGGTTCCGGTCAGCAGCGCGTGCGGTCCGATCCCGAACGCCGACCTGGCCGAGTCGGTCTCGACCCAGTTGAGCTCGACCAGCGTCCGCATGAGGGCGTGCAGGCTGCTACGCGGGAATCCCGTGCGCTGCTGGAGCTCCGACAGCGTCAGGGTGTCGTGCGACTCGGCCAGCGCTTCGAGGATGCGCACTGTCCGTTCGGCGGACTTGACAAGCTGGGGCTCCATACTCATCCCTACGTCGACAGCTTTCCTCATCCAGAATATGGGATCCCGTTCAGATACATGGACGCTTAACCCTTGACGGCGCCGCTCGTCAGTCCGCGCATGAACTGCCGCTGGAAGGCCAGGAACGCGATGATCGACGGCAGCAGCGCCAGCAGCGAGGCGGCGAGCAGTACGCCGATCCCGACCTCCTCGTCGGAGCGCAGCGAGCGCAGCGCGATGGGCAGTGTCCACATGTCCGACTCAGGGGCGACGATCAGCGGCAGCAGGTATTGGTCCCAGATCATCGTGAAGCCGAAGACGCCGATCACGCCGAGCGCGGGACGGCACAGCGGCACGATGATCGTAGCGAAGATCCGCAGCTCGCCCGCGCCGTCGATGCGCGCCGCCTCCTCGAGTTCGACCGGCACCTCCTTCATGAACTCGGTCATGACCAGGATGGAGAAGCCCCAGGCGCCGACGGGCAGGATCATGCCCGCGTACGTGCCGATCAGGTTGAGATGCAGCACCGGCATGTCGGCCAGGACGAGGGAGAGCGGGATCGCGATGATCTCCTCGGGGAGCATCATCGTGGCGAGCATGATCAGCATCACGAACGTCATGCCGCGGAACTTCTTGCGGGCCAGCGCATACGCCGCGAAGACGCTCACCAGCATCTGCAGCAGCAGCCCGAAGCCCACGACGATGAACGAGTTGAGCAGGTAGAGGTAGACGTTCTTGTCCTTGGCCTGGACGAAGTTCTCCAGGGTGAACTCCTCGGGCCACAGCGAGAACGACGTCGGGTCGAGGGTCTTGCTGAACGAGCTGATGAGCAGCCCGACCAGGGGGCCGGTGAAGACCACCACCATGAGTCCGTAGACGATGGTCTTTCCCGCGATGGCCAGCGGCCCCTTGCGCGACTCCAGCCCCAGAGCGCTGTCGAACCTCATTTCGCCTGCCTCCTGCGCAGCGTCTGCACGACCACGGTGAGCGCCAGCGTGGCCAGGAAGAGCACGATCCCGCCGGCCGAGGCGACGCCCAGCTCGTTCTTCTGGAAGCCGAGCTTGTAGATCAAGGTCATCAGCACCTCGGAGGAGCCGTTCGGGCCGCCGTTGGTGAGGACGTACACCTCGACGAACACGCGCAGCCCGCGGATGGCCGCCAGCGTGAACAGGATCCAGAACACCGGCCGCAGCGCCGGCAGCGTGATGTGGCGCAGCCGGTGCCACGTGGAGGCCCCGTCCACGGCCGCCGCCTCGTAGAGCGTGCGGTCCACGCCGACCAGTCCGGCCAGGAAGATCATCATGTCGTACGGGGTGCCGCGCCAGATGCTCATCAGCATGATCGACCACAGCGAGGAGTTCTCGCTGCCGAGCCACGGCTGCGGATCGACGCCGACCCAGCCGATGATCGTGTTGAGCATCCCGCTGTCGGCCGGGTGGAACATGATCCGCCACACCTCGGCCACGGCCGCCATCGTGGTCACGACCGGCAGGAAGGCCGCGGTCCTGACGAACCACAGATAGCGGGCGGGGCCCTCGATGAGCAGCGCGAACCCCAGCCCCAGCACGAGCGAGCCGACCGTGGTGCCGAGCGCCAGCACCACGCTGTGCCAGATGGCGGCGCCGAACTCGTCGTCGGTGAGGATCGTCTTGTAGTTGTCGAAGCCCACCCACGTGTCGGAGATGTACTTGACCTCGTGAAAGCTCTTCCACAGGCCCACGGCCATCGGAATGAACTTGAAGTACAGGAACAGCAACAGCGCGGGCGCCAGGAACAGCCAGGCGATCAGCGACCCCCGCCACCGCACCGCTTTGGGGCGGCGGCGAGGGGACGCGGTCCGGGTGCCCGCCCGGGTGAGGGTGGACGTCATGATGCTTTCTGGCTCTGCAGTTCCTGGGTGAGCTTGGTGTTCAGCCCCTCCATCGCCGTCTTGACGTCCGCCGAGCAGTCGGCCCAGACCGTGTTGATGGCGTCGGCCGAGGTCTGCCGGATCGGTGCCCAGTTCGGCACCGGCGGGGCGTAGACGGCGAAGTCGTACGACTCCTGGAACACCTTCCAGCGCGGGTCCTGCCGCTCGGCGCTCATGTCAACGGTGGTGTTGACCGGCAGGCGGACGATGGCGCCGTTGGCGTCCTTGTTCATGCCGATCCGCTGGCCCTCGGGGGAGAGGGCGTACTCGGCGAACTTCTTCTGGGCGTCCTCCATCTCCGAGCCGACCATCATGTAGACGTTCTCGCCCTCGCCGAGGGTGCCGGGGCCGCCGGCCGGGCCCTTGGGCACGGGCAGGACCTCGATCTTGTCGGTGCCGAGGCTCTTGACGAACCGGGCCAGCACGTACGGGCCGACCAGGTAGATGCCGCCCTGGCCCTTCTCGAACACCTCATGCGTGACGGTCGTGTCGTTGCTGACCGCGCCCGGGTTGACGGTCTTGGTCTTGCAGAACTGGTCCTGCAGGTACTGGACGGCCTCGACGAACTTGGGGTCGTTGGCGGTGGCCGCGTACTTGCCCGGGCCGTTGGCCTTGAGGAAGTCGCCGCCGTTGGCGTAGATCAGCGAGGAGGCGTACCAGGAGGCGTAGCCGCGCTTGGTGCCGGCCGGGATGACGAACCCGGCGGTGTCCTTCTGGCCGTTGCCGTCGGGGTCCTTCTCGGTGAACGCGGTGGCCAGCTTGGTGAGGTCCTCCCAGGTCTGTGGCGGCTCCATGCCGACCTTGTCGCGCCAGTCCTTGCGGACGATCAGCGCGAACGCCTGGGCGGAGAACGGGGCGGCGTAGAACTTGCCGTCGCTACCGGTGGCGGCCTTCCACGCCCGCTCCTCCACCTTGTCGCCACCGGCCAGGGACGCCTTGTCGACCTCGCGCAGCCAGCCCTGGGACTGCATGTTGCCGAGCTGGGCGGTGTCGTTGATGACGATGTCGGGAAGCGCCTTCTGCGCCGCCTGCTGGTTCAGCTTGGTCTCGAAGTCGTCGAAGAGCGCGACGACCTTGGTCTTGATCCCGCTGGACTTGGTGAATGCGTCGGCGAGTTTCTGCGCCGTCTTCGCGGAGTCCGAATCGGGCGCCTGCCTGATCCAGATCTCCAGTGTGTTGTCTGAGCCTGAAGCTGATCCCCCGGAGCCGCAGCCTGTCAGCGTTACGGCCAGGGACGCGATGATCGCGCCCCCAAGCAGACGACGTGACATCAGACCGCCTCCCGTTCACATATGTGGACATGAGTCGTGGACTTGGACCCGTGGGTGTGAACGTAGTCACACTTATGGCTAACGGTCAATATTCAGGTATGTGAATTTGGGACAGGATCGTGTACACCATGGATGCATGCGCATACTCATGACCGGCGCCGCAGGAAAAGTCGGCACCCTGCTCCGCCCACGCCTCGCTCGCGAAGGCCGCACGCTGCGGCTCTCCGACCTCCACCCGGTCGAGACCGGCCCGGGGGAGGAGTGGGTGACGGCCGACCTCGCCGACCCGGCCGCCATGGCCGAGGCGATGAAGGGCGTGGACGCGGTGCTCCATCTGGGCGGTCAGAGCAGGGAGCATCCCTGGGCGGACATCGTGCACGCCAACATCAACGGAATGCAAGTGCTGCTGGAGGCGGCGCGCAACGAGGGCGTCGAGCACCTCGTCCTCATGGGCAGCCACCACGCGGCCGGCTTCCACACCCGGCCGGAAGACGGCTCCGACCTGCCGGACTACGCCTTCCCGCGGCCGGACACCTACTACGGCGTGAGCAAGGTCGTCATGGAGGCGCTGGGCAGCCTCTACCACGATCGCTTCGACATGAACGTGACCGTGATCCGGCTCGGCACCTGCAACGAGGGCTCGCAGGACACGCGCGGGCTGGCGACCTGGATCTCGCCCGATGACCTGGCCCGCCTGGTCGAGGCCGCGCTGACCGCGCCCGGATACCACGTCGTGTGGGGGGTCTCGGACAACGCGCGCCGCTGGTGGTCGCTGGAGGAGGCCAAGGCCATCGGGTACGACTCCCGCGACTCCTCCGACCCCCAGGCCGCCGCCCTCATCGCCGAGCAGGGGGAGCCGGATTTGACCGACCCCCTCCACCACCGCGCCGGCGGCGTCTTCACCCTCAAGGAACTGGGCGGCATCTGGTAACGCCCCGGGTCGTATGCGCTGGTTGGTCCGCGTTGCCGGGTGATGGCGATTGCAGCGTCCTCGATAGGGTGAACCGCAGGCCGGCGACGCGGCGGGCGCCATGGATCCGGCGCGCGCGCTGATCAAGCGCAGCGGCGCGGGTCAGATGGCAACCGGTTGCAAGAACCTTGACGGCCGGACCGGTGAAGGTCAAGGTTTAGTCTGGCAACCGTTTGCAAGGGAGGACGGCGATGGCGGCGACGATCAAGGATGTGGCGCGCGCCTGCGGCGTCCATGTATCCACCGTGTCCCGCACCTTCTCCGCGCCGCACCTGGTCAATCCTGCCACCCGAAGCCGCGTGCTGGCCGCCGCGGACGACCTCGGCTACCGCCCCAACCGGGCGGCCAGGGCGCTCACGACGGGACGCACGTTCAACATGGGCCTGATCGTGGCGGACATCGCCAACCCGTTCTTCCCACCGCTCATCAAGGCCGCTCAATCTCAGGCCAGGGGACGCGACTACCACGTGTTCGTGGCCGACACCGATGAGGACCCGCGGGTCGAGGAAGAGCTGATCAGGACGTTCACCAAACAAGTGGACGGCGTCCTGCTGTGCAGCCCCCGCCTGTCGAACCGGATGATCGAGCGCCTGGCCGAAGATGTGCCGTTCGTGGTGGTCAACCGCCGGATCAAGGGCATGCCCGCCGTGCTGATGAACGTCGCCCAGGGCGCCAAGCTCGCCCTGGAGCACCTGTCCGGCCTCGGCCACCACAGGATCGCGCTCGTGTCCGGGCCGATCGGCTCGTGGACCAGTAACGAGATGCAGGGCGTGGCCGCTGAGACGCCCGGGCTGGACCTGGTCTTCTTCGGCCCCAACCAGCCGACGGAGGCCGGCGGGCTCGCCGTGGCCGCCGACGTGGCGGCGTGCGGGGCGACCGCAGTGCTCGCCTACAACGATCTCGTCGCGCTCGGCCTCATCGAGGGCCTGGCGGCGATGGAGATCGGGGTACCAGACCAGATAAGTGTGGTCGGGTTCGACGACATCCTGCCGGGCCGGCTCAACCGGCCCAAGCTGACCACCGTGGCCATGCCCGCGGTGGCGGCCGGCAGGATGGCCGTCGACCTGCTGCTGCAGTCGGGGGGCGAGGGCGCGACAGTGACCCTCGACACCGCCCTCATAGTCCGCGAGTCCACGGGAAGGGCCCAACAATGATTTTCGGAACGCTGCCATCGGGGGAGCAGGTCGAGCAGGTCGAGCTGTCATCGGGACGGCTGCGTGCCGAGGTGCTCACCTACGGCGCCATCGTGCGCTCGCTGGAGGTGTCCGGCGTCAACGTCGTGCTCGGACTGGACACGCTGGAGGACTACCAGACCCGCAGCCGCTACTTCGGCGCGGTCGTCGGCAGATACGGCAACCGCATCGCGAACGGCTGCTTCACCCTCGACGGCGTCGAATACCGGCTCCCGGTCAACAACGGCCCCAACAGCCTGCACGGCGGCACCGAGGGCTTCGACCGTAAGGTGTGGACGATCGCGGCACGCACCGCCGAGTCGGTGACCCTCACGCTGACCAGCCCCGACGGCGACCAGGGCTACCCGGGCACGCTGACCGTCTCCGTCACGTACACGCTGCAGGACGACGCCCTCCGCATCGACTACGTGGCCGAGACCGACGCCCCGACCGTGATCAACCTGACCAACCACTCCTACTTCAACCTCAAGGGCGGCGGCGACGTGCTCGACCACGTCGTGCGGATCGAGGCCGAGCACTACCTGCCGGTGGACGCCGACAAGATCCCGACTGGGGAGTCGGCGTCGGTCAAGAGCACGCCGTTCGACTTCACCGAGCCGCACGCCGTGGGCGAGCGGTACGACGGCGCCTACGACCACTGCTTCGTCCTCGACGGCGGCATCGAGGTGACGGCCGGCGGCCTCACCATGAAGGTCACGACCACCGAACCGGGCGTGCAGTTCTACTCCGGAAGCATGCTGGACGGGGTCGTGACGCCGTACGGGCCGTTCGCCGGGCTGTGCCTGGAGACGCAGCACTTCCCCGACTCGCCCAACCAGCCGCACTTCCCCTCCACCGTGCTGCGGCCGGGTGAGCGCCGCACCTCCACGACCACGTACGCGTTCACGTCCTGACCGGGCGCAGGGCGGCGGCGGCCTTGATCACCAGCAAGGCCACGTCGTCCTGCACCGGCTCGGCCGCGAACGTCTCGACCGCGTGCCGCACCCGCTCGGCCACCGCGTGCGCGCTCAGCCCCGTGCAGCCGGACAGCAGCCGCGCCAACCCGTCGCCGTCGTCGAGCAGGCGGTCGCCGTCGCGCCGCTCCGTCACGCCGTCGGTGACGCACAGCAGCACCTCCTCCGGCGCCAGCTCGAACGTCTCCACGTAGAACCTGGCCTCGGCCTCGATACCCAGCAGGAGCTGGGGCGTGGCCATCGCCTCCACCACGCCGTCCGGGCGCAGCAGCAGCGGCGGCGGATGACCGGCCGAGGCGATCGTGCACAACGCGCCACCCTGGGGCAGCGGGGTCAGCTCGCCGCACAGCAGGCTGAGGAACCTGCCGTCGTCGCCCTCCTCCAGCAGCGCCTGGTTGAGCCGGTCCAGGATGTCGGCCACCGTGTAGTTCTCCTTGGCGAGCAGGCGGACGGCATGGCGGGCCAGCCCGGTGACCGCGGCCGCCTCGGGGCCGCTGCCGCACACGTCGCCCAGCGCGAAACACCAATGGTCGGCCACCGTGAACAGGTCGTAGAAGTCGCCCCCGACGTCCGCCCCCTCTTCGGCCGGCTCGTAGACCACCGCCGACTCCAGACCCGGCATGGGAGCCACGCGCATGGGCAGCAGGCTGCGCTGCAGCACCCTGGACGTGGTGGCCTGGCGGGTGTACAGCATGGCCGTGTGCAGGTTGAGCGCCACCAGCCGGCACAGGTCCGCCAGCAGGTCGGCCATCTCCAGCGGCAGGGTGGGCTCGGCGCGGCCGATGACCAGCGCGCCCTGCGACCGGCCCTGGGTGAGCAGCGGGAACGACAGCACGGTCTCCGGCCCGACCGGCCAGCTCACCTCGTTGAGCGCGGTACGCGGGATGGCGGGCAGCGACTTGCGCAGTTCGGCGTTGTGCCGCTCCTCGCTGTGCCACACATGGGCCAGCCTCGTCATGCCCGCCAGGTCGGTCAGGTAGACCGCCGCCCACGTCGCGATCTTGGGCACGACGAGCTGCGCCGTCAGCGCCGCGATCAGCTCCTCGTCGTGCACCCCCGCCAGCAGCTCGCCCGCCTCGGCCAGGAACGACAGCCGCCCCCGATGCGCCCGGTCCCGCTCGGCCAGCCGCTCCCGCTGCACCGGCACGGCCACCTGGTCGGCGATGTGCTGCAGACTGACCGTGAGCTCCTGATCGAAGCGCCCCGGCTGCGCGGCCGTCACCACGATGTAACCGGTCACCTCACCGGTGACCAGCAACGGCGCGCACGCCAGCGACCTGGCCCGCAGCTGCTGGGCCAGCTCGACGTCGCCGGCGAGCAGGTCGTCGATCATCGTGGGCGTGTTGCGGTCGGCGCTGAACACCCCGGTGGCCAGCACGCCCACCAGCCCCGCCGTCGCCCCGGCGCCCGCCGCCACGCCGAACCGGTTGCCGCCCTCGGCGGCGAGCAGCACGTACGCGGCGTCGCCGCCGCTGGACACCTGGACGATCTGCGCGATCGTCTGGAGCAACTCGGAGAACGGCATGTCCTGGTCGAGCAGCTCCTTGATGCGCCCGCCCGCCTCCCTGCGCAACGGCACCGGCGGCGGCGTCAGCACGTAGCGGTGGTCGCCGGCCACCACCATCCAGATCGCCGACCGCTGCCCCCTCGGGCGCAGATGAGAGACGTAGACGGGGACCAGCCTGCCGTCGGCGTGGCGCATGCGCGCCTCGCCCCGCCAGCGGCCCAGGCCGAGCGTGTCGGCGAGCGTCAACGCGTACGGGCCGTGGCCGCGCCAGGCGACCAGGTCCTCCAGCTTCATGCCGACGACCTGCTCCGCCCGCCATCCGAGCAACTGCTGAGTCTCGGAGTTCCAGGACCGCACGATCCCGTCGCGGTCGCAGACCACGACGCCGACGTGCAGAGTCTCGACGGGCGGAGTGACGGTGGCCGGCAGGGGCGCGGCCTCCTGGTTGTCACAGCCGTCGGCGAGTTCCATGCGGACCCAGACGCGCTTGGCGGTCTTGGTGTAGGTGACGCCCCAGGCGTCGGCGAGCATGCCCGCGAGCGCGAGGCCCCGCCCCGAGGTGCGCATCGTGTCGGTGGGCGCGGCGTCGTCCGCCGTGATGGTCCTGGTGGGGTGATGGTCGTCGACCTCGATCTCGAGCTTGGCCGGAGTGGCCTCCACGTCCAGGCGGCAGGTCAGCTCGATTCCGGTGCCCGCGTGCACGACGGCGTTGGTGACGAGTTCGCTGGTCAGCAGCACGGCGTCCTCCGCCAGGTGGCTCAGCCGCCATTCGCCGAGCACCTGCCGGACGAACTTGCGGGCGTGCGCCGGAGCATGGGGAGTCCCGTCGAAGGCCGTGCTCGACACTCGGGTCGTGTCCACTGTGCGTCCTACGAGAGGGTCTTGGAGATTCGGAGGTATCAACAGCATCAGTCTGCCACTCTGAGAGTGACCGAACTGGCACATCGAGTTAATAACCCCTTCTGGCGGAGGGGGCTTCAGGTGCGGCTCTGCCGGCATCTCAGGCCCGTGTCGACCAGCCCGAACCACCACTTTTGGGAGGTGTATGTCCAGGTGGCTGCCTTTGACGCAAGACAGCGGACGCACTCCGGGAGCGCGCCGACGGCTACGCCTACACCTTCAGGAGGAATCATGCCGACCGTACGCCGTTTCCTCCCCGGCTCAATGGCCAGGGCATCCATCACAGTGATTCGGTGAAGAGGGCCGCCATGGTCGCGCAGTTGGAAACTCCTTACGCACCTGGATCGCTCCATCCGGCTGAGCTCCGGCCGCTGCTCGTGGCCCTGCAAGGACTGCGTGACGGCAACTTCCGGCAGCGCCTCGACGTGCCCGACGATCCGTTCCTCGCCGAGCTGGCGACCGCGTTCAACCAGGTCGTGGACCGTAACGAGCACCTGGCCACCGAACTGGCCAGGGTGCGCGGCGAGGTGGCCAGGCGAGGCCGGCTGGACGAGCGGCTGAACCCCAGCCCGGGCACCGGGAGCTGGGCGGTCAACGTCAACGCGGTCAACTCCCTGATCGACGCGCTGGTCATCCCCGCGGCCAAGGCCACGCGGGTGCTCAACGCGGTCGCCGACGGCGACCTGTCGCAGCGGGTGGACCTGCAGGAGGACAACCGGCCGCTGCGCGGTGGGCTGCGGCTCATGGGCAAAGCGGTCAACCGCATGGTGGACCAGCTCGCGTTGTTCTCCGGCGAGGTCACCAGGGTCGCGCGGGAGGTCGGCACCGAGGGCAGGCTGGGCGGCCGGGCCAAGGTGCAGGGCATGTCGGGCAGCTGGCGCGACGTCACCGAGGCCGTCAACGCCATGGCCGCGCGCCTGACCGCCCAGGTGCGCGACATCGCGGTGGTGACCACGGCGGTGGCGCGGGGTGACCTGACCAGGCAGGTGACGGTCGAGGCCACCGGTGAGCTGCTGGAGCTCAAGCTGACCGTCAACACCATGGTCGATCAGCTGTCGGCGTTCGCCAGCGAGGTGACGCGGGTGGCCCGCGAGGTGGGCACCGAGGGGCAGCTCGGCGGGCGGGCCGAGGTGAAGGGCGTGCTCGGCACCTGGAAGGACCTCACCGACAACGTCAACTTCATGGCCTCCAACCTCACCACGCAGGTGCGCTCGATCGCCCAGGTGACGACCGCGGTGGCCAACGGCGACCTGTCGAAGAAGATCACCGTGGACGCGCGGGGCGAGATCCTCCAGCTCAAGGACACCATCAACACGATGGTGGGGCAGTTGTCGGCGTTCGCCGACGAGGTGACGCGGGTGGCGCGCGAGGTGGGCACGGAGGGGCGGCTCGGGGGCCAGGCACAGGTACGCGGCGTGCGCGGCGTCTGGAAGGACCTCACCGACAACGTCAACTTCATGGCCTCCAACCTCACCGAGCAGGTGCGCGACATCGCCCAGGTCGCCACCGCCGTCGCTCAGGGGGACCTCAGCCGCAAGATCAGCGTGGATGTGAAGGGGGAGATCCTCCAGCTCAAGGACACCGTCAACACGATGGTGGGGCAGTTGTCGGCGTTCGCCGACGAGGTGACGCGGGTGGCGCGCGAGGTGGGCACGGAGGGGCGGCTCGGGGGTCAGGCGCAGGTGCGGGGGGTGAGCGGGGTCTGGAAGGACCTGACGGACAACGTGAACTTCATGGCCTCCAACCTCACCAGCCAGGTCCGGAGCATCGCCATGGTCACCACCGCCATCGCCAACGGCGACCTGTCCAAGAAGATCACCGTGGACGCGCGAGGTGAGATCCTCCAGCTCAAGGACACCATCAACGCCACCGTGGACAAGCTGTCCGCCTTCGCCGACGAGGTGACGCGGGTGGCGCGCGAGGTGGGCACGGAGGGGCGGCTCGGGGGTCAGGCGCAGGTGCGGGGGGTGAGCGGGGTCTGGAAGGACCTGACGGACAACGTGAACTTCATGGCCTCCAACCTCACCAGCCAGGTCCGGAACATCGCGCAGGTCGCCACCGCGGTGGCCAACGGCGATCTGTACAAGAAGATCGACGTGGACGCCCGCGGCGAGATCCTGGAGCTGAAGACCACGATCAACACCATGGTCGACACGCTGTCGTCGTTCTCCTCGGAGGTGACGCGGGTGGCCCGCGAGGTCGGCTCCGAGGGGCGGCTCGGCGGGCAGGCCGAGGTCGAAGGCGTCTACGGCACCTGGGAACGCCTCACCAAGAACGTCAACGAGCTCGCCGGCAACCTCACCACCCAGGTACGCGCCATCGCCGAGGTGGCCAGCGCCGTCGCCCAGGGCGACCTCAGCCGCTCCATCAGCGTCGAGGCCAAGGGCGAGGTCGCCGAGCTGAAGAACAACGTCAATCTCATGGTCGCCAACCTGCGCGAGACCACCCGCGCCAAGGACTGGCTGGAGAGCAACCTGGCCCGCATCGCCGGGCTCATGCAGGGCCACCGCGACCTGGTGGAGGTGGCCGACCTCATCTTGCGCGAGCTGACCCCGCTGGTCAGCGCGCAGTACGGCGCGTTCTTCCTGGCCGACCCCGACTCCGACGGCGCCCCGGCCTTCATCGCCGGCTACGGGGCCGCCCACGACGTGCTGCCGGGCCCCGGCAGCCCCGGGTCCGGGCTGATCAGGCAGGCGGCGCTGGAACGCAAGCGCATCCTGCTGGACGATGTTCCGCCCGGTTACATCAAGGTCCACTCGGGGCTCGGTGAGGCCGCTCCCGCCAGCGTGGTGGTGCTGCCGATCGTGTACGAGGACAAGGTGCTCGGCGTGATCGAGCTGGCCTCGTTCAGCCGGTTCAGTGAGGTGCACCTGGCCTTCTTCGACCAGTTCGTGGTCACCATCGGCGTCGCGATCAACACGATCATCGCCAACGCCCGCACGGAGTCGCTGCTGTCGGAGTCCCAGCGGCTGGCCCAGCAGCTCCAGGGCCGCTCGGACGAGCTGCAGCGCCAGCAGGCCGAGCTGCGCAAGTCGAACGCCGCGCTGGAGGAGAAGGCCCACCTGCTGGCCACGTCCTCCCGCTACAAGTCGGAGTTCCTGGCCAACATGTCCCACGAGCTGCGCACTCCGCTCAACAGCCTGCTCATTCTGGCCAGGCTGCTCGCCGACAACCCCGAGGGCAACCTGTCGGCGCAGGAGGTCGAGTTCGCCACCACGATCCACAACGCCGGCAGCGACCTGCTCCAGCTCATCAACGACATCCTGGATCTGTCCAAGATAGAGGCGGGGCGGATGGACGTACGCCCGGAGAAGCTGCCGCTGAGCAAGCTGCTCGACTACGTGGACGCCACGTTCCGGCCGCTCACCGTCGACCGCGGGCTCACGTTCGAGATCGAGGTGCGCCCGGGCACGCCGCGCGAGCTCTACAACGACGAGCGGCGCCTCCAGCAGATCCTGCGCAACCTGCTGTCGAACGCGGTCAAGTTCACCGCCGCCGGGGAGGTGCGCCTGGAGGTCTCGGTCGAGCCGGGCGACTCCGAAGTGATCGCGTTCGCCGTCAGCGACACCGGCATCGGCATCGCCGCCGACAAGCTGCCGGCCATCTTCGGCGCCTTCCAGCAGGCCGACGGCACCACCAGCCGTAAATACGGCGGCACCGGACTCGGGCTGTCGATCAGCAGCGAGATCGCCCGCCTGCTCGGCGGTGAGATCCACGCCAGCAGCACTCCGGGGGAGGGCAGCACGTTCACGTTGTACGTGCCCGCCAGGTGCCCGGTCACGAGCGCCACGGGCGAGCCGGAGCGGCCGGCGCAGCCCGAGCCCAAGCGCGTCGAGGCCCGCACGAGCGTGGACAACGACGACCTGTGGCAGTCCGCCGCCAAGTTCACCCAGCTGAAGGAGAGCCCGCTCGGCACGGCGTTCGCGGGCCGGCGGGTGCTGATCGTGGACGACGACATCCGCAACGTCTACGCCCTCACGCACGTGCTCGGCCGCCTCGGCATGGAGGTCGTCTACGCCGAGAACGGCAGGGAGGGCATCGAGGCGCTGGAACGCGACGTGGACATCGCGCTCGTGCTCATGGACGTGATGATGCCGGAGATGGACGGCTACGAGACGCTCGCCGCCGTACGGGAGATGCCGAGGTTCGCCGACCTGCCGATCATCGCGCTCACCGCGAAGGCCATGCCGGGTGACCGGGAGAAGACGATCTCCTGTGGCGCCTCCGATTACGTGCCCAAGCCGGTTGACCTCGATCATCTGCTCGACGTGATGCGGGGGTGGCTCGCGGGCGAGAGGAAGGCTGGGGGATGAACCGCCAGGTCAAGATCTTGATGGTCGACGACAACGACGAGAGCCTGGTCGCGCTGGAGGCCATCCTGCGGCCGCTGCAGCAGCGGCTGTTCAAGGCCAGGTCGGGCGCTGAGGCCATGAAGCTCATGCTGCGCCACGACTTCGCGGTGGTGCTGCTCGACGTGCTCATGCCGGGCATGGACGGTTTCGAGACCGCCACCCACATCAAGCGGCTCGACCAGACCCGCGATGTGCCCATCATCTTTCTGACCGGCACCGACGCCGGCTCCGGCGCGGCGTTCCGCGGCTATGCCGTGGGCGCGGTGGACTATCTCACCAAGCCTTTCGACCCGTGGGTGCTCAGGTCCAAGGTCGCGGTGTTCATCGAGCTGTTCCGCAAGACCGCCGTGCTGATGGAACAGACCGCGCTGCTCACGCAGCTCGTCCGCGACCACGAGGCCCTGTCGGACTTCGCGCGGCGGCTCGGTGCGGTCGAGTCCCGGCTGGAAACGCTGGGCGCGACGGCGGGTGACGAGGGGGTCAGCGACGTGGTCAAGGACCTGGCCGACCGCGTGGCGGCCATGCAGGCCGCCTTCGACGCGGTCTCGTCCACGACGGGTGAGGGGCGGTCCGCGGATCGATGATCGGCTGTGCGCCGCGTGGAGCGGTTGGGGGGAGATGACGGGCCGTTCGGCGAGCCTCCGCGCACTCCGCGGTGTCTCCGTCGTACCTTTGGCATCATGGCCACCCGTACGCCGAAAAGCGCACCGAAGGGGCCGGCGAAGCGGTCGACCTCGTCTCGCTCGACCCCCGCGAAGCGGACAAGCGCGTCGGCGGGGCGTTCCAAGGCGAGGGGAGCCGCCTCTGGCCGCAAGCCCTCCGTGACACACCAGGATCCGATCAGCTGGGTCTTCACCATGATCGGCAAGTTGATCGTCGGGCTGTGGATGCTGCTCGCGGGCGGCATCGGCAGCATGGCGCGCGCGCTGGGCAAGAACGCCCGCGAGCTGGATCCGGCGCACCGGCGCGACGGGATGGGGCTGACGGTGCTCGCGGGCGCGATCGTGCTCGCGGCGATGACGTGGCGCAACGCCGACGGCGCGGTCTCCGGTGTGGTGAACGCGACCGTGCGCGGCGTGTTCGGCTCGCTGGCGTGGGCGCTGCCGCTGCTGCTCGGGCTGCTGGCCTGGCGCTATCTGCGCCATGCCGACCAGAACGCCGACACCGGGCGCATGGTGATCGGCTGGGCGGCGCTGATGGTCGGCGTGCTGGGCGTCATTCACGTGGCCAACGGCACGCCCTACCCGGCCGGTGAGGGCCAGGGCATGGACAAGGTGTCGGCGGCCGGGGGCATGATCGGTTTCATCGTGTCGGCGCCGCCGATGAGCATCCTGCCGCCGTGGATCACGATCCCGCTGCTGTTGCTGCTGTCCGGGTTCGGGGTGCTGGTGATCACTGCGACGCCCGTGCACCGCATCCCTGAGCGGCTCGGCGAGCTGAAGCACATGCTGTTCGAGCGGCATTCCGAGCCGACGCCGCGCACGCCGGGCAAGAAGCGGGTCAGGACCAAGAAGCCCGAGAGCGGCGAGGGCGTCGAAACGGTCAAACCGTATGACACTCCCGTGCTGGCGGAGAAGCCCGGCGACAAGCGGGCCGACCACTCGCCGGAGATCGTGCCCGGGCTGACGGACGAGGAGGAGACGCCTGCCGCCGACCTTGAGCGCAAGCCGGAGCCGCCGCAGCCGACGCCCGCGCCGCGGAAGGTCGAGCAGCTCGTGCTGTCGCCGCAGGCGGGGCCGTACAGCCTGCCGGACCTGCAGTTCCTCAAGCAGGGCACCCCGCCCAAGCCGCAGACCAAGGCCAACACGACCGTGGTCAACGCGCTGACCAGCGTGCTGGAGCAGTTCACCATCGACGCGCAGGTGATCGGGTTCACCCGGGGGCCGACCGTGACCCGCTACGAGATCGAGCTCGGCCCGGCGGTGAAGGTCGAGAAGGTCACGGCTCTCACGAAGAACATCGCGTACGCCGTCAAGTCCGCAGATGTCAGGATTTTGTCGCCTATTCCGGGTAAGTCGGCGATCGGGGTGGAGATCCCGAACGCCGACAAGGATCTGGTGGCACTGGGTGACGTGCTCCGGGCCCAGGTGGCACAGGCCGACCACCACCCGATGATCGTGGGCCTGGGCAAGGACGTCGAGGGGCGCACGATCGTCGCGAACCTCGCCAAGATGCCCCACCTGCTCATCGCGGGCGCCACCGGCGCCGGCAAGTCGGTCTGCGTCAACGGGCTGATCACCAGCATCCTGATGCGCGCCACGCCGGACGAGGTCCGCATGGTGCTGGTGGACCCCAAGCGGGTCGAGCTCAGCGTGTACGAGGGCATCCCCCACCTCATCACGCCGATCATCACCAACCCGAAGAAGGCCGCCGAGGCCCTCGAATGGGTCGTGGGCGAAATGGACCGGCGCTACGACGACCTGGCCGCGTCGGGGTTCCGGCACGTGGACGAGTTCAACAAGGCCGTGCGGGCGGGCAAGCTCGTGCCGCCGCCCGGCAGCGAGCGGGTCTACCAGCCCTACCCGTACCTGCTGGTGATCGTGGACGAGCTGGCCGACCTGATGATGGTGGCTCCGCGCGACGTCGAGGACTCGATCGTGCGCATCACGCAGCTGGCCCGCGCGGCCGGCATCCACCTGGTGATCGCCACCCAGCGGCCCAGCGTGGACGTGGTCACCGGCCTGATCAAGGCGAACGTGCCGTCCCGGCTGGCGTTCGCCGTCTCCAGCCTCACCGACTCGCGGGTCATCCTCGACCAGCCGGGCGCCGACAAGCTGGTCGGCCAGGGTGACGCGTTGTTCCTGCCGATGGGTGCGAGCAAGCCCATCCGCATCCAGAACGCGTTCGTCTCGGAGAAGGAGATCGCCGAGATCGTCACGTACTGCAAGGCGCAGATGCAGGCCGAATACCGCGAGGACGTGGCCGCGGCGCCGGTCAAGCGGGAGATCGACGAGGACATCGGCGACGACCTCGACCTGCTGATCCAGGCCGCCGAGCTGATCGTCACCACCCAGTTCGGCTCGACCTCGATGCTGCAGCGCAAGCTCCGGGTCGGCTTCGCGAAGGCGGGGCGGTTGATGGACCTGCTCGAGAGCCGCAACGTGGTCGGTCCGAGCGAGGGTTCCAAGGCTCGGGAGGTGCTGGTCAAACCGGATGATCTGCCCGGTTTGCTGGCCGACCTGCGTGGCGAATGACCCCAATGCATGCCTGCACGGCGATAACTGGTTGAATATGAACCACTACGCAACGTCGTGGTGGAGAGTCCAGACGCCATGGGGAGGCGTTCTTCGTGCAGGAGCAAAGCATCGGAGCCATGCTGGCGGCAGCCAGGCAGTCGGCCGGGTTGTCGGTCACGGAGGTCAGCGCGGCCACCCGAATTCGCGAGTCGATCATCCAGAGTTTGGAGCAGGACGACTACGATCAGTGCGGCGGTGACTTCTACGCCAGGGGGCACGTCAAGGCCGTGGCCAGGGCCGTCGGGCTCGATCCCGAGGCCGTCGTCCACATGTATGACCAGCAGCACGGCGGGGCGCCGCTGCCGGTGCGGGCCGCGTCGGTGTTCCAGGCCGACCGCAGGATCAAGATGCCGGAGCGCCGGGGGCTCAACTGGACGACGGCGCTCGGGGTGGCGCTGGCGATCGTCGTGGTGTTCGGCATGATCCGGGTGCTGGGCGGGGCGAACGACCAGGCGCGGATGGGCGAGTTGCAGCGGGCCCGGCCGAGCGTGCCGCCCAACACGCCGATCACCGAGACGCCCGGGCCGTCACGCGGCGCGAAAGGGTTTGTGACGGTCCAGATGACGGCCAAGCGATCGTCGTACGTCAACGTGCGCGACGCCAAGGGCCGCCGGTTGTTCTCGGGGACGTTGAAGGCGGGGGAGACCTCCACGTGGCAGGCGCCTGGGCGGGTCGAGGTGATGCTCAGCGACGCCGATGCGGTGTCGGTGCTGGTCAACGGCAGGAAGATGGAGCGTCTCGGCAACCCGGGGCAGACGGTGCGGTTCTCGTTCAAGGCGCGGACGCCGCAGCCCCGGCAGGGCTCGCGGTAGTGACCTGCGGGGCGCGTGCCCCCCGCATTCCCCCCAAAATACGCGGAAGAGGCGTTTTGCCCCCGCGGGGAGCCACCTCCCTGCCGGGGGCAGTGCATCAGGTGGTGGCCAACTCCCGATACCGTAGTGTTCACCATGTCATCCCGCCGAACCGCATCGCTGATCACTCTGGGCTGCGCGCGCAACGAGGTCGACTCCGAGGAGCTGGCCGCGCGACTTGAGGCTGCCGGCTGGCAGCTGGACGACGACGCCCCAGACGTCGTCGTCGTCAACACGTGTGGCTTCATCGACTCGGCCAAGAAGGACTCCATCGACACGCTGCTGGCCGCCGCTGACTCCGGCGCGAAGGTGGTGGCCGCGGGCTGCATGGCCGAGCGCTACGGCAACGAGCTGGCCGAGGCGCTGCCGGAGGCCAGCGCGGTCGTCTCCTTCGACGACTACGCCGAGATCGGCGGCCGCCTCGACGACGTGCTCGCGGGCCGTCCGCTCAAGCCCCACACCCCACGCGACCGCCGCACTCTGCTGCCCATCTCGCCAGTGGATCGTGCCAGCGCCCCCAAGGCCAACATCCCCGGCCACGGCGACCTGCCCGACGGGCTGGCGCCCGCCAGCGGCCCGCGCGTGCTGCGCAAGCGGCTCGACGAGAGCCCGGTGGCCTCGCTCAAGCTGGCCTCGGGCTGTGACCGGCGCTGCACGTTCTGCGCCATCCCGGCCTTCCGCGGCTCCTACGTTTCGCGCCGCCCCGACGAACTGCTGGCCGAGGCCGACTGGCTGGCCCACAGGGGCGTGCGCGAGATCGTCCTCGTCAGCGAAAACTCCACCTCCTATGGCAAGGACCTGGGCGACCTGCGGGCTTTGGAGAAGCTGCTGCCCGAGCTCGCCGCCGTCGAGGGCGTCGAGCGGGTGCGGGTCAGCTACCTGCAGCCCGCCGAGCTGCGTCCGGGCCTGATCGACGTGATCACCGGCACCGAGGGCGTGGCCCCCTACTTCGACCTGTCCTTCCAGCACGCCAGCGGTGGCGTGCTGCGCCGGATGCGCCGCTTCGGCGACCCCGAGCGCTTCCTGGGGCTGCTGGAGGCCGTCCGCGAGCGCGCCCCCGAGGCGGGTGTGCGCTCCAACTTCATCGTGGGCTTCCCCGGCGAGACCGAGGAGGAGTTCGGCGAGCTGGTCGGCTTCCTGGAGGAGGCCAGGCTCGACGTCATCGGCGTGTTCGGCTATTCCGACGAGGACGGCACCGAGGCGGCCGGCATGCCGGGCAAACTCACCCAGGACGTCATCGACGAGCGCGTGCGGATGCTCACCGAGCTGGCCGAGGAGCTGACCGCCCAGCGGGCGGAGGAGCGCATCGGCACCGAGGTCGACGTGCTGATCGACGACGATCTCGGCGACGGCGGCTACGAGGGCCGGGCCGCGCACCAGGGGCCCGAGGTCGACGGCTCGGTCACGGTCCAGGGCATCGGCCTGGTCAAAGGGCAGATCGTGCGCGCGGTCGTGGTCGACGCCGAGGGGGTCGATCTGATCGCGCGGATCAAGGCCGGTCCATGAAAAGGGACGAGCGCCGCGTAGTAAGTCCGTGGAACATCGCCAACGTCCTCACGGTCCTCCGGTTGGCGCTCGTCCCCTTCTTCGTTGTCTGCCTCTTCCTGCCGGGCTCGGGCTGGCGGGTGGCCGCGCTGGTGGTGTTCGCGGTGGCCTCGATCACCGACCACCTCGACGGCGAGCTGGCCAGGCGCTACGGCCTGATCACCGACTTCGGCAAGATCGCCGATCCGATCGCGGACAAGGCCCTCATCGGCGCGGCGCTGGTGAGCCTGTCGATCCTGGGCGAACTGCAGTGGTGGATCACGATCCTGATCCTCGGCCGGGAGCTCGGCATCACGGTGCTCAGGTTCATGTTGCTGCGGCACGCGGTCATCCCGGCCAGCTACGGCGGCAAGGTCAAGACCGTGCTGCAGATCGCCGCGATCGTGCTCTATCTCCTGCCGTGGGTGCCGGAGATCGTCCAATTGGTGGTGATGGGGGCGGCGCTGGTCGTCACCCTGGGCACCGGAGTCGACTACGTGATCCGGGCCATCAGGCTGCGCAAGGTGGCCGAGCAGGCGCGCGGGGAGTGATCACGGTGGAGGTGGCGCAGGTGCTGTCCATGCTGGTACGCCAGGCCGCCACGGTGGCGGTGGCCGAGTCCCTGACCGGCGGGCTCATCGGGGCCGCGTTCACGACGGTGTCGGGGTCCTCGAAGGCGTTCAGGGGCGGGGTGATCGCCTACGCCACCGACGTCAAGCGAGACCTCCTGGGCGTGCCGGAGGGCCTGCTGCGGCGTGAGGGGGCCGTACACCCGGACGTGGCCGCGGCGATGGCCACGGGGGTCGCGCGGCTGTGCGGGGCCACGTACGGGCTGGCCGTGACGGGCGTGGCCGGGCCTGAGCCGCAGGACGGCAAGCCGGTCGGCACCGTGCACGCGGCCGTTTCCGGGCCTGGTGGGCAGATTTGGGCGCGAGAATTGAGACTAAACGGGTCGCGCGAACGTATCAGGGTAGAGACGGTGGACGAGGCTATTGATCTCCTAGCACGTGTGCTGAAGGCGAACAAAGGGGAACATTCCGGGTGATTACCGTGTTACGTCCCGAGCGAACATCCGGTATGCGGTCTGACGCGGTGTCGGTGGATACGGGTACGGTGGAGCTGTGAGTGAGGTCCGTGAGCCAACTGCAAGCACCGATCGCCCGGCAGGCGGGCCTGATGAGTCGCGCAACGAGCCACGAGCGGCGGTCCAGGGCCGGCGACGCCCAATGATGACGGCGAGGAGTATGTACGAAGCGAAGAAGACCAATGTGCGGCACGATCCGATCGCGCGGGGCGTGGTGAAGACATCCGCGCCGGGGAGGGAGCGACAGATGATTCTGCTGCGTCAGCTGCTCGGCGATGTGCTGAGGCGGTTGCGGGTCCGGCAGGGGCGCACGCTACGTGAGGTGTCCACGCTTGCCCGTGTTTCGCTCGGTTACTTGTCCGAGGTGGAGCGGGGCCAGAAAGAGGCCTCGTCCGAGCTGCTCGCGTCCATTTGCGGTGCGCTCGGAGTGCCGCTTTCACAGGTGTTGCGTGAGGTTTCCGACCAGTTCGCGCTGGCGGAGCTCCAGGCCGCTCCTGTGCTTGCCGACGTGCCCGAGCACGAACGCCTGCCTCTTGCCGAAACGGTTCCCGGATCGATTTCCGAATCCGTGTTCCCTGAAGTCAAGGACATGGTGGCTGCCTAACGCGGCTGGCAGCCGGCACACCACAGGATCAGCCGTTCCTGTGGCTGCATCCCCATCTCCCCACGGCTGATGCGGGTGCCGCAGCGGCGACAGGGCTTCCCCGCCCTGCCATAGACCCAGGTCTGGTTCGCCGGGCGGCGATCACCTGTAGTCACCGTGCCCGCGTGCGCCTTGTTGGCTTCCAGAAGCCGCTGGGCCAATGACACGAGCCCGCTGAGATCCTCGATCTCCCCGACCCTCCGCCACGGCCAGATCCCCCGCAGGAACAGGGTCTCGGCGCGATAGATCGTGCCGATCCCCGCCAGGTTGCGCTGATCGAGCAGTGCCTCCCCGATGGTCCTGCCGGGAGCCTCTCGCAGCCTCCGCACGGCCTCGTCCGGGTCCCAGTCCGGCCCCAGCAGATCCGGCCCCAGGTGGCCGACCAGGCGCGCCTCGTCGCCGGTCCTGACCAGATCCACCATCCCGAGCCTGACGCCCATCGCCTGCCACTGCCGGTTGGCCAGGATCAGCCTGACCCGGTCGCCTGGCGGGATGCGCCGGCCCGCCGGCACCACCTGCCAGCTGCCGTCCATCCGGAGGTGGGTGTGCACGGTCAGGTCGCCCTCGACGCGGGTGAGCAGATGCTTGCCCCGCGAGAGTGTGGTGAGCACCTCCCGCCCGGTCAGGTCCGCGGTGGCGTGCCGGGGGACGCGGAAGTCCGACGCGGTGAGCACGCGCCCATCCAGCGCCTCTCGCAGCCGCGCGGCCGTGCGGTAGACGGCGTCTCCTTCAGGCACTCCTCCAGTCTAGGAATCGAAGTCGTGCGTGCCGGCGGCGGCGATGATGATAATGAGATCGAGGAGTAGACCTGGCGGAGGGCTGACCACGGCATGCCGGAGATCACGGGTTTACGCGGGGACGATCCTGCCGAGATCGCGGGCTACCGCTTGACGGGGCGGCTGGGCGACGGTGTGTTCGCCGGGCGGTCGCCGTCGGGGGAGCCGGTGGTGGTCAGGCTGCTGCCGGCTGAGCTGGACCCCGAGCCGTTCCTGCACGCGATCGAGCCCCTGCGCGGACTGTCCGTGGTGAGCACGGCGCAGATCCTGGCGTCGGGCGAGCGGGACGACCAGGCGTACGTCGTCACCGAATTCGTCGACGGCCCCACGCTGGAGGAGATCGGCGGGACGCTGGACGGCGTGGCGCTCTACCGGCTGGCGGCGGGCACGATCACCGCGCTGGTGGCGATCCACCAGGCGGGGCTCGTCCACGGCGACATCCGGCCCGGCAACGTGCTGCTCGGGCCCGACGGACCGCGGGTGATCGACCTGGGGCTGGAGCGGGCCATCGCGGGCGCCGCGATCGCCACCCGCAAGGTCGCCGTACCTGCCTACACCGCGCCCGAACGCCTGCGCGGCGCCGCCGCGGAGCCTCCTTCGGATGTCTTCTCCTGGGCGGCGACCATGGTGTTCGCGGTCAGCGGGACCTCGCCGTTCGCCGGCGGCTCGATGGGAGCGACCGTCGATCGCATCGTCAACGGCGAGCCGGCCCTGCCCGACCTGGGGGAGTTACACGACCTGCTCGCCGCGTGCCTGGCCAAGGACCCGGCCGGGCGGCCTCCGGCGAGCGAGGTGCTCCTGCGGCTGGTCGGGCAGACGGCGTTCCTGACGGGGCGGCTGCCGTACATGACGGGGGAGACGCCGTCTCCGCCAGAGCAGGTGGGACCGGGGGACACGACTCCGCCGCCGGTCAGGAGGCCGCTCATGGTCCCTGTGGCGGCCGCGTTCCTCGCCGGCGTGCTGGTCTCGGGCGTGGGCGTGTACGCCGTGGTCGACGCCCGTACACCTGCCAAGACCGCCGCGGCCACCACCCCAACGTCCACACCCCGCACGCCGCTCACGATCACCCCGTCGGCCGCCGCCGCCCCGATCGAGAGGGTGGCGAAAGCAACAAACAAGACCCCGCTGCCCACGATCGGCGCCACCTTGTTCGAGCATCCCGGCGACCCCATGCGGCTGGCCGCCTACCTGGAGGTCAAAGGGAAGTTCACCAGTTACGTCCGGGACAAGTCAGGCACCTTCAAGGCCGTGGGCATGGCGGAGGAGCCCGTCGTCTCACCCGGGGGCGACTGGGTGGCGCTCAACCCTTGGGCGAAGTTTCAGACCTCCGACATGGACCACATCAAGTTCATCAGGCCTTCCACCGGTGAGACCTTCACCGTCGCCACGGTCAAGAAGCCGAAGCGAACCATGAACCCCGTCTGGTCCAGAGACGGCACCAAACTGCTGCTCTCCGTGATCGAGGACCCGGCCGAAAAGCTGCAGCGGACCAGGGACTTCGTGCTCATCGACCTGCCCGGCAGGAAGGCCACCCACGTGGAGACGGAGTACAGCGACACCGCCACCCTGATCTTCACCTTCACGCCCGACGGCACGATCGCCCGGGGCTTCTGGGACGGCAAGATCTACGGGATCGACCACTACAACACCTCCGGCCAGGTGACCAAGTCCATGCACTGGGTGGGGATGCCGCGCAACCGCGACTGGTTCTCGCCCTCGGGCCGGCAGTTCATCACCGTCTGCCCGAAACAGTCGGCAGACATCTGCGTCTGGGACGCCACGACGGGCGCCAGGCGGGCCACGATCCACCGCCCGACCGACGAGGGCCACCTGATCGGCTGGTTCAACGAGAGCCACATCCTGATGCAGGAGCCGGCCAAGAAGAAGGGCATGGCCGAGATCAGGGTCATCAGTTTCGTCGGCAAGACCGAGCGCGTGCTCGCCGAGGTCAAGCCGCTCCACGGCATGCTCCAGTTCGCCCCCGTGCCACGGTGATGGGACCTCTGCTGGCGGGCGATCCCGCGCAGGTCGGCGGGCACCGCATCCTGGGGCGGCTCGGCGAGGGCGGCCAGGGGCTGGTCTACCTCGCCGAGGCGCCCGGCGGCAGGCGCGTCGCGGTCAAGGTACTCGGGGCGGGGCTCGACGACCCCGACGCGCGGGGACGGTTCCGGCAGGAGATCGAGCTCGCGCGGCGGGTCAAGGCCTTCTGCACGGCACAGGTGCTGGACAGCGGGGAGATCGGCGGCACGCCGTACGTGGTGAGCGAGTTCGTCGACGGCCCCTCCCTGGCTCAGGTCATCCGGGAACGGGGCGCGCTGCGCGGGGCGGAGCTGCGCAGGCTCGCCATCGGGACGCTGACCGCGCTGGCGGCGATCCACCGGGCCGGGGTGGTGCATCGGGACTTCAAGCCCGGCAACGTGCTGCTCAGCAGGGACGGGCCCCGCGTGATCGACTTCGGCATCTCGCGAGCGCTGGAGGAGGCGGAGGTCACCGGGGATTTCCTCGTCGGGACGCCGCCGTACATGGCGCCCGAGCAGTTCGCCGGGCGGCAGGCCGGGCCGCCGGCCGACCTGTTCGCGTGGGCCTCCACCATGATGTCCGCCGCCACGGGGAGCCCGCCGTTCGGGACGGGCGACGTGCCGGCCCTGATCAACCGGATCATGCACGACGAGCCGCGGCTCGCCGGTCTCGACGACGACGAGCTGCACGAGCTGGTGGCCCGGTGCCTGGCCAAGGACCCCGCCACCCGGCCCGCCGCCACCGAGGCGCTGCTGTCGTTGCTCGGCCACCGGGTGCCTGAACGGCGGCTGCTGGCGGAGGGTCAGCAGCTGGCCGCCCCTCCCGGCCGCCCGCTGCCCCCGCTGGGAACGCCCGCAGGAAGGGCGGTCCCGGAGCCCTCCGCAGGCCGCCGGTGGCCGCGTCTGAGGCGCGGGTGGATGCTCGGCGGCGGGGCGCTGCTCATGGCCGCGGCAGTCACGGTGGCCGTGCTGCTGGCCCGGCCCACCCCCGCGCCTCCCGCGCCGCCTGCGGCCGCTGCCTCGCCGCCCGCGCCCCGGCCGGGGCCGCTGGCGCTCACCTCGACGTCCGAGCTGAAGATCCCCGACACGAAGATCACCCTGTACGAGAACCCGGCCGACCCCGTCTGGGTCTCCTCATATCACGACCAGCGCAAGAACGCCGATTTCTCGTCGTACGTACGCGATCCCGCGACGGGAGAGTTCGGCTTCTTCGGAACCTTGCAGGAGCCGCTCGTCTCGCCCGGCGGCGGCTACGTGATATCGCTGCCGGGCACCAGGCTGCGCCGTGCCGACTTCGAGTTCATCAAGCTGCGCGACCGCGTCACCGGACGCGACGAGCAGATCAGGACCGTTGACAAGCCCGCCACACTGCATCGCCCGATGTGGTCCGACGACGGGCGGCGGCTGCTGGCGAGCGTCTACGACCCTGATCAGAAGCCCAGCCGCCTCCTGGGCTTCGCCCTGCTGGACCCCGTCACCCGGTCGTTCAAGGTCGTCAAGGCGGACGACGGCGGCGCGGGCGCGTACGTGTGGGGCTCTGACGGCGCGAGCGTGTTGCACGGGGCGCCAGGCGGCGCGGTACGGGTGCTCGGCCTCGACGGGCGCCTGTTGCGGACGTTCTCCGGCGTCGGCGAACTGCTGGAAGTCAGCGTGGCGCACACCTCGATAGGCACGGTCTTTGCTACAACATGTCCGGATAATGGTGGAAATATCTGCTTGTGGGATGAGGCCAGCGGCGGCAAGAAAGGCGTCATCCCCCTTCCCAAAGGGCGGGGCTTCCACGGCTGGCTCGATGGGAGCCACTTCCTCGCCACCGTGCGCCGCGGCGGCAACACCGACGTGGTCTTGATGGATCGGCGCGGGCGGGTGGCGCGGAAACTGGCGGACGGGCCGTCGACCGAGATCGATCGGGTTGCGCTCTGGTTCACGCGGAAGTGACCCACTCCTCCACGAGGGCGCAGAGCCGGCCCAGTTTCCCTTGCGCGCGCTTCGCGGTCGCCGGTCGTGAGGAGGTCGATCCGCGGTCTCGTGTATGCCGGGTTGACCAGCGTCGAGATGCGCGAGGCGGCCGGCTGCGAAACGCCGCGCTGGGTCGGGCGGGCGTGCTCTGCGGGACGTACACGCGGGGTTCAGTCCCAGGCGGCGGGGTCGGCGGCGAGCTGGCGGACGCGCTCGGGGAGCGCCCCCGAGGCGACCTGCTCGAGCGTGACCTCCTCAAGGATGGCCCGCTCGGTCGCCCGCAGCGCGATCCACACCTGCTGCAACGACTCCGCAGGACCCCGATAGCCGACATGCTCCGGCCGCTCGCCGCGTACGTTGGCCAGCGGGCCGTCCACAGCCCTGATCACGTCCGCCAGGGAGATGTCGGCGGCGGGCCTGGCCAGCACATAGCCGCCCTCGGGCCCCCGCTGCCCGCGCACGAGACCGGCGCGGCGCATCTGCAGGAGGATGTTCTCCAGGTATTTGGGGGGCATGTCCTGCTCCTTGGCGAGCTCGCCCACGGTAGTCGGGCCGGCACCGGCTGCGGCGAGTTCGGCTGCGGCGCGGAGGGCGTAGTCGACACGAGCGGAAAGGCGCATGTTTTCGATTATCCCTCCTGGTCAACACTGGTTACGCGCAAGGTCGTCAGATAAGGCAGGAGATCGGGATCCAGCAGGCGCTCGGCAGCGGTCGCACGCCAAGGCTGGAGCGCTAAACTTCCAACAACCTTTTCGATATTGACGGTGGGATTCAGCGTGGAGCGACGCCCTGGTGTGCCCAGACTGCTCAGGGAGATCAATGATCGGGCTGCGCTGGAGCTACTGCTGGCCACAGGCCCGATGACGCGCGGTCAGATCGGCGATCTGACCGGCCTGTCCAAGGTCACGGCCTCGCAGACGCTGGCCAGGCTGGAGGAGCGCGGCCTGGTCGAGGTGGTCGGCACTCAGGTCGGCGGACGCGGGCCCAACGCGGCCCTCTACTCCGTGATCCCCTCCAGCGCGTACGTGGCCGGCCTCGAGGTCGGGCCCGAGCTGATCTCCACGGCGATCGCCGACATCAACGGCCGCACCATCGCGGAGATCACGGTCGATCCCAACGGCCACGGCGACCCGGTTTCCGCGGTCCACGGCGCGATCGTCAAAGCCTGCCGCAGCGCCAAGATCAGCCTGTCCAAGCTGCGGGGGGTCGTGATCGGCACCCCGGGTGTGGTGGATCCGCGCAGCGGCGACGTACGCTTCTCCTTCGACCTGCCCGGCTGGCACGAGGGCATCCACGAGGCCCTGGCCGGCGACCTGCGGCGGGAGGTGACGATCGAGAACGACGTCAACCTCGCCGCCCTCGCCGAGCGCGCCGACGGGGCCGCCAAAGGGCTCGACGACTTCGTGCTCCTGTGGTCGAGCCGCGGCCTGGGCATGGCCGTCATGCTCGGCGGCAAGCTGCACAGGGGGCGTTCTGGCAGCGCGGGCGAGATCGGCTACCTGCCGGTGCCCGGCGTGCCGCTGCCCGAGGACATCCGCACCCTGCCGGGGCGGCTGCCCTCGCTGGCGGGCGGCCTGCAGTCGCTCGTCAGCGCCGAGGCGGTGGTCGAGCTGGCGCGTGGATACGGCTTCGCGGCCGAGAGCGCGAGCGAGTGCGTCAAGGTCGCGGTGGGCGCGGGGGCGGCGGGCGAGGCGCTGCTGGACGAGGTCGCGCACCGCCTGGCCCTGGGAGTCGCGGCCGTCTGCGTGATCCTCGATCCCGGGCTGGTGGTGCTGGGGGGCGAGGTCGGGCACGCGGGCGGGCGGGAGCTCACCTCTCGCGTGGAGGAGGCGGTCGCCAGGATCTGCCCGGTGCGGCCGCAGGTGACCACCAGCACGGTGGAGGGTAACCAGGTGTTGCGGGGTGCGGTGCTGGCCGCGCTCCAGCAGGCGCGCGAGGAGATCTTCAGCACCTGACGGCTACGTCGACCGCTTCACCTGACCGCGCGGCGGCCCCCTACGCCGGGTGCTTCGGCGACCGCTCAAGGGGCCGGGCGGCGACCGCCACCGCGCGGTCCGGCTGAGTCAGCAGCTCCATCGCGGCCTGCGCATTGGCCCGGGCGGCACCGTACGTGGCCAGGTAGGCCGCGCTGTCCGGCCGCCAGATGGGCAGCCCCATCTCGACGACGATCGCGTCCGGCCGGGTGGCAACCAGGGCGGAGACCAGTGCCCGGCTCTCGGGGTGCCGGTGCGCGTCCTTGACCACCACCACCAGCGACCGGTTCCTGGCGCGGTTCAGGAGCTGCTCGGCGTCGGCCGCGGCCGGCGCGACGCGGACGACCTCGCTCCCGGGCAGCCACGGCGCAATGCCCCACGGGACCTCGCCCACCGCGATCGTCGGAGGCGTGTCGACCTCCACCACCAGCGGATCGATCAGCGGGGACGGGGAGCCGTCGAGCCTGACCGCGCGCCTGGCGGCGGCCAGCCCGATGCTCGCGGGATCGTCCGCGGTGCCCGTCCCCGAGCCGGCCCAGGCACGCAGCCGCTCGGTACGGGCCGCCGCCTCCTCCAGGCGAGCCCGCGACAGCCGCCCGTCGCCGACGGCGGCCATGATCTCGGCCATGATCTGCCGTATCTCGTCGTAGCCCGGCTTCGGCCCCAAGCAGAGCAGGTCGGCTCCGGCCGCAAGGGACAGCACGGCCCCACGGGCCAGCCCGACCCCGTCGCTGATCGCCTGCATGTCGAGCGCGTCGGTGACCACCACGCCGTCGTAACCGAGCTCGCCGCGCAGCAGTCCGGTGATCGCGGCGGGGCTCAGCGTGGCCGGCTGGTCGCCGGTCAGCGCGGGCACGGCGACGTGCGCGGTCATGATGGAGCGCGCGCCCGCCTCGATGGCCGCACGGAAGGGGACCAGCTCCCTGGAACGCAGCACGTCCAGGGTGACGTCCACGACCGGGATGGCCAGGTGGGAGTCCACCGTGGTGGCGCCGTGGCCGGGGAAGTGCTTGACGCAGGCGGCCACGCCGGCCGACTGCAGCCCCTGGACGGCGGCCACCGTGTGCCGGGCGACCAGCTCGGTGTCGTCGCCGAACGCCCTGGTGCCGATCACCGGGTTGTCCTCGGCGGTGTTGACGTCGGCGGCCGGCGCCATGTCGAGGTTGACGCCGGCGGCCACCAGCTCGGCGCCGATGGCCCGGTAGATCCGGCGTGTCAGGTCCACGTCGTCCACGGCGCCGAGCGCCGCGTTCCCCGGATAAGGGCTGCCGACGTGGTAGGCGAGCCTGGTGACGTCGCCGCCCTCCTCGTCCAGGGAGATGACGGGGTCGCCGGCCGCGCGCAGCGCCGCCGTCAGCCCGGCTACCTCGGCGGGCTCGGCGACGTTGAAGCCGAACAGCGTGACGCCGCCGAGGCCGCCCTCCAGCTCTCTCAGGACCCAGTCGGGCGCGGTCGTACCGTCGAAGGCGACGAGCAGTGTGCCGGCCGCGAGACGGCGCAGCCCCCGATCACTCTGACTCATGGCTCCTCATCATGTTCATGGCAGGTCGGGGGTACGGTCCCGCGAGGGGCCGTACCGGACCGAGCGAAAGTGGGAAGGTCAGCCCTTCACGGCCCCGGCCACCAGGCCGGCCACCATGCGGCGCTGCACCAGCAGGAAGAAGGCGATGACCGGCAGGGTCATCAGCGTCGAGGTCGCCATGATGGCGCCCCAGTCGGTGCCGCGCTGCCCGAAGAAGAACTGCAGGGCAACCGGCATGGTGTAGCCCGAGGTGTCCTTCATCAGGATGAGCGCGAAGATCAAGTCGTTCCACGCGGTGATGAACGAGAAGATGCTCGTCGCCACCAGGCCCGGCGCCACCAGCGGGAACAGCACCTTCCAGAAGGTGGTGAACCGGCTCGCGCCGTCGATCCACGCCGCCTCCTCCAGCGACTTGGGCACCGCGGCGACGAACGTGCGCAGCATCCAGATGCCGAACGGCAGCGTGAGGCCGACCTGGATCACGATCAGGCCGAGCAACTCGTTGTAGAGCCCCAGCCGCTGGACGTTCAGGAACAACGGGATCAGCAGCGCCTCGGTCGGGATCATCTGCACGATGAGCAGCATGATCAGGAAGCTCGTGCGCCCCTTGAACCGGAAACGCGCCACCGCGGTCGCCGCGAGCAGCGCGAACGCCGACCCGATGAGCACGGTGCCGAGCGCCACGATCGCGCTGTTGCGCATGTAGACCCAGATCGAGTTGCCCGCCACGCCGTCCGTGAGCACCTTGTCGACGTGCTCGAAGGTGAAGTGGGTGGGGAACGGGATGAAGTCGGTGGTGAAGATCTGGTCGTTGGCCTTGAACGAGGTCGAGACCATCCAGTAGACGGGGAAGACCGCGAAGAGGAAGACCAGGACCCCGGCCGTGTTCAGCGCGATCGTGTTGAGCCGCTTACGGGCCAGGGGGGTCATGTGAGGTCCTCCTGCTTGACCATCTGCCGGGTGTAGAAGGCGGTGACGATGAGCAGGATGATCGTCAGCACCACCGCGATCGCCGCGCCCGTGCCCATCTTGGGCGGCGCCTTGAAGGCCTCGGCGAAGGAGAAGAGCGACAGGTTGAACGCCTCGCGGTTGGTCGGCCCGTTCAGCAGCACGTACAGCTGGCTGAGCACCTTGAAGTCCCAGATGATCGACAGAATCGTCAGTACGGCGAAGATGGGCTTCAGCAGCGGGAAGGTGATCTTCCTGAACGTGCGCCACGGGGTGGAGCCGTCCACCCTGGCCGCCTCGTACAGCTCGGCGGGGATGCCCCGCAGGCCGGCCAGCACCGATACCGCGACGAACGGGAACGAGGCCCAGACCACGGTCAGGATGAGCACCACGTAGACGGACCACGCGTCGTTGAGCCACGGCTGGCCGGTCCAGTCCGCCCTGCCGAAGATCGCGGTCGAGAGCCCGTCCGGGAGCAGATTGAGCGCCCAGTTGATGATGCCCGCCTCGGCGTCGAACAGCCAGCGCCAGATGGTGCCCTGCGCCACCGGCGGGACCGCCCACGCCGACATGATGCCGATGATGACGAAGGCGGACATCCGCTTGCTCAGCCGGTTGAGCAGCGCGCCGACGGCGGTGCCCAGGATCAGCGTGAGGGCCACGGTGACGGCCGCGAAGACGACCGTGTTGCGGAGTGAGGACCAGAAGATGTCGTTGCCGAAGAGCCTGGTGTAGTTGTCCAGCCCCACCCACTCAGGCTCCGCGCGGCCGCGGATCACCCGGAGGTTGACGTTCTGGAAGGAGATGATCACCATCTGGATCATCGGGTAGAGCAGCAGCCCCAGGATGACCAGGATCCCCGGCACGAGCAGGACGTACGGGATCGCCCACGAGGGCAGGCCGCGGCCCCGCGCGGGCTTGCCGGAACTTTGGCGCCGCCCGGGGGCGGAGGTGTTGCCTCCGCCCCTGGCGAGCGTTGACGTGTTCGCCATGGTCAGGACTGGTTCAGGATGTCTTCGAGTTCCTTGTTCGCCTTGGCGAGCGCCTCGTCGACCGTGGCCTTGCCCTCGATGACCGAGCGGGCCGCGTTCTGCATGACCGCCTTGGTCTCGTTGGCCTCCGTCCACTGCGGGTCGGCCGGGAACGCCTTGGCCTTGGCGAAGGCCGCGGCGAACGGCGCCTGCACCGGGTCCTTGGCCAGCTCCGCGAGCGTGTCGGGGTAGACGGGCAGCAGGCCGCCGTCCGTCGCGTAGCGGTCGGCCCACTTCTTGCTGGTGGCCAGCTTCACGAACTCGGTCGCGAGCTCCTTGTTCTTGGCGTCGTTCCAGACGGTGATGTCGTTGCCGCCGAAGAACGCGGGGGTCTCACCGCCGCTCTTGGCCGGGAGCGGGAAGAAGGCCATCTGGTCCTCCTTCACCTTGCCCTTGCTCTCCTCCTTGATGGTGGCGATGTCCCACGACGCGGTGAGGTACATGCCGACCTTGCCGTTGGAGAAGCGGGTACGGATGTCGGTGGTGTTCTGCGTGAGGCGCGACTTGCTGGACGCGCCCGAGGTCACGATGCCGGTGTAGGTCTCGAAGCCGGCCTTGAAGGAGGGGTCGGTGAGCTTGCCGATCCACTTGTCGCCCTCCTTGACGGCGTACTCGCCGCCTTCGGACCAGGCCAGCGCGCCGAGCAGGTGGTTGGCGTCGGAACCGCCGTTGAAGGCGAAGCCGTCGACGTCCTTGCCCTTCCCGTCCTGGATCTTCTTGGCCGCGGCCAGGAGCTCGTCCCACGACTTCGGGACCTCGATCTTGAGATCTTCGAACCAGTCCTTGCGGTACATGACCGCGCGGGTGCCCGCGCCCCACGGCATGGCGTAGACCTCGCCGTCGATGGTCTCCAGGCCGAAGAGGTTCTTCGGGATCTGCGCCTGCTCGCCGCTGCCGGCGATCGAGGTGACCGGCGCGAGGGCGTCCTGGCTCTGCCAGAGCGGCACCTGGTCGTTGCCGATCTCCGTCACGTCGGGGCCCTCGCCGCCCGCGGCGGCGGCCGTGAACTTGTCGTTGACCTGCGGCCACGGGATCCACTGCACGTTGGCCTGGGCACCGGTCTGGGTCTTGAACTCGGCGGCGAGGTCGTCCATGTACTTCTGGGACGGCTCGTTGGGGTCGCCGAGGCGCCAGACGGTGATGCTCTGTCCCGCGAACTTGGGACCGGAGGCGGAGGCTGAGGCTGAGGTCTCGGATTGAGGCGTGGCGGGCTCGTTGGAGCCGCATGCGGCCAGGCCCAGGGCCAGGGCGGCCGTGGTGACCGTAGTGGCCGTGATCTTCGCGATCCTCACTAGGGTTCTCCCTTCCCGGCTAATCACGTCGGGTCTGCGCTCATCGGGTGCTGAGCCTGTGGTCCGCACCTGGCTGATCGTCAGTTGTCGAATGGTGCTAAACTAACAAGAAACTTTCTTAAAAGAAACCGGCGTTAGCGTTTCGTTGCGAGAGGGGAGAGGCCCTGTGACACGGAATCCCGGCGTGCCACGGCTGCTGCGCCGCCTGAACGACCGAGCGGCCCTGGAACTCCTCCTCGACGAAGGTCCGCTCACCCGCGCTGAGCTGGGCGAACGTACCGGCCTCTCCAAGGTGACCGCGGGCCAGCTGCTGTCCAGGCTGGAGGAGCGGGGGCTGGTGGAGGTCGCCGGAGAGCGGGCCGGCGGACGCGGTCCCAACGCCGCGCTCTACGGCGTGGTGCCCTCCAGCGCGCACGTCGCAGGGCTGGACGTCCTGCCCGACGCCATCACCGTCGGCGTGGCGGACATCACAGGCAGGACCGTGGTCGAGGTCGTGGTCAACCCGACCGACGGCGACCCGGTCGCCACCGTGCACGACGCCGTGCGGCGGGCCTGCGAGTCGGCCAGGATCACGATGTCTCAGCTGCGTTCCTTCGTCATCGGCACCCGGGGCATGGTCGATCCGGGCACCGGTGACGTGCGTTTCTCGTACGACCTCCCGGCCTGGCACCTCGGCGTGCTGGCGAGCCTGCGCGCGGCCCTCGGCGCCTCGGTGACCATCGAGAACGACGTCAACCTCGTCGCCCTGGCCGAGCACCGCTACGGCGCCGCCGTGGGCCTGGACGACTTCGTGGTCGTCTGGGCGGACGTCGGCCAGGGCCTGGGCGTCATGCTCGACGGCCGGCTGCACCGCGGCAGCACTGGAGGCGCGGGCGAGATCGGCTGGCTGCCGGTGCCGGGAGCGCCGCTGCCCGCCGACGTCACCCAGCCGCAGTCGGGCTCCTACCAGCGGCTGGTGGGTCAGGCCGCGCTGCACGGGCTGGCCAGGGGCCACGGCATGAGCGCGCGGTCGGGCGCCGACCTGGTCCGCTCCGCCGTGGCCGACGGCCGCTCCGGCTTCCTCGACGAGGTCGCCGCGCGCCTGGCCGTCGGCGTCGCGGCCGTCACCGTCGTGCTGGACCCCGAGCTGATCGTGCTGGCCGGCGACATCGGCCGGGCCGGCGGGCAGGAGCTGGCCGCCCGGGTCGAGGAGGCGGTGGCGCGGGTCTGCCCGACCCGGCCCAGCGTGGTCGTCACGGGCGTCACCGGGAATCCCGTGCTGCGCGGCGCTCTGGTCGCGGCTTTGGAGCAGGCCCGAGAGCAGGTTTTCTCCGACACTGTGTGAGAATTTCTGCCCATGTGGCATCCCCCAGACGGCATCGTGCTGATCTCCGACCCCCGCGTGACCGCCATCCCCGTCCGCGACAATGGGGAGCCGCTGGCCGAGGTGCGGGGACGGCTGCGACTCGACGACCGGATGGCCGACCCGGCGGGTGCGTACGGCCGCCTGCGCGCCGGCCTGCTCGACCGGCTCGAACGGGCTGAGGCGGAGCTGCCCGCCGGATTCCACCTGCTGATCGTCGAGGGCCACCGGTCCATCGCGAGCCAGCGCGAGATCTTCGACGGCTACCTGGCCGAGCTCGCCACGCGTTTCCCCGCCATGGCGCCCGCCGAGTTGCACGCCGCCGCCAGCCGTTACGTCTCGCCCGTGGAGGTCGCCCCGCACACCGCGGGCGCGGCCGTGGACCTCACGCTCTGCGCCCCCGACGGGACCGAGTACGACATGGGCACCGCGATCAACGACACCCCTGAGCAGAGCGGCGGCCGGTGCTACACCGCCGCGCCGGCGATCTCGGCGGATGCCCGCAGGCACCGCAAGATCCTGGCGGCCGCCCTGGAATCGGCGGGGCTGGTCAACTACCCCACGGAATGGTGGCACTGGTCCTACGGCGACCGCTATTGGGCGCTGATGACCGGCTCGCGCCACGCGCTCTACGGCCCGGCCTAAGGCGGCCTGCCGGCGCGCGCACGGTGGGCAAGCCGTGGGAGGCCGTCGAAGGGCCGCGCCGTCCCGGGTTTTCCCGAGGGCGCGGTGCGGGCACAACCTCATGCGGTGGGTTTATCGCTCCCCCAGCGAGGTGCAGGCATGGTTCCGCTGATCGGGATCGAAGAGGAATACCTCGTCGTCGATCCCCGCACCCGCCACGTGGCACCCCGAGCGGCCGACGTCCTGGCCGCGGTGACCGATGTGCTGGACGTGGTGCACGAAATCACCAGATTCCAGGTGGAGGCCCGTACGCCGCCCTCCGCCGACCTCTGCGAGCTGGGCTCGCAGCTGCGTACCGTGCGCAAGGAGGTGGCCAGGGCCGCGCGCTCGTGCGGGCTGGCGGTCGTCGCGAGCGGCATCCCCGTCCTGGGGGACGTCGCATCGCCGCCGCTCACCGACGAGACCCGTTACCTGCGGGGCAGAATCCGGTACCGCGCGCTGCAGGACGAGATCACCATCTGCGCCCTGCACGTGCACGTGGACGTGCCGGATCCGGAGTACGCCGTTTACGTCGGCAACCACCTGCGGCCCTGGCTGCCGATGCTGATCGCGCTGGCCGCCAACTCGCCGTTCTTCGCAGGCCGCGACACCGGGTACGCGTCCTGGCGCGTGATCAGCTGGGGTCGCTGGCCGGTCTCTGGCGCCCCACCGTACTTCTCGTCGTTCGAGGACTACGAGCTGGCGCTGCGGGCGCTGGCGGAGTCGGGCGCGTTGCTCGATCCCAAGACGGTTTACTGGGACACCCGCCCGTCGCCCAGCCTGCCCACCGTGGAGGTACGCGCCGCCGACGTGCCGCTCGACGTGATCGACAGCCTCACCCTGATCGGCCTGGTCCGCGGCCTGGTGGTGACCGCGCTGGCCGCGATCGGGCGGGGCGACAAGGGGCTGCCCGTCCCGTCGGAGGTGGTACGGGCCGCGTACTGGCGTGCGGCCCGGGACGGGCTGCTGGGCGACAGCCTGGACATGCGCAACGGCGCGCTCGTGCCCGCGCCGGTGCTGGCCGGGCGGCTGCTCGAGCACGTACGCCCGGCGCTGGCCGAGGCGGGTGACCTGGCCTTCGTCGAGGAGGGCCTGGACCGGCTGCTGCGCAACGGCTCCGGGGCGATGCGCCAGCGACGGGTCCACGCCAAGGGCAACGACCTGGCCGACGTGGTGGACGATCTCATCGAGGCCACAGTGGCCTAGCGGGGTCAACTGGTGCGGGCGGCGCCGGCGTCATCGGCCGACGGCGTAGCCCTGGGCGCCACGCGGGTTGGCGGCGGCCTTGAGGAAGCCGCCGTCGCGGGCGACCGCGCTGAGCCTGCCGAGCGTCCACGGGCCCTGGGCCGCGACCTCGTGGCCGCGCCGCCGGAGTTCGGCCAGCACCCCCGGATCCACGCGGTCCTCGACGCACAGGACGCCGGGACGGGAGCCGCGCGGGAAGAACGAGCTGGGGAAGTGCTCGGAGTGGAACATGGGGGCGTCGATGGCCTCCTGCAGGTTCAGCCCGCCGTGGACGACGGCGAGGAAGAAGTTCAGGCTCCACTGGTCCTGCTGGTCGCCGCCCGGGGTGCCGAACGCCAGCCACGGCCGCCCGTCCCTGAGCGCGAACGACGGCGACAGCGTGGTACGCGGCCGCACCCCCGGACGCAGCGACGCGGGCAGCCCCTCCTGCAGCCAGCACATCTGCGCCCGCGTCCCCAGGCAGAAGCCCAGCTCGGGGATGGTGGGCGAGCTCTGCAGCCAGCCGCCGCTGGGGGTGGCGGACACCATGTTGCCGAAGCGGTCCACGACGTCGACATGGCAGGTGTCGCCCCGGACCGACCCGTCGGGGGAGACCACCTGCTCGCCGGCGGCTGTCCACCTGCCGGCCGCCACGCCGTCCGCGCTTACCGTCGGCTCGCCGGCACCCTGTGGCGAGCGTGCCCCTGACACGCCGGCCGTCGGCTCACCGAGACCCTGCGGGGAGCGCGCCCCCGGCGCGCTGGGCGCGGGAAGGTCAGGCAGCCTGGGCAGGCGGCCGCCCGGAGCGCCGGGCCGCAGCTCGAAGCTCGCCTCGATGCCGACCAGCCGCCGCCGTTCGGCGCTGTACGTCGCGCTCAGCAGGTCGGACATCGGCACGTCGGCGTCGCCGTACCAGGCCTCGCGGTCGGCGAAGGCCAGCTTGGCGACCTCCGTCACCGTATGGACGTAGTCGGCGCTGAGAAAGCCCATCGCGTCCAGGTCGAACCCGTCCAGCAACGCGAGCTGCTGCAGGAACACCGGCCCCTGCCCCCACGGCCCCGTCTTGCACACGGTGTGCCCGCGGTAGTCGAAGGTCACGGGCTCCTCGACGGACGCCGACCAGCCCGCCAGGTCGTCGCCGCTGAGCAGCCCGCCGTGCACCTCGCCGGAGCTGTCCCGCCACGCCGTCTTGGCGCTGAATTCGGCGATCGCCTCCGCGACGAAGCCCTCGTACCAGGCCTTGCGGGCGGCGGCGAGCTGTCCTTCGCGGCTGCCGGAGGCCGACTCGGCCGCGGCGACCAGCTGCCGGTAGGTGGCCGCCAGCACCGGGTTGGCCAGCTTCGACCCGGGCGCGGGCACCTGTCCGCCGGGCAGCCAGGTCGCCGCCGACGTGGGCCATTCATCGGTGAACAATCCTTCGACCGACTCGATCGTGGCCGCGATCCGCTCCAGGACCGGCACCCCCTGCTCGGCGTAGTGGATCGCGGGCGCCAGCACGTCGGCGAGCCGCCAGGTGCCCCAGCGCTCCAGCAGCAGCATCCACCCGCCGAACGCCCCCGGCACGGTGGCCGCCAGGAGCCCCGTGCCGGGCACGATGTCCAGGCCCAGCTCCGTGAAGCGCGCGATGGTGGCCGCGGCCGGCGTGACGCCCTGCCCGCACACCACCGACACCCGCTGCTCGTCCTCGCTCCATAGCAGGATCGGCACCTCGCCGCCGGGGCCGTTCAGGTGCGGCTCGGCGACCTGCAGCACGAATCCGGCGGCCACCGCCGCGTCGAAGGCGTTCCCGCCGCGTTCCAGCACGCTCATGCCGGTGGCCGAGGCCAGCCAATGCGTGCTGGCGACCATGCCGAAGTCGCCCTTCAGCTCGGGCCTGGTGGTGAACAACAGCTCTCCTTCTGTCGAATCGCGGCCGCGTCGGCGGATCCCGGCTCGACCGTGCCCGACGTGGGCTCGGTCAACCGCGGCACGCACCGCGCTCAAACTTTCCCACGCGGATACCAGTCGGCCTCGGTCGCCTCCCGGCTGACCTCCCACATGCGGTCGAACTCCGTCTTGAAGTGCTCGTACCAGTAGTGGTCGCGGCGGGGCGTGAGGGTGAAGACCGGGTCGCGGCCCGTCGCACTGTGCATGCCGAGCTCGACGTGGACAACGCCGTCGTCATCGTCGGGATCCAGCAGGATCACCCCGAACGCCGGGACGAACGGCAGGAACCGCACCTCGATGGACCCCTCCAGATCCCGCAGGAGGTAGATCGTGGACATGACCCGGTGCTCGAAGACGTCGGAGTGGTCGGGGATCGTGCTCCTCCTCGCGGCCTCCTCCGGCACCGTGCCCTTCGGGTCGATCAGCAACACCTTGACCGACGCCCCGCGCCCCAGGCTCTTTCGCAGGTCGTCGACGTGGGCGCGGACCGTACGGCTCAGCGTCACCCCGGCGAAGCGGATGTCGTCGGCCCGTGCGACGCGCTCGTCGAGCCCCTTCCTCACGGTGGTCAGGAAGGGGTCGCCGGCCAGTTTCGCCTCCACCAGGCGATTGAGGTCGGCGACCCGCGACTCCAGGTCGGCCACCTGGTGCCTGGGGCCGAGCGCGTTCACGGCCACCAGGGCCAGCGTGGCCAGCGTGGCGGCGCTCACGACCTCCGGTTTCACGACGCTGAAAACGCCGAGCACGCCCACCACCAGCGCGATGAGCGCCGTCAGATAGATCTCGAGGTTTTTGCCGGTGCTGAGATCGGCACGTAAGCGCTTCAGAGGCCGCATGTGCTCAATCTTCGTCGGCCGCGCCGACCGGCGGAAGCCGTTTCACTCCTTGATCGCGGCGCGCCTCTTCGCCCGGTACGGGAGCCACAGGCCCACGCCGTACATGGCCAGGCCGATGAGCATCATGCCGATCGCGACCGGCCAGCGCAGCCCCGGCGGCATGTAGGTGGCCAGGAACCACGAATGCCGGAGCTGTCCGTCCGCCACGAAGATCCCGGCCAGGATCCCCTGCGGCACCAGCGGGATCGCGCCCAGCGACAGGCACGTCATCGCGATCGTCCGCTGAGCCTTCGGCATGTCGGGGAACTTGAACGACGCGCCGGCGCCGCTCTCGGGCCGCCGTCCGGTGCGCATCATGTGCAGCAGCTCCGGCCCCCGCGCGGCCAGCCGCCGCTCGGCCAGCAGGCCCAGGCCCCAGTAGCACAGCGCGCCGGTCGCCAGCCCCGCCGCCACGCCCCACCAGCCGGCCACGGCCGCCACCGCGACGGCCGGCGCGCCGCTGAGCACCACCAGGAACATCATCAGGTACGCCAGCCCGGTCAGCGCCCCGTCGTCCTCGCTGGTCCGAAGCGGGTTGCCGCCGCGCCGCTGCGGATCGGTGCCGGGCACCAGCGCGTACACGGAGATCAGCGGCACCAGCCCGGCCCCTCCGCCCAGCACCGCGAACGTGGCCGCCAGGATCATCGGCCACGGCCCGCCCGTGATCGCGGTGCAGCAGACCGCCAGCGCCAGCGCGACCGGGCCCACGGTCACCAGCCAGGCCCGCTGCCTGCCGCGCAGGTCCGACGACTCCGGCGCCATCAGCGACAGCCAGAGGGCGGTGCCGTCGGTGCCGTACAGGTTCGAGGTCATCGCGGCCACCATCACGATGAAGATCGGCGCCGCCCACGGCAGCATGCCCGTCCAGCCCAGCACGAGCGGCGCGCCCGCGAAGAACACCCCGTAGGCCAGCGCGAACGTGAGCTGGTGGGTGCGTACCAGGTCGCGCGACCACGTACGCAGCTCCTTGGCCACCACCGCCTGCTGAGCCGTGGCCGCGCGCATCGGCCGGCGCCCGCGCGTCGAGGGCCGGTTCGCGCCCGCCCGCCGCGCCAGCAGCGCCGCCCACGCCCCCAGCAGCAACGCGATCAGCACCGTCAATGCGGCCAGCGCCAGGTAGTTCCCCCGCACGGCGAGCAGCCCCCACCCCGACGGCAGGTACCGCACGAACGCGGGGATCTGCCCGCCCTGCCCGAACGCCACCGCGAACACCCAGGCCTGGCCCAGGAATGCCAGCACCATGCCGTTGACCAGCCCGGCGCCGATCGCCCCGGCCCGTGAGCGCAGCGCGATGCCCAGCACCGCCACGGCCACCTTCGACAGCAGCACGAACACGGCCAGCTGCAGCACCATGGCCGGCAGCGCCACGAGCGCGTTCCCCGGCGGGGCGGCGGCCACGAGCCCCGACAGGGCGATCAGGCTGATCACCGGCGCCACACCCACGAACGCCGACATCAGCAGCCCCGCTGCCAGCCGATGCGTGGGCAGCCCCACCATCGAGAAGAACTCCGGGCGCAGCGTCTCGTCGCCGCCGCCGGAGAAGACCGGGCCGATGATCCAGCCGAGCATCCACACGGCGTACGCGGCCGCCAGCCAGTCGCCCTCCAGGAAGGCCAGGTAGATCGTGCCCGCCGCGAGCACGAGGCCGAGCGCGCCGCCGGTCGCCATCATGCTGCCGCGCTGCCCCTTGGTGGAGTGGCGCAGGATGGCGATCTTCATCTTGACCAGGGTGAGCGCTACAGCCACGACAGCCCCTTGGCACCGGTGGAGACCGCGCCGACCAGCTCCACGAACCTGTCCTCCAGGGTCGCCGCGCCGCGCACCTCGGCGAGCGGGCCGGCCGCCGCCACCCGACCCTTGTCGATCACCGCCACGTGGTCGCAGAGCTGCTCGACCAGCGCCATCACGTGGCTGGACAGCACGATGGAGCCACCGCCCGCCACGAAGCCCCGCAGGATCATCTTGATCGTCGCCGCCGACACCGGATCCACCGCCTCGAACGGCTCGTCCAGGACCAGCAGCTTGGGCGCGTGCAGCAGCGCCGTGGCCAGGCCCATCTTCTTGCGCATGCCGGTGGAGTAATCGATCACCAGCGTCTTCTCCGCCGCGTCCAGCTCCAGCACCGACAGCAGCTCCTCGGCCCGCTCGGCCACCACGTCCTTGCTCAACCCGCGCAGCAGGCCGAGGTAGGTGAGCACCTCACGGCCGGTGAGCCGCTCCGGCATGGCCAGCCCGTCAGGCAGCACGCCGACCAGCCGCTTGGCGTGCGCCGGGTCCGTCCACACGTCCGCGCCGAAGATCTGCGCCGTGCCGCCGTCGGGTCTGAGCAGGCCGACCGCCATGGACAGCGTGGTCGTCTTGCCCGCGCCGTTCTGGCCGACGAGCCCGTAGAACGATCCCTGGGGGACGGTGAGATCCACGTGGTCCACGGCGACGTTCTCGCCGAACGTCTTGCTCAGACCCTTGATCTCTAAAGCGGCGGTCATGGCTGGTCTCTCCTGGTCGCGAGGGTGAAGGTGGTGACGAATTCGCGGGCGAGCACGTCGAGGTCGAAGTCGGGATCGGTGATGAGGCGTGCGGGGACGGCGTCGATCGCGCCGCGGATGGCGACGGCCATGCTGCGCTTGTCGAAGTCGCGGAACTCGCCGGTCCGCCGGCCCCAGTCCAGAACCTTCTCCAGGTCGGTGATGGCGGCCTCGGCCTGCGCGGCGTACGGGCCGGGGTCGCCCTCCTCCCTGGTGGCGTGCGTGATGATCTCCACCAGGGCCAGGAGCGGCTGGCGGTGGAGCCGCATGAACTCCAGGTTGCTCTCGATGTAGGCGCGCAGGCCCTCGCTCGCGGTGGCCTGGGCCAGGATGCGCGGCACCATCATGTCGGTGGCCAGCCTGGCCACCTCCGCGACGACCGCCTGGATGAGCTGGTCCTTGCCGCCGAAGTGGTAGGAGATCACGCCGGTGCTGATCCCCGCCTGCTTGGCGATCCTGGCCATGGTGGTGTGGGCGTAACCCTGGGTGGCCAGCACCTGGATGGCGCACTCGATGATCTGTGCGCGGCGTGCCTGCTCGATGAACGTCGGACTTTCTGACGGCACGTTCAGAATCTTAAACGGTCGTTCAAACGGGTGGAAGCCCGTATCGCGGCCCTTCCCTCGTGTTTCCGGCCGGCTCGCTCGCCCTGACCGTCCGTCGGCGAGCGAGCCGGGGGGACGGTCAGGCGCGTAGCCGGAGCCCGCGCGGCGTCGGGTGGAAGCCGGCCGTCTCCAAGGCCGCCGCCAGTGGTGACTCGACGATGGAGGCGCCGTCGGCGCGCTCCACGGTCAGCTTGCCGAGCGCTCCGTCGCGTACGGCGAGGGCCAGCGCGTCCACGGCCGGCTGCAGCCGCTCGCCGTCGGTGAACGACAGCAGCGTCTTGCCGCCCCGTTCGACGTAGAGCACCAGGTGGCCGTCCACCAGCACGACCAGCGACCCGGCCTTCCTGCCCGGTTTGTGGCCGACGTCGCCGGGGCGCTGCGGCCAGGCGAGCGCGGCGCCGTACGGGCTGGCCGGATCGGCGGCCGCCAGCACCACGGCCCGCCGCCCCGACCTGCCCGGCTGCCCGCCGAACCCCCCACCGCCGGCCCCGTGCCCCTGACCAAAGGTCCCGCCGCCGCCCTCGGGCCCGAAAGCGCCACTCCCGCGCCCCTGACTGAAAGCCCCAGGTGCGCTGAACGCGCCAGGCCTGCCGGAGGGCTCGAACGGTGGTGCGTCAGGTCCGCCGCCTGCCCGGGCCGAGGCCTCGTCGCCGCCCGTCGGCGCGATGCTGGGCGCCATGGCGCGCATCCGGTCCACCGCACCCGGCAGCGCGAACTGCGCGCCCCCCAGACCCTCGACGAAGTAGCCCCGGCGGCAACGCCCGCTCTCCTCGTAGGCCCGCAGAACCTGATAAATGGGCGTAAATCCCCCGGGAAGCCGCTCCGACGTCACCGACCCCCGCGTCACCACCCCGTGCCGTTCCAGCAGGACCTCGGCCTGCGCCTGCGCCCGCTGGGTGGCGTCGGCGGCCGGCGAGGGCAGCAACCACCACCGCCCGCCCACTGTCGGCGGCCCGCTCCTGCTCGGCAGCACCGCCCGCCGCCGCCGCGTCGTCGCGGGCCGATGCGCGGGACGCCCGGTGCCGAGCGTGGCCCGTAGAGGCGCCAGCGTGTCCCCGGACACCCGCCCCGACCACACCAGGTCCCACAGCGCCGACACCAGCGTCTGGTCGTCCAGCGACCCCAGCTGATCGGAGATCCCGCGGAAGAACAGCGCACCACCGCCGCCCAGCAACTCCAGCACGCGCTCATGGACCGCTGTCATCGTGATCTCGGGGGGCTCGGGCAGCAGCAGCGGCGCCGTGTCGGCGAAGTAGAGAGACACCCAGCCGTCGCCGCCGGGCAACGCCCCCTGACCGGCCCACATCACCTCCCCCGACGAGGTCAGCTCGTCGAGCAGCGCCGGATGGTAGCCCGGCACCCGCGAGGGCAGCACGAGGGTCTCCAGCGCGGACGCGGGCACGGCGGCGCCTTGGAGCTGCTCGATGGAGCGAACCAGCGCGTCCATGGCCCGGGCCGCCCCAGCACCGCCGCGAGACCCTTCGCCAGGCCCCGTGGAGCCGGCTCCCGAGGTGCCGGTGATGCCGTGCCAGGCAGGCAGGAACAGGGCCAGCGTCTCGGGCGCGACCGGCTCGACCTCTTTCCGCAGCCGGGCCAGCGACCTGCGGCGCAGCATCCGCAGCACCCCGGCGTCGCACCACTCCTCGCCCCGCCCGCCGGGCCGGAACTCCCCGCTGACGACCCGCCCGGACGCGGCCAGCCGCCGCAGGGCGTCCGTCACCACGGCCACGCCGAGCCCGAACCGGGCGGCGGCCGTAGCGGCATGGAAGGGACCGCGGGTGCGGGCGTGCCGGGCCACCAGGTCGGCCAGCGGGTCGGCCACCGGCTCCAGGAACACGTGCGGCACCCCCACCGGCAGCGGCGCGCCGAGCGCGTCACGCATCCGCGCCGCGTCCTCGATCGCGGCCCACTGCTCCTCGCCCGCGATGCGTACTCTGATGGCCCGCCGCGTCCGCTCCAGCTCCTCCAGCCAGGCCGGGTCGCCGCCGCGCACGCTCACGTCGGGCGCCAGCAGCGGCCCGTGCGAGCGCAGCAGGTCGGCGAGGTCCTCCAGGTCGCGCAGCGGCCGATCGAGCCTGGCCAGCTCCCGCTCGCTGTCGGAGATCACGTCGGGATCGAGCAGCTCGCGCAGGTCGGCCTGGCCGAGCAGCTCCGCCAGCAGCGTCGTGTCCAGCGCCAGGGCCTGGGCCCGCCGCTCGGCCAGCGGCGCGTCGCCTTCGTACATGAACGCGCCGACATAGTGGAACAGCAGCGACACCGCGAACGGCGAGGCCTGCGAGGTCTCCACCTCCACCAGTCGCACGCGGCGCGCGGCGATGTCCCGCATGAGCCGCACCAGCCCCGGCACGTCGAAGACGTCCTGCAGGCACTCGCGCATGGTCTCCAGCACGATCGGGAACGAGGCGTACTGCGAAGCCACCCCCAGCAGGTGGGCGGCCCGCTGCCGCTGCTGCCACAGCGGGCTGCGCCGGCCCGGCACGCGGCGCGGCAGCAGCAGCGCCCGCCCCGCGCACTCCCGGAACCGGGCGGCGAACATCGCCGACCCGCCCAGCTCCTCGGTCACGATCTGCTCGATCTCCTCGGCGTCGAACGCCGCCACGTCGGTGGGCGGCTCGGCGAGCGTGTCGGGGATGCGCAGCACGATGCCGTCGTCGGAGTGGACGGCCTGAACGTCGACGCCGTAGCGCTCGCGCAGCCGCCGGTTGATCGCCAGCGCCCACGGGGCGTGCACCCGCGCGCCGTAGGGGGAGTGGATCACCACGCGCCAGTCGCCGAGCTCGTCGTGGAAGCGCTCGACCAGCAGGGTGCGGTCATCGGGGACGTAGCCGGTGGCCTCGCGCTGCTCGCCGAGGTAGGCCAGCAGGTTGCCCGCGGCGTATTCGTCCAGCCCGGCCGCCCGCATCCGGTCCGTCGAGCCCTCTTTGGCCTGCTCGCGCAGGAACTCGCCGATCGCCCGGCCCAGCTCGGCCGGCCGCCCCGGCGTGTCGCCGTGCCAGAACGGCAGCTTGCCCGGCTGTCCCGGCGCGGGCGAGACGAGCACCCGGTCGGCGGTGATGTCCTCGATGCGCCACGACGTCGCCCCCAGCACGAAGACGTCGCCCACCCGTGACTCGTAGACCATCTCCTCGTCCAGCTCGCCCACCCTGGAGGCGCGCTCGCCCACCAGGAACACGCCGAACAGGCCGCGGTCGGGGATGGTGCCGCCGTTGGTCACCGCCAGCCGCTGCGCGCCGGGACGCCCCTGGAGCGTGCCCGTGACGCGGTCCCACACGATCCGCGGCCGCAGCTCGGCGAACTCCTCGCTCGGGTAGCGCCCGGCCAGCATGTCGAGCGTCGCCTCCAGCGCGCTGCGCGGCAGCGTGGCGTAGGGGGCGGCGCGCTTGACCACGGACTCCAGCTCGTCGACCGTCCACTCGTCCAGCGCGGTCATCGCCACGATCTGCTGGGCCAGCACATCGAGCGGATTGCGCGGATAGCGCAGCTCCTCGATCTGGCCGCTCTTCATCCGCTCGGCCACCACGGTCGTCTGCACCAGATCGCCCCGGTATTTGGGGAAGATCACACCCTTGGACACCGCGCCGACCTGGTGTCCCGCCCGGCCGATGCGCTGCAGGCCGCTGGCCACGCTCGGCGGCGCCTCCACGCACGCGACCAGGTCGACCGCGCCCATGTCGATGCCCAGCTCCAGGCTGGAGGTGGCGACCACGGCAGGCAGCCGGCCCGACTTGAGCGCCTCCTCGATCTGCGCCCGCTCCTCTTTGGAGACCGAGCCGTGGTGAGCGCGTACGATCTCCGTCACGACACCCTTGCTCGCCCCCGCCTGCGCCATCATCTCGGCGGGCGTCCGCCCAGGCGGCCCTGTCTCCCAGATCGACAGGTCGACGGTCTCCGTGCCCTGCTCGCGTTCGTAGGCCAGCTCGTTGAGCCGCGTGCACAGCCGCTCGGCCAGCCTCCTGGAGTTGGCGAACACGATGGTCGAGCTGTGCGCCCCGATCAGATCGAACAGCCGCTCCTCGACATGCGGCCAGATCGACCTGTTGGCAGGCTGCTCCTCACCCTGGAGCGGGCCCGCGTCCATCTCGGTCATGTCCTCGACCGGGACCACGACCTCGACCTCGATCCGCTTGTCCGACGGCGGCTGCACCACGGCGGCAGGCCGCGCCCCGCCCAGGAACGCCGCCACCTCACTCACCGGCCGCACGGTCGCCGACAGCCCGATCCGCTGCGCGGGCCGCTCCAGCAGCGCGTCGAGCCGCTCCAGGCTGAGCGCCAGATGGGCGCCGCGCTTGGTGCCCGCGACCGCGTGCACCTCGTCCACGATCACCGTCTCGACCCCGCTCAAGGCCTCCCGCGCCTGGCTGGTGAGTAGCAGGAACAGCGACTCGGGCGTGGTGATCAGGATGTCGGACGGCTTGGCCGCGAACCGCCTGCGGTCCTCCGCGGGCGTGTCGCCGGAGCGGATCGCCACCGAGATCTCCGGCACCGCCAGCCCGAGCCGCCGCGCCGTCTGCTTGAGCCCGGCCAGCGGGGCGCGCAGGTTGCGCTCCACGTCGACGGCCAGCGCCTTCAGCGGCGACACGTAGACCACCCGCGTGCCCTTGCGCTCGGGCGGCTCGGCCGCCAGCCGGTCGAGGGACCACAGGAACGCCGCCAGCGTCTTGCCCGACCCGGTGGGCGCGACGACCAGCGTGTTGTCGCCACGCGAGATCGACTTCCAAGCCCCCTCCTGGGCGGACGTGGGGGCTTGGAAGGCTCCGGCGAACCATTGCCTGGTCACCTGGCTGAACTGGGCTAGCGAGCTCACCTGCCCATACTGCCTCGCGCCACCGACAGAAAACGCATTGTCCCGGCGGGGGGTGGATTGAGGCGGGGTCCTGGCGGACATGAAGCGACCGTGACCATTGATTACGCGGCCGCCGAAGCCCGCCGTGCGGAACTCAGGCGGCGTTACGTCTTAGCGCACCGTCCATCGAGCAGCGCCCGGGGCCTGCACCACATAGCTCTGCTGTCGTCGGACGTGGAGCGCACCATCAAGTTCTACCAGGATCTCCTGGAGTTCCCGCTCACGGAGATCATCGAGAACCGTGATTACAAGGGGTCGAACCACTTCTTCTTCGACATCGGCAACGGCAACCTGCTCGCGTTCTTCGACTTCCCCGGGCTCGACCTGGGCCCGTACCAGGAAGTGCTGGGCGGGCTGCACCACATCGCGATCTCCGTCGACCCCGCCACCTGGGAACGGCTGCGCGGGAAGCTGGAGATGGCCGGCGTGCCGCACCAGATAGAAAGCGGCGCCTCCATCTACTTCAAGGACCCCGACGGCGCCCGGCTGGAGCTGCTCGCCGACCATCTCGGTGAGATGTACGGCTCGCGCGTGTTGTGACCTATCGCCGCGACGCCCTGCGCGTACGCGGCGTGCCCGCACGAGGCGCCCGCCTGATTTCCGCGTGCCTTTCCGATCGCTCCGCCTTCTCGTTCTGCACGGCGAGCCGCAGCGTGAGCAGCAGTCGCCGGCGCTTGGCCCGATTGGCCTTGGTCCTGGCTGACTTCGGGGGTGAGGACTTCGGGGTCTTCGCCATGGAGGTGTCCTACCCACCCCCCGCGCGCTTCCATACTTGACTGCATGCGGTTGACCGAGTTCTGGAGACGGATGAACGCTCATTTCGGTGAGACGTACGCCGAGTCGTGGGCCCGCGACTACGTGATCGCCCCGCTCGGCGGGCGCACGGTCATGCAGGCGCTGGCCGAAGGAGAGAGCGCCAAGACCGTCTGGCGGGCCGTCTGCCAGGTCGAGGACGTCTCACCCAGGCTGCGCTGAGCTCTCCAGCATCTCCCGCAGAGAGCCGGCCGTGCGCTCCAGGTCGTCCGCCCTGCCCTGCCCGCCGGACGACCACAGGAACAGCCATCCCCGGTTAGAGGGGGTGGCGAAGACGATCGTCTGACGGCCCGTGCGCGGGTGCCACACCCACAACACCGGATCGTCGCCGCCGACCATGCGGCTCACCAGTCCCTGATCGGGCAGCAGCGCGGCAAGCGCCTGCAAAAGCGCTCGCCGTTCCCCGGTGTAGCCGCTCGCCACGTCGCCGCCTCCAGCCATCGCCCCTCGCAGTGAGTCTCCCCAGCTCATGGCGCATGGCAACACGCTGAGGCCCGGCTCTCGCCCTGGCGATCTCGGCTCGGGGCTCATGCGTCAAGGGGGACGGGCCTGCTTCCGGTGCTCGGCCAGGCAATTGACGGCTACCTGCGTGTTCCTGCTGTGATCGAACAGCCGTTCGGCTACGATTGGACCACACCGGGCCCGTCTTCCCCGACACCCGGAAAATGTCGGTGGGAGGCCGTAGCTTTCACTCGACTGATCGGACCACGACCCTCCAGGGGGAGCTCCCATGGCTATCAACGACCGCGAGAAGGCCCTCGAGACCGCCCTCGCCCAGATCGAGCGGCAGTTCGGTAAGGGCTCAGTGATGCGCCTGGGCGATGACGCCCGAGCTCCCATCGAGGTGATCCCCACCGGCTCGATCTCCCTCGACGTGGCACTCGGCATCGGCGGCCTGCCGCGCGGCCGCATCGTCGAGATCTACGGCCCCGAGTCCTCAGGTAAGACCACGGTCGCCCTGCACGCCGTGGCCAACGCTCAGCGGGCCGGCGGCATCGCGGCGTTCATCGACGCCGAGCACGCCCTCGACCCCGAATACGCCAAGAAGCTGGGGGTGGACACCGACGCGCTGCTGGTCTCCCAGCCCGACACGGGCGAGCAGGCGCTCGAGATCGCCGACATGCTGATCCGGTCCGGCGCCGTGGACATCATCGTCATCGACTCGGTCGCCGCGCTGGTGCCCAAGGCCGAAATCGAGGGCGAGATGGGCGACAGCCACGTCGGCCTCCAGGCCCGCCTCATGTCCCAGGCCCTGCGCAAGGTCGCCGGCGCCCTCAGCAGCACCGGCACCACCGCCATCTTCATCAACCAGCTCCGCGAGAAGATCGGCGTCATGTTCGGCAGCCCCGAGACCACGACCGGCGGTAAGGCGCTGAAGTTCTACGCCTCGGTCCGCCTGGACATCCGCCGCATCGAGACGCTCAAGGACGGCACGGAGGCGGTCGGCAACCGCACCAGGGTCAAGGTCGTGAAGAACAAGATGGCCCCGCCCTTCCGCGTCGCCGACTTCGACATCCTCTACGGCGTGGGCATCTCCCGCGAGGGCGGCCTCATCGACATGGGCGTCGAGCACGGCTTCGTCCGCAAGTCCGGCGCTTGGTATACCTACGAGGGCGACCAGCTCGGCCAGGGCAAGGAAAACGCCCGCAACTTCCTGAAGAACCACCCCGACATGGCCAACGAGATCGAGAAGAAGATCAAGGACAAGCTCGGCGTGGGTCCCCGCATCGACGCCCCCGCCGAAGCCGCCGCCCCGGCCCCGGCCCCGGCCGCCGCCCCTTCCGGCCGCGGCTCGAAGTCCACTCCGAAGCCGGGCGACGTCTGATCGTTCGCCCCATGAGTGACACGAACCGGCCGCAGGCGCCCCAGCTCCGGGGCGTCTGGCCCGCTCGCCCTTCATCTCGCGATGGATACCCCTTCCGCGCCGCCGCCGGAGGGCCGACGCATGGGTAGCCCATCGGACGGCGCCTGGTCACGTGGGCGTGACCTGGCTCGCTCGGCGGCGGACGGCTGGCCGTCGGTCGAGGAGTTGCGCGAGCACCGCAACCGCCTCCGCGCATCGGAGGCCACGCCTGCCGAGCCTGGCGCGGGTGCCGACGGCAGCCAATCCGCCGAGCCTGGTTCGGGCGGCGACGGCAGCCAACCCGCCGAAGCTGGCGCGGCGGGCGACGGTGAGCGCCCCGCAGTCGCAGCAGGCGACGGCGAGCGCCCCGCCATCGCCGATGCCTTGCCGTCAGGCAGCGCCTCGCCGTCAGGCAGCGCCTCGTCCCAGGAGCATGGAGGGACCTCGGGCGCTGGAGATCTGTGGAGGCAGGCCGGAAGCGAGCGGGCTACCGGCGTCTCGGGCGACCGGGCACATGCCGGACGCCCGACGGGCGAGCACACGACTGCTGACGGTCGGGCTGGGGCTGCTGGACGGTTCTCTGACGGTGGGCGTCTTAACAGCGCGAGTGCTGGCAGTGGCGATCACGGTGGTGGCGATCACGGTGGTGGTGACCACAGTGGTGACCACGGTGGCGGTCAGGGTGGTGGCCGTGCAGATGGAAGCGGCCGTGCGGATGGCGAGTGGCACTCTGAGGTGCTGGCCGGCAGCAGTTGGTTCGCGGATGAGCAGGCAGACGGCGGTAGGAGACGGACGGGCGGTGGGCGCCGATCCGGTGAATCCAGCCGGTCGAGCCGTTCCAGAGGCCGCTCTGGAAGCAGATCCGGCGGACGGGCCGGGAAGACGGGGCGCGGCCGGCTACCTGAGGGGCCTGATGACGAGAGCCCAGCCGGAGCCGGACCCGAAGCAGATCCGGAGTCGGTGGCCCGCGCCATTTGCCTCCGTCTCCTCACCATGGCGCCCAAGACGCGAGCTCAGCTCGCTGAGGCCCTCCGTAAGCGGGACGTGCCGGAGGAGGCCGCCGAAGCGGTCCTCGGCCGGTTCTCCGAGCTCGGCCTGATCAACGACGAGGCGTTCGCGGAGGCCTGGGTCGATTCCCGGCACCACGGTCGCGGCCTGGCCAAACGCGCCCTCGCGGCCGAGTTGCGCCATCGGGGCGTGGACACCGAGACGGTCAAGGAAGCCGTGGAGCGCCTCGATCCCGACCAGGAGGCGGAGACGGCCCGGCGGCTGGTGGATCGCAAGCTCGCCGCCACCCGGTCTCTTGACCCGCAAACGCGCACGCGGCGGCTGGCGGGCATGCTCGCGCGCAAGGGCTACTCGTCCGGGCTGGCCTACCGCGTGATCCGGGAGGCGCTCGAACAGGAAGGCATCGACCTGGAGGAAGACTTCCCGTAGCGTTTCGCCCCGTATGACGGCGGCTTGCTCGTCTCAAGGCGGTCCCTTCGCATGACGGTGGCCTGCTCGTCTCAAGGCGGTTCGCCCGCGTGACGGCGGTCGGCCTGCCTTGCGCCGGTGTGGTCGCGCTCCGCTGTCTGCGTGCTTCTGCTCGTCTCTGCTTGCGTGTGCGTCTCATCGCGCGCCGTTCGTGCCTTCGCGTCGTCGTCACGTCTGGCTGCCGGCTCGGCGCGCCCATCCTGCACATGTCCGCTTCAGCGGCCCGACCGCGCTGTTCCGTTGGGCGGTCCGCATGCTGGCCGGGTCCCTGCGCGGGCGGCTCGGGACAGTAGGACGGCGGGCCCGATGAGGGCAATTCCGGCATTTATTGGGATGCTAGGTCAATGCGGAGATGTAAGCCTGTAAGACACGCTTGATGACGCGTTTGCTTGCTCGTGACCAGTTCGACGCATAACCTCGACGGCAGTGAGGAGTTACTCCGCGCAGCGCGGATTGCCATACCGGTGAACGACGGACGAACGAGCTTGATTGAACGAGGTGGGCTAGGTGTCGGCTGTCCCAGCCGATGCCCGGTCAGTCTTGGCTTGACATCGATCCTGGCGCCGACTGGGCTGCGCGCGGCGTGCTTGTGACCCCTCCCGTTTTGGGCCCGTTATGAGGTGTTGACGACGCGAGGAGGGCGGGGCGCACATGGGGCCGCTTGAAGTGGTGCTGATGGTGGCGGTGCTCGTCCTCGCGTTCGGGATGATCGTCGCGCTGCTCGTCGTCATACGGCACACGTCGGGCAGCCTGCCACGCGCCGCCAAGCCCAGCCCCGAGCAGGCGCAGGCCGTACACGAAGAGCTGGAGCAGGCGCGTGAGGAGGCGCGGGAGATCCGCCAGAAGGCGGAGACCGACGCTGAAGAGATCCTGCGCAAGTCAGAGGCCGCGGCCGAGAGCGCCGCGCAGCTGCGGCGAGAGGTCGAGGAGGAGAGCCGGACCCTCAAGTCCGAGCTCAAGGAGCTGCGTGCCGACCTGGAGCGCAGGGAGTCCAGGCTGGCCGAGCGGGAGCAGCGCCTCGACGAGGAGGCAAGGCGGCAGTCCGAGCGGGACAGGAAGCTGGCCGAGACCGAGATCGAGCTGGCCGACCGGCGCGAGGAACTGCTCCAGGTCGAGGAGGAACGCCGCGTCATCCTGGAGCGGGTCGCCGGGCTGACCGGCGAGCAGGCCAAGGCCGAGCTGGTCAAGGAGATCGAGAACCAGGCCAAGCGAGAGGCCGCGCTGATCGTCAGGGAGATCGAGGGAGAGGCCCGCAAGGAAGGCGAGAAGCGGGCCACCAAGATCGTTACGCTGGCCGTGCAGCGGGTGGCGGCGGAGCAGACGGCGGAGTCGGTCGTCAGCGTGCTGCATCTGCCCGGCGACGAGATGAAGGGCCGGATCATCGGGCGCGAAGGGCGGAACATCCGCGCGTTCGAGTCCACCACCGGGGTGAATCTGATCATTGACGACACGCCGGAAGCGGTGCTGCTGTCGTGTTTCGACCCCGTCAGGAGGGAGACGGCGCGGCTCACGCTGGAGAAGCTCGTGCTGGACGGCCGCATCCATCCCCAGCGCATCGAGGAGGCGCATGACCGCAGCCGCCAGGAGGTGCAGGATCTGTGTGCGCGGGCCGGCGAGGACGCCCTGGTCGAGCTGGGGATCACTGACATGCACCCAGAGCTGACGCTGCTGCTCGGGCAGCTGAGGTATCGGACCTCGTACGGACAGAACGTGCTCAAGCACCTCATCGAGTCGGCCCACATCGCCGGCATCATGGCCGCCGAGCTGAAGATGAACCAGACGCTGATGAAGCGCTGCGCCCTGCTCCACGACATCGGCAAGGCCCTCACGCACGAGGTCGAGGGCAGCCACGCGCTGATCGGAGCGGAGATCGCCCGCCGGTATGGCGAGGAGGAGGACGTGGTGCACGCCATCGAGGCGCACCACAATGAGGTCGAGGTACGCACCGTCGAAGCGGTCCTCACACAGGCCGCCGACGCGATCAGCGGCAGCCGGCCGGGCGCCCGCCGCGAGTCCCTGGAGGCGTACGTCAAGCGGCTGGAGCGGCTGGAGGAGATCGCGCAGTCGTACGAGGGCGTGGAGAAGGTGTTCGCGATGCAGGCCGGGCGCGAGATCCGGGTCATGGTCAAGCCGGACGCGATCGACGACATCCAGGCCCAGGTGATCGCCCGCGACGTGGCCAAGCAGGTGGAGGAGGAGCTCACGTACCCGGGGCAGATCCGCATCACGGTGGTCAGGGAGTCCCGCGCCACCGAGTTCGCCCGCTAAAGGAAGAGTTGCTGGTAGAAGGCCAGCTCGGCGGCCAGGGCGGCGGCACGCGTCTCGGTGCGGCGAAAGCCGTGCGACTCGCCCTCGAAAGCCAGGTACGTGCACGGCACCCCGCGCTCGGACAGCGCGTCGGCGAAGGCGGCGGACTGCTCGGGCGGCACCACGGGATCGTCGAGCCCTTGCAGGAGCAGCATGGGGCAGGAGATGCCGTCGACCAGGGAGAGCGGTTCGCGGGTGGCGTACACCTCCGGATCCTCCGGCCCCACCAGCCACTCCACGTAACGCGACTCGAAGTCGTGGGTGTGCGCGACGAGCGGGGCGAGCGCGCTGACGCCGTAGTACGCCACGCCGCCCGCGAACACGTCGGACCGGCAGCAGGCCGCCATCACGGTCCAGCCGCCCGCGCTGCCGCCGCGCACCGCGATCCTGCCGGGGTCGGCCAGCCCTTCGGCGGCCAGCCATTCGGCGGCGGCGACCGTGTCGGCCACGTCCACCAGCCCCCACTTCCCCTTCAGCCGCTCACGGTACGCCCTGCCGTAGCCGGTCGAGCCGCCGTAGTTGACGTCGAGGATGCCGATGCCGCGCGAGGTGAGGAACGCCTTCTCCAGGTCGAACGCGGTGCCGGAGTGCGCGGTCGGCCCGCCGTGGACGAAGATCACATATGGTGGGATGCCGCCCTCGGTCGCGGGACCATACGGCGGGTAGAGGTAGGCGTGGACCTCCTGCTCTCCCGGCACCCGCACCGCCCGCGGCACGGGCAGCCAGGCCGGGTCCGGCAGCCGTTGGATGTCCCGCCTGAGCGGGCGGCTCTCGCCCGACGCCGTGTCCACGCTGACGACCGACCTCGGAAGCGTGGTGGCGTAGCCGATCCCGGTCACGGACGTGCCGTCGGCGGCCAGTGTCCCGTCCCAGCCGCTGTAGGGCACATCGAGGTCGGCGAGCGTGCCCGAAGCGGGGTCGAGCACGCCCAGCCGCAGGTCGCCGCGCCCGTGCAGGACCGCGAGCCGCCCGTCCTCGAGCATCGCGTACGGGCGCCCGCCGAGCTGCCACGGCGGCAGGACGAACTCCTCCTCGACCGGGCAGACCGCCCGCGTGCCGTCGCCGCGCAGGCCGATCTCGTAGAGGTTCCACCAGCCGGAGCGGTCGGAGATCAGGTAGAGGCGCGAGTCGTCCTTCCACGACGGGGCCAGCACGGACTCCGAGGCGCCGCCCCGCACCGTCCACGAGCTGCCGCCCGACAGCGCGGTGACGCGTAGCTCGGTGCCGTCCCACGGCCTGCGCGGGTGGTTCCAGCAGACGTAGGCCAGATGCCGCCCGTCGGGGGAGATGGCGGGAAAAGCGTAGAAGTCGCAGCCGGTGGCCCATTCGCGTGCGTCGCCGCCGTCCAGCGGGATCGACACGATGGCGCGGGTGACCTTGCCGGCCTCGTCGTGGCGCTCGCGTACACACCACACTTGGCCGTCGTGGATCAGCAGGTCGGCGTAGCGGCAGCCCTCGGTGGTGAGGGGTTTCGGCTCGCCGTTATCCCCGAGGACATAGAGACGCTGGTCCTTGAGGTTGGCGAAGACGACCTCGCCCGCAGGGGTCACGGCGTACGGTCTGCCGCCGTACTCGTGGACCAGGGTGCGCGCGTTCCACGGGGCAGGCAGCAGCTCACGGTGGTCGCCGTCGGCGGCGCGGCACATGATCGTGGTGCGTCCGCCCTCGTCGGGGCGGTCCTCGGTCCACCAGACCAGGCCGCCCTGGGCCATGGGCCAGCTGGGGCGCACGCCCGAACCTGCCACGTCTCTGGTCGAAATGGGGGAGGGCCAGAAAGGCATACCCGCATCCTGCCGGAAGATTGCCAGGCGCGCGGGCGGACCTGGGAGATCAGGCCCGAGGGATCAAGCACAGCGTTCGGCGGGCGGCAGGGACGAGGGTAGTTTCAGCCCGGTCCTGCCGAACCACTTGTGCAGCAGCCGCGTCGCCGTGCCGTCCCGCCACATTTCGGCGATCGCCCGGTCAATGGCCTGGCAGGTGGCGATGTCACCCTTCTTGAGGCCGATGGCCCACTTCTCGTCCAGGATCGGATCGTTCAGCAGCCGGAACTTGCCCGGTTCCTGCTCGGCGAACCCGGCCAGGATCAGGTTCTGGGTGCTCACCGCGTCGAGCCGGCCGTCGGCGAGCTTGCGTACACAGTCGGAGTAGTTGCTCGCGGGCACCAGCACCGCCGGCAGGTCCAGCTTGCCGTCCGGCGGCGGATCGACGACCCGCCGGTACGAGTTCGAGCCCTTCGCCAGGCAGAGCCGCTTGCCCCGCAGGTCGGCGGTCTTCCAGATGCCGGCGTCACCGGCCCGGACCATCGTGTCCTGGGGCACGATCACGTACGGCCCCGCGAACGTCACCTTGGGCCTGCGGGCCTCGGTGATGGCGTACGAGGCCACGATCAGGTCAACGGTGCCGTTCTGGAGCAGCGCCTCGCGGTTGGACGACGGCGACTCCCGCCACGTGATCCGCACATCCGCGCCGCCCGCGAGATGCCGCACGATGTACCGGGCGACGTCGACGTCGAACCCCTGCGGTTCCGCGTCGCCCGTCTTGAGTCCCAGGCTCGGCTGGTCCCACTTGGTGCCGACGACGACCTTCCGGGAAGCTCTGATCTTGTCCACGACGTTGGTGTACGAGCCCCCGCCGGCGCATGCGGCCAGGCCCATGGCCATGACGCCCGAGCACGCCACGTACGCCCGACGCATCCGCACCCCCGGTCTCTTCCGTCAGGAGGAGTTTGCTCGCCGGGGACCGCGTACAAGACGGTTGGTGCGCGGTTATCACCGAGCCGTGACACCTTCTTGGGGGATTACGGCGGTGGCACGCGCGTCGCGCGCCACCGCCGTCACTACGTCGCGCTGGCTTCCAGCGCCGCCGGCGGTGCGACCGGGCCCGCGGCCGACTTGTGGCTGCGACGGCTACGGCGCTCGAGCCAGTGGGCGAGGTAACTGAGTGCCAGGTTGATCAGCACGTAGAACAGCGCCAGCACGATGGCGCTCGGGATGAGGTTGCCGTAGTTGACGGCGAACTGCTTCAGCCCGGCGTTGAGCAGGTCCTCGTAGGCGATGATCCAGCCGAGCGCGGTGTCCTTCAGGAGCACCACCATCTGGCTGACGATCGCCGGCATCATCGCCGTCGTCGCCTGCGGCACCAGCACCATGCGCATCACCTCGGACTTGCGCAGCCCGATGGCGTAGGCGGCCTCGGACTGGCCCCTCGGCACGGCCAGGATGCCCGCACGGACGATCTCCGCGAGCACCGAGCCGTTGTAGAGGGTCAGGCCGATGACGACGGCCCAGAACGCGGGCACGCTCACCGTGTAACCGCTCAGCGTGGCCGGACCCGCCTGCACGAAGAAGATCAGGATGAGCAGCGGGATGGCACGGAAGAACTCGACGACCCCGCCGCAGAACAAGCGGATCGGCCGGTGGTCGGAGAGCCTGCCGAGACCGAACAGCACGCCGAAGACCAGCGCGAGCACCGCGGCGACCACCGCCGCCTGCAACGTGCTGATCAGGCCGGGGATGATGAACCCGGTCCAGGTGTCGCCACGCAGGAACGGCTCCCACTTGGCGGCGTCGAGTTGCCCCTTGTCGCCCAGCGTCGAGATCACCAGGTAGGCGATGAGCAGCAGGACGGCCACCGACAGCAGCGTGAGCGCGTTGTTGCGCAGCCGCGCCCGCGGTCCGGGCGCGTCGAACAGGACACTCGTGCTCATCGTGCCACCGCCAGTCGCTTGGCCAGCCAGCCGAACACGTAGCCGGTGGGCAGAGTCAGGACCATGTAACCGAAGGCGAAGCCCAGGAAGATGGGGATGGTGCCGCCGTAGTCGTCGAACATCTGCTTCATCTGGGCCGCCGCGTCGAGATAGCTCGCCACGATGACGATCGTGGTGTTCTTGGTGAGCGCGATCAGGATGCTGCCCAGCGGGGAGATGACGGACCGGAACGCCTGCGGCAGCACCACCAGCCGCAACGACTGGATGAACGTGAGCCCGATGGCCCTGGCGGCCTCCGCCTGCCCCATGGAGACGGTGTTGATGCCGGAGCGCAGCGCCTCGCACACGAACGTGGCGGTGTACGCGGAAAGGCCGGCCACCGCCCACCAGAAGTAGTTGGTGGTGGGGTCCTCGGAGAAGGTGAGCTGCATCGTGTCGCTCAGCCCCAGCGCGCACAGGATCAGCACCAGGGTCAGGGGGGTGTTGCGGACGACGTTGACGTACGCCGCGCCGGCCCAGCGCAGGACCGGCGTCGGCGCCACCCGCATGGCCACCAGGATCGTGCCGAGGACGAGCGCGATGACCGCGCTCGTGATCGTCAGACGGATCGTCGCCCAGAACCCGAGGAGGATCTTGTCGATCTCCTGGATCAGTGGGGAGAAATCAAACAGGGCGGAAGTGTCCATGACATTCCTCGTCAGGAGAGCTCGCCGGCGAGCAGGCGGGGCTCACCGGCGAGCGACCGGGTCTGGACGGAGATCAGGCGCAGCCCTCGGCGGGGGGCGCCGCGGTCTCCACCTTCAGACCCGTGCCTGCGAAGTGCTTCTCCAGCAGCTTGGCGGCCGTGCCGTCGGACCACATCCCCGCGACGATCTTGTTGATCTCGTTGCAGGTCTCGATGTCGCCCTTCTTCAGGCCGATGCCGTACTTCTCGTCGGTGAACGGCGCGCCGGCCACCTTCACGCCGGCGCCCTCGCGCTTGGCGAAGCCGGCCAGGATCGTGTCGTCGGTCGTCACCACGTCGACGGCCTTGCTCTTGAGCTTGGCGATGCACTCGTCGTAGCCACCCGCGGGCACCAAGGTCGCCTCGACCTTCATGTTCATCTTGTTGGTGCCCTCGGTGATGTTCTTCCACGAGTTGGAGCCGCTGACCTGGCAGACCTTCTTGCCCTTCAGGGTCTCCAGGCTCGTGATCGAGCTGTCGTCGGCCCGGATCAGCGAGTCCTGGTGCGCCAGGTAGTAGGGCCCGGCGAAGGTGACCTGCGGCTTGCGGGCGTCGGTGATCGAGTAGGTCGCGATCACGATGTCGACCTGGCCCTGCTTCAGGAAGGTCTCCCGGTTGGCCGAGCGGGCCTCCTTGAACTCGATCCCGCTCTCAGGCACGCCCAGCTTGCCGGCGATGTATTTGGCGACGTCCACATCGAAGCCCTCGACCGTGCCGTCGGGCTTCTTCAGTCCCAGCCCAGGCTGGTCGTATTTCACGCCGACGACGAGCTTCTTCTCGTCCTTGGCCTTCTGCAACACGGTCGTGGCACCGCCGCCGCCGCAGGCGGCGAGGCCGGCGACCATGGCGCCCGCGGCGATGAGGGCAACACCCATGCGACGGATATGCATCGTCCTACCTCGGCTCTCTCAATGCGTCAGAATCTTAGAAAGGAAATCCTTGGCCCTATCGGTCTGGGGAGAGCCGAAGAAGGCGTCCGGGGTGTTCTCCTCCACGATCTGGCCCTCAGCCATGAACACGACCCGGTTCGCGGCCCTGCGGGCGAAGCCCATCTCGTGGGTGACGACCATCATGGTCATCCCCTCCCGGGCCAGGCTGATCATGACGTCCAGGACCTCCTGCACCATTTCGGGGTCCAAGGCCGACGTCGGCTCGTCGAAGAGGATCATCTTGGGGTTCATGGCCAGCGCCCGGGCGATCGCGACCCGCTGCTGCTGGCCACCGGAGAGCTGCGCGGGATATTTGTCCGCCTGCGCGGCGATGCCGACGCGCTCCAGAAGCTCCATGGCCCGCTTGTCGGCGACGTCCCGCGCCTGGCCGCGCACCTTCATCGGGCCGAGGGTGACGTTCTCGCGGATGCTCTTGTGCGCGAACAGATTGAACGACTGGAACACCATGCCCACGTCGGAGCGGAGCTTTGCCAGCGCCTTGCCCTCGTTCGGCAATGGCTGGCCGTCGAAGACGATCCTCCCGCTGTCGATCGTCTCCAGCCGGTTGACGGCCCGGCAGAGCGTGGACTTTCCGCCCCCGGATGGGCCGATCACGACCAGGACCTCGCCGCGGGAGACGGTCAGGTTGATGTCCTTCAGGACGTGCAGGGCCCCGAAGTGCTTGTTGACGTTCTCCAACCGTACGAGTGGAGCGTCGTCACCGTTCTCCGTCATGCGCTAAACCGTAGAGGGCTCCAGGACGCTGGTCACTAACCAAGCGGTACCGATCCGATCACATCCGGCCACCAAGCAGGCCTTTTGGAAGGCTAAGGGCTGCCGCAAGCCGGACAACGACTACCCTTGAACGTGCCATGACTGTGACCCAGGAGGGCGCCCGCACATACGAAGTGCGCACATACGGGTGCCAGATGAACGTGCACGACTCCGAGCGGCTGTCAGGTCTGCTGGAGGACGCCGGCTACGTGCCCGCACTCGCCGGCGAGACCGCCGACGTGGTCGTGTTCAACACGTGCGCCGTGCGGGAAAACGCCGACAACCGCCTCTACGGCAACCTCGGCCACCTCCGGCCGGCCAAGACGCGCAATCCGCGCATGCAGATCGCCGTGGGCGGCTGCCTGGCGCAGAAGGACCAAGGTGAGATCGTCCGCAAGGCGCCATGGGTCGACGTGGTGTTCGGCACCCACAACATCGGCTCGCTGCCGGTGCTGCTGGAGCGGGCCCGCATCGAGGGCGAGGCGCAGGTCGAGCTGAAGGAGTCGCTGGAGGTCTTCCCCTCGACGCTGCCCACCAAGCGCGAGTCCGCCTACGCCGCCTGGGTGGCCATCTCGGTCGGCTGCAACAACACGTGCACCTTCTGCATCGTGCCGTCGCTGCGCGGCAAGGAGAAGGACCGCCGGCCGGGCGGCATCCTCGCCGAGGTCCAGACGCTGGTGGGCCAGGGCGTCCTGGAAGTCACCCTGCTGGGCCAGAACGTCAACACCTACGGCGTCGAGTTCGGTGACCGGCTGGCCTTCGGCAAGCTGCTGCGTGCCTGCGGCGACATCGAGGGCCTGGAGCGGGTCCGCTTCACCTCACCGCACCCGGCCGCTTTCACCGATGACGTGATCGCCGCCATGGCCGAGACGCCCAATGTGATGCATCAGCTCCACATGCCGCTGCAGTCGGGGTCCGACCGGGTGCTGCGGGCGATGCGCCGCTCCTACCGCGCCGACCGCTACCTGGGCATCATCGAGCGCGTCCGGGCCGCCATGCCGGACGCGGCCATCTCGACCGACATCATCGTCGGCTTCCCGGGGGAGACGGAGGAGGACTTCCAGGCCACGCTCGACGTGGTCCGGCAGAGCCGCTTCGCCAACGCCTTCACCTTCCAATACTCCATCCGGCCCGGCACGCCGGCGGCCACCATGCCCGACCAGGTGCCCAAGGAGGTCGTGCAGGAGCGCTACGAGCGGCTCGTCGCCCTGCAGGAGGAGATCTCATGGGCGGAGAACAAGAAGCAGGTGGGACGGACGCTCGAGGTGCTGGTGGCCGAGGGTGAGGGGCGCAAGGACGACGCCACCCGCCGGCTGTCCGGGCGGGCGGCCGACAACAGGCTGGTGCACTTCGCGGTGGGCGCCGAGACGCCCCGGCCGGGTGACATGGTGACGGTCGAGGTCACGTACGCGGCACCGCACCACCTGGTGGCGGACGGACCCGTGTCGATCAGGCGGACCCGGGCGGGCGACGCCTGGGCGTCCCGCCAGGCGGCGCCGCCGTCGGCGGGTTCCGGTGTCCTGCTGGGCATGCCGGCCATCGGCCGCCCGGCGCCGTCCCCCGCGTCCTCGGGCTCCTGCTCAGCGCTCTGAGCCTGCCCGCGGGCGCTTGACGCGCCCGCGGGTGCGCTGACCTGACGGTGAGCGCTCCGGCGTACGCCGCGAGAGGGCGCGCGTCGCCGGCCTGCGCGTTCTCGCCCGGCTCAGGTCATCGGGTGAGGCGATCCAAGAAGCTGTAGCAGGGCTCGCGCCGGAAGTCGTGGAAGGTGGCGCAGGGATCCACGATGCCGGCCCGCGAAGACGGCGGCCGCCGTACCGGCTCCGGCGCGGACTGTTCCCGGGAAGGTGTCTGAGGCGGCGCCTGCGGGGCCGGAGAAACCTCACGCGGCGACGGCGCGGACCGTTCCTGGGAAGGCGCGCCGGGAGCCGCCGACCGCTGCGGCCCGGGCACGTGCGAAGCCAATGGCGACGTCGTCCCTGACCCCGATACCAGAGGTTCCGTGACAGACGACAGGGGTTCCGCGACGGACGACGGCAGAGTCCCGGGGCTGAGCGACGGGGCAGCGGGGGCGGGCGATTCCGGCGGTGGAACGGCCTGGATCCAGGGGACCGGCAGAGGCGCGGAAACGATGTCGGCGGTCTGCGCACCCGCTTCTTGGAACGATCCAACCACTCGGAGAGAAGGCGTTTTTTTCGGCATCGGCCCGGTAGAAGTAGCGGACGGTGAATTAGATCTTACGGAAAGGAGCGTTTCCTGATCAAATGTCGGAGCGCTTTGTGAGATCGGTTCCGGGGACTTGGTGAATGCCAGGAATATGCCCACCACCGCGGTGACGAGGACCACGGTGACGCCTGCTACAGGCGCCAGGCGAGCGCGTCTACCAGCGTAAATGGATCTTATGGGGGGCATGTCGTGATTCCTTTGTGATTGGTGTGCGAGCATTCCTCTGCTGCGGCTAGTGTGGTCCATCACCCGCGGAAGCCGGCGAGCTTTCCCCGATACGACCGCAGGGAGCTGCAGCACCATGCAAGATCCGAATGAGTCGGATCGCCAGGAGATCCTGACCGGGCCGGGCGATGTCCGCCTGGCCCAGAGGAACGCCACCCCGGGGCACAAGTCCTCGAAAAACACGAAGAAGACCGCCGTCATCGCCGCTGCGGTGCTCGCCGCCGTGCTCGCGGCGGGCGGGGCCGGCTACATGCTGGCGGCGAACCCCGGCACCCCCGCCACGCAGGACGGCAGCGGCCGGCCGGCGCCCTCCCAGAGCGCGGGCGGCGACGAGACGTTCCAGGACGACGACGCCACCATGGGTGACGCCGCCACCGACGCCCCCGAGGACGGCAGCATGGGCGACGCCAAGACCGACACGGACACCGGAGCCGGCCCCGCCGACCCGGGCCCGACGGGCACCGACTCCTCGCGCGGCACGGCCCAGACCGGCACCGGCAAGAATCCCGCGACGTCGTCGCCCACCAAGCCGCCGCAGTCACCCGTGGGCGACAACCCGGCGGACGGCCCGGCGGGCGAGGTCGGCGGCCAGTGCGCCACGGGCGGCTGCTGATCGTCCCGGCGAAGTGGCTTGCCGGTTATGGCTCATATTGGCCCTACAGGGAGGGCCACTCCGCTCCGTAGGTTCGGGGAATGACAACTGCCAAGGCAGCCGCCCTGCGGGCGCTGCACGTGCCGGGAAACCCGCTGGTCCTGCCCAACGTCTGGGACGCCGCCTCCGCGGGCGCCGTACGCGAAGCCGGGTTTCCCGCGGTCGCCACCGGCAGCGCCGCCGTCGCCCGGGTGCTGGGATACGAGGACGGCGAGGACACGCCGGTCGGCGAGATGATGGCCGCCGTCGCCCGCATCGCCAGGGCCGTGGACGTGCCGGTCACCGCCGACGTCGAGCGCGGCTACGGGCTCAAGCCCACCGAACTGGCCGAACGCCTCGCCGCCACCGGCGCCGTCGGCTGCAACCTGGAGGACACCGACCCGCGTACCGGCGAGCTGATCGACGCGGGCGCGCAGGCGGAGTTCCTGGCCGAGGTCCGGTCGGCCGCGGGCCAGGACTTGGTGATCAACGCCAGGATCGACACGTACGCCCGCGGCCGGACCTCCCGTCAGGAGGCGGTCGAGCGCGGACGGCGGTATCTGGAAGCGGGGGCCGACTGCGTCTACCCCATCATGCTGGGGGACGAGAGCGAGATCCAGGCGCTGGTCGCCGAGGTCGGGGGGCCGGTCAACATCCTCTTCAGGCCGGGGACCCCGTCGCCCGGCCGGCTGGCCGAGCTGGGCGTGGCCAGGATCAGCTTCGGCGGCGGGCTGCACCAGGCGGTTCACGCCTACGCCCGGGAGCTGTTCGGGAAGGTCAAGGCGGGCCGCAGCCCCTACTGACGCCGCGTCGTACCTTGCGCTCGTGCTTGTCGCCGCGGCCGTCTGCCCGCCAACCCCGCTGATCGTGACCGGGCTGCCCGAGCTCCGCTCCGCCTGCGACACCGCGCTCGCCCCGACGTCCTGATCGTGGTGGGCGGGGCGGACACCACGACCTCGCACGCCGGCCACGCGGCCGGCACCCTGCGCCCCCTGGGGGCTGGACATGCGGGCGCGCCGCCCCGCAGGTGCTGGCCGGCGCGGCGGAAGGGACCACCGGGGCCGCCTGCTGATGGCGGCGGCCCCCTACGGGGTGGGCTATTTCGCCGGGATGTGGACCTGACGGCGCGGCACGGGGATCTTCATCAGGTCGCGGGCGAGCACCACCTCGCCGTCGAAGTGCCGCCGCACTTCGGCCACGAACGCGGGCTCGTCGTCGAACACGTACCGCTCCGAGAAGTGCGTCAGCACCAGCCTGCGCACTCCCGCGTCCGCCGCCACCAGCCCGGCCTCGAACGCCGTCAGGTGCCCGTATTCCTTGGCCAGCGCGCTCTCCGACGACAGGAACGTGGCCTCGATCACCAGCAGGTCCACCCCCGAGGCCAGCTCGAACACCGCGTCGCAGAGCCGGGTGTCCATGATGAACGCCACGCTCTGCCCCGGCTTGGGCGCGCTGCACTCCTCCAGCGTGACGCCGCGCACGGAGCCGGTGCGCTGGAGCTCGCCGATCTCGGGGCCGCGGATGCCATGGGCGGCCAGCTTTTCCGGCAGCATCCGGCGGCCGGCCGGTTCCTGGACGCGGTAGCCGTACGACTCGACGGGGTGGGACAGGCGGCGCGCGGTCAGCGAGCCGATGCCGGCCAGGTCGCCGGAGATCGGATGCTCGGAGACGACCGGCGTGTCGGCGAACGCGGCCGCGTGGCGGAGCCGGCGCCAGTACGTCTCACCGGAGGCCGGGAACACCGCCCGCACCGGATGCCTGACCTTGTCGCGGGCGATGCGCTGGATGACCCCCGGCACGCCCAGGCAGTGGTCGCCGTGGAAGTGCGTGAGGCAGATCCAGTGCACGTCGTGCGCGCTCAGTCCGGCGTGCACCATCTGCCGCTGCGTGCCCTCGCCCGGGTCGAAAAGGTAGCCTTGGCCGTCCCAGCGCAGAAGGTAGCCATTGTGGTTACGGTGTCGGGTAGGAACCGCACTGGAGGTGCCCAGCACCACGAGTTCACGTGAGGACATCATGGCCCCCGAAGAAGACACGGTCGTCTTCGCCGAGGTGTCGACGCCGGTAGGCCCGTTCGTGCTGGCCGTCACCGAAGTCGGTCTCGTCGCGTCGGGCTGGGGGTCCCGTGCGCGGCTGGCCGACCGGCTCGGCCTGGCTGAAGTCCATGATTCGGATCGTACGGCCTTCGCGGTCGCGGAGCTGAACGCTTATTTCGCCGGCGAGCTCCGTACCTTCCGGACGCCCGTGGACTGGCGGCTCATGTCCGGCTCGCGGCTGCGGGTCCTGCAGGCCCTGCACCAGGTCCCGTACGGCACCGCCGTCACCTACGGCGAGCTCGCCCAGCTCAGCGGCGCGAAGGTGCCGGCCCGCGGGATCGGCTCGATCATGGGCTCCAACCCGATCCCGATCGTCGTGCCCTGCCACCGCGTGATCGCCGCGGGCAACGGCCTGGGGGGCTTCAGCGGGGGCGAGGGCGTGGAGACCAAGCGCCGGCTTCTCACCCACGAGGGGTATCTGCAACCGACACTCCTTGACCTCTAGCAAACTTGTGGGTGTGCGCCAGCAGCCAGTCATCGCCGTCGTCGGCCCCACCGCGGCCGGGAAGTCCGATCTCGCCGTCGAGATCGCCCTCCGGCTCGGGGGCGAATGCGTCAATGCCGACTCCATGCAGCTCTACCGCGGGATGGACATCGGCACGGCCAAGCTCACCCCGGCCGAGATGCGCGGCGTCCCGCACCACCTGCTGGACATCTGGGACGTCACGGTCACGGCCAGCGTGGCCGAATACCAGAAGCTCGCCAGGGCCGTCTTCGACGCCGTCGAGGTGCCCGTACTGGTCGGCGGGAGCGGCCTGTACGTGCGGGCGGCGCTCGACGACCTGGAGTTCCCCGGCACCGACCCGGAGATCAGGGCCAGGCTCGAGGCCGAGCTGGCCGAGCGCGGCCCCGCCCCCCTGTACGAGCGGCTGCGCGAGCGCGACCCCGAGGCCGCCGCGGTCATCTTGCCCAGCAACGGCCGCCGCATCGTGCGGGCGCTGGAGGTGATCGAGCACTCGGGCCGGCCGTTCTCGGCCACCATGCCGTCCTACGACGCCGTCTACCCGAGCGTCCAGATCGGCCTCGACGTGCCCAGGCCGGAGCTGGACGAGCGGATCGCGCTCAGGGTCGAGCGCATGTGGCAGGCGGGGCTGGTCGACGAGGTGCGAACGCTGCTCGGGCAGGGCCTGGCCGAGGGCCGTACGGCAGCCCGCGCGCTCGGATACGCCCAGGTCATCCGCTACCTGGAGGGCGAGTGGAGCGAGGAGCAGGCGATCGCCGAGACCGTCAGGGCCACCAGGCGCTTCGCCCGCCGCCAGGAATCGTGGTTCCGCCGCGATCCGCGGGTCTGCTGGCTCCCGTACGATGCCCCGGATCTCCTCGAACGATCCCTCGCGCGAATCGCCGCGCACCACTGTGCATAAACTCCTAGAATGCGCTTTCTTAAGGGTCACGGCACCGAGAACGATTTCGTCATCCTGCCCGACCCGGATGGTGAAATCGATGTGTCGGCCGCGCTCGTCGCCAAGATCTGCGACAGGAGAGCCGGCATCGGCGCCGACGGCGTGCTCCGGGTGGTCCGCACCAAGCAGTGCCCCGAGGTGTCCGAGCAGGCGGGGGCGGCCGAATGGTTCATGGACTACCGCAACGCCGACGGCAGCACGCCCGAGATGTGCGGCAACGGCGTGCGCGTGTTCGCCCGTTACCTGATCGACGCCGGGCTGGCGGACCCGGTGGAGTTCGCGCTGGCCACGCGGGGCGGCCTACGCAAGATCAGGACTGAGCCCAACGGCGACATCACGGTCGACATGGGCAAGCCCCACGTGCGGGGCGAGAGCGTGGCCGTCGTCGGCGTCCACCAATACCCCGGCCTGCACGTCGACATGGGCAACCCGCACCTGGCCTGCGCCATCGGCGACCCGGTGACCCAGGTCGACCTGACCCACCAGCCCGGCTTCGACACCGGCGTCTTCCCCGGCGGAGTCAACATCGAGCTGTTCAACCCGGTCGGCACCCGCCGCGCGGTCATGCGGGTCTTCGAGCGCGGCTGCGGCGAGACCCGCTCCTGCGGCACGGGCACGGTGGCCACGGCGGTCGCCGCCGCGGCCATGACCGGCGAGACCACCGGCACGTGGACCGTCGAGGTGCCCGGCGGCACCCTGACCGTCATCCTCGACGAGGACACCAGCTACCTTTCCGGTCCTGCCGTCCTCGTCGCCGCCGGGGATCTGATGCTTGCCGAATAATGTTCTCCTGAGGGATGCTGCGTCTACTTCACGAACTGAGGGGTGGACATGGCAGACCCACGCACCACCGCGGTCCAGGTGAAAGCGCCCATCGGCCAGTACGGCGGCGGATTCATGATCTCGCGGGAGGCCAAGGCGATCTGCGACGAGCACGACCTCGGCGCCCGCGAGCTCTATTTCAGGGGCCGCTGCGGCGTGCTCGGCGAATGCGACGCCGACGTGGTCGCCTCGGTCGTCGTCTTCTACCCGCCCGAGCACGTCGAAAAGAGCTGGTACGGCGGCCGCAAACTTACCGTCGAGCAGGCCGTCGAGCTCTACACCGAGGCGTGCCGGGCCTGGGGCAGGCGCAAGCTCGGCGGCTACGACGGCTGCGCCAGGATCGCCGAGCTGCTGCAGCGCGTCGTCGACCGGGCTCCGTCCACCGGCGCCCCGCTGTTCGCCGGATGGCGGACCGTGCCGCTGGCCGACGACCCGCCCGCGCGCGCCACCCAGCTCATGCACGTCGTCCGCGAGCTGCGCGGCGGCCTGCACGCCAACGCCGTGATCGCGGCCGGGCTGCACCCGCTGGAGGCCACGCTCGCCGCCGCCCACGACGCGACCCCGTTCGGGCACGCGGCCGGTGAAATGATCGCCAAGTTCTTCACCTGGCCGGAGCCGTACGCCACGCCGGGGCCCGAGATCGTCGCGCGCAGGGCCGCGGTCGAGGAGATGACCGACGACCTGATGGCAGCGGTGTTTTCGGTCCTCGACGACGGCGAATCGGACGAGCTCATCGAGCTTCTGCGTTTTGGGCACGCTCGTTGACCTGGCAGACTGACTGCCCATGGACGTGGACATCTGGGCCTGGGTCGGCGAAACCCAGCAGCAGCTTTCTGAGGCGGGCAACGTTGGCCTCGCCATGGCGCTGGGAGACCTCCCCGCACAGGCCTACGAGGGCCGATACCCGCAGCTCGACGTCATGGCCCCGGCCATCGCGCAGCAGGCTGAGGCCCTGGAGCTGCCCTGGCTCGAGTTCTACGCCCGCTACTGGCATCTGATCGGCCGCGTCGGCGATCGGGCCCAGGGCGCGGTCGCCGTCGAGGACGCGCAGCAGGTGCTGGCGTTCGCCCAGCGCGAAGACGTGCGTGACTGCCCGGCCGCCCCGGCCGCGGTCGAGGCACTGGTCATCGCGTGGGCCAACACCGACGGGCCGGGCTACGCGAGCGAGCGGCTGGAGACGCTGGGGGCTCACCTCGAGGGCATGAGCCCCGAGAAGCCCGCCTTCGCGGGGCTCGTGACGCAATACGTCGCCGCGCTCATCGACGCCGGCCAGCCGGGCGAGGCCGTGACCTACGCCGAGTCCGCCGCCGAGCGGCTGCGCGTGGCCGGGCACGAGGCGAGCTGGGAGCTCGGCGCCGAAAGCGCCCGCGCGCTGCTGGCGGCCGGTCGCGCCGAGGACGCGCTCAACGCGCTGCAGGCGGCCTCCGGGTTCAAGCCCGACGACCCGGTGGCCAAGGAGCACCGCGACGGCGTGCGCCGGGCGCTGATCCTGGCCACGCTCGGCCGCATCGCCGAGGCCGTCGACGCGCTGCCCGACCTCGACGTGGTCGGCGAGCACCCGCGCGTGTTCGTGGAGTGGTCGCAGGCGGTCAGCCTGCTGGCCGGCTCCTCGCAGATCACCAACACCTGGCAGCTCGGCCGCGTGCTGCGCCAGTGGATGGACTACTTCGGCATGATGGGCGGCTACCGCGCCCGCGTCGAGCTCGCCCTGATCGCGGGCGACCTGGCCGTCGCCAGACAGGGTGTGTGGCAGGCCAGGCTGCTGGCCGACCTGGCCGAGTCCGGCGCCGCCGAGCTGCGCGACACCGAGGGCTTGACCGAGCGCATCGCCGCTCTGCGCGCCGCCGCCGACGCCACCACCGAGCCCGAGGTCCCAGGGCCGATCGAGGAGCGGGTCGGCCAGTTCGACGCCGCCGACGGCTTCAACGCCGACCCGGAGAAGTGGGTCGGCTGGCTGGCGCCGCTGTCCGGCGAGGACATCGAGGCCACCCGCCGCCACACCACCACGCTCGGCTTCCTCGGCTACCCCGCCACCGGCGCCGACATCTACTGGAAGCTGCTGGTCGACTCCGGGCAGATCGGCGAGGCCGACTCCGACGACGTGGCCTACCTGACCACGCTCCTCATCGAGGCCCGCCAGGACGAGCGGCTGGAGCAGATGGCCGCACTGCTGCCGCACGCCGCGCAGCAGGTCGCGCTCGCCCGCCTGCACAGCGCGCGGGAGCGGTGGCCGGAGGCGCTCGACGCCGCCGAGCACGCCGTCGCCGCCGGGGCCGGGATCGAGGCCCGCCGTCTGCTCTCCGGCGCCGCCCAGCAGCTCGACCAGAACGAGAAGGCCGCCCAGGCGCTGGCCGAAATGCTCGACGAGCTCTCCGACGAGGACGTCTGGCGCATGATCGTCATGGCCACCTCGGCCGAGGACTGGGACACCGTACGCAAGGGCGCGGCCAAGATCGGCATGCCGATCAAGTCCAAGGAAGGCCCGATCGAGGAGGAGATGGGCCTCATCAGGGTCATCCTCCCCGCGCCCGACGGCGGCCAGCGCCAGGTCCTGTCGATCCGCACCGGTCCCGCCACCGCCCGGCTGGCCCTGCCGCAGCCGCGCGGCATGGACTACAACGCCGGCGACCTGGTGGTGTTCGACCCGCAGCTGCTCGAGCCCGTCCCTGAGGACCCCGAGGAGCAGCAGAACTTCGTGCCGCCCTTCGCCGCGGTGCGCATCCTGCGGCCCGGCGGCTACACCAGCTACTTCTTCGACGGCGCCGCGCCGAGCGAGGAGGACTGGGCGGAGTTCACCGAGGTCATGGCCGAGCGCGGCTGGCCGATGTGGGTCTACAGCGACGAGAACTACGCCATCACCCACCCGACCAGCGGCGAGCCGCTGCCGGGCGTGTTCGGCTGGGTCGCGGTGCCGCCGGACGTGTCGCCCTCCGAGGTCGACGCCCTGCTCGACGACGCCACCGAGCGCTGGGTGCACCCGCTGGCCTGGCTCGACCTGGCCCGCGAGATCGACGTCGAGGTCGAGCGGCACGAGCGCATCGTCAAGGAATACGGGCTCTAGAGTGCTGGAGCGCTTCCGCCTGGACGGCAAGGTCGCCATCGTCACCGGCGCCTCCTCCGGGCTGGGCGTGGCCTTCGCCCGCGGCCTGGCCGAAGCGGGCGCCGACGTCGTGATCGGCGCCCGGCGTGAGGACCGGCTGGCGGAGACGCGGCGGCTGGTCGAGGAGACCGGCCGCCGGTGCCTGGCGGTGCGTGCGGACGTGACCCGGCCCGAGGACTGCGACGCGCTCGTCGCCGCCGCCGTCGAAACCATGGGTGCGGTCGACGTACTGATCAACAACGCCGGGATCGCCACCGCCGTGCCCGCGCTACGCGAGACGCCCCAGGAGTTCCGGCAGGTCATCGACGTCAACCTGCACGGCACCTACTGGATGGCGCAGGCGTGCGCGCGGGTGATGCGGCCCGGCTCGTCGATCGTGAACATCGGCAGCATCCTCGGCGAGACCACGGCCGGCCTGCCGCAGGCCGCCTACAGCGCGTCCAAGGCCGCGGTGATCGGGCTCACGCGAGACCTGGCCCAGCAGTGGACCGGACGGCGCGGAATCCGGGTCAACTGCCTGGAGCCAGGCTTCTTCGCATCGGAGATGACCGAGCAGTACCAACCCGGCTACCTGGAGCGGATGCTGGAGACCCGGGTGGTCATGGGGCGGCCCGGTGACCCGGCCGAGCTGGTGGCCGCCGCCGTCTTCCTGGCCGGCGACGCGGCCTCGTACATCACCGGGGTGACGCTGCCGGTGGACGGCGGGATCCTGATCACATGAGGACGGCCGTCAGCAGGGGGTCTCGACGTACTCGGGGTGGTAGGTGCGCCGGCCCCACGTGTACTCATCGCCGGCGCAGCCCGCGACCTTCTGGCCGACGACGCTCGTGTAGGTCGAGTCGGCGTAGTAGGTGGTGACGCAGTGGTAGTCGAGCGGGCAGGCGCGGGCCTGGGCAGGGCCTGCGGTGACGGTGGTGACGGTGGCGGCGGCGAGGAGGGTGGCTAACAAGGCGCGGCGGATCATGGTGTTCCTTCCTGCGCAGTGGGAGGTGTCGCCTCGATGATCTCCCTCACAGGAGGGGTTGAAACGCCTTACCGGGTGTGTGCCCCAGGCTGACCGCCCGTGCAGGTGATAGTCAGCTCGACGTCCTCGCCCTCGTCCGGCTCGAACTCGACCGTGGCCTCGCGTGCCGGGCCTGGCTCGACGCCGTCCGTGGAATAGCCCTGGGCGGGGCTCCACGAGCGCAACGTCACCTGGTCGCCGGCGCAGGAGGCGATCACGGTGCCGCCCGCGCTGCGGATCAGCTTGCCCTGCGACGTCTGGGCGGGCGCGGTGCCCGGCGTGACGGCGGCGCGCGGACCGGCGGTGGTCAGGGCCGCGCGGACCTCGGCCTCGCTCAGCACGTGGCTGGAGGTGCCGGTGATCCCGGTGCCCAGCAGGCCGAGCACCGCCAGGGAGGCGCCGGTGGCGGCGACGGCCGTGGCGGCCCAGGCCAGCACGAGTCTTAGCTTCATCGCCGTCCAGCTTCCCCCATGTCGTGCTAAGGCCGGGTTAACGCAACGCTAAGGCGGCCTTTGTCATGGTCATCGACCGTCTACGTTCGTATCTATGGCTGACATCCTGCTCATCGAGGACGACGTGGCGATTCGCACGGCGCTCAGCCGCGGGCTGCGGGAGCTCGGCCACGCCGTCTCCTCCTCGCCGACGGCGCTGGACGGGCTGCGCCTGGCCGTACAGGACCGCCCTGAACTGATCGTGCTCGACCTCGGGCTGCCCGACCTCGACGGGGTGGAGCTGCTGCGGATGCTGCGCGCGGTCAGCCGGGTGCCGGTCATCGTGGCGACCGCGCGCGACGGGGACGCCGAGATGGTGCCCGTGCTGGACGCGGGGGCCGACGACTACGTGGTGAAGCCGTACAGCGCGGCGCAGCTCGACGCGCGGGTGCGGGCCGTGCTGCGGCGTTCTGGCGGCTCGGCTCCTGAGCCGCTGGCGGTGGGGGCGCTGCGGGTGGATCCGCGGGCGCGGACCGCCACGCTGGACGGCGCGGCGCTGGATCTGACGCCGCGCGAGTTCGACGTGCTGCACTATCTGGCCGCGCGGCCCGGCGAGGTGGTGACCAAGCGGGAGCTGCTGACGGAGGTGTGGCAGCTCCCGTACGGAGGCGCGGACAAGACCGTGGACGTGCACCTGTCATGGCTGCGCAGGAAGCTCGGCGAGACGGCCTCGGCGCCCCGCTACCTGCACACGGTCAGGGGTGTCGGGGTCAAGCTGGTCGAGCCGTCATGAGGCGGTGGCTCGCGCTGCTCGTGGCGGCGACGACGTCGCTCGTGCTGATCGCGCTGCTGGTGCCGATGGGACTGCTGATCCGGGCCGTGGCCGAGAACGGCGCGATGAGCCGGGCCACCGCCGCCGCCGAGTCCGTGGCGGTCGCCGTCGGCACCCCGGACCTGGGGCTGGCGGTGGAGCAGATCTCGCGTCCGGTGACGGTGTTCCTGCCCGATGGGAGCACGATGGGCGCGGCAGCCCCGCGCTCCGACGCCGTACGCCTGGCCGCGACGGGACGCAGCGTCACCGCCGCCGCCGGCGGGGGCAGGGAGGTGCTGGTCTCGGCGCAGTCGCCGGAGGGCACGGCCGTGATCAGGGTGTTCGTGCCGGACGCCGAGCTGATGAAGGGCGTGCGCGAGGCGTGGGCGGCGCTCGCCGTGCTCGGCCTCGCGCTGGTGGTGCTGGGGATCGTGCTGGCCGACCGGCTGGCGTTGGCGGTGACCAGGCCGGTGGACGGCCTGGCGCGCGTCTCACACCGGCTGGCCGGGGGAGACCTGTCCGCGCGGGCGGAGCCAGGCGGGCCGCCCGAGGTGCGCTCTGTGGCGCTCGCGCTCAACCACCTGGCCGGGCGGATCGACGAACTGCTGGCGGCGGAACGGGAGTCGGTGGCCGACCTGTCGCACCGGCTGCGTACCCCGCTGACAGGCCTCAGACTGGACGCCGAGTCGCTGCGGGACCCCGAGGAGGCGGCGCGCGTGCAGGCCCGCGTGGACGCTTTGGAGCGAGCGGTGAGCGCGGTCATCAAGGAGGCGCGACAGCGTACGGCGGGGCGCGAGTCGTGCGACGCGACGGCGGTGGTGCGGGAGCGGGTGCGGTTCTGGTCGGTGCTGGCCGAGGACCAGGGCCGGGAGGTCTCGATCTCCCTGCCGGCCGGCCCTTTGCCGGTCGCGGTGGGCGCCCAGGAGCTTGCGGCCTGCGTGGACGCCCTGCTGGGCAACGTCTTCGCGCACACCCCCGAAGGGGCTGCGATGTCCGTACGGCTCGCGCCGCATCCCTCGGGGGCGCTACTGGCGGTCCAGGACGCTGGGCCGGGGTTCGACCCGGCACTGCTGGAGCGCGGCAACAGCGCCGGCGGCTCGACCGGGCTCGGCCTCGACATCGCCCGGCGGACGGCCGAGTCCTCGGGCGGCCACCTGATCGTTTCCGCGCCTTCCGAGGGCGGAGCGCTCGTAGAGATGCTCTTAACCGCGGCTTAGCGCGCGGTTATCGGAGATCGCGATTTCGTGGAGTCATGCAGATCACCAAGAAGTTCATCGTTGTCGGAGCCGGGATCGTCACGCTGGCCACGGGCGGGGGCGTCGCCTACGCCGCCACCACCTCCGCGGCCGCGCCGAAGGTCACGGCGGAGAAGGCCATGGAGGTCGCGCACAAGCAGGTGCCGGGAGCCTGGGTCAGGGAGCTCGACTACGACCGGCGCGGTACGCGGCCGGACGTGTGGGAGATCGAGCTGGCCAAGGGCTCGGAGTGGCACGAGGTGGATGTCGACGCGACCAGCGGCAAGGTCACCGATCACGACACGAAGCGGGCCGACAAGGATGACGACGGCGACCGCGACGGCGACCGCGACGACGACCGCGACGACGACTGATCCCCCGCCCTTCGCGAGAGAAGCCGGCCCCCGCCGCCAATGATCACTTGGACAGCAGGTTGTGCTGGGCGGCGAGGAAGCCGGCGTGGAAGCGGGTTCTGGCGCCCAGGCGTTCGCACAGCACCTGGACGCGGCGCTGCACCGTACGTGGGCTCAACCCGAGCTGCCGGGCGATGGCGTCGTCCTTCATTCCCGCCGCCAGCAAAGCCAGCACCTCCGCGTCCGAGGGCTGCGGCCACGCCTCCGGCTCCAGGTCATCCTCGGACAGGCGCAGCGGTACGGCGGCCCGCCACAGCGTCTCGAACAGGCCCACCAGGGCGTCGAGCAGGGCGGACGGGTGCACCACCAGGGCGCTCTCCACGGCCCTGTTCTCGTCCGAGACCAGGGGCAGCATGGCGGTGCGGGCGTCGGCGATGGCCAGCTTGACCGGCACCTGGCCGAGCCTGGCCTGCTCGCCCTCGGTGATGGCGCGGCGCGTGTGGGCCAGCATGCCGGGGTGCTCGAACGCCTGCTGGCTGTAGATCCCGCGGGTGACGGGCGCTCCCTGGCGGGCCGCGCGCTGCCGGTTCTCGGAGTCGTCGCTGATGTCCACCGCGTACGGCGGATGCACCAGCACCAGCATCTCTCGCGTGGCGCCCCGTTCGAGCTGGAGATAGCGGCGGGCCACGGCGTCGCGCCCGGTCACCACCTCCAGCACTTCCTCCGGGTGCGGCCCGCTGCGCTCGGCGACCTCGGTGGCCAGCAGCGCGGCGGCCGCCCGGCTGTGTGTGAGCTCCTCCTGGCGGCGCGCGACGAGGATGTCGATGGCGACGTTCGGCGGCGTGGCGACCACCCGCAGCGGCCTGCCCGCCACGCGGGAGATCAGCCCGAGGTCCTCGAGCCGGGGCAGCATGCGGCGGATGGCGGCGGCGGACGCGCCGGTCTCGGTGGCGAGCCGGCTCAGCGTCGCGGGCCCGTGCCTGAGCAGCGCGCGATAGGCCGTCTCCTCGGCGACGGTGACCCCAAGCCCTTCCAGTAAGCGCCGCTGCGCCATGCCGCCTCTCCTGTTATGTCATGATCCGCAATCAGGTTATGGGCGGGCGCGTCCAGCGGTCCACCACAGGTAGGGCTTTATGACTGCTGCTGGACGCCCTGGAGGTGCTAAAAGCCCATTTAAGGGAAGTTGACCTAGACTTTGCGAAAACCGAAGTCTGGGGGTTAGCGTGCGGGCTCGTACGTTCATAGCCGGTCTGGCGACGATGGCGGTGTTGACCGGCTGTGGCGGCCTGGAGACGCAGTCCACGGACGCCAAGACCACCAAGCCCGACTCGGCCTCCATTTCGGACGCCGAGAAGAAGCTGGCCAAGCTCGCCGTCAAGGGCCGCGCCCCGAAGACCGGCTTCGACCGCGACGAGTTCGGCCCCGCCTGGGCCGACGTGGACCGCAACGGCTGCGACACCCGCAACGACATACTCAAGCGCGACCTCGAGGACGAGAGGTTCAAGGCGGGCACCCACGACTGCATCGTCCTGAGCGGCACGCTGAACGACCCGTACAGCGGCAAGACGATCAGCTTCAAGCGCGGCCAGGACACCAGCATGGACGTCCAGATCGACCACCTGATCCCGCTGTCGGACGCCTGGCAGAAGGGCGCGCGGCAGTGGTCGGCGACCAAGCGCAAGGAGTTCGCCAACGACCCGCTCAACCTGCTGGCCGTGGACGGGCCGCTGAACGGCCAGAAGAGCGACTCCGACGCCGCCACCTGGCTGCCGCCGCGCAAGGCGTACAGATGTGCCTATATCGCGCGCCAGATCGACGTGAAGGCGAAGTATGACGTCTGGGTGACGGCGGCCGAGAAGGCCGCCATGGAGACCGTTCTGTCGAGCTGCTGAGGCTGCCTGCGAATCAATGGAAGCGCAGGCCGGCTGGTGCGCACAACAGAGGCAAGCTCCGGACCTACACCTGCTTGAACTCCACAGGGATGCGTCGGAAGGCCGTCGCTGCGGCGCATAGCTTCGGGATGTGCCCGGCATCACTGGAGATCACGCGAGCCACATCTGGACTGCTCGCGGCTGTGGCCACCACCAGGGCGTCCACAACGCCACGGTGTCCATCCAGCCCCGTCTCCTCCAGCAATTGGCGGGCCAGCAGCGATGTCGACTCGGATACGGGCACGCGCACCAACTGTGAGCGCCACCAGTCCAGACGCTGTCCAGCCGCCCCGGTCCGCCGTTCTTCTGCCACCGTGACCACGCTGATTCCGGCGATGAAGCCTGCGCGCTCATACACCTTCAGCAGAGCCAGCAGTTCACGCTTGCGAGGATGGTGATCCTCTTCCGCCAACAGTGAGAAGCCCTGAGCGTCGAGCACGACAGCGGGACCGTCGAGAGTGTGGACGGCGCTTTCGCCCGCCGAGGGGGCGATGTGCTGTCGCCGCCGTGCGCGGCTCACAAACCGCCCACTTTGGCGACGATGGCTTCCATCTCCACCTCGGTGATCTCACTGGTGTCATCCTCGTAACGGTCGATCGCGCCACGCAGCCTCTTGCGCGCGACCCAGAAGGACAGGGCCTCGTCAGTGGCTGCCGAGAAGCCGCGAGGACCGCTGAGTTCCTCCACCTCGGCAATAAGCCGACGACGCAGGGTTACTGATTTGGGCGCCGTGATGTCAGACTCCGGAGCGGACATAACGTTCTCGCCTTCATGCTCGAAGAGCTGTGCCTTACGGGTATACGATACTCTATGTGATAAGCGGGTGTCCTGTATCCAACCTGACCGTCGTCGGCGGCGAGTACGAGGACTGCGACGGCGCGACGACCACATGGGGTAGACACACCGGCACCTACACCTTCGAAGAAAACCCCTGTTGACGCACGGAACGGCGATCCGCCCCGGCGGGGTCGCCGCCGCAATCAGTCTTCGGCGCTGAGAGCCGCCTTCGTCAGCTCGGCCTGTCGCCGGATCTGCCCCATGACGATGGGGTTCACCCCTTTGGTCTGGAAGAGGGTGACCATCTGGTCCATGACGGCGTTCGCCTTCTGCAGGTCTCCCTGCCGGGCCTGCGCCCTGGCCAGGCGGCGCATCACCATGTTCAGCGTGATGTTGTCGATCGCGGCGTCCCGGGCGACCCTCGTCAGGTGCTCGATGCCCTGCTTGGGGTCCGCCGGCCGCACGCTGAGCCGCTTGCCCGGGGTCAGCGCCTTGAACTCGCGCTCGGCGTTGAGCCCTTTGACCAGGCGCGCGTAGACGGCCAGCGGGTGGCCGCCGTACCTGTCGATCATCTCGTCCAGCGCCAGGTTCCCGGACCGGAGCGCCGGGGCGTCGGAGCCCAGCAGCGAGAACAGCTTGCCCTGCTCCTCACCCAGCATCAGCTCGGCCACCCGGTGGTCATCGAAGGAGACCGGGTAGCGGACCCGGACCAGGCAGGCGGGGGAGACGATGCGAGAGCCGTCGGCGGCGATGTACTGGGCGCGGACGTGGTATTCGCCGGGCTGCTGGAAGTAATGACCGTCGCGGCCGTGCCCGATGTACGCGCTGCGGTACATGGCCGGATTGCCGTCATCAAGCCGGATCTCCGGCGAGTCGTCCACGCAGTGCCGCATCATCGGCCGGTACAGGACCGTCCTGCCGCCCGGCTGCGTGATCGACACCTGCGTGAACTCCGTGTCGGGATGCAGGTGGCCGTGCGTGGTGTGCGGCTCGCCGGCGCAGGACAGCTTCAGCTCGACCACGACGGGCTCGCCCAGCTCGAACGACTCCTTGGCGCGCAGCTCCAGCCGCAGCCCGGAATGGTCCTCGACCGGTTGCTCGAACGGGTCGATCTCGGCCGCCCCGGTGCCGAACGCGTTCGCGCCCATGGCCACGTCACGGAAGAAGCCGTGGCGCAGGTGCACAAGCTCGGGATCGGTGAACTGGAACGGGAAGGCCGCCCAGTAGCCATGTTCGCCGCCCGGCCTGAAGTTCTGGACGTAGTTCATCCACGACAGATCCCCGAAGCCGCCGTCAGGGCCGAGGGGCTGAGGTGGGGTGGCGAGGTTCTTCTGCCAGGAATGCAGCAGGTTGAAGGCGTGCCCTAACTCGTGCACGTACGTCCGTAACTGCGCGCGCTGCGCCTGCGGGGTGTCGCCCTTGATCGCGTCGTAGAAGACCGCCGACCCCTGCCGCTGGTGGGCGTCGTTGTAGTCGAACATGATGCCCCGGTAGCCGCCCACGTGCTTGCTGGCCACCAGCAGCCACAGCCGCCAGGCCGGCGCGTCGCCGAACATGCTGAACTGCTGCGTCATCGCGTGGTGCAGCTCGGCGTCGTCCCACGCCAGATCCGCCCCCGACCCGTCCACCGGGATCACCCCCGGCTCGGCCACCGTCAGCTCGATGCCCGCCTCCGCGTACGCGGCCGTCACGCTCAACTCCCTGGCCGGCGTGCCGCCCGGCCCCGGCAGCGCGCCCGTGTGGTACGACACGAACGGCACGGACCCCGTCACCGAGTCCTGCTCCAGCAGCACCCGGCGGAAGTACGGCGAGGCGAACGAGACCTGAAAGGTACGCCCCGCCAGCACGGCCGTCCCCGACCCGTCGGTGATCGTGACACTGACGTCCTTGACCGGAGTGTCGAACGAGAAGACCCCGCGCCCCTGGATCCGCACCTCATCGCCCTCGGCCCGCACGGTGGGCGCGTCGACCACGAACGAGCCCGCGTAGGAGGTCGTCGCGCCGGCCACGGCGAACAGGTCGCCGCTCACCCGCCCGGTCGGCCTGGTCCCGTCCACGTCGACCCGGAGCACCAGCCGCGAGTCGCCGTCCTGTCCCTCGTACAGCCCGCTGATCATGGGAGCTCCCTGGGATCGCTGGGGTTTATACCCGGGAAGACTTCTCCCGCCAAGAGGGCCTGTCAACGACTCCCGCGAACTTGGAGCGCCGCCAGCAACTCCTCCGAGGCCTGGGTGATCGCCTCGACGGCCCGGTCGAACGCCTCGGCGTTGTGCGCGGCGGGCGCGCGGAAGCCGGAGATCTTCCTGACGTACTGCAACGCGGCCGCCCGCACGTCCTCCTCGGTCACACTCTCGGCGTACGGAGGTCGCAGGGTCTTGATGCTTCTACACATGCCCTCACGTTAACGGCCCATCTCATGCCGCGACCATCGCGCTCCTATCATCGCGGCGGGCTGAGCTCGTTGCCGAAGTCGAGCGCGATCTTGCGCAGGCCCTCCGCCAACTCGTCGCGGTCCAGTGACTCGATCCGCTCGGCCGGCCCCGACACCGACATCGCGGCCACCACCCGGCCGCCGTCCCACACGGGCACGGCCAGGCAGTGCACGCCCAGCTCCTCCTCACCGAGGTCCATGGCGTACCCGCGCGCTTTGACCAGGTCGAGCTCGGCGAGCATGTCCGTCACATCGGTGATGGTGTTGGGGGTGCGGCGCGGCATGCCGGTCCGCTCGAACACCGCCACCGCGTCGGTGGCCGGCCGGTCGGCCAGCAGCACCTTGCCCACGGCCGTGCTGTGCGGCAGCACCCGCCTGCCGACCTCGGCGAACATCCGCAGCCTGCGCGGCGAGGGCACCTGCGCCACGTACACGACGAAGTCGCCTTCGAGCACGGCCAGGTTCGCGGTCTCGCCGGACAGCTCGACCATCTTCGTCAGATACGGCTGCGCCCACACGCCGACCATGCTCTCCGCGATGCCGCCGAGCCGCACGAGGCCTGCGCCCAGGGCGTACCTTCTGTCGGATTCCTGCCGCACGTAGCCGCGGGCGAGCAGGGTCTGCAGCAGCCGGTGGATGGTGCCGTACGGCAGCCCGGTCCTGGCGGCGATCTCCGACAGGCCGGCCTCTCCGCCGTGTCCGGCCAGCGCTTCCAGCACGTCGAGCGCCCGCTCGACCGACTGCACACTCACAGGGACACCCCGCGCAGCGAGGCGTCCAGCACTTCGGCGGTATGCGCCACCCTGATCTGCGCACCGGCCCTGCGCATGGCGGTGGCGATCTGCATGGTGCAGCCGGGGTTGGCGGAGACCAGCAACTCGGCGCCGGTCGAGCCGACCGCCTTGGCCTTCCTGTCGCCGAGGTCGTGGGCGGCCTGCGGCTGGAAGATGTTGTACGTGCCCGCCGAGCCGCAGCAGATCGCCGACTCCGGGATCTCGCGCAGTTCCAGCATCGGGATGCCGCTCAGCAGTTCGCGGGGCTGCGCGCGGACGCCCTGGGCGTGGGCCAGGTGGCAGGCGTCGTGGTAGGCGATGGTGAGCGGCAGCGGGTGCCGCTTGGCCGCGGGCCCCAGCTCGCACAGGAACTCCGACAGGTCCAGCACCCTGAACGCCGGTTCGGTGCCGAGCAGCACGCCGTACTCCTTCATGGATGAGCCGCAGCCGGCCGCGTTCACCACGACGGTGTCCACGCCCGCCCGTTCGAACGTCCGCACGGTGCGCCGGGCCAGCCTCTTGGCCTGGTCGTCGCGCCCGGAATGGACGCTGAGCGCCCCGCAGCAGCCCTGCCCCGGCGGGATGACCACGTCGCAGCCCTCCAGCGCGAGGACCCGCGCGGTCGCCGCGTTGACCTGCGGGAAGAACTCGCCTTGCACGCACCCGGTGAGCATGCCGACCACGGCCCGGCGCTCACCTCTGGCCCTGACCACGCGCGGCAGCCGCTGCCGGCGCTCCACGCGGGGCGCGAGCGCGGCCATGGCGCCGAGGCCCGGATGCACCCGGGTGAGGAACGGCGCCATCCGCTCGGCCAGCCACATCGTCGGCCGCAGCAGCCGCAGCCTGCGCGGGTAGGGGAACAGGCTGAACACGAGGCCGCGCACGGCCCGCTCCTGCGGCTCGCGTACGTGCTTCCGCTCCACCTCCACCCTGGTCAGCTCGATCAGCCGGTCGTACTTGACCCCGGACGGGCAGGCCGTCACGCAGGCCATGCACCCCAGACAGGCATCGAAATGTCCTGCCATTTCCGGTGTGATCGGGGTGCCCTCGACGTGCTGGCTCATCAGGTGGATCCGCCCGCGCGGCGAGTCCATCTCCTCGCCCCACAACAGATAAGTAGGGCACGTCGGCAGGCAGAATCCGCAGTGCACGCAGTCGTTGATCAGCTCAGGGTCCATGCCTGACCCCTCCCACGAAGCCTCGGGGTTCACCTCAGATCCCTCCCACGAACCGGCCGGGAGACATCCTGCGCCCGGGATCGAACCGTTCTTTGACCCGCCGCATCAGCGGCAGGGCGCTCACCTGCCCCCACCGGTCGAGGCCGTCGTACGGGGCGGCGAGCACGTTCACCCGCCCGCCGGCCGCCTCGACCCGCTCGCGCAGCCCGGACACGGTCGCGGCCAGCTCGGGCTCGCCGCGCGCGTCCCAGGACTCCAGCAGCACCCGCCCGGACACGGGCGAGCCCCGCAGCGACAGCCCGGTCTCGGCCACGGCGTCCAGGACGGCCTCCGTGCCGGTGGCCGGGAACCGCACCTCGATCAGCACCTCGTCACGCAGGATCAGCCCCCACCACGACGGCCGCGCGTCGCTCACGGTGCCCTTGCCGATCAGCGCGCGCAGCGTCTCGGCCCGCGCCTCGGCCGCCGCGCCCTCGACCAGCACGGCCAGGCTCAACGGCCCGCCCCGGTCCGGCCAGTCCACGTCGACCGCGCTCGGCTCCGCCTGCGAGGCGGCCAGCGCGGCGGCGATCGGCGGCAGCTCGGCGCGATCGAGCTCCGCCGTGATCCAGCGGCGTGCCACGGGCAGCGGATGCAGGCGGAACGTGGCCTCCGCGATGACGCCGAGCGTGCCGTACGAGCCGGTGAAGAGCTTGCCGAGGTCGTAGCCGGCGACGTTCTTCACCACTTTGCCGCCCGACTTGGCGATCGTGCCGTCGGGCAGCACGACGGTGATGCCGATGAGCAGGTCACGGGCGGTGCCGTAGCGGAAGGAACGGGGCCCGGGCAGCGCGGCGGCCAGCGTGCCGCCGACCGTCGTGCCCTCGGCGAACGGCACGTCGAGCGCCAGCTCCTGCCCCTTGTCCGCGAGCACGGCGGCCAGCGCGTCCATGGTCACCCCGGCCTGCGTGCGCACCACGAGGTCACCGGCGGCGTGCTCCAGGATCTCGTTCAGGCAGCACATGTCGAGCAGCACGTCGCACCGCTCCGGCGGCAGGCCCCAGTGCAGCTTCGTGCCGCCGCCCGCGGGCACCACCGCCAGGTCCTGCTCGGCGCAGGCCCGCAGCACGGCCGCGACCTCCTCCACCGTCTCCGGCAGCGCCACCCAGCGGGGGCGCACGCCGCTGACGGCGTCGTCCGCGTCCGCCTGCCGGACCGTCACCCCGCTGTCCGCGAGCATCAGAACTGCTCCGCCTTCCCCGACTCGACCAGCGGATGCACGCCTTTGCGAACCCCCGGAACCTCGCCGCACAGGCGCGGCGTGGGGAACACCTTGCCCGGGTTCGACAGGCCCTGGGGATCGAACGCACACCGCACGAGCTGCATCGTGTCCAGATCGTCCGCGCTGAACATCTTCGGCATATATCGCGACTTGTCCACTCCGACCCCGTGCTCGCCCGTGATCGAACCGCCGTGCTCGATGCACAGGTCCAGGATCGCCCCCGAGACCACCTCGGCCCGCTCGCCCGCCCCCGGCTCCGCGTCGTCGAACAGCACCAGCGGGTGCAGGTTGCCGTCCCCGGCGTGGAAGACGTTGGCCACCCTGATCCCGTGTTCGCTGGAGAGCCGGTCGATGGCGGCCAGCACGCTGGGCAGGGCCGTGCGCGGCACCACGCCGTCCTGCACGATGTACGCGGGGCTGATGCGCCCCACGGCCGCGAACGCCGACTTGCGGCCCTTCCAGATCGCCGCCCGCTCGGCCGCGTCGGCCGCCACGCGCAGTTCGAACGCCCCGGAGCAGATCTCCCTGAGCTGCGCGAACTGCCGCTCGACCTCCGCCTCCGGCCCGTCCAGCTCGACGATCAACACGGCCCCGGCACCCTCGGGGTAGGAGCAGGCCACCGCCGCCTCGGCCGCCTCGATGGCCAGCGCGTCCATCATCTCGATGGCGGCCGGGACGATGCCCGCGCCGATGATCGCCGACACCGCCTGCCCGCCCTGCTCGATGCTCTCGAACGCGGCCAGCACCGTCATCACGGACTCGGGCGCGCGGCACAGGCGCACCGTGATCTTGGTGGCGATGCCCAGCGTGCCCTCCGAGCCGACGAACGCCCCCAGCAGGTCGTAGCCCGGATCCATGCGGTCGAGCACGATCAGGTCGCCGTCCGGGGTGACGATCTCGCAGGCCTCGACGTGGTTGACGGTGAAGCCGTATTTCAGGCAGTGGGCGCCGCCGGAGTTCTCCGCCACATTGCCGCCGATCGAGCAGATCTGCTGGCTGGAGGGGTCGGGAGCGAAGTAGTAGCCCCGGTCGCGCACGGCCTCGGTGATGGCCAGGTTCGTGACGCCCGGCTCCACGACCGCCCGGCGGTTGGCCAGGTCGATCTCCAGGATCGCGCGCATCCGGGAGGTGACGATGAGCACGCCGTCCTCGCGGGGGAGCGCGCCGCCCGACAGGCCCGTGCCCGACCCCCTGGCCACGAAGGGCACGCCGAAGTCGTTGCACAGGCGCACCACGCGGGCGACCTGTTCGGCCGTGTCCGGCAGCACGACCACGCCGGGGGTCGCCCGGTGGTAGGTGAGGCCGTCGCACTCGTAGGTGCGCAGGCGTACCGGATCGGTGATCACCGAGTCGTGGGGCAGCAGTGTGCGCAGCGCCGCCGCCAAAGTGTCGATCACCCGATCACCTTCCTCTTTCTCCTATGGCATCCTCGCGTACGCGGGAAGCGTCAGGAACTCGGCGAAATCATCGTCCAGGGCCACTTCCTTGAACAGCGCGGTTGCCTGGGCGTACAGGTCCTCGTCGTGGCCCGGCTCCGCGGCGATCTTGGCGAGCTCCTCCGAGATGATCCGCTCCACCAGCTCCTTCGTCACCTGCGCGCCCGTGTCGGCGAGCGTGATGTCGTTGTGGATCCACTGCCAGATCTGCGAACGCGAGATCTCGGCCGTGGCGGCGTCCTCCATGAGGTTGTGGATCGCCACCGCACCAAGCCCGCCCATCCAGGCGGCCAGGTAACGCAGCGCCACGTCCACGTTGTTGCGCAGCCCGGCCTCGGTGATCTCGCCGGGCGTCTCCGAGACGGCCAGCAGGTCGGCGGCCGACACACTGACGTCCTCGCGCAGCCGGTCGAGCTGGTTGGGCCGGGAGCCCAGCACCCCGTCGAACACCTCGCGGCACACCGGCACCAGGTCCGGGTGCGCCACCCACGAACCGTCGAACCCGTCGCCCGACTCGCGCGTCTTGTCCGCCCGCACCTTCTCCAGCGCCACGGCATTGACCTCGGGGTCCCGGCGCGAAGGGATGAACGCCGCCATCCCGCCGATGGCGTGCGCGCCGCGCTTGTGGCAGGTGCGCACCAGCAGCTCGGTGTACGCGCGCATGAACGGGGCGGTCATCGTCACCGCGTTCCGCTCGGGCAGCAGGAATTCCCGGCCCCTGGTGCGGAACTTCTTGATCACGCTGAACAGGTAGTCCCAGCGGCCCGCGTTGAGCCCGGCCGAGTGGTCGCGCAGTTCGTAGAGGATCTCCTCCATCTCGAACGCCGCCGGGTAGGTCTCGATGAGCACGGTCGCCCGGATCGTGCCGTGCGGGAGGCCGAGCAGCTCCTGTGCCCTGGTGAACACGTCGTTCCAGAGCCGCGCCTCCAGGTGAGACTCGATCTTCGGAAGGTAGAAGTAAGGTCCCTTGCCCTTGTCGAGCTGGCGCTGGGCGCAGTGGAAGAAGTAGAGCCCGAAATCGAACAGCGACCCCGACACCGGCTGCCCGTCGACCTGCGCGTGCTTCTCGTCCAGGTGCCACCCGCGCGGCCGCACCACGACCGTGGCCAGCTCGGCGTCGGGCTTGAGCGCGTACGTCTTGCCGCCGGTCTCGAAGTCGATCGTGCGGTCGAGCGCGTCGCGCAGGTTGAGGTGGCCGGCGACGCAGTTTTCCCACAGCGGGGAGTTGGCGTCCTCGAAGTCGGCCAGCCAGACCTTGGCGCGGGAGTTGAGCGCGTTGATGGTCATCTTCTTGTCGACCGGACCGGTGATCTCGACACGGCGGTCCTCCAGGCCGGGCGCCGGGGGAGCGACGCGCCAGTCGCCCTCCCTGATCTCCTTGGTCTCGGGCAGGAAGTCGAGCGTGCCGCCTGCGGACAGCTCCGCCTGCCGCGCCTGCCGGGCCTTCAGCAGCTGCAGCCGCGTGGGGCCGAACTCCCGCTGGAGAGCCGCAACGAAATCGAGCGCCTCCGGCGTGAGGATCTCATCGAACCGGTCGAGCATCGGGCCGGTGATCTCCATGGGACCTCTTTCCGTCTTATGGAAAACAAGTTCTGGATTGTGGAAACGAAGCTACTCCCATGGTGTACCCGGGTCAAAGGCTGGGGTTAACCCGGGGAGCCTTCCGGGGCATCCCCGATGCCGGATGTGCCGTGCCACGCGAGGATTGCGGGTATGAAGACGATCGCGATCGCGGGCGGGCTGCTGGCTTCCGCGGTGCTGCTGACGGGATGCGGGCTCGCGAGCATCGCCGCCCCCACCAACCAGGACACGACGTCCTACCAGGTGACGGACAAGGTCACCAAGCTGCAGCTGGACAGCCAATCGGGCGACGCCGTGATCACGGAGACCGACGGCACCGCCATCCGCGTCGTGGAGACCCTCCGCTGGCGCGGCGACGACAAGCCCAAGACCGAGCACAAGGTCGAGGGCGGCGTGTTATTCGTGACGTACGACTGCCCGTCGAACTTCGGCAGCTGCGGCGTCGACTACAAGGTGGAGATCCCCAAGGGGCTGGCCGTCGACCTCGACAGCGGCTCCGGCAACCTCACGCTCAGGGGGCTGACCGGCGACATCGACGTGTTCGTCGGCTCCGGCGACGTGGACGCCTCCGACCTCGCGGGCAAGAAGGTCGTGGGCGAGGCCGGGTCGGGGAACATCGAGCTCAAGTACACCACCGCGCCCGTCAGCGCGAAGATCGAGGTCGGCTCGGGAGACGTCGTGCTCCAGGTTCCCGACGGGGCCTATGACGTGTCGACCGACACGGGATCCGGCGACGCGAACGTCAAGGTCAAGACCGACGGCTCCTCGCCGTACAAGATCTCGCTGGCCTCGGGTTCCGGCGACGTCAGCGTGCAGCCTGGATAACCAGGTGATTGCGCCCGGGATGTCATGCCACCATCGTGGGAAGACACCGAGGTGTCCAGACGTTCCCTCATAGAGATGACACGAATGCACGAATACACCGCGCTCGACGAGTTCGAGACCGGCGATATGGACCTCGAGGAGCGCCAGGCGCTGCGCCGCGTGGCGGGCCTCTCCACCGAACTCCAGGATGTCTCCGAGGTCGAATACCGGCAGCTGCGGCTCGAGCGGGTCGTCCTGGTCGGCGTCTGGACCTCCGGCACCGTGGAGGATGCGGAAAACTCCCTGCTCGAGCTCAAGCTCCTGGCCGAGACCGCCGGGTCCGAGGTGCTCGACGGGCTGATCCAGCGTCGCCAGAAACCCGACCCGGCCACTTACATCGGCTCGGGCAAGGCGCTCGAACTGCGCGACGTGGTCGAATCCAGCGGCGCCGACACCGTGATCTGCGACGGCGAGCTGACCCCCGGTCAGCTCCGCCAGCTCGAGGAGACGGTCAAGGTCAAGGTGATCGACCGCACGGCGCTGATCCTCGACATCTTCGCCCAGCACGCCAAGAGCCGCGAGGGCAAGGCCCAGGTCGAGCTGGCTCAGCTGCAATACCTGCTGCCCCGCCTGCGCGGCTGGGGTGGCAACCTGTCCAGGCAGGTCGGCGGTCGCGCCGCGGGCGGCGTCGGCATCGGCGGCCGTGGCCCCGGTGAGACCAAGATCGAGCTGGACCGCCGCCGCATCCGCGAGCGGATGTCCAAGCTGCGCCGCCAGATCAGCGGCATGTCCACCTCGCGTGAGACCATGCGCTACCAGCGCCAGCGGCGCGAGGTCCCGGCCGTGGCCATCGCCGGCTACACCAACGCCGGCAAGTCCTCGCTGCTCAACCGCATCACCGGTGCGGGCGTGCTGGTCGAGGACGCGCTGTTCGCCACCCTGGACCCGACCGTGCGCCGCGCGCGCACGCCGGAAGGCAGGCTGTTCACGATCGCCGACACCGTCGGCTTCGTCCGCCACCTGCCGCACCAGCTGGTCGAGGCGTTCCGCTCCACGCTGGAGGAGGTCGCCGACGCCGACCTGATCCTGCACGTGGTCGACGGCTCCCACCCCGATCCCGAGGGGCAACTGGCCGCGGTACGCGAGGTGTTCGCCGACATCGAGGGCGCCTCCGACGTACGCGAGATCGTCGTGATCAACAAGGCCGACGCGGCCGACCAAGAGGTGGTCGACCGCATCATCAGGCGCGAGCGCGACAGCATCGTGGTCTCGGCGCGGACCGGCAAGGGCATCCCCGAGCTGCTGGCGCTCATCGAGCAGGAGCTGCCCAGGCTGGATCACGAGATCCACCTGCTGGTTCCGTACGATCGGAGCGACCTGATCTCGCGGGCCCACAAGGAGGGCGAAGTGCTCTCCGTGGACCACGTCGGAGACGGCACGATCCTGCACGCTCGCGTGCTGCCCAGCCTGTCGCAGGAGCTGGAGCGCGTGGGCAAGCCGGTGGAGCGCGTCTCCTAGCCGCTGGGATCTGGGCCTCTTCGCTGTGAGGCGATTGCGCTTGTGGCGTGATAGGCCTTTTGGCGATTCCTGCTGGGGCACCTGCCGCGCTGCGGTACGGTTGGGCCGCGTCGCCGACGAAACGCTCGAACAGGGAGTGGCACCACGCACGTGGGCCTCTCCCGGCACAGGCGGGCAGTCGGCGGCACGTCACGACACGGTTGGGCAGCTCTTGCCGCAAAGCGCGCAGGGCTGCCCAAAAGCGACAGTGGCCCCTGAACGGCGAGGTTGCTAGGATTAACCAGACCTAACGTTGGTCTGGTCTTTAAGTTTTGTTCAAGGTTTCGGATGATGACTGCTGGTGCCGATGTCGTCGGCGGGGGCCGTGGGAACGAAGCGGGGCTGAGTGACCGATGGGATCAGTGGTCTTTCTTCCGAATAACCCTGTACACCAGCCCGACATGTGAAATAACGTAACTGAACTGAAATCGCCGGATCATGACCCCGGCGATACGGTCGCCGCACAACATTATGCGGGATGAGATCAGGAGACCCCCCATGTCGTCCGGACCCGGAGCGTCGGTGGGCGCGGCACAGGCCGTGCGCTGGGCACTGCGCTCGCGCGGGGGCTCGCGCAAGGCGGTGATGCGGTGACCGTTCGACTCCTGACCAACATCGGGCGCCTCTGGACCGGCAACGAAGTCCTCAGCAACGCCGCCATCCTCGTGCACAACGACCGCATCGCATGGGTCGGGCGCGCGCCCGACCTGCCGCAGAGCGTGCCCGGAGTCGTCGACGACATCGTCGACGTCGACCACGTCGAAAACCTCGGCGGCGCGCTGGTCACCCCCGGCCTCATCGACGCCCACACGCACCCGGTCTACGCCGGCAACCGCTACGCCGAGCTCGCCATCCGCACCGGCGGCTCCAGCGCTGCCTCGATCACCGCGGCGGGCGGCGGCGTGGGTTCGACCGTCACCGTGACCCGCGGCACCGACCCGTGGACGTTGTGCAACGGCGTGCGCGAGCGACTGCGCGGCTGGCTGCTCAACGGCACCACCACGGTCGAGGCCAAGACCGGCTACCACCTCACGCGCGACGGCGAGCTCGCCGACGTGCGGCTCCTGCGGGAGCTGGAGAAGGAGCCGATGATGCCGCGCGTGCACGTCACGTTCCTCGCGGCGCACGTGGTGCCTCCCGAATACTTCGGCCGCCAGCGCGAATACGTCGAGGCCGTGGGCGCTTGGTGCGCCGACGCGGCCGCGGCCGGCGCCGACAGCGTGGACGTCTACTGCGACGAGGGCCACTTCACCACCGAAGAGTCCCGCTGGGTCCTGGCCTCGGGCCGCAACGTCGGCCTGCTGCCGCGCATCCACGCCGGCCTCTACAGCCGCCGCGGCGCCGTCCAGCTGGCCGCCGAGCTCGGCTGCGCCTCCGCGGACGGCCTGCACCACATGTCGGACGAGGACATCGCGATCATGTCCCGCTACGGCGTGCCCGCGATCGTCTGCCCGGCCACGGCGCTCCAGCGCGGCCACCTGCCGCCGGTGCGCCAGATGATCAAGCATGGTGTGCAGATCGCCCTCGGCAGCGACCACAACCCCGGCTTCTGCGGCATCACCTCGATGTCGCTGGTGATCGCCATGGCGGTGTCGGCGTTCGGGATGAGCGTCAACGACGCGCTGCGCGCGGCCACGCTCGGCGGTGCCACCGTCCTCGGCGCTCCCGACCGGGGCGTCCTGGCGCCCGGCCGGCTGGCCGACATCGTGCAGTGGGACGCCGACCACGAGGGCGCGTTCGCCTGGTCCTTCGGCCTCAAGCCGCGCCGCGTCTGGGTGGGTGGGACACCCGTTCAGTAGTTAATCTCGGGTTATGCCACCCTCGGTCGCCGTTGTCACGGATTCAACCGCTTACCTGCCTGCCGTTCCGGGTGTGACGGTCGTACCGTTGCAGGTGATCGTGGACGGGACCTCGTACGACGAGGGCTCTTATGGCGGCGGATCGAGCACCGGGGTTCCACACGGCGGCCGGGCGTCGGGCAACGAGGGCTTTTTAGCAGGTGACCTCGCCTCTGTCACGACCTCCCGCCCAGCCCCGGCCGGCTTCGCCTCCTGCTACTCCTCCTTGGCCGCAGCGGGCGCCACGGGGGTGGTCTCGATCCACCTGTCCGCCGAAATGTCGGGCACCATCGAATCCGCTCGCGCGGCGGCACGCGACGCCCCCGTACCTGTGGAAGTGATCGACAGTCGCTCGATCGCGATGGGTATCGGCTACCCGGTGCTGGCGGCCGCGCGTATCGCCGCGAGCGGAGCCTCTCTGGAGGCGGTGACCCTGGCCGCCCGGCGCTGCGCCGAGGCCACCCGGACGTTCTTCTACGTCGACACCCTGGAATACCTCCGCCGCGGCGGTCGCATCGGCGCCGCGGCCTCCCTGTTCGGCTCGGCCCTCATGATCAAGCCGTTGCTGCACATCGTGGACGGCCAGATCTCGCTGCTCGAAAAGGTCCGTACGTCGGCCCGCGCCATCGCGCGGCTGGAGGACCTGGCGGTGCGGGCGGCGGGGGAGCGGCCGGTGGAGGTGGCGGTGCAGCACCTGGCGGCCCGCGCCCGGGCCGAGGCGCTGGCGGAACGACTGCCGAAGCGGATAGCCGGGCTGGTGGAGTCGCGAGTGGTGGAGGTCGGCCCGGTGATCGGGGCCCACGTGGGACCGGGCATGCTCGGCCTTACCGTCACCCCTTGCGACCTCTAGTGCTGTGCCGACAAGGATCGCCGGGTTGCCGCGAGCAGTGTCGCGACCGGCGAAAATCGGTTTCGATCATCGCTGAGCTGCCTCTACCGTGGTGCGGTGATGACTCAGGTGATCGTTCTCAATGGTGGGTCCAGTTCGGGGAAGTCCGGGATCGCCCGGTGTCTGCAGGCGATCTTGCCGGAGCCTTGGCTGGCCGTGGGTGTTGACACCCTGATCGAGTTGATGCCCTCGTCGATGCAGACCTCGGACGCCGGAATCCAGTTCGCCGCCGACGGCGAAGTGATCGTAGGGCCGGAGTTCCGGAAGCTGGACACCGCGTGGATGGAGGGGGTCGCCGCGATGGCGCGTGCGGGCGCTCGAATCATCATCGATGACGTATTCCTCGGTGGAGCGGCGTCCCAGCAGCGGTGGCAGAAGCCTCTTGGCGGACTGAACGTGCTGTGGGTGGGCGTCAGGTGCGAGAGCGCGGTAGCCGCAGGTCGCGAGGTCGCACGAGGCGATCGGGTCACGGGGATGGCCGTGTTGCAGGCGGATGTGGTCCACCAGGGCGTGTTCTATGACCTGGAGGTGGACACGACGCATGCCGAGTCGATGGAGTGCGCGCGGACCATCGCCGCTCATGTCACTTGATTGACAGCGCAACTGCTGCTCTTCCGGCTGCGGCGGTGACGGTCAGCCCGCGTCGGTGAGTGGCGGCCGCCCCAGCGGATGCCGTCGGCGGCGCCGGGCTGCCCGCTCCCAGCGCCTCAAGTTGCCTCTCGGCCCCTCTGTCCACAGCCTTGGCATCTGTGCCCGTCCTGTCCCCAGAACGCCGCTCGGGGCCTTCAGGGCGGCCGCGAGGGGCCTATGTTCTCGGCGTGCGAACCCCTGATCCGACGGCGGAACGGACCATAGCCGAGTCCCGGCTACGGTCCATCATCGGCTCTGCCGGCCGCCCTCACCGCAACCTCCCGTGGCGAGCGGCCATCTCCAACCGATTCACGGCGATGAACGACCGCGGCGAGCTGGTCCTGAGGAACGACCGCGATGAGTCGGGCCTACGCGATGAGCTGGGCCTGAGAAACGACCGCGGTGAGGGCTTGAGGAACGGCAGGGGAGAGCCCGGCCCGAAGCACGGTAGGGGAGAGCCCGGTCGGCTGAACGATGGGGCTGAGCCCGACTCCACTCCCACGCCTCGGAAACGCCACGACGAGAGCCCGCCGGCGCCTGCGCAGGTTCCCCGCGTCAGCGAGCCTGCGCCGGGGCGGCCTCCGCGCGCTGGTGAGCCTGCGCCGATGCCGCGTCCCCGTAACGGCGGACCCGTTCCCATACCGCCTTCCTTCCCGGCATTTCGGTCAGCCCTGGCCTCCCAAGCCCCCGCTCTCGACCCCGGTAAGCCGGGACTTCGCGTGCTCCTGGCGGTGGGTGCCCTGGCGATAGCCGTCGCCGCCTTCTTCGTCTGGCGATCCCAGCCCACGCCGGAGCCATTGCCACCGCCCACCCCGATCTCGCCGCCGACTCCCTCCGCCACCGCCAAGGTGACCATCCACGTCGCAGGCAAGATCCGCAAACCAGGTGTCTACCTTCTCCCTGCAGGCGCCCGAGTCGCCGATGCGGTCAGTGCGGCCGGAGGGGTGGCACGCGGCGCCTCTACGGGCTCACTCAACCTCGCCAGACGCCTGATCGACGGCGAGCAGATCGTCGTGGGCGCCACTGCGGGTCCGGGAGCTCCCGGCCTTGCCGTCACGGACCCGGCCGCCGCCGTGCTCGACCTGAACGCCGCCACGACCGAGCAACTCGAACAACTCCCGGGTGTGGGGGAAGTCCTGGCCGCACGCATCACGGAGTTCCGCGACAGCCACGGCGGCTTCAGCAGCGTGGACCAGTTGCGAGAGGTGAGCGGCATCGGCCCGCGAAAGTTCGACGAGATCAAGACAAAGGTCCGAGTCTGACGTGGCGCACATACCAACCGCAGACCCGGATGCCGGTCCGGCGCATGCTGATCCGAACGGCGGTCAGCGTCCGCATGCTGATCCGAACGGCGGTCAGCGTCCGCATGCTGATCCGAACGGCGGTCAGCGTCCGCATGCTGATCCGAACGGCGGTCAGCGTCCGCATGCTGATCCGAACGGCGGTCAGCGTCCGCATGCTGATCCGAACGGTGGCCAGCGAGCGCAGTCGGAACCCCTTGGGGATCAACGCAAGCACGCTTGGCCTTTGACGCTGCCCGCCTTGGCCGCCTGGGCCAGCGCACTGACCCTCCTCGGCTGCCCTGCTTCCTGGGGCATGATCGTCGCCATTTCCGCGGTTCTGGGCGCCTCCGCTGTGGCCTGGTGCACGCGATCAACCAAAGGACCACGTGGACGGCGTACGCGCTTGCCGACCCGGGGGGCCGCATGGCGCAACGTGGCCATAGCCACGTTCATCTGCGCAGCAGCAGCTTCGGCGTCGGTCGCCTTCCGGGTCCAGGCGATCACCACGGGACCGGCGGCCGAACTGGCGGCGAAGGGCACTGCTATCACCGCCCAGATCGCCCTCACAGACGATCCCAAACGCAGGGCACCCCGAGGTGGACACTTCGCCCAAGACAGCTACGTGATCCCAGCCACTCTGAAGATCATCCAAACCGCTGGAAGCAGACAAGCGGTCAATGTGCCCATCACCGTCTTCGCCAGCGGATCGGACTGGAGCGGTCTCCTCCCCAGCCAGCACCTCCAGGTCACCGGCCGCCTGGCGAAACCAACCCCCGGCGACATGGTCGCGGCCGTTCTGCTGGTCCAGGGCAGGCCGCGGGTCCTGACACCCCCGTCCTGGCTCCAGACGGCCGCGGGCAGTCTCCGATCGGGCCTGCGAGCCGCCGCCGACACCCTTCCCCCTGACCAGCGAGGTCTCCTCCCGGGCCTGGTCGTGGGTGACGTCTCGCGCATGGATCCCCAGGTGGCATCCGACCTCAGGGCGGCCGGCATGAACCACCTGCATGCGGTGAGCGGGGCCAATTTGGCCATCGTCGCAGGCGCGGCTCTCGCGATCTCTCGCCTGGTCGGCCTCTCCCTGCCGGCGAGGGCGGGTTTCGCCGCCCTCGCGATGCTCGCGTTCGCTGTGGTCGCCCGCCCGTCTCCGAGCGTCCTGAGAGCCCTCCTCATGGGCCTGGTAGCCGCCATCGCCCTCGGCACGGGACGCGCCCGAGACGGCCTGGCGGCGCTGTCGGCGACGGTCCTGCTGCTGATGCTGTTCGCGCCCGAGTTGGCTCGTTCCTACGGTTTCGCCCTCTCGGCCGCGGCCACCGCAGGCATCCTCATCCTCGCCCCACGCTGGCGCGACAAGCTGTCTCCCCCGGAGAGCGATCCCGAGCCTCCGGCGAACGCCAAGGGACGGGATATGACGCCACGGCCGGGCGGCTCTGGAGGGCCGTGCCGGTTCCCGCGCTGGATCGCCGAGGCGGTGGCTGTGCCGGCGGCGGCCCAGGTGGCCGTGACGCCCGTGCTGGTGCTGATGTCAGGACAGCTGACGCCCGTGGCAGTGCTCGCCAACCTGCTCGTGGCACCGGCGGTGGCCCCAGCGACCTTGCTCGGATTCGGCGCCGCCCTGGTGGCTCCCCTGTGGCCCGACGCCGCCAGCCTTCTCGTCGTCCCGGCCGGCTACGCGGTCGGCTGGATCATCATGGTCGCCCGCTGGGCCGCGGAGCTGCCGTTCGCCACGCTGCCGTGGCCCAGTGGCCTCCTGGGGCTCGGTCTGCTCGGGCTCGCGGTGGCCGTCGCGATCCCGGTCCTGAGACGCCGCGCCTGGCGGACCGTCGCGTTGACGGCAGCGGGCGCCGCCCTGGTGGCGGTGCTGGTGGTGCGTCCCATCGCCGGACCCTGGCCGCCCAAAGGCTGGCTGATGGTGATGTGCGACGTCGGGCAGGGGGACGGGCTCGTCATCGCGGCAGGGCAAGGGCGCGGCGTCGTCGTCGACGCGGGACCCGATCCGATCGTCATGGACCGGTGCCTGCGCAGGCTCGGCGTCGAGGACGTACCGCTGCTCGTTCTCACCCACCCGCATGCCGACCACGTCGACGGCCTCGCAGGGGTGCTCAGGGATCGGCGTGTCGGCGCGGTGGTCGTCAGCCCGCAGCGGGCCGGCGCGCGAGCCGCCGCGGGTGTCTCCGCGACCCTGGCGCGGCGTCGGGTGCCCGAATGGACGGCGGCGCCGGGGAGTCGCTGGCGGTTCGGGCCCTCAGAGCTCACCGTGCTCGCTCCCGACCCCGAGAGCGGGGAGACGGCCGGGCAGGGCGAGGGCAGCGTGATCAACAATTCCAGCGTGGTCCTCCACGTGCGCTGGCGGCTCGGCTCGATCCTGCTCGGCGGCGATCTGGAGACCGAGGCTCAGGACGCTTTGTCGCACCAGGCCGGTGTACGCGCTGACGTGCTCAAAGTCCCGCACCACGGCTCGAACAGGCAGTCGCCGGCGTTCCTGTCGTCTCTGGGCGCACGTGCCGCGTTGATCAGTGTGGGCGCCGGCAACGACTACGGCCATCCGGCTCCGTCCACGCTCGCCCTCCTGCGGCGGATCGGCGCCACGACCTATCGCACCGACCAGTCGGGTGATCTTGCCGTTGTGGAGCGCGATGGGGGATTGGCGGTGGTACCGCGCGGGCCGTAGCCGTGGATCGATGGGTGCCGTTGCCGTCGAGTACCAGGTTGTCGGTGGCCCATGGCATGCTGCCAGACATGGCGGGAACCGATCCAGCACCTGTGACCTTGGTCTTCGGCGATGAGGAGTTGCTGGCCGAGCGGGCGGTGAGCGGGATCATCGCGGCGGCGCGGGCCACGGATCCGAGTGCCGAGGTGCACGACCTCGTGGGCGGCAAGGTGACGACCGGCGAGCTGACGCAGCTGACGTCGCCGTCCCTCTTCAACGATCGGTCCGTGGTGGTGATCCGGTCGGCGCAGGACCTGGCGAAAGATGTGATCGCCGAGGTCGTGGCCTATGCCAAGCAGCCGTTGGACGACACCGTGCTCGTGCTGGCGCACCCGGGCGGGGTGAAGGGCAAGGCGCTGGTCGACGGGGTGAAGAAGGCCGGAGCCAAGGTGCTCACGATCAACAAGGTCACCAAGGCGGGAGAGCGGCTGGAGTTCATCAAGGGGGAGTTCAGGCGGGCCGGGCGCGGCATCTCCAGCGACGCCGCCCAGGCACTGCTCGACGCGGTCGGCAACGATCTGCGGGAGCTGGCGGCGGCGTGCAGCCAACTGGCGTTCGACACCGAGGACAAGACGATCAGCGCGGCGGCCGTGGCTCGCTACCACAAGGGGCGAGCCGAGGTCACCGGGTTCAACGTCGCCGACTCGGCGATCGAAGGGCGGCTGGCCGAGGCCTTGGAGCAGCTGCGGTGGGCGCTCGGCACCGGGGTCGCTCCCGTGCTGCTGGTGAGCGCGCTGGCGGGCGGATTGCGGTCGCTGGCCAAGGTCGGCAGCGCGCCGCGCAACCTGCGAGGCGGGCAACTGGCGAGCCATCTCGGCATGCCGCCGTGGAAGGTCGACCGGGTGAAACGGCAGCTGAACGGGTGGGGACCGGAAGGGCTGTCGCGGGCGATCCAGGCCGTGGCCGGCGCGGACGAGCAGGTCAAGGGCGGGGGAGCGGACCCGGCATACGCACTGGAGCACACGGTGCAGGTCATCGTGGCCAGCCGGACCGGGCGGTAGGCGGCTCGATCGCGGGGATGCGCTCTGGCTGGAGGGGGCTCTGTCGGGGGATGCGCCCCGGCCGGAGGCGGGCTCCGTCCTGGGTCTCGCCCCGGTCTTCGCGGCCAGCCGATGCTCAGCGGCATCGCCGTCTTTTCTCAGGTCAGCCGGAGGCCTTGAGGCAAAGTCGCGTCGATCCAGCATCGCGGTGCGCACCCACCCCCCTCATGCGGGGCGGGGAACCGAAGGGTGTCCCCGGGCGTAGCCGGCCGTACCTCAGGTGATCGGCGGCCGTACCGCTTGACCGGGGAGCGGGTCAGCGGTGTGATTCCACCTGCAGCAGGAGACGCTTCAGGATGTCGTCCAGGAACTTTTGGTCCTCGGGGCCGAGGGCGCTCACCATGGATTTCTCCAGCACCGCCAGGATGTCCATCGCGTCCATCCACAGATCGCGTCCTTTCGGCGTGAGCTCGATGTCCACCCGCCGCCGGTCCTCCGTGCTGCGCACCCGCCGCACCAGTCCCGACTTCTCCAGCGTGTCCAGCCGCCCGGTCATCCCGGCAGGCGAGAGCAGCAGCTCGGCCGCCAACTCCGACGGCGTCGCCATCCCGTCGTGCGCCGCCAGCCGGTGCAGGGTCTGGAACTCGAAGTCCTGCATTCCCACCTGCGCCAGCGCCGCCTCCTTCGCCTGCGTCAGGTGCTTCACCAGGGACTGCATGCGCGTGACGATCCCCTCCACCCGCTCGTCGAAGGGCGCCTTGCCGCGCCAGCGGGCCAGATGGCGATCGACCGAGTCCTCCATTTCACGGATCATACGCTAGCAAGTATTTTGTTGACGAAACATACGCTGGCGAAATACTGTCGCGCTCCATGAAGAACCGGTTGCTGATCGGCCGTTGCCTGTCCGCGCTTGCCACTGCCCTGATTCCCACGACCCTGACCTTGGCCGTACTCCGCGCAACGGGGTCGGGTGAGGCGCTCGGCATCGTGCTGGCCGCCGAGATGGTCCCGCTTCTGTTGCTCTTGCCCGTTGGGGGTGTGCTGGCCGACCGGCTCAGGCCCGAGCGGGTCGCGTTGTCCGCCGATCTGATCCGGTGCCTGTCGCAGGCCGCGATGGCCGCCGAACTGCTGCTCGGGCTGCACCGGGTCCTCGATCTGGCGGTGCTGTCGGCCGTTGCGGGGGTGGCCATCGCGTTCGGCAGCCCCGCCGTGCCCAGGTTGGTGGTGGCCGTGGTGCCGGGTGAGGAGCGGCTGCGAATGAACGCGCGCATCGGCGTTGCGACGAGTCTGTCCGCGGTGATCGCCCCGGCGCTCGCCGGCACGGTCACGCTGGCCGCCGACCCGGGGTGGGCGGCGGCGCTCACGGCCGCGTTGTTCGCCTGCTCGGCACTGACCCTCGGAGGGATCCGCACGTCAAAGCGGCCGAGCATCGCGCTCGCCACCGCGCCCACCGCGCCCACCGCGCACGAGCGGCCGGACACAGAGTGTGGCGTGTGCGAAGGGCAGCACACCGAATGCGGCGAGCACGAGCGGCCGCACCCCCAACGCAGCGGGTCCTTTCGCAGGGAGCTGGGTGAAGGGTGGCGTGAGGTGAGGACGCGGCCGTGGTTCCTGGCCTGCGTGCTCGGCCATGGCGTCTGGCACTTCATGGCCGGGCTGTTCCTCACGCTGGGGCCGCTGACGGCCGTCAACGAGCTGGGCGGCGAGGCGACCTGGGTGATCATCGTGCAGAGCGGGACAGTGGGCCTGCTCGCGGGCGTGTTCGCCGCCCCCAGGCTGCCGATCCGCAGGCCGCTGGCCGTGATGCAGGCCGGCGCCGCGTGCTATTTGCTGCCCATGATGGCGCTGGCCATCCCGGCGCCTGCCGCGGTGGTGGCGGGGGCGTACTTCGTGGCGATGTTCGGGCTGGGGCTGCTCAGCCCCCTGTGGGAGACGATCGTGGCCGAGGAGATCCCCGAGGGCGCGCTGGGCCGGGTGCGGTCGTTCGATCAGCTCATCTCGTTCGCCTCGCGGCCGTTCGGCCTGGCGGTGGCGGCGCCGCTGGCGGGCGTGACCGGGGTGACGGCGCTGATGGTGACCGGCGGCGTGCTGGTCGCGGCCGCCAACCTGGCCGGCGTCCTCACGTCAGGGCCGCCTCGCGCACCACGCCGTCGCTGATCTCCAGCACTCGGTCCGCCAGCGTGATCAGGCTCGGGTCGTGGGTGGCGACCAGGGCCGTGACCCCCTCACTCCGTACGAGGGCCCGCAGCAGCTCCATGATCTGCCGTCCGGTCTGCGAGTCCAGTTGCCCGGTCGGCTCGTCGGCGACGAGCAGCCGCGGCCGGTTCGCCAGCGACCTGGCGATCGCCACCCGCTGCCGCTGCCCGCCGGACAGCTCGTACGGCCGCTGGTTGGCATGCTGCTCCAGCCCCACCAGGGCCAGCAGCATGCGGATCCGCGCCTCGCGTTCCTCCACCGGCGTCCGCACCAGCCGCATCGGCACCCCCACGTTCTCGGCCGCCGACAGCACGGGGATCAGCCCGAACGACTGGAACACGAACCCGACCACGTCCCTGCGCAGCTCCAGCAGAGCCTCCTCGGACATCGCCGTGACCTCGTGCCCGGACACGACCACCCGCCCCGCGTCCGGCCGGTCCAGGCCGCCGATCTGGTTGAGCAGCGTGGTCTTGCCCGACCCGGACCGTCCCCTGACGGCGACCAGTTCTCCCGGGAACACCGAGAACGACACCTCGCGCAGCGCGACGACCTCCTTGGGCCCGGTCCGGTAAACCTTGCGCAGGCCTTCCACCACGAGCAGGGGCGAATCAGTCATTCGACGGCTCCTCGCGGGCGGGCCACACGCCGATGTGGTCGGATTCGAGCTCCAGGCGCACCCGGCGCTCCAGATGGAGGGCGTTCATGAAGTCGCGGGGGAGCTGCAGCCGCCCCACCCGGTCGAGCACGGCGTACTCCTCGGCGATGAGCTGCCCCTCGGAGTCTTCGCGCCGCAGCGTCTCGCTGCTGGTACGCCCGTCGCGAATGCCCACCGTCCGGTCCACCTGCTCCGACACCATCGGATCGTGCGTCACGATGACCACGGTCACCCCCAGCTCCCTGTTGGCCTTGCGCAGAGCGTCGAACACCAGCTCCGACGTCTCACTGTCCAGCTCGCCCGTCGGTTCGTCGGCCAGGATCAGCTGCGGGGAGTTGGCCAGCGCGACGCCGATGGCGACGCGCTGCTGCTCACCGCCCGACATTTCGGCGATCTTGAGCTGGGCGCAGGCGCCGACCCCCAGCAGCTCCAGCAGCTCGTCCGCCCGCCCCTTCCGCGCGGTGCCCGCCAGCTTCATGGGCAACTCGACGTTCTCGCGGGCGGTCAGGTAGGGAAGCAGGTTCCGCGCCGTCTGCTGCCAGATGAACCCGACCACCGACCGCCGATACCGCAGCCGGTCCTTGGGGCTCATCGACAGCAGGTCCATGCCCGCCACCCTGGCCACCCCCGCCGTGGGCACGTCCAGCCCGGACAGCACGTTGAGCAGCGTCGACTTGCCCGACCCGGACGCGCCGACGATGGCCACCAGCTCGCCCTTGTCGATCACCAGGTCCAGCCCCTGCAACGCGACGACCTCGACGCCCTCGGTCTTGTAGATGCGTACGAGGTTGTCGCACACGATGTGCGCGTCACCGCCGAACGCGGCCTTCTTCCGCGCGGCCTTGGCTTCCAGCTCGGACAGGGTCGGGTTCATCACAGATCTCCCACTCGCAGGGCCGCGCCGAGGTTGCGGCGGCGGCCGATGGCGGTGTGCGCGTACGCGCCGAGCACGGCGGCGACGGTGAGCCCGCCCGCCAGCGCGCTCGGCGTGAGCAGGTCGAGCGAGTAGTCGCCGACGGGCAGGTCCCCGGCGTACGACGACAGGTCCACGCCGGGCCCGAGCGCGGCCGGCAGGCCGAGCCCCAGCCCGAGCCCGGCCAGCGCGGTGACCAGGATCATGGGCAGGACCTCCAGCACGGTCAGCCGCTGCGCCTGCCGGTCGGAGAGCCCCAGCGTGCGCAGGAACGCGATCGCGTCGGCCCGCCCCGCCGCCCCGATGACCAGCGAAAGGATCACGGCGACCAGCGCGTACAGCCCCAGCGCGACCGTCACCACGACCAGCGTCGAGCGGACCGCGCTGGTGAGCGGATCGTCCTGGATGGTGGCCAACGCCCCCTCCTGCGACTCCGTGGTGGCCGACGGCACCAGGCGCGCCAGCTCGGCGAGCGAGGCATCGCCCTTGATCAGCAACGTGTTCACCGCGGGCCGGATCAGCACGGTCAGAGGTATGACCATGAACTTGCCCCTCGTGTAGAACCCGGGCACCGAGTCGATCACGCCCTGCGTGGTCAGTGTCACCCGCGATTGCCACCCGATCTCGAACGTTCCCCGTCCCCGCAGCTCCGGCGAGACCAGCGCGGACGCGCCGCCGGACAGCGCGGGCAGGCCGACCGGCGCGCCGTCCATGATCTGCCGCCACTGCGCCACGTCCACCGCGATGGCCTCGGCGCGTTCGGTGGTGTGCCCGACCTGCACCCGGCCGGTCTGCGCGAGCACCACCTGCTCCACTCCGGGCGCCGCGCGCACCCGCTCGATCGCGTCGGCCGGGATCTCGATCGGCGAGGTCAGCTTGATCGGCGCGCCCACCCGCTGCCAGGACGCCACCCGCTGGGTGCTCGTGATCCCGTCGGAGATCACTGCCGCGAACACCGACACGGCCAGGGCGGGCAGCAGGATCAGCACCGGCAGCGCGCTGGCGGAGCTCGCCCTGGCCGCCCTGGTCAGCCCCAGGAACGGCACCGCCGCCCGCCCCCGCGCGGCCAGCCGTACCAGCAGCCGCAGCGGGTAGGGGTAGCAGCGCAAGACGATCAGCGCCGCGGCCAGCGTCAGCGCGACCGGCACCAGCAGCAGGAACGGATCCTGCCCTGCCCCGCGGGCCCGCAGCAGGTACGCCCCCGCCAGCGCGAGCACGACGACCAGCACCTCCAGCGTGACCCGGCGGGCCGAGGACCGGGTGGTGGCCACGTCGTCGCGGCGCTCGTGCAGCGGAGTGCGGTGCGTGCCCGCCAGCCGCGCCGCCGCGAACCCCACCGCCGTGACCACCACGAGCGCCGGCCCGAGGTGCACGACCGGGAGCACGGGCCCCGGCACGAGGTACGACAGCGCGTACCCGGCCAGGGCGGCGGGCGCCACCGCCAGCCCGGTCAGCGCCGCTCCGGCGCCCGCCACCTGGAGCAGCGACCCGCCGCGCGCCCGCGCCAGCGCCAGCGCATGATCCATCCGGTCGGCCAGCAGCCGCACGCCGAGCGCGATCACGCCGAGCGCGACCGCCAGCAGCCCGCCGAGCACCAGGTACATCACCGTCTGCGCGGTGGCGAGCGCGGCGCGGAAGTCGTCGAGCAGCTTGGGCAGCCCGGTGTCCAGAACGCCGCCCTGCAACTGCACCAGCCGTCCGAAGTCGGCGACGGCCGCGTCGGCGTCGGAGACGGCCAGAGCGCTCGCGAACCGGGCGTCGACCGGCAGGACCCAGCGGGAGGACATGTTGCGTCCCTCGCCGGTGAGCGCGGCCAGCCCTTCGTCGGACATCAGCGTCGTGGTGTGGAACTCGAAGTCCAGCTCGCCGGGCGGCTGCAGCCGGGTGACGTGCAGGACGTCGGCGTGGTGGCTCCAGTAGCGGTCGCGGGGGTCCTTGGCCGTGAAGGCGCCGACGATCTTCACGGCGACGTAGTCGCTCTCGCCGAGCGTCGTGACCTGGCCGACTCTGAGGTTCATCGCGCTCAGGGCCTCTTCCGTGACGCCGACCTCGAACAGCGGGATCGTCTCGCCCTCGTGGCGCGCCGTGGACGGTTTGCCGGGCGCCCGTCCCCGCACCCACTCCACGTACCGGCCGGCGTCGGACAGCCAGCCGAGGTTGATGTACGTCTTGCCGCCGGTCCCCGTGACCGGCGTGAGAGTGGTCTTGACGCTCATGTGGCCGGTGGCTGCGAGCAGCGGGCGCAGCGCCGGCGGCACGATCCGGCGCCAGCGGCGGTCGAAGTCGTCGAACTCGCCGCGTGTGCGCAGGTGCCGCTGCGCGGCCACGGTGAGATCGGCCTGCACGGCGGGGGCGGCGCCCAGCGACCGGCGCAGCGCCTCGTCGAACGACGCCTGCGTCGCCCTGGGCAGCCCCGCGACGAGCAGGCAGGCGACCGCGGTCAACGCGAAGAGCACGACCAGCGTGCCCGCGTGCACCCGGGCCGGCAGCCAGATCCTCACCGATCCTCCAAGATCTGCCCGCGCCGCAGGTGGCGGGCCAGCCCCGCCACGATCGCGAACAGCGCCGCGGCCACCAGCACCAGCATCGCGGCGGTGGCCGCCCACGGGATGTCGAGGACCACGCCCGGCGTGACGGCCGACGCCTGGCCGGTCAGCACGATGTGCGGCACCACCAGCACCCCGACGGCCACGGCGAGCCCGGTGCCGGCCGCCAGCGACAGCCCGATGACGAACGCCTGCTCGATCGCGAGCAGCCCGAACACCTGCCTGGAGCTCGCCCCGAGCGCCCGCAGGATCGCGAACTCGGCCCGCCGCTCCCGCGCCGCGACCGCCGCGTTCACCAGGAACCCGAGCGCCGCGAACACCAGCGCCGCACCGAACCCCAGCATCAGCGCCCCCTGCAGGCCGCTGGCCAGCGGGTCGTCCTGCAGCGTGGCCGCCAGCTCGCGCTGGTCGATCACGGTGACGTCCGGCTGCCCCTTGAGCGCCGCCCGCGCCGCCGCGGTGTCGGCGGCGGCGAGCCACCACTCCGTGGCGGGCCTGGGCGGCTGCGCCGCGGCCAGCTCGTACGCCTGCAGCGCCGCCCAATCGACCAGCACGGCCGGCTGCCCGGCGGCGGCCGTCGGCATGCTGTGCACCACGGCCACGACCTTGACCTGGAGCACCCGGCGGTCGATGCTGGCCGGTCCGACCTGCCCCACGCCCATCTTGAGCGCCGCGGCCAGGTCGGCGGTCAGCACCACGGGCAGCGGCCCGAGCTCGGCCGCTGCCTTCATCGACAGCGCCGGCGCCGCCACCTCGCGGCCGTCGGCGCTCAGGCCGATCAGCCGCACGTTCGCCGTTTCCTGCGGCGCGCCCGAGACGAGCCCGCGCAGCGACAGCGGGTACGTGATCTTCCCGCTCCGCCCGGCCAGGGCCCGCAGATCCACGTCGATCCGGTTGCCGCCCGCCCGCAGCACGCCGAGCGGCAGGTCGCGCCAGACGCCCAGTGCGTCGGACAGCACCAGCCGCACCGGCACCGCCGCGTCCGCCTCGGCCCGCACGGTGAGCGTGACCGGCCGCCCGGGCAGCTCCAGCTCGCCGGCCCGGCCTCCCGCCAGCGCCCGGGACATCTCCGCGACGGGCTGCGCCGACAGATCGGGACGCAGCAGGAACAGCTTCTCGAGCTTGCTCGCCTCCAGGCTCAGCAGCATCGCGTTCTCCCCGCTCACCTCGGCCTGCCCGCGGAAGGCGGGGGAGGCCGCCGTGACGCCGGGCAGCGCCGCGAACGCCGTGCCGCGCCCGAACGCCCCCAGCTCCGGCCCGTCCGGCGCCCCCGACAGGCGCAGGTCGGCCCCGGCCTGGTGGCGGGCCTGGTCAAGCTGAGAGGCCCGCCAGGTGGCGGCGGTGGCCATGGAGACGACGCCGATCGCGATCGCCATGGTCAGCAGCAGCGCCGGACCGGCGTACTTGAGCGGCCGCCTGCTCACCTGCCACGCCCCCAGCGCGGGGGCCAGCGTGGGCCGCCTGGAGGTCAGCCGCTCGGCCAGCTTCGAGACCCGCGGTACCAGCCGCAGCCCCAGCATGCCGCCCGTGAGCAGGGCCAGCGCGGGCCCGGAGATGATGAGCGGGTCGATGCCCAGCCCGCCCCCCGCCGTCGCGGTGACCGGCGCGCCGTAGCGCTGGAGCTGCCAGATCGCCAGCCCGGCCACCACCAGCAACGCCAGGTCGGCGCCCGCCCGCTCGATCAGCCCGCGCCCGCCGCTCCGGCCGCGTGCCGACTGCTCCTCCACATAGGTACGCCGGGCACCCGCCAGTGCGGGAAGCACCAGCAGCCCGGCCGCGGCCAGGGCCACGCCGAACGACACGAGGAACGTGCCAATATCGGCCGACGGCGCCAGGCGCACCCCTGAGGCCCTGATCCACGGAAGCGCGTTGACCAGCGCGAGCAGCGGCGGGCCGAGGAACGGCGCGGCGACCGCGCAGGGGAGCGCCACCAGCAGCGCCTCGCTCCCCGCCAGGACGGCCAGGCGCGCGGTGCCCGCGCCGCGCGAGCGCAGCAGCGCCACCTCCATGCGCCGGTGGTCGGCCAGCAGCCGCGCGGTCAGCATCAGCGCGTACGCGGCCAGCAACAGCAGCTGCAGCACCGGGATCAGCATGGTGGAGCGGGCCACCAGCGACGCCGTGTCGAGCTGGGTGAGGATCTCGGGCAGCCGGCTCGCGGTCACGCAGTTCGGGCAGCCGCCGGCCTTGAGCCGCTCGCCCACCTGGCCGATCGCCGCCGCCATCGGGCGGAGCTGGGCGGGTGTCAGGGCGGACAGCTCCGGCACCGCGGTCCAGGTGGCGTTGACGCTGGTCGCGAAGCGCGCGATGAACGTCTCGCGGGCCACCATCAGCGGCCCGTAGGTGGTGAACTCGCCGCGCTCGACACCCCGGCCGAGCAGCTGCTCGCCGGTCCAGCGCGGGCCGGACGGGTCGTCGAGCTGGAAGACGCCGACGACGCGGACCGGGACCGGGCGCGGGTCCAGCCGCCCCTTCGTGGTGAACTCCCGGCCGACCTCGAACCCCGTGGCCGTGGCCGCCGAAAGCGAGATCGCGACCTCGACCGGGCCGTCGCCGGGACGCGGCCAGGCGCCGGAGACGAGCTCGGCGTGCCGGTCGAGCCCGTCGTAGCTGCCGAACCTGAGCAACTCGGGCCGTTCCTTGCCGTCCTGGCCCGGCATGACGTAGGAGTCGGAGCGGAAGCTGGTGGTGACGGCCGGGGGCTTGGTGTACGCCTTGGTGAGCTCGGCGCGTACCGCCTGGTCGTACTTGGGGAAGGTCGCGGCGGTGACGGGGGCGCTGACGGTGGCGGCCGTCTGGTCGTACGGGGCCGTCTCCATCGTCCTGCGGACACCGGCGTCGGCGATGGAGGAGGCGTACATGGTCAGCGCGACCAGCGTGGTCGTGGCCAGAAGGATGGAGCCGAACGCGGCCAGCAGGAGCAACGGCTCACTGAACGCCCTTTTGACGACCAGCGGCCCCCGCATGCCTCCCCCTTCGCCCGTTTAGAGCACTGTCTGGCAGGAGGCGGATCGAGAACAAGACGATCTCTGGAACGGTGACGCAGCCGATACGGCCGTGTGATATCGAAACTGTGACAAAAACTGGCACAAAACGAGAACGCCGCACCCTATGGGGGTGCGGCGTTTCTAGAAAGCAGTGCTTACTTGGCGGCCAGCGCCGCAGCCTGCTTGGCGATCGCGGACTTGCGGTTGGCGGCCTGGTTCTTGTGGATGACGCCCTTGCTGACGGCCTTGTCGAGCTGGCGGGCCGCGGCCCGCTGCAGCGCTGCGGCCTGCGCGACGTCGCCCTGCTCGGCGGCCTCGCGGAACTTGCGGACGGCCGTCTTCAGAGAGGACTTGACCGCCTTGTTGCGCAGACGAGCCTTCTCGTTCTGCTTGTTGCGCTTGATCTGGGACTTGATGTTCGCCACGAAGAAGCCTCGGTGAAGGTCTGGGTGATGGATGGGGCGCGCGGGCTCGAGAGAGGGCGCGCCACACGCAGTTGAACAGGTTACCAAATAATCCAGGCGGCTGCTCAAGTCAACAGCCTGGGCACATGGGTCTGTTCTCCGTCAGTGTACGGTCATCCAGCGGGTCATGTACTCATGCCAGTCCTCTTCGGTGGCCGCGAAGTCCACGTACAAGGCCAGGCCGAAGCGCTCGCGGCGGCCGTGGTCCGACAGGGCCAGGCGGGCGCCCTCGGCCGCCATCGCCACGCTCTCGGCGTTGTCGGCCCAGGCGATGCCGTGATCGTGATAGGCCGGGGCGCCGATGAACACGGACTTCTCCTCGGGGACGAGGTCCAGGGCCAGCCCGGTCTGCCTGGCCACATAGCCGCCGTAGAGGGACTGAAGGGGCGTGAAGGAGTCGTAGGTCATGATGGCGACCTGGTCGACCCGGCGCACGACCTGCTGGAAGTAGCCCTCGGACCAGTATTTGTCGTGGCTCAGGATCGCCCTCGCGGCCAGCCGCATTCCCAGGTACGGCTCGATCTGCGGGACCGAGGTGGACAAAAGCTTCGTGTGCTGCCTGGTCCTGTCCAGCAGATCCAGGAATTCCGTGTCGCCGTCGCCGATCGGCTCGAAGTTGTAGTGGATGCCGTCGTAGCCCTGCTTCATGATGGCGGCGACGCCGGCCAGGACGTTCTCGCGGGACTTCGGGTCGTCGAGGTCGAGGCCGTTCTTGACGGCCTGGCCGAGCCAGGCGGAGACGCGGACGGCGGGAAGGTGCTTATGCATCCACTTCACGAAATTTCCCGCGTTGGGGTATTTAGTGGGATCTAAGCTGCCGTCCCACTCGAAAGGGCCGGAGTGGACGTACACGTCCTTGATCCCCGTGGCGCGCAACCGTACGGCCAGCTGCTCGACATCGCCCTCCGTACGGCGGCCGTCCACCCACATGTGGCCCAGCCACAGGGCGTCGTTACCTGTGCTCTTCGCCCAGGCCGCTGGGGCACCGGTAAACTGAAGGCGGAGCGCGGCGGCGAGGAGGCCGACCAGCGCCGCCACGATGACCAAGGCAAGCGCGACCAGGCGCAGGCCGCGGCGGATGACGGTTCGGGCAATCACCCGGGCATGTCACCATGAAAGACGCTTGACCTCAACCCTGTCGAAACGGACTTCGGTGCGCACTCAGCCTGGCCAGACCGACCCCGCGTTGATCCGCAACTTCTGCATCATCGCGCATATCGACCACGGCAAGTCGACCCTTGCCGACCGGATGCTGCAGATCACCGGCGTGGTCGACGACCGCTCCATGCGCGCCCAATATCTCGACAGGATGGACATCGAGCGCGAGCGCGGCATCACGATCAAGTCGCAGGCCGTTCGGCTGCCGTGGGACGGTCACGTGCTCAACATGATCGACACTCCCGGGCACGTCGACTTCACCTACGAGGTGTCCCGGTCGCTGCAGGCGTGCGAGGGCGCGGTCCTGCTGGTCGACGCGGCCCAGGGCATCGAGGCGCAGACGCTGGCCAACCTCTACCTGGCCATGAACGCCGACCTGCACATCATCCCGGTCCTCAACAAGATCGACCTGCCTGCCGCGCAGCCGGAGAAGTTCGCCGAGGAGCTGGCCGGGCTGATCGGCTGCGAGCCCTCCGACGTGCTCAGGGTGTCGGGCAAGACCGGGGAGGGCGTGCGCGAGCTGCTCGACCACGTGGTCCAGACGGTCCCCGCGCCGGTCGGCAACGCCGACACGGCCGCCCGGGCGCTGATCTTCGACTCCGTCTACGACACCTACCGCGGCGTGGTGACGTATGTCCGGGTCATCGACGGGCATCTCGGCAAGCGCGAGCGCATCCTCATGATGTCCACCATGGCCACCCACGAGACGCTGGAGATCGGCGTCATCTCGCCCGAGCCCAAGGTCTCCGACCGCGGTCTCGGCGTCGGCGAGGTGGGCTACCTCATCACCGGTGTGAAGGACGTGCGCCAGTCGCGCGTCGGTGACACGGTCACCTCGGCGGCCAAGCCGGCCGGCGAGATGCTGGCCGGTTACGAGCACCCGAAGCCGATGGTGTTCTCGGGGCTCTATCCGATCGACGGCGACGAATATCCGGAGCTGCGCGAGGCGCTCGACAAGCTCCAGCTCAACGACGCCGCGCTGGTCTACGAGCCGGAGACGTCGGCCGCGCTCGGGTTCGGGTTCCGGGTGGGCTTCCTCGGGCTGCTGCACATGGAGATCGTGCGCGAGCGGCTGGAGCGCGAGTTCGGGCTGTCGCTGATCTCGACGGCGCCCAACGTCGTCTACCGCGTCGTCATGGAGGACGGCAAGGAGCTCACGGTCACCAACCCGTCGGAGTTCCCGACCGGCGGCAAGATCGCGCAGGTCTTCGAGCCGGTCACCAAGTCCACCATCCTGGCGCCGGCCGAGTTCATCGGCGCCATCATGGAGATCTGCCAAGGGCGGCGCGGGCAGCTCCTCGGCATGGACTACCTGTCGGAGGACCGCGTCGAGATCCGCTACACGCTGCCGCTCGGCGAGATCATCTTCGACTTCTTCGACCAGCTCAAGTCGCGCACCCGTGGTTACGCCTCGCTCGACTACGAGCCGGCGGGGGAGCTGGAGTCCGAGCTGGTCAAGGTGGACATCCTGCTGCAGGGCGAGCCCGTCGACGCCTTCAGCGCGATCGTGCACAAGGACAAGGCCTACACGTACGGCGTGGACATGGCGAAGAAGCTGCGCGAGCTGATCCCGAGGCAGCAGTTCGAGGTGCCGATCCAGGCCGCCATCGGGGCCAGGGTCATCGCCCGCGAGAACATCCGCGCCATCCGCAAGGACGTCCTCGCCAAGTGCTACGGCGGCGACATCTCCCGCAAGCGCAAGCTGCTGGAGAAGCAGAAGGAAGGCAAGAAGCGGATGAAGATGGTCGGGCGCGTCGAGGTGCCCCAGGAGGCCTTCGTCGCCGCACTGTCCACCGACTCCGGCGGCGACAAGAAGAAGTAGCGTTCAGGGGTTCACTTCGTGTCGCCTTTCAAGCGGTATCGATAGCCTGAATGCATGGAAGTGGTGCAGACGGCGCGGATGCTCCTATACCGGGTCACGGTCCACGATCTTGCCTCCGTCCACGAGATTCACTCCGATCCCCGTACGAACGTGTACAACCCCGCCGGTCCCACGCTCGGCCTGGAGTCGAGCCGGGCCATGCTGGATCTGTGGCTGGCCGACTGGGACGAGCGCGGGCTCGGCTACTGGGCGGCGCGGCCCCTGGGAGAGCCGCAGGTGCTCGGCTTCGGCGGGCTGCGCCACAGCGTCCTCGACGGGAACGAGGTGCTCAACCTCTACTACCGCTTCCGGCCGTCGGCGTGGGGCCAGGGGTACGCCCTGGAGCTTGCCGAGGCGGCACTGCGCCTCGGCAAGGGTTTGGGGACGATCGTGGCCGTGATCCGCGACGTCAACGTGCCGTCACGGAGGGTGGCGGAGCGGGTGGGGATGCGGAAGGACCGCACGATCCCGTACGGGGGCGTACCGAGCGACGTGTACGTCGCCTGAAGGCGAAATCGGCAGCCCCCGCCGATGGGTTCACTCGGACGTGCGCGCCCGCCACACGTAACCCCCCAGCGCCGCCACGCCGAGCACGGCCTGGGCCGCCAGGAACGCGCCCGGCTCGGCCGGCTGGAGCGCCCATGCCGCCGCGGCGGGCAGGCACCCGATCAGCGCCAGGTCCACGCCGGTGGCCGCCCAGATCAGCGGCCCGGTCGGGATCGCGCCGCCCGGTGTGTCGATGACCGGCAGCGAGTGGTCGATCGGGCCCCGCCGAGCCATCCGCAGGGCGCCGGCGGCCAGCGCGGGAGCGGCCAGCAACCCGAACAGCCACCCCCACGCGCCGAATCCCGCCCCACCCGCTGCTGCCGCGTCGCGTACAGCGCCACCGGTCAGGGTCAGGGCGCCCAGTGCCACGGCTGTCCAGGCGCCGCTGAGCAGCGCCGGCAGCACCGCGCGGGCCGCCAGCACCGGGCGGTGACCCACGCCGATCAGCCGGGCCAGCGCGGGGTTGTCGCGGTCCCGGCGGGCGCCCGACGCGCTCGCGGCCGCCACGGCCAGCCCTCCCGCCAGCAGCGCCGCCCCGAGCAGCGCCGGAGCGCCGCCCGCCTGAGCCAGCACGGCGGGCAGCGCGGCCATCGCGAACAGCGTCGCCAAGCGCCCCGGCCTGCGGGCCAGCCGGCGCCAATCCTGCCAGGCCGGCGCCAGGGGCGCGGGCAGCGGCGGCCACTGTCGCGAGGCGAGCTTCCTGGCCCGCCAGTGGTTGTCCTCGGCGATCCAGGTGAGCGCGCCGGGGTCGAGGCCGACGGCCGCGTTCGCCGCGTGTCCCGCCCGGGTCGAGGTCGTCAGGATGTCGCGGGCGGGGATCCTGTCGAGCGCTGCCGACGCCTGCCGGACCAGCAGGGCCGCGACCACGGCGGCGGCGGAGGCGGCGGCCGTCACCGCCTGGAGGGGCGCGCTCGCGGCGATGGCCAGCACCGTACGGGCCTGGCCGCTCACCGCCACCGCCGCCAGCACCAGCAGCGCGACCAGCGCGGCCGTCAGCCAGACCTGCCATGACTGGGACGCCTGCGCGAGCACCGCCAGCGCCATCGCCGCCACGCTCGCCGACACGCCCAGCGCGAGCGCGCCGAGCAGCCGCCACACGAGCTGATCGGGCGCGCCGAGCACGGCCAGCGCCCCCAGGCCGAGCACCGCGCCCGCGGCCACCGCGACCATGAGCAACGTCCGACCGGCACGTCCGAGCAGATGCCGCCGGTTCAGCGGCGAGAGCAGCAGCCAGGACGCGTCGGCGGGGGACAGCACCACGGGCCCGGCGGCGCGGGCCGCGGCCAGGAAACCGGCCAGCGCGAGCGCGACCAGCGCCGCCCCCGCACTCATGCGCGCCGGATCGACCGGACCGGCCAGCTCCGCCAGCACGCCGGACACGGGTCGGCCGGCCACGGCGAGGACCATCACCACACAGAAGCCGGTGATGTAACGATCGAGCATGGTTGAGTTTGATCGGGCGGCCCGGCCGCGAGAGCGCACGAACGCCCGCACCGAACGCACGCCGGCCTCGGACCCGGTCATGCCTCTGCCCCGATCCCGCTGCTCGTCAGGCCGACGTGCCGGCTGATGGAGGGCGTTCCGGTGATGCGCGCCCTGAAGCTCGTGGGGCGGGCCGCGGCGGGCCGGAGGCTCATGCGACCACCCCTGATGGCGAGATCTGGCGGGCGCGGGCGGCCAGACCCGGGTCGTGCGTGGCCGTGACCACGGTGCCGCCCTCGTTCGTGTAGTCGTCGAACAGGTCTGCCAGGCGTACCCGGAAGTCGGCGTCCAGGCCGCGTTCCGGCTCGTCGAGCAGCAGCAACGTGCTCGGCCTGAGCAGCGCGGCGGCCAGCGAGAGGCGCTGGCGCTGCCCCGTGGACAGGTTCAGCGGCGCCGCGTCGGCCCGCTCGCCCAGGGAGAACACCTCCAGCGCCGCCTCGACCGTCAGGCGAGCCTGCGGATATACGGCGGCCATCAGCTCCAGGTGCTCGCGTGCGGTCAGGCCCGGATACCAGGCGGGTTCGTCGATCAGGAGCGCGACGCGGCGCCAGAAGGCGGTGTCGTCGGCGGGCGGCTCTCCGAAGACCCGGACCTCGCCGGAGGTGGCGGGCTGGAGTCCGGCCAGGCAGCGCAGCAGGGTGGACTTGCCGGAACCGTTCGGGCCGACCACCGCGACGATCTCGCCGGGGGTCACGGTCAGCTCCATTCCCTGCAGCACGGGGTTGCCGCCGAGCTCGACCGTGAGGTCGTCGGCATGGATGATCAAGTCGTACACCGTTCGAGCGTAGCCAGCCGGGCCGGCGATCGCGCGGAGTGGACGCATGGGTCCTCGCGGGCGTACGGGTTTTGTCGGTGCCGCCGTCTACTTTCTATTACCGAACACCTGTGCGACTGGAGGGTGACGTGATTGCTTCTGAGCGATTCGAGCGGGCCGCGGTGCTTGGGGTGGCTGTGGCCGAGGAGACCCGGCGGCTGCTGAGACTTCATGTGGATGCGGCAGGAGCGGAGGGGGACGACGGGACGGTGCTGGTGGATGTGCCCTATCCCGACGCCGCGGTCGTCGCGGCGCTGCTCGACGTGGCCGCCGAGTGTTTCGGCGAGCGGGGTGACTCGGTCGAGGAGGTCAGGCAGGCGGCGCTGGAGACGCTGTTACAGCTTGCCGGGTTCGACGCCGAGTCCCAGCTCAACTCGGGTGGTTGAGCGTGCTCTCATGGAGCGCTTCGCACCGGCCGGGGTGCCGCTGAGCCTGCTCACCGACGGAGCCGCCCAGGACGGATATCCCGATGCTCTTGGAGAGTCTTTCGGTTACCGTCCGGGTATGCGGATTCTCTCGGTGAACGTCGGCACGTCGGTCGAGGCTGAGTGGGCGGGGAAGATGGGGCGCACGGCGATCGACAAGCGGGCGGTTGCGCACCGGGTCGGAGTGCTCGCCAACGGGCTCTCCGGGGACGAGCGGGCCGACCAGGAAAGTCATGGTTCGCCCGAGCATGCCGTCTACGCCTACGCCAGGGAGGACTACGACTGGTGGGAGGGCGAGCTCGGCCGGGAGGTGCGTGACGGGCGATTCGGGGAGAACCTCACGACCGCCGGCCTCGACGTCAACGGCGCCGTGGTCGGTGAGCGGTGGCGGGTGGGCAGCGCCGTGCTGGAGGTGACCGGCCCCCGCATACCGTGCGTGGTGTTCCGCAACTGGATGGACGAGCGCGGGTGGATCAAGCGGTTCGCCGCGGCGGCGCGCCCCGGGGCGTACCTGAAGGTGGTCGAGCTCGGTGAGCTGGGCGCCGGCGACGATGTGGAGATCGTCTCGCGTCCCGCAATCGGAGTGACGGTAGCCGACTGGTTCCGCGCCCACCACGGGGATCAGGACGCGCTGCGCCGCATCCTGGCCGTTCCCGGGCACGAAAGCCGGTGGGACGAGGTGGCGGAAAGGGTGCTGGGCGTGGAGCGGGAGGCCGGGTAGGGGGACGCCTGCGACGGGCCGCGTTCAGCGGACCGTCGCAGGTAGCGGGTTCCGCACCTACCCGGCCGGGGCCGCTAGCGCAGGACCGAGTAGAGCGCCGAGGTGAGCGAGGCGCGGGCGTCGTCCTGGTCGATCGACCACATCATCGACCCGCCCAGCCCCTTGAGCCGGATGTAGGCCGCCTTCTGCAGCATCATCGCCGGATCGTCGTACGACCAGAACTCGTTCCCGTCGTACAGCCACATCGCCCCGGTGCGCACGTCCCTGTAGCGCTTGCCGGGCTTGTTCACCAGGTCCTTGTAGTCCTCCGAACCCGGAGCCCACTTGCCGGGAGCGGGACCGGTGGACGGCTTGTACACGCCGTCGCCGCCGGTGACGCCGGTCCAGCCCTGGCCGTACGCGGGGACGCCGACCACGATCTTGCGCCCGGGTGCGCCACGGGACAGGTAGTCGCGGACGGTCTGGTCGACGCTGTACCTGACCGGGTTCGGGTCGCGCCGGTCGGTGAACAGGTTGCCGTTGTGCCCGGTCTGCGGCTCCCACGGGCCGTGCAGGTCATACCCCTGGACGGTGGCGAAGTCGAGTGCCTTGAACACGCGCCGCACCTCGAACCCGGCGTCGATCTTGGCTGCCGCGGCCGGCAGGAAGGCCGTGAGCTGGGCGCCCGCCGAGTACGCCGTGAGCTGCTTGCGCAGCTCCTCCACGAACAGCGTGAAGTTCTGCTTGTCCTCAGGCCGGATGACGTTCCCGTCGGCACCGGACGAGCCCGGCCATTCCCAGTCCAGGTCGATCCCGTCGAACACGCCGTCCGCCGCGCCCGGCTCCAGCCCCGGCAGGTTGCCGCGCAGCCACAGGTCGACGCACGAGCCGGCGAGCGCGGCGCGGGACTCGGGGGTGAGGACCGCGTCGGAGAAGTGCTTCGACCCGGTCCAGCCGCCCAGCGAGATCAGGACCTTGAGCCCCGGGTGCTTGGCCTTGAGCTTGCGAAGTTGGTTGAGGTTGCCGTTCAGCGCCTGGCCCGGCGCGTCGGCCACGCCGTCCACGCTCTGCTCGGCGGACACCGGCCGCTGCCAGTCCGCCCATGGGTCGGCCGAGTAGCACGAGCCCTCGGCGTTGACGAAGCCGAACGCGTAGTTCAGGTGCGTGAGCTTGGCCGCGGCACCCGTCGTGTCCACGTCCTTGACGTGGTAGTCGCGGCCGTACACACCCCATTGGATGAAGTACGCCACGCGCTTGAAACCAGTCTGGGCCTCGGCGGGCACGGAGAACGCCGTGAAGCCGAGAATGAGTGAGAGGGTGAGCAGGATCTTCTTCACCGAACGTCTCCGGAAGCCTCAACTTTTAGGAAACTTTCCTAAAAGTTGAGGCGATCGTAGAGCGCTTCAGACCAGGGCGTCAACGAGCCGGCCCATCTCCTCCGGGCTGGACAGCACCGCCCAGTTGCCCGCGGGGTCGGTGAACAGCTCCAGCACCAGGTTGGCCACCTCCGTCCGGGTCGCGGCGGCCGACAGCAGGCCGATGATGTGGTCGGCGGGCGGCCCCAGGAACGAGTTGGTCCACTCGGTGACCGGCCCGGCCGCCTCCTCCCACATCCGGTCCGCGGTGGCGCGGGCGAAGGTGACGTCGTACGGACCGCCCTCCGCGATCATCTCCGCCGCGATCCAGGCGCAGGCCGAGCCGAGGTTGGCGCCCTGTCCCGTGATCGGGTCGTTGGTGATCCAGGCGTCGCCGATCGCCAGGGCGATGCGCCCGCTGGGCAGCTTGGCCACCGGCTCCCGCACCGTCGGCGTGATCGCGCCCTGCAAGACGTCGTCGGGCCCGGTCAGCTCGAACTCGGCCGCATCGATCAGCTCCCGCAGGTGCGGCGCGTGCTCGGCGATCGTCGCGAGCAGCGTGGGACCGGCCTCGGCCGGGTCCATCCGGGTGAGCGGCTCGAACGGCCCGCCGGGTATCGCCTCGACCACGATCGTGGAGACCACGCCGTGCCGCGTCATCATCGGCATGCGGAAGATCTCGCCGTAGCCGGACATGACGTTGTAGCCGAAGGTCGTGCTGGGCCGCACGCCGTGGAACAAGCCGGCGAACAGCCTGCGCTGCGGGTTGTCGTACGGCGAGCGGGCGGCATCGCGCGGGAACAGCTCGGCCACCGAGCGCCGCCCCGCCGCCACGACCATGAGCTCGTGCCCCTGCGACCAGCGATCCACCTGCGCCGCATCCGGCGCCGCGCCGGTCACGACGATCCGCCCGCCGCGGCGGGCGAAATCCTCCATGAGCGCGGGCAGCAGCAGACGGAAGTCGGCCACGTGGGACGGGTCCAGTAACCGCGCGCTGAACTTCAGCGGCGGCACCCCTGTGATGGCGAAGTCGGCCGCGTCCATCAGGCACGCCGGGTCGGCGTAGTGCTCGCAGCCCAGATGCCTTTCCCGCGCCCGGGTCAGCCACGTCCTGGCCACCGTGTTGGGCAGCCGCCCCGAACGCATGGACTCCGCGTCGCCCTCGCTGTAGAGCGTCGCCTCGACGCCGAGCTGCTGCAGCCGCAGCGCGAGGGTCAACCCCGAGATCCCCGCGCCCACGATGCCGATGCCTGCCATGTGTCATCCCCCTTTTGATCGGTCAGGCACCAGTGGACGGCACCGCTCTTGTGACCGACTTGGAGCACTCTTGAGGTCAGGCAAACTGGAAGCGTGCCATCGACCCTGCCTGACGGCGATCCCGCGCCCACCTCGGGCGAGCTGCCCGAGAGCGCCATGAGCGGCCTCGGCGAGCGTCCGTTCGGCTTCTACGTGCACGTGCCCTTCTGCGTGACCCGCTGCGGCTACTGCGACTTCAACACCTACACCGCCAGTGAGCTGGGCCCCGGCGCCTCGCATCAGGACTACGCGGACACGGTCGTCGCGGAGATCCGCCTGGCGCGCCGCGTTCTGGGGGCCGCTGACCTGCCGGTGGAGACGGTGTTCTTCGGCGGCGGCACGCCCACCCTGCTGCCTCCGGAGGACCTGGCCAGGATCCTGGCCGCGATCGACTCCGAGTTCGGGCTGCGGCCGGACGCCGAGGTCACCACGGAGGCCAACCCCGAGTCCGTGGACCCCTCCTACCTGGAGAAGCTCCGCCACGGCGGGTTCAACAGGATCAGCTTCGGCATGCAGAGCGTACGCGAGCACGTGCTGCGCGTCCTCGACCGCGGGCACACGCCGGGCAGGGCGGCGGCGGCCGTCCGCGAGGCCAGGAAGGCCGGGTTCGAGCACGTCAACCTGGATCTGATCTACAGCACGCCGGGCGAGTCGGACGACGACTGGCGGGCCTCGCTGGCCGCGGCGATCGAAACCGGGCCCGACCACGTGTCGGCGTACTCGCTGATCGTCGAGGAGGGCACCAGGCTGGCCGCCAGGATCAGGCGCGGCGAGCTGCCGATGCCCGACGACGACGTGGCCGCCGACCGCTACCAGATCGCCGACGAGATGCTGGCGGCGGCCGGGTTCCGCTGGTACGAGGTGTCCAACTGGGCCACTTCCGACGACGCGCGATGCCGGCACAACCTGCTCTACTGGACCGGCGGCGACTGGTGGGCCGCAGGACCGGGCGCGCACAGCCACGTCGGCGGCACCCGCTGGTGGAACGTCAAGCACCCGGCCGCCTACGCGCAGCGGCTGGCCGCGCACGCCTCGCCCGCCCACGCCCGCGAGGTGCTCGACGCCGAGGACCGCGCGGCCGAGCGGCTGATGCTGGAGCTGCGGCTGTCCTCCGGTTATCCGCTGGCCGAGGTGCCGGCCGGGGCGCGTACGGCCGTGGCGAGCGCCCTGGCGCGCGGCCTGCTGGAGCCCGAGCCGTTCAAGGGGGGCCTGATGGTGCTCACGCTGAAGGGGCGGCTGCTGGCCGACGCCCTCATCAGAGATCTCCTCGTCTAAGTGATCATGCGGATGGCGAACGGGTAGCGGTAGTTCTCGCCCCGCTGGGCGGCCATGGCGGCCTGGATGTGGAAGATCAGGGACAGGATCCAGATGATGGGCATCAGGAAGAACCCGATGAAGATCACCATCAGGATGCCGGAGACGATATAGCCGATGAACATGGTGATCTGGAAGTTGAGCGCCTCCGCCGCCTGGTCCCTGACGTAGGGGGACTCGTCCTTCTTCATCAGGTAGATGATCAGCGGGCCGATCCAGGAGACCAGCAGGCCGAGGAGGTGCGAGAGCATCGCCATCGTGGTGTCGTCGCTACCCGGGCGGGGGCCGTACCTGCCGGGGACGTACGGCTCTCCCGGGCCCGGGGCGTAACCGTAGCCGGGCGGCCGTGGCGCGGCGCCGTAACCGGGTGGCGGGCCATAGCCGGGCTGGGAGCCTGACTGCGGGCCATAACCGGGTGGCGGACCGTAGCCGGGCTGGGAGCCCGACTGCGGGCCATAGCCGGGCTGCTGGCCGTATCCCGGCTGCTGGCCGTAAGAGGGCGGCTGCTGCCCATATCCGCCGTATTGCTGCCCATAGCCGGGTGGCGGGCCGTAACCGGGCTGCGAGCCTGGTTGCTGGCCGTAGCTGGGCTGTGAGCCTGGTTGCTGACCGTACCCTGGCTGCTGAAAGCCGGGGTCCCCGTGCTGTGGGATGTCCGAAGGGGACACATGACGGGTGGCGTCGTCGTCGGGTGGTGGCTGCGGCGGGTCCTGGCTCATGATGCCTCCGTAACGAAGTCGATCAATTCCTCGACCCGGCCGAGCAACTCCGGCTCCAGGTCTGTGTACGTCGAGACGGCGCCGAGAATCCGCCGCCACGCGTCCGCGGGCTCCATCCGCCAGCCCAGGGCGGCGAGCACGCCCTCCTTCCATGGCACCCCGCGCGGCACGTCCGGCCAGGCCGGGATGCGCAGAACGGAAGGCTTGACCGCCTGCCAGATGTCGATGTACGGATGCCCCACCACGAGCACGTCCGGCGAAGTGATCTGGGCGGCGATCCTGCTCTCCTTGGAGCCGGGCACGAGGTGGTCCACCAGCACCCCCAACCGGCGCCCCGGCTCGGGACCGAACTCGGCCACGATGGCCGGCAGATCGTCCACGCCTTCCAGGTATTCGACCACGACGCCCTCGACCCGCAGATCATGGCCCCAGATCTTCTCCACCAGCGCGGCGTCGTGCACGCCTTCGACGTAGATCCGGCTCTCCCTGGCCACCCTTGCCCGCAGCCCCTCCACGGCGATGGAGCCCGACGCGCTGCGCCGGGGTCCCGCGGGGGCCGCCGCCGGGCGTACCAGGGTCACGGGCTTGCCTTCCAGCAGGAACGCGGCCGGCGCGAGCGGGAACAGCCGGCGCCTGCCGAACCGGTCCTCGAGCGTGACGGCTTCCTTGTCACAACTCACCACCGCGCCGCAGAAGCCGCTGTCGGCGTCCTCCACGACGAGGTCCAGCTCGGCGGGCACCTTCGGGATCTTGCCCTTGCCCGGCCGCCGCCAATTCTCCGCAAGCACATCGCCCTCGTACACACGGGGACCGTAGCAAATCACCCGCCGACTGCAAGGCGCTTACGGGAGGCCTTGCGGCGCATGAGGACGACAACGGTTCCGATGATGGCGATGAGCAGTCCGGCGCCGGGAATCAGGAACAGCGCGGCCAGCCCCCCGGCGACTCCGCCCACGGCGGCGGTCACGGGGCGGCCCACGCCGTAACGTACGGTCGCCTGCTCCTCGTTGGTGCAGGTCAGCTGATAGTCACCCTTGGCGGGCGCATTGATCACCAGGATCTGCTCCCACACGGTGCTGCCCAAGGTGATCGTCTGGGAGCCGGTGGTCTTGGCGAGCTTGGCCGGGCCAGGTCCGCCGGAGATCTCGCACTCGTAGCGGACGGCGGCGTTGCTGGCGAGATAGATGACCGGCTTGTCGGCCGGGTCGATCGGCACGGTGACGCTCTCACCCGACGCGAACGTCTTGGTCGGCGCCAGGTCGGAGACGCTGCTGCCCACGCCGCCGATGAACACGGCCACACCGGCGACCGCGCACACCACGGCCACTCCCCAGGCGAGCGCTATCCACCACAGGCTGGGCTTGATGGCTTTGGTATCAATTCGCGGCGGATATTGGGGTTGTTGGCCGTATTGTCCGTACTGAGGAGGCAGGCCGAACTGCTGCTGCGCATCGTACTGAGGTGGCGGACCGTAACCAGGCGGCGGCCCGTAGCCGGGCTGCGATCCCGGTTGTGGTCCGTAGCCCGGTTGTGAGCCAGGCTGAGGGCCGTAGCCGGGCTGGGAGCCGGGTTGTGGTCCGTAGCCCGGTTGTGAGCCAGGCTGAGGGCCGTAGCCGGGTTGTGGCTGACCCTGGTAGGGACCCTGCCCTGGCGGGGGGCCGTACGACGGCGGACGAGAATCGTCGGTCATGTGCGCAAGTGTGAGGGCTGTCGCTTGTAAGTGGCTAGCAACAGGATGGGACCGGTGTTATCGCACCTTGTGGGCGAGAGCCGTACACTTGGCACTCGGGAACACAGAGTGCTAGGCGCCGCGTTCCTGAGTAAGGCGAAGGCAGGAGGTGAGCACGTGCTCGACGATCGGAAACTTGCGGTGCTCCGCGCCATTGTCGAAGACTACGTGTCCACCAACGAACCGGTGGGCTCCAAGGCGCTTGCCGAGCGCCACAACTTGAAGGTCTCCCCGGCGACGGTCAGGAACGACATGGCCGCGCTGGAGGAGGAGGGCTACATCACGCAGCCGCACACCAGCGCGGGACGCGTGCCGACGGACAAGGGATACCGCCTCTTCGTCGACAGGCTCTCGCAGGTCAAGCCGCTGTCGTCGGCCGAGCGCAGGGCGATCGAGACGTTCCTCGCCGGCGCGGTCGACCTCGACGACGTGGTCACCCGCACGGTCCGGCTGCTCGCGCAGCTGACCAGGCAGGTGGCGGTGGTGCAATACCCGACGCTGACGCGTTCGACGGTCCGGCACGTCGAGCTGGTGCCGCTGAGCGACCGGCGGGTCATGCTCGTCCTGATCACCAACACCGGCCGCGTGGAGCAACGCGTGATCGAGCTGCCCGAGGTGGTGGAGGACGCCCGCATCGCGCACCTGCGCGCGGTGCTCAACGCCTGCCTCGACGGATGCGGCCTGAGCACCGTGCCCGAGCTGGTTTCCGACCTGCCGGAGCGGCTGCCGGTCGCGGACCGCCCGGCGGCGGCCACGATCTTGTCGGTGCTGCTCGAGACGCTGGTCGAACGGCACGACGAGAAGATCGTGTTCGCCGGCGCGGCCAACCTCGCGGGCGCCGACTTCTCCGTCGGCCTGCGTGACGTGCTGGAGGCGCTGGAGGAGCAGGTCGTGCTCATGCGGCTGCTCGGCGAGACGTCCGCGGACGCGCCGTCCACGCTCACCGTGCGCATCGGCTCGGAAAACCCCTACCTGCAAGGCACATCCGTCGTCGCGACCGGGTACGGTTCTGGCGACAACCAACTGGCCCGGCTCGGCGTGCTGGGACCCACCAGGATGGACTATCCCGTGACGATGGGCGCCGTGCGCGCGGTGGCTCGCTACGTCAGCCAGATCCTGGCTGCATCATAAGAGGTCGATAAGTGGCAAACAGTGACTACTACGCCACCCTCGGGGTGCGGCGTGACGCCAGTCAGGACGAGATCAAGAAGGCGTATCGCAGGCTCGCCCGCGAGCTGCACCCCGACGTGAATCCTGATCCTGAGACCCAGGAGCGGTTCAAGGAGATCACGCAGGCCTACGAGGTGCTGTCGGACCCGAACAAGCGCCAGATGTACGACCTGGGCGGCGACCCCTTCGGCGGCGCGGGAGCAGGCGCCGGCGCCGGAGGATTCGGGGCGGGCTTCCCGTTCAGCGACATCATGGACGCCTTCTTCGGCACGGCGGCGGGCGCCCGCGGGCCCCGCACACGTGCCCGCCGGGGTCGCAACGCCACCATCCGGGTCGAGCTCGACCTGCGCGAGACCGCGTTCGGCACCACCCGCGAGCTGGTCGTCGACACGGCCGTGCTCTGCGAGGTCTGCCACGGCGCGGGCGCCGCGCCGGGCACGCACCCCGACACCTGTGACATGTGCAACGGGCGCGGCGAGATCTCCCAGGTCACCCGCTCGTTCCTGGGCCAGGTCATGACCTCGCGGCCGTGCCCGCAGTGCGGCGGTTTCGGCTCCATCATCCGCCACCCCTGCCAGGAGTGCTCCGGCGACGGCCGCGTGCGGACCCGCCGTACGATCAAGGTCCGCATCCCCGCGGGCGTCGAGGACGGCACCCACATCCAGCTCGCCGGCGAGGGCGAGATCGGCCCCGGCGGCGGCCCTCCCGGAGACCTGTTCCTGGAGATCGTCGAGCGGGCCCACGAGATCTTCGAACGGCGCGGCGACGACCTCCACTGCACCGTCCAGATCCCGATGACGGCCGCCGCGCTCGGCACCATTCTCACGGTGGAGACCCTCGACGGCGCCGAGGAGATCGACGTCCGGCCCGGCACGCAGTCCGGCCAGGTCATCACCATGTACGGGCGCGGCGTCCAGCGGCTCAACGAGTCCGGCAGGGGCGACCTGCTGATCCACGTCAATGTCGAAACCCCGACCCGCCTTGACGCCGCGCAGGAGGAACTGCTGCGCGAGCTGGCCAAGCAGCGGGGAGAGGAGCGCCCGCCCGGCAAGTTCGCACCGGGGCAGCAGGGTTTTTTCTCCCGCCTGCGCGACGCTTTTAACGGCAGGTGACGTGACCGTTCCGGTGTTCCTGGCCCGGGAGCTCGGCGGCGCTGAGCTGACCCTGGACGGCCCGGAGGGACGGCACGCGGCCTCCGTGCGACGGCTGCGGGCCGGAGAGCGGGTCGATCTGACCGACGGAGTCGGCACGGTCGCCGAATGCGTCGTACGCGAGGTGCTGAAGGACGCGCTCAGGCTCGACGTGATCGGCCGCTACGAGGTCGCGGCGCCGCAGCCGCGGCTGGTCGTCGTCCAAGGGCTGCCCAAGGGCGACAGGGGCGAGCTGGCGGTCGAGATGATGACCGAGGCGGGCGTTGACGTGATCGTGCCCTGGGCGGCCGCGCGCTGCGTCACGCAGTGGAAGGGCGACAAGGTCGCCAAAGGGCTGCACAAGTGGCGCTCGACGGCTCGCGAGGCGGGCAAACAGGCCCGCAGGTTCCATCTGCCCGAGGTGACCGAACCCGCCACCACAGCTCAGGTCGAGGCGCTGCTGGCCGGCGCGGCACTGGGGCTGGTGTTGCACGAGGAGGCGGCCGAGCCGCTCTCGGGCGTGGCGCTGCCCGCCGGGGGCGACATCGTGGTGGTCGTGGGCCCTGAGGGCGGCGTCACGGAGGATGAGCTGGAGCGGTTCAAAGCCGCCAAGGCCGTGCCCGTGCTGCTGGGGACCACGGTCCTGCGTACGTCCACGGCGGGGGTGGCGGCGGCGGCCGTGCTGCTCACGCGTACCGGGCGCTGGTAAAGCGCGCTGAGGGGATTCAGGGCGTCGTGGGGGAGACGTCCACGAGCGGGCTGGCCAGTTCGGTGGCCCCGTCGGTCGCGTCGTCGGGCGGGCACTCCTCAGGGGGGCACGCGGAGGGCTGCTCGGTCGGCTCCACGTCGGTCGGCGTCGGCGAGGGCGAGGCCGTGGGGCAGTCCGCCGCAGTCTCCACTGGCACGGTCGACGGGCACTCACTCGACGTGGGCGTGGGAGACGGCGACGGCGACGGCGACGGCCTGCTGGTCGAGTCGGCCGTCTTGGCGGGCCGCGGGGACGGGGTCCGGGAAACCTCAGGGGGGAGCACGTTCGGATGCTGCTCGTGCGTCGGATCAGCCGACGGCGGCTGCTGTGAACGGGTGGTGGAGGAGTTGGACGGGATCTTGGAGCTCTCGTCGTTGATCTGCTGGACGGGCTTCTGCTCGATGATCTGCGAGCGCAACTCGGGAACGGCCATCACGATCGTTCCCGCCACCAGGACGGCGCTCGCGGCGGCCGCACCCGCCCGCCACCAGAACAGGTTGCGGACGCCGCGCCGCTCGATGCGGGCACGAATGATCTCCAGTCCGTCCGGCGAGGGCACGACCCCGTCCGCCTCCGCACGGAGGGCACGGCGCAGGAGATCGCCGTACTCGTCGGTGGGCTGGGTCATGACATTTTCTCCAGGACGGATCGCAAGGCGGCCATACCGCGTGCCGTGTGGCTCTTGACCGCGCCCTTGCTGATGCCCATGGCGTGGGCGATCTCAGCTTCGGACAGATCACCGTAGTAGCGCAGAACCAGTGCTTCTCTCTGACGGGTCGGCAGGGCACGTAACGCCTCGATGACAGCGGAGCGTTCCAGCTCCCCGATGGCGCCGTTCTCGGCGCTCGGAGCGTCGGGGAGGCCCTTGGGAGCGTACTTCTCGACGACCGCGCGGTGACGCAGCACGGAACGGGACCGGTTGACGACGGATTGACGGAGGTAGGCGAGTGCTTTGTCGGGGTCACGCAGCCTACGCCAGGCGCCATGGATGGCGACGAACGCATCCTGCACGACTTCCTCAGCGGTTGCTATGTCGCGTACGAGCAACACAGCGAGACGCACCAATGACCGGAAGTGCGCGCTGTAGAGCGCGGTAACAGCCATGTCGGCATCCCACCCGACCGGCACCGCCCCCATCGACCTGTCGGCCAGGAGGGTTTCGGTGGTCACATCAGTGGGACGCGCCGGCTTCCCAGAGGGTTTACGCTCTTCCGGTTCTTGAGGTTTCCCCGGTTCCTTAGGGTGCATTACCCAGTCGTGTTCCTCGCCAGGTGGCGCTCGCCCGACCCTGAATCGTGTTTTTCTTTGAAGTGTCGCACACTCACCCTAACCGCGTGGATCTTCCCACGCACGACACCGATGATTACCGATTCGCAACGGACTCGCTGACACGAGGCGCCTCGATAGGGTACTGCTGTGAACGACTGCCTCTTCTGCAAAATCGTGGCCAAGGAAATCCCGGCGGAGATCGTCTACGAGACCGACAGGGCGCTGGCGTTCCGCGACATCAATCCTCAGGCACCCACGCACGTGCTGGTCATCCCCAAGGAGCACCACGCCGACGCGGCCGCGCTGGCCGAGGCCGATCGGGGGCTCGCCGACGACGTGCTCAAGGCCGCCCACGCGGTGGCCGTGCAGGAGGGCGTGGCCGACGGCGGCTACCGCGTGGTCTTCAACACCGGGCCCGGCGCCGGTCAGACCGTTTTCCACGTGCACGCCCACGTCCTGGGCGGCCGCGCGCTGACGTGGCCCCCCGGGTAACGGCGACCGAGCCCGCCTCACGGGGCGAGGCCATGAACGCTTGATATTGGCGCGAGCAATCGGGCTGGTCCCGGCTACCATGGGCGAAGAAGAACACCGAAAGAGACCGGGAGGCATCAGGCCGCTGGCCTGCCCATGTCCGAACTACACGAATCCCGCCGAACGGCACCTCCCACGCGCACTCAAGCCAAGGTGCTGATTCCGGACGAATACCCGATGGTCAGCCTCCTGGGCTCCCGTGACGAGCTATTGCGCGTCATCGAGGGCGCCTTCAGGGCCGACATCCACGTGCGGGGCAACGAGATCACCGTCACCGGCAGCCCGGACGAGAGCGGCACCGTGGTGCGGCTCTTCGAAGAGCTCGTCGAGGTGCTGCGCAGCGGTGGCGAGCTCACCCCCGACGCCGTCGAGCGCAGCATCGCGATGCTGCGCATGACCTCCGACCGTCCCGCCGAGGTGCTGTCCCTCGACATCCTCTCCTCGCGCGGGCGCACCATCAGGCCGAAGACCGTCAACCAGAAGCGCTACGTCGACGCGATCGACAACCATACGGTTGTGTTCGGCATCGGCCCCGCGGGCACCGGCAAGACCTATCTCGCCATGGCCAAGGCCGTGCGGGCGCTGCAGGAGAAGCGGGTCAACCGGATCATCCTGACCCGCCCGGCGGTCGAGGCGGGGGAGCGGCTGGGCTTCCTGCCTGGCACTCTCTACGAGAAGATCGACCCCTACCTGCGGCCGCTCTACGACGCGCTGCACGACATGGTCGATCCCGACTCGATCCCCAAACTGATGGCCGCGGGCACGATCGAGGTCGCGCCGCTGGCCTACATGCGGGGCCGCACGCTCAACGACGCGTTCATCATCCTCGACGAGGCGCAAAACTCCTCGGCCGAGCAGATGAAGATGTTCCTCACCAGGCTGGGCTTCAACTCCAAGATCGTGGTGACCGGTGACGTCACGCAGGTCGACCTGCCCTCGGGCACGGTGAGCGGGCTGCGGGTGGTCCAGGAGATCCTCGACGGCATCCCCGACATCCACTTCTCCCGGCTGACCAGCGCCGACGTCGTCCGTCACAAGCTGGTGAGCGAGATCGTGGACGCCTACGGGCGCTACGACGCCTCGCAGGCCACTCAGGAGCCGAAGCCCCTCCAGCACCGAGGGAAACGGCGACCGTGAGCATCGAGATCAACAACGAGTCCGGCGTCGGCGTCGACGAGGAAGACCTCGTCGCGCTGGCCGCCCACGTGCTCGGCGAGATGGGCATCAACCCGCTCGCCGAGCTGTCCATCGTGGTGGTCGACGAGGACGCCATGGCCGAGCTGCACGAGAAGTGGATGGGCGAGCCGGGTCCGACCGACGTGCTGTCCTTCCCGATGGACGAGCTGCGGCCCGGTGGCGGCGCGCGCGGCGACTCCGAGAGTCCCACCGACCCGGCGCTCCTCGGCGACATCGTGCTCTGCCCGCACGTGGCCGCCAGGCAGGCGGAGGAGGCCGGGCACAGCACGGCGGACGAGCTCGAGCTGCTGTGCACTCACGGCATCCTGCACCTTCTCGGCTACGATCACGCCGAGCCGGAGGAGCACAAAGAGATGTTCGGACTGCAGGCTCGGCTCCTCGAGTCCTGGCAGGAGGTGCGCAACCCGCGGTGAACGCCTGGTTGCTGTCGGCCATCGTCCTTGTCGTCATCGGTGGCCTGATCGCCAGTGCGGAAACGGCACTGACGCGCATCTCCCGGGTGCGCGCCGAGGAATACGTGCGCGAGGGCCGCCGCGGCGCGGTGCGGTTGCAGGCCATCGAGAACGACCCGTCTCGCTACCTCAACCTGCTCCTGCTGCTCAGGCTGAGCTGCGAGCTGATCGCCACGGTCATCGCGACGCTGCTGTTCATCGATGTCATGCACGACCAGGGCTGGGCCTACGTCTGGGCCGCGGTCGTGATGATCGTGATCAGTTACGTCGTGGTCGGCGTGATGCCCCGAACGCTGGGCCGTCAGCACGCCGAGCCGGTCGCGCTGGCCAGCGCCCCCATCGTGTACGGCCTGACGCGCATCTTCGGCCCCCTGCCCAAGCTGCTCATCCTGCTCGGCAACGCCCTGACCCCCGGCAAGGGGTTCCGCGACGGCCCGTTCACCTCGGAGGCCGAGCTGCGTGACCTGGTCGACCTGGCCGAGGAGCGCCGGGTGATCGAGCCGGACGAGCGCGAGATGATCCACTCGGTCTTCGAGCTGGGCGACACGCTGGTGCGCGAGGTCATGGTGCCCCGCACCGACATGGTCTACATCGAGCGCGGCAAGACCATCAGCCAGGCCCTGTCGCTGGCGCTGCGCAGCGGCTTCTCCCGCATCCCGGTCGTGGGCGAGAACGAGGACGACGTCGTCGGCATCGCCTACCTCAAGGACATCGCCCGCAAGATCCACGAGTCGGGCGAGGGAGGCGGCAAGGAGCCGGTCGAGTCGATCATGCGTTCGGCCGCGTACGTTCCTGAGAGCAAGCCGATCGACCAGCTCATGCGGGAGATGCAGGCCAGACAGATCCACATGGCCATCGTCATCGACGAATACGGCGGGACCGCCGGGCTGGTCACGATCGAGGACGTGCTGGAGGAGATCGTCGGTGAGATCACCGACGAATACGACCAGGAGGCCCCGCGCGTCGAGACCATGCCCGACGGCGGTCTGCGGGTCACGGCCCGGATGCCGGTCGACGAGCTGGCTGAGCTGTTCGACACCGAGATCGACGTGGACGACGTGGAGACCGTGGGCGGGCTGCTCGCCCACGCGCTCGGCCGGGTGCCGATCGCCGGGTCGCAGGCGGAGGTGGCCGGGCTCACGCTCACCGCGGAGTCCCTCGCGGGCCGCCGCAACCGCATCAGCACGGTCGTCGCCCGCCGCGTCATCCCCCCAGAAGACGAGGTGGTCTCGCCGCCGCGCAACGCGATCAGCCCGTCGGCCTGACCCGCACAACCCAGCGACAAATGCCGCAAGTGTTCTACAAGTTTTCTGCAAGCCGGGTCCGGCACTCTCTAAATACGACATCCAGTGCGGTGGGTGTCAGAGAGGAAGCGTCCGTACGCCGGGTGGGGTTCGCGGCGGGGGATGCTTCCCGGGGGGACGACAGCGTCCTCGGCTGGGGGGCCGAGACGCTGATCGGCGTAAAGGGTGTTCTCATCCGGGAAACCGGGTGAGGGCACCCTTTTTGCGTATGGGTGGGAACTCCCGTGGATTGCCGCATTAGTGGGTGGGGCAAGTTGCGATCCAGGGGGGATCATGAGACGCAAACCGGGGATCATGGCCTGCGTGCTGCTGGCCTGCGCCCTGGCCGGATGCGGGGGCGAGGGAGCGGAGAGTTTCCTCGACACGCAGGCCATGGCCCAGCTGCACGAGGTGCTCAGGAAGCAGCCGCGGCTGCCGGACGGCTTCACGGTCCGGCCCGGGCAGGCGTGGCGAATGCCGTTCGGGTCCGGGAACAAGAGCTGCCGGGCACTGCTGGCGCCGGCCGGAGGGCGCGCGCCCGAGCAGGCGCTGACCGCCCAGGCGGCGGTCAGCTACCACGGCGACGGGCTGGGGGAGCAGGCCGGGGTGGGCCTGGCCCGGTACGCCGCCGGGGAGGCGGAGGAGCATCTCGCCGCGCTGGCCAGGGCTCGGGAGTCGTGCCGGGCGGTACGCACCTCCTCCGGCACCGATCTGCGGCTGCTGGAGCTGCCGGTCGAGGGCGCGGGCGACGGGGCGGTGAGCGCGCGGCTGCAGGGCCGGCTGAACGGCTATCCGTACGCGATGGACGTCGTGCTCTCGCGGGTGGGCGACACGCTGGTGTCGGTGGTGCACACGGGCATGAACGAGGTGGACGCCACCCGCACCAGAGAGGTGGTCGAGGCGGCCATCTCCCTGGTTGACGCCTAATCTGGTCCACGTGACTCTCGATCCTGAAGACAGCAAGATCATTACCTTGGCGCGGGCGACCAGGGCGCGTAACGGCACCGCCGAAGGGGCCGCCGTACGCGACGAGACCGGACGCACCTACGCGGCGACCAACGTGGCGCTGGACTCGCTCACCCTGTCGGCCGTGCAGGTGGCGGTGGCCATGGCGATCTCCAGCGGCGCACGGTCCCTGGAGGCCGTGGCGCTGGTGACCGGCGGCGAGCCGAGCGCGGACGACGCGGCCGTGGCCGCGGAGCTGGGCGTCAAATCGCTGCTCGTGGCCGGTCCCGACGGCACGCTGCGGGGCTGACATGCCGATGTCGCCGTTCCTGGCACGGCTGCGCGAGAAGGTGGGCGCCGAGCTGCTCATGCTGCCGTCGGTGGCCGGCTTCGTGTTCGACGACGACGGCCGGCTGCTGGCGGCCCGCCACGGCGACGTGGGGCTCTGGGCGGCGCCGGGCGGCGGCATCGACCCCGACGAGCGGCCGCAGGACGCCGTGGTCAGGGAGCTGCGCGAGGAGCTCGGCGTCGAGACCGAGGTACGCGGACTGATCGGCGTCTACGGCGGACCGGAGTTCCGTACCACCTACCCGAACGGCCACCAGGTCGGCTACGTCATCGCGGTCTACGGCTGCGCGCTGGTCTCCGGCGTCCCGCGGCCCGACGGCGTCGAGATCAACGGCTTCCGGTGGGTGACCGAGGAGGAGTTTGCCGGGCTGCCGACGACCCCTTGGACGCCCGGCGTGGCGCCCGAGGCATTCGCCTGGTGGCGTGAGCACGCTCGTTGATGGGACACAATGCAGTACGTGACTTCGCCAGACAGCCATCGCGCCGGATTCGCCTGCTTCGTGGGGAGGCCGAACGTCGGCAAGTCCACGCTGATGAACGCCCTGGTCGGCGCCAAGGTGGCGATCACCTCGTCCAAACCGCAGACGACCAGGCGCGTCATCAGGGGCATCGTGCACCGTCCCGACGCCCAGCTCATCATCGTCGACACACCGGGCCTGCACCGGCCGCGCACGCTGCTCGGCGAGCGGCTCGACAGCCTGGTGCTGTCGACGCTGACCGAAGTGGACGCGATCGGCTTCTGCGTCCCCGCCAACGAGCCGATCGGCAAGGGCGACCGGTTCATCGCCGACAAGCTGTCCGCGGTGAAGAAGACGCCCGTCGTGGCCGTGGTGACCAAGTGCGACCTGGCGTCCAAGGAGCAGATCGCCGCCCAGCTGCTGGCTGTGTCGCAGGTGGCGGAGTTCGCCGCGATCGTGCCGGTGTCCGCGCAGTCGGGTGACCAGCTCGACGTGCTCGCGGATGTGCTGATCGAGCACCTGCCCGAGTCGCCGCCGCTCTACGAGGGCGGCCAGCTCACCGACGAGCCGGAGCAGGTGCTGGTGGGGGAGCTGATCAGGGAGGCGGCCCTGGAGGGCGTACGCGACGAGCTGCCCCACTCGATCGCGGTGGTGGTCGACGAGATGCTGCCCCGCGAGGGGCGCGACGACCTGCTGGACATCTACGCGCACTTGTTCGTGGAGCGGCCCTCACAGAAGGCCATCATCATCGGGCACAAGGGCGAGCGGCTACGGGACGTGGGCACCAGGGCCCGCAAGCAGATCGAGGCGCTGCTGGGCACGCGCGTCTACCTGGACCTGCGGATCAGCGTGCTCAAGGACTGGCAGCGCGACCCCAAGCAGCTGCGCAGGCTGGGCTTCTACGACTGATCTCCCGCCGCGCCGCTATGAGCGGCGGAACAACGCCAGGGCCGCGAGGACGACGACCGCGACCGAGCACGCCAGCGCGGCGAACCAGCCGATCCTGATCACCGGCGCGATCGACAGCACCTCACCCAGATCGATGGAGATCCGGTCCTGGAGCCCGCTCCCGTGGGTCACGAACATCACCACCACCAGCACCGCCGCCGCCCCCGGGACGAGGGCCAGGGCGGCCAGCCGCGGGCGGGTGAGCACCCCGGCCAGGCCGCACGCCAGCGCGAGCAGCCCGGCGAGCAGCGTGTAGACGCCGAACGCGTCGTCGATGCCGCGCATGTCGTTGGCCACCCCGCCGCCGATCAGGGCACTGCGCGCCTCCAGCCCCGCCCAGGGCAGGATCGCGCAGCACACCAGGAGCGCTCCGGCGACGGACACGGCCAGCGCGTAGCCGCGACGGGTGCGCGGTCGGACGGGCGCGGGCTGGAGGTCATCGGCCACACGATCACTGTATGCCGGGTCAGCCCGCTCGCCTACCTTGTGCGACGGAGTCATCACCATCGACGCAGGCCGCTCTTTCCCCCCATTCCAGTCGCGATCGCAACTCCACCGCGTCGGCGGCCAGAGCCGACACCAGCGTGCCGGACTCCGCCAGGGGCAGGACGGCGACCCCCTCGGCGACGAGCGGTCCCTTGGCGGTCGCCGTGAGGAACGTGGTGCCCACGCAGCGGGCCGTCCCGTAGACGGCCGGGGAGGTGTCGAGCGCCGGGTCGCCGACGGTGAACTCCTGCCTGATCAGGGGGCGGCCGGCGCAGGTGGCGTCGAAGCGGGCGTGGCAGCGGCCGGGCTCCTCGCCGTACCGGCCGAAGACGATCTCCTCGCGCCACAGCACGCTCGCGCCCGGCTCCAGGGCGAGACGGACGATCAGGCGGTGCTCGCAGCCGGTGGCGAGGACCGTGGGTTCGGGGGTGAAACGCAGCGTCGCGCCCGCGCCCACCCGGGCGGTGATCAGCATCTCCGACTCGCCCTCGCCGGGCAGGACCAGGGTGCTGGCCACCGAGCCCAGCTCCAGGGTGGTACGCGGGGCGACCTCGACATCCAGCGCCAGCCGGTCGCCGCCGAGCGGGCCGGCCGCCGTCGAGACGAGGTGGACGGTGTGCGGGCCGGTCTGGCGCAATGTGAGCGGCGGCGCCGAGGCCAGCCGGGTCACCAGGGTCCTGCCGTCCGCACCCAGGGTCGTCGCCACGGCGGCCTTGGCCCGCATCGCCCGCCGCCCTCGCGACGACAGCGGTTCCTCGGCCGCGCCGCCGCCGGGCCGGTGCTGTGTGGCGGCGTCGGCGGGCCTCTGGCGCCCCGCCGCGTCCCCGGTGCCGGCGGGCCGGCGGTGTGTGGCGGTGCCGGCGGGCTGCGGGGGTGTGGCGGCCTGGGCGGGCATCAGGAGACGGGGGACGCGTGGCTGTGGGACCAGGCCCACACCTGCTCCGAGACCCAGTCGGCCACGGTCTCGGCGGTGGGATCCTGCCTGATCGAGGTGAACAGCACCGGCCGCTCGCCGCGCACCGCTTCCGCGTCACGGGCCATCACGCCCAGGTCGGCGCCCACCATCGGGGCCAGGTCGGTCTTGTTGACGACCAGCAGGTCCGCCGTCGTGACGCCGGGGCCGCCCTTGCGCGGCACTTTGTCGCCGCCGGACACGTCCAGGACGAAGATCTGCTTGTCCGCCAGGCCCCGGCTGAACGTGGCCGTCAGGTTGTCGCCGCCGCTCTCCACGATCACCAGGTCCAGCGGGCCGAACCGGTGCTCCAGGGTCTCGACGGCGTCGAGGTTCGCCGCGATGTCGTCGCGGATGGCGGTGTGGGGGCAGCAGCCGGTCTCGACCGCGAGGATGCGTTCGGCATCGAGTACGCCCGCCTTGCGCAGGAAATCGGCGTCCTCGGTGGTGTAGATGTCGTTCGTCACCACTCCCAGGGACAGAGACGGCCCCAGGGTCCGGCACAGCGCGGCCACCAGGGCCGTCTTGCCGCTGCCCACCGGGCCGCCCACCCCCAGCCGCAGCGCTCTGCCGCGGCCGTCAGGGGCGTGGTGATGGTCGTCGTGTACGGCGCCCATGTCGTGCTCCTTCCTATGAGACGAACAGCCTGACCTCGGCCCGCGCATGCTGCTCGGCCAGGAGGTCCAGTGCTGGTGCTGAGTACGCGGGCAGCGCCTCCCAGCGGGGGGCGAGGTGGATGCCCGGGCAGGCGTCCGCGGCGGCGGAATGGGCTTCCGCGGCCACGGTGGTGAGGTCGGGGGCGAGGTCGGCCAGCAGTCTGTGCACGGCGACCGGGTCCAGGCCCAGCAGCCGGACCGCGGCCGTGGCCGGGCCGCTGATCGCGTGGTATGCCGCCGCCATGGCCGCCTCCTCGGAGGTGGCTCCCGCCGCGTGCGCCGCCACCCCGAGCGCGATCGGGTGATGGGGACTCGGTACGTCCCGCGCCAGCTCGTCCAGCACCGCCGACGGCCACACCCGGCGGGCGACCCTGAGCAGCAGCCTGCCCTGGGTTCTGGAGGCGTCCCGCTGGGCGGGGGAGGCGGTCCTGGCATCGACCTCGGCATCGAGCCGCATCCAAGGAGACTCCTGGCCGGCCTCGGCCGCGTTGCCGCCAGGCGTGCGGGAGGCTTGGAGGTGGGCGGCGGCCGTCAGGGCGGCGGCGAGGGCGCCTGAGGTGCGCAGGCGGCCCCCCAGGAAGCGCGCCAGCGACGGCACGTCGCACACCGCCCCCGACGCCACCGCCCGTTCGGTGCCGCCCGAATGGGCGTGGCCCCCGGCCGGGAGGCGAGAGTCGGCGAGGAGGAGCAGGGCCGCGTTCATCAGAACAGGAAGTAGCGCTGCGCCATGGGCAGGCTGGTCGCGGGGGATGGCTCGATGAGGTCGCCGTCGATGCGGACCTCGAACGTGTCGGGCGCCACCTCGATCCTGGGCAGGGCGTCGTTGAGCGGCATCGTGGACTTCCCGCGCCGGCGCACGTCCGCGACCGGGGCCAGGCGGCGGCGTACGGACAGCCGGTCGGCCAGCCCCGACTCCAGGGCCAGTGGCGCGACGAAGTGGAGCGAGGTGGCCGCGGCCGTGACCGGCGAGGCGCCGAACATGGGGCGGGGCAGCACCGGCTGCGGGGTCGGGATGGAGGCGTTGGCGTCGCCCATCTGGGCCCAGGCCACCATGCCGCCCTTGAGTACGAGGTCGGGCTTGACCCCGAAGAACGCCGGGTCCCAGAGGACGAGGTCGGCGAGCTTGCCGCGCTCGACGGAGCCGATCTCGGCGTCCAGCCCGTGGGCGATGGCCGGGCAGATCGTATATTTCGCGATATAGCGGCGGGCGCGGAGATTGTCCGCCGGGCCGCCGCCCAGCGACCCCCGCCGCGCCTTCATGACGTGCGCCGTCTGCCACGTACGGATGATCGTCTCGCCGATCCGCCCCATGGCCTGGGAGTCCGACCCGATCATCGAGATCGCGCCCATGTCGTGCAGCACGTCCTCGGCCGCCATCGTCGAGGGCCTGATGCGCGACTCGGCGAAGGCCAGGTCCTCCGGGATCGACGGGTTCAGGTGGTGGCAGACCATCAGCATGTCGAGGTGCTCGTCGAGCGTGTTGACGGTGTGCGGCCTGGTCGGGTTCGTGGAGGAGGGCAGCACGTTGGAGTAGGCGGCGACGCGGATGATGTCGGGCGCGTGCCCGCCGCCCGCGCCCTCGGTGTGGTACGCGTGGATCATCCGATCCCCGATGGCCTTGAGCGTCGACTCGACGAACCCGGCCTCGTTGAGCGTGTCGGTGTGGATGGTCACCTGCACGCCGGTGGCGTCCGCCACGCTCAGGCAGGCGTCGATGGCCGCGGGCGTGGTGCCCCAGTCCTCGTGCAGCTTGAACCCGGAGGCCCCGGCCTCGAGCTGCTCGAGCAGGCCGGCCGAGCTGACCGTGTTGCCCTTGCCGAGCAGCGCGAAGTTCAGCGGGTACGCATCCAGCGACTCCAGCATCCTGCCGAGATACCAGGTCCCGGTGACGGTGGTCGCCTTGGTGCCCTCGACGGGCCCGGTCCCGCCCCCGATGATCGTGGTGACGCCGGACCCGATGGCCTCGTCGAGCAGTTGCGGGCAGATCAGGTGAACGTGCGAGTCGACGGCCCCGGCGGTGAGAATCTTGCCGTTGGCCGCCAGCACCTCCGTGGACGGCCCGATGACCAGGTCCACACCGTCCATGGTGTCGGGGTTGCCGGCCTTGCCGATGGCGTAGATCCGGCCGTCGCGGATGCCGACGTCGGCCTTCACCACGCCCCAGTGGTCGAGGATCACCGCGCCGGTGATGACCAGGTCGGCGGCGCCCTCGGCCCGGGTGGTGCGCGCCTGGCCCATGGACTCGCGGATCACCTTGCCGCCGCCGAAGACCGCCTCGTCGCCGGCCCCGGCGGGCCCCATCGACAGGTCCTCGGTGACCTCGATGAACAGGTCGGTGTCGGCCAGCCGGATCTGGTCCCCGACGGTGGGCCCGTACAGCGCCGCGTAGCGGGCGCGGGACATCCGAGCTCCGTCAGCCATCGAGCGGCCCCGCCCACTCTGAGCGCAGTCCCGGGACCACCCGGGCGCCTGCGAGGGGTACGAGCGTCACGTCGCGTTCGACGCCCGGCTCGAATCTGATCGCCGTCCCGGCCGGCACGTCGAGCCGCATCCCCCAGGCCGCCTTCCTGTCGAATTCCAGCCCCGGATTGGCGGCCGCGAAGTGGTAGTGCGAGCCCACCTGGACCGGCCGGTCCGCCGTGTTGACCACGCGCACCGTCACCCGCTCACGCCCGGGGTTGAGCGCGATCGAGCCTTCGGGGTGCACGTATTCGCCCGGGATCACGGGATCGGCCTGTGCACGGTCACCAGTTTCGTGCCGTCCGGGAACGTGGCCTCGATCTGCACGCTCTCCAGCATCTCCGGCACCCCCTCCATGACGTCGGCCCGGCCGAGCACCGACCGTCCCGACTCCATGAGCTCGGCCACGGAACGCCCGTCCCTGGCCCCTTCCATGAGGAACGACGCGATGATGGCGGTAGCCTCGGGATGGTTGAGCCGCAGGCCCCTGGCCTGCCGCTCGCGCGCCACCCCGGCGGCGACGTGGATGAGCAGGCGCTCCTGCTCGTGTGAGGTAAGCCGCATGGCCGGACCATAGGAACCGGCGGTTTCCTCGCTGTTGCCGGTTGATGTCGTGTTGGTTTCGCACCCAGGCGCACGCGTACATTACGAGGCTTGTGTTTTTGTGAAACATGCAGCAATGGCCAATTAACGCCCGAGATGCGCGCCTGAAATTTCGGGCAGTCACCTTTCTCACAGAACTGTTCGGCCGGCGGTCCTCACTGTGCCAGCAGCGCCCTGGCGTTCGCGCCGCCCTGGAGGTCGCCGGTCTCCTCGAAGACCTCCAGCGCGGTCCCGGCCAGCTCGCGCGAGCGCTCCAGCGCGCCCTCCGCCCGGTTCACCCGGGCCAGGGCCAGCAGCGCGTGCGCGTCGAGCAGCCGGTCGCCGAGCCGGACGGCGATGCCCCTGGCCTGCTCGGCGGCGGCCCTGGCGGCCGGCTTGGCGGCCTGCGCGAGGTGTACGGCAGGGAACGTTGATCAGGATGGCACATTTCACGCCGTTGCCGGACGGGCTGTGCGGGGACAGTCGGTCAGACCAGGATGGCCACGGCGCGCACGGTGACGCCCGTGCCGACGAGCAGGACGAGCGCGGCGGTCATGGTGGCGGTGAAAGGGCGCAGGCGCTGGAGGCGGCCGGTCAGGGTCAGGTCGCGCAGGCGGCGCAGCGCGAGCGCCGCGCCGAGCAGCGTCAGCGCCATGCCCAGGCCGTAGCACAGGACGGTCAGCACGCCGAACGCGGTGCGTCCCAGCGCCATCGCGCCCAGGAGCACCACCAGCGCCGACGGGCTCGGCACCAGCCCACCCGCGATCCCCAGCGCCACCACTCCCGCACCCCGCCCCCAACGCCCGTGGCCGTGCCCGTGCCCGTGGCCGTGGCCGTGGCCGTGGCCGTGCCCATGGTCGTGGGTTTGGGCAGGGCTTCGATGGCGGGAGCGGAGGGCCGAGCGGAGCAGAGCAGTGCCGGTCAGCGCGATGATGACCCCGCTGACCACCCCGAGCCAGCCCAGCACCACGTCTCCCGCGAGCGAGGCGGTCACCGTGACGAGCACGCCCAAGACCAGAACCCCCGCCGTGTGGGTCAGCGTGACCGTGGCCGCCACCGTGCAGGCGTCCCGGAGCCGCCCCTCCCGCCCGGCCAGGTACGCGGCCATGACGGTCTTGCCGTGGCCGGGCATGGCGGCGTGCACGGCACCGAGCACCAGCGACAGCAGCAGGGCCAGCAGCCCGAGCGGCACGGTCAGCCGGTCGGCGCCCAGCAGCCCGTTGAGCCGGTCGGCCAGCATGCCGGTGTAGCGGGTGATCACGTCCACGCCCGGCACGCTCACCGCCGTCTCGCGTTCCCCGCTGCCCGGCTCCGCCGTGAGCCGCGCCTGCCTGATGTCGAGCGGCGAGCTGAGCAGGTCGGCCGGGTAGTCGCGCAGCTCCCCCGACACGCTGCGCGCGGGCACGTCGGACCGGCTGATCCGGACGCCGCGCCCGGTCGCGGTGATCTCCCGCCAGCCGACGACGTCGCTCCTGTAGTGGTTGGCGAAGGTGAGGGCGAGCGGCCGGTCCACGCGGACGGGCGCGGTCAGGCGGCACTCCAGCCTGCTGGTCGGCAGGCCTGCCGCGCCGGGGTGATAGGCGAAGGACGCCTCGGTGACGCGCCAGGTGAGCGGCCGCCCGCCGGCCTGCGCGCGGACGGCCCCGCTGAGCTCGGCACAGGCGCGCCGGGCGGACACGCTCGCCGGCTCGCCTGGCCGGGCGCTCTGGCGCTGCTGCAGGGTGGGGATCTCGGCGCTGTCCACGATCGCGGTGTCCTCGACCCGGTCCCGGGAGATCACGAGCCCGTCGTATCGATTGACGCTGAAGTTCCCCAGAGGATGCGCCGCCCTTCCGGCGGCGGGAACGGCGGGAACCACGGTAGCCAGGACGACGACCGCGAGCACCGTAGCGACGCGGGCGGTGTTGGAGCGGACGGTGGCAGCGGCGTTGGCGCGGGCGATCATGCCGGGTGGGCCGATTCGGCGAGTGCCGCGCGGGCTCGTGTTGCCCCGCCCGGTGAGAAGTGCGGGTTGATGGAGAGGGCATCGGCCAGATGGGCACGCGCGGCATCCGGGTGCCCGAGCGCCCGCTCGATCTCCCCGCGGTGGTAGGCGAACAGCGCGTTGCGCCCGCCGAGCCGGGCGGCGCGCGCGGCGTACCCGGCGGCCTCGGCGTGGCGGCCCGCGCGGTGCAGCGCCCAGCCGAGTGCGTCGGCCACCTCCACGCTCTGCCGCCGTTTCCACTCCGCCCGCAGGCGGCGCACGGCGGCGGCCGGGTCCCCGTGGTCGGCCTCGAACCGCCCCACGGCCAGGTCGTCGCCGGCCCCGCCGGCGGCCAGCAGCTTCTCCTGCGCGGCGAACACCGCGTACTGCCGCCGCGCCCCGGCCCGGTCGCCGAGGTGCTCCAGCAGCTCGCCGTATTCGACCACGTAAGACGGCGCGCGGGCGACGGCGGCGGCGTAGTCGCGCAGTGCCTCGGCGGTGCGCCCGAGCGCGGCCAGCGCGCGGGCCCGGCCCGCCAGGGAGGGCGCGTGCCGGGGTTCGGCGGTCAGCGCCCGATCGTAGGCGGCGACCGCGCCCCGCGCGTCCCCCGAGCTCCAGGCCAGCTCGCCCAGTTGCCACAGGCAGAAGGCGTATTCGGTGGAGCTCGCGGCGATCTCGCGGGCCCGCTCCAGGGCGTGCCGTGCGCGGTCGTCGTGCCCGTGCAGGTGCTCCATGCGCGCGACGCGGGTGAAGGAGGCGAGGTCGGGCCGTCCGTCGAGCATGCGCCGCAGGCTGGCCTCGGCGCGTTCGTAGTCGCCCAGCTCCAGGTAGGCGTCGGTGAGCACGCCGTACAGCGGCCACCGGTACGGCGCCGCCGCGCGGGCCCGCTCGCCCCAGCGGAGCCCTGCGGCGAAGTCGTGCCTGGCGTTGGCCAGCGCCCCCATCCCGATCACGGCGTCGATGCCGCCGGGGGACAGCCGCAGGGAGCGCTCGAAGGCCCCCTGCGCCTTGCCGTGATAGGCGGTGTCCCCGCTGCCGCGCGCCTGCTCCAGATAGGCGTGGCCGAGGCTCGCCCAGGTCGCGGCGTCGTCCGGGTGGCGGCGCAGGTGCTCCTGGCCGAGGTCGATGTACACCTCCGGAGACCGCCCCGCCGGCCGCGGCGGCGGCTCGTTCCCGCGCAGCAGGCCGCCGGGAGAGAACAGGACCAGCAGCGCGCCGCCCAGCAGCGTGCAGACCAGCAGGGGCAGGAGTCTCCGTAGGCGTGTCATCGGTTCGGCCGTCCTCGTTCCGTCTAGGCGATGACGCCGGGGAGCGCCAGGTAGGGGAAGGAGTCGGTGATGGGCTGGGTGAGGAAGGTGGGATTGTTCTCGTCCACCACGTCGGGCTTGCCGCGTCCGGCGGGCTCGCCGAGCAGCATCCGCAGGTTGATGGTCACCACGTCGTCGGTGAGGCGGCGGCCGTTCGGGTAGCCCTGCTTGTCGCCTCCGAGGTAGCCGTACTGGTGGGGCTTGGCGGTGACGGGGGTGCTCATGTTGAGCCGCAGCTCCTCGGCCCGCTGGATGCCCGACACGTCCCGGTTGAGCAGCTGGGAGTTGAGGTCCTCCTTGATCGGCCCGTCACGCCGCGTGGTCAGGCCGGTGAGGTAGATCTCCTCCAGGTCCTTGCGCGGCGTCGCCGGGGTCGTGGCACCCGCTCTGGGAGCGACGACCTTGGCCTGCTCGGGGTCGAGCGTGGCGGGGACGACCATGCCGCCGTTCTCGTCGCCACCGGGCATGGTGCCGTTGAAGCGGTCGCGGGACTGCTTGGGGATGATGACCTCGTTGTAGTTGGGGTTCCCCAGCCGCGAGAGCTGCTTGTAGTCGCCCGAGCCGGAGCCGAGCAGGCCGGTGGACTTGCGCGCGGCCGTCGTCCAGACGCCGATGACCGGGTTGGCCGCCGGGTCGCGGCCGAGCGCCAGCTCCGACTTGGGCAACTGCAGGGCGATGGCGTTGACGTTCATCGGCACGCCGGTCTTGATGTCGGGGAACGGCAGGCCGAACCGCAGCAGCATGACCGCCTTGTTGTCGCCGAAGAACGGGTCGGCGGCGGTGCCGGTGAACACCTTCCCGCCGCCGGGCAGGTCGAGCACGGCCTTGCGGCGCAGCGTCCCGTAGTTGGGCGTGACCAGGGAACCCATGTTGGTGGGGGCCACGTACCCGTCCTTGATCAGAGTCTCCTCCGGCTTGCCGGGGCGCAGCCTGGTCAGCGTGAAGCTCTGCTCGACCAGGGAGTCCACCGGCCCGGCCTGGTGCTCGCGCTTGCGGACGAACGAGGGCACCGGCAGGCCCTTGTTGCGGAAGGTCCACCGGTAGGTGACGGCGGGCTTGCCGGTGCCGGTGTTGTCGACGTGGATCTCGTAGCGGGCGTTCGTGTCGAACTGGTAAGGCTTGTGGTCGAACTGGAACGGGACGTAGTTCGCGATGATGGTGACGGTGTCGGGCTTCTCGGGGCTGGTGAAGGCGTACAGGTCGGCGGCGTCGATCTGCTTGTTCGCCATCGTGTTGGGGGCGTCCCAGTGGCTGGTCGCCGTGCCGGGGGCCATGGCAGGCCCGAGCAGCACGGTGGCCGTCAGCACCGCCGCCGAGGCGACGCCGACGGTGATCCAGGACCGCCTGCCGGATCTGTTTGGGTTTCTGGTGTGGCGCATGATGTTCCTCGCTTCAGGGGGGCCGCGCCCGCGGCGCGGGTCGCGGGCGCGGCCGGGTTGTCAGATGGGGCCGCGCGTCACGGCACGTACTGGACGACCGCGTCGAGGTTGGCGAGGTAGTCGCCCTCGTTCAGGTGGATGCCGGTGAACTCCCTGAGCTTCTGCGACAGGTAGGCGCTGACGTAGAAGGGCCAGATCTTGGGGCCGACGCCGCCTTCGAACGGGCGTGGTGTGGGAACGTTCCAAGCGAACTCGTGCAGTTTGTACGTGGCCACGAGCTGCTCGCCCTGCGCCTGGCCGTCGATCGTGACCTGGGCGTGGGCGCCGTCGGGGCGCAGATAGATGTCGTGGACGGCGGCCCGGTGGCCGCTCTTTTCGTCGACCACCGTGAACCCGCCGGGGTAGTAGACGCCGTTGCAGGGGTCGATGTGGTCCTGCTTCCAGCCGATGGGCATGTGGATGCCCTTGTTGCCGGGCTTGGCCTGCATTGGGGCGATGCCTTCGATCCGGACGCCGCGTTCGTTCATCAGCCTGATGATCTCGTCGCCGAAGTCGAAGTCCGCGTGCCCCTTCGGCCCGAAGTACGGCAGCTTGAAGCAGGCGGCGGTGGGCGGGTCGATGGACGGGGCACCCGGAATCGGGAACGACTGGGCGGCGGCGGCGGGAAGCGCCGGCGTCGCGAGGAGGAGGGCCGAGCCGAGCGCGAGCATGTGCGCGGCGCGTACGAGAACACGCATGCCTTTCACCTTTCATCGATGGGGGTTGCAGGTGGCACACCCGCGATGTCACGGGCACGCCGAGCGGACGACCCCGCCGTGCGGGGCGCTTGTGGCAGGCACGGGTCAGAACCCGCCGCCCGGTCAGGGGAAGGGCAGTACGCCCGGGAAAGACGAGGCGGTCCCGCCGCGCTGGATCGCGTCGGCGACGACGTTGAGTCCGGCCATGCCGAGCGAGGCGCCGGACGGAATGGGCTTGCTCGGCACGCCCCGCCAGGCGATGTCCAGGTCACCCCAGTGCGTGCCGCCGCGGAAGCCGGTGCCGAGCGCGGTGTTGAGATCGTCGGCCCACACGGCGTCCATGGACAGGATGACCTTGAGCGGGCCGACACCGCCGTTGTGCGGGACGAAGTTGCCCGGCATGAGCGCCTGCGGGACGCGGAAGTTGACCATGGTGAGCTCGCCGCCCGGGCGCCGCTCTCCGTTGACGAACGGGGTGGTCAGGAACTTGCTGTCGGCCACGGCCGCGAACAGCACCCAGAAGGTGTCGATCTCGTAGACCGTGCCGGTCGACTGCTTGGTGAACCGGAAGCCGCCGGGGTAGCAGACCCGGCCGCTGGGCGTCTCGATGTTGTCGTAGCGCTCGCCCACCGGCAGCCAGGCGGCCCTGCCGCCATCGACCATCTTGATGGGCTCGATCGCCTCCATCGTGACGCCCGCCCGGTTCAGCCCATCGAGGAACTCGCTGGAGAAGGTGGCCGTCGCGCTGCCTTCCTTGGACAGGTAGCGGCCGATCTCGCCGTCGGCCAGGCAGCCCCCGCCGGGGGTGCCGGGTGGGGGAGCCGCGGCGAGCGCGGCCTGTCCTGACAGCGGCAGCGCGGCCATGGCGGCGGCGCCGACGATGAGTGAGACCCGCTTCAAGCGCATTCTGGTGCTCCTTCACGGAGGGGTGTCGGGGAATAAGCGCTGGCCAGCACCTCCATACATACATAGAGTAGTCGCATGACTACAAGAGGTAATTTTGAATGTCGGCACAAGACAGGGACACGCCCGTGTCGGAACGTGCCCCTGTCTTGTGGTGCGGATCAGCGAGAATTCGCGCCGTCAGTCCAGACGAGCGCCGTCTGCACGATTTCTTCCAGGTGGCCGCTATGCGCCCCGTGCCAGTAGACCTGGCCGCAGTCCCGGCACCTGCCGTACGCGTCGTAGTGGCGTTTCGTGCCGGCCTCCAGCAAAGGCGCCACTTCCTGCTTGGTCACCGGCTCCAGCTCCCCGTTGCACGCCGTGCACCGGGTCCACGGGCGCAGCGGCGGTGAGAAGCGTTCGAGCAGGTCGCGGAGCTGGTCGGCGGGGCTGGAGCCGCGCACGTACGCGCCCATCCACAAGGCACGGCGGCGCAGCAGGCCGCGGTCCTGGGTGAGCAGCACCCGGCGCTCGTCGTTGGCCTGCACCACGAGCGCGGGGTCGTCCATGTCGTTGTGGTAGGCGGCGTCGATCCCGAGCAGCCGAAGCCGCCGCGCCAGCGTGCCCAGGTGCACGTCGAGCAGGAAGCGCGGCTCCTCGGGCAACTGCTGCGGCCGGGGCACCGGGTGCACCTCCGCCACGTCGCCGGGCGCGAGCTGGTAGGAGGGCGACACGCCCCGCCCGCCCACGAGCATCGGGCCCACCTCGGTCAGCGGGATGCCGAGCGATTCGACGTGGTGGCCCAGCGTGGACGTGCCGTCAGGGGTCACCTCCTGCCACTCCTGGCGGCGGATCACGGGCAGGAACATCCTCAGCTCTGGGGCGATGCGCAGGCGTGCGGTCACAACATCCATTCTGTTGCACCGGATAGCGTGAATTCATGCCTATATCCCGCCGCGCCCTGCTCGGCCTGGCCGTGCTGGCGGCCGGGTGCTCGGGCTCTCGGGACGGGTGGCCCGAGCTGCGGCTGGCGACCGGGCTGGCGGGCGGGCCGTACGGGCAGCTCGGGGACCGGCTCGCCGCGGAGCTGCGGCGCGACGGGCTGGGCGTGCGGGTGCTGCGCACCGCCGCCAGCGTGCAGAACCTCGCCATGATGGCCGACGGGCGGGCCGACGCGGGATTCTCGCTGGCCGACAGCGCCGACGACGCCGTACGCGTACGCCATCAGCCGGTGTCCGCGCTGGCCAGGATGTACATGAACTACGTCCACCTGGTCGTGCCGAAGGACACCGGGATCGCCGAGGTCACGGAGCTGGCCGGGCGCGCGGTGTCCATCGGGGCGGAGGGGTCGGGCACGGCGGTGACCGCCACCCGCGTGCTGGCCGCCGCAGGCCTGCGCAAGCCCCCGGGGATCGTCAGGCTGGAGCTGGACGCGTCGATCAAGGCGCTGCGCGACGGCACGATCGAGGCGTTCTTCTGGTCGGGCGGCGTGCCCACGCCCGCGCTCGCCGCGCTCGGCGACATCCGCCTCCTCCCGCTGGAGCCGTTGGTGCCGGTGCTGCGGCGCGGCTTCGGCCCGGTGTACGAGCACGCGTCCGTGCCCGCCGGCACGTACGGCGCCACGCAACCGGTGCCGACCGTGGGCACTCCCAGCTACCTGATGTGCCGGAGCACGCTCGCCGACGACGTGGCGTACACCATCACCGAGACCCTTTTCCGCGCCCGCGACCGCCTCCAGGCCCCGTCGGCCCCGGGCGGCCGTCTCGACAAGCGCTACGCCATCGGCACCGGCATCGTCCCGCTCCACCCGGGCGCCGTCCGCTACTACCGCTCCGTCTACGGCTGACCCATCCGCAGCTCGACCACCAGCCCGTGCGGCACGGCGGGCAGCAGCCGCATCGTGCCCCCGCACGCCCGGGCCAGCTCGGCGGCGATGGCCAGGCCCAGCCCGCTGCCCGGCACGTTGGCGTGGGCGCCGGAGCGCCAGAACCGCCCCAGCGCGTCGGCCCGCTCCTCCTCGCCCAGTCCGGGCCCGTCGTCGGCCACCCGCAGCACGTCGCCGGCCAAGGTGACGGTCACGGTGCCCCCCGCGGGCACGAACTTCTGGGCGTTGTCGAGGGCGATGTCCGCGATCCTGGCCGCCGCCTCCGGAACTTCAGAAATTTCGGGAATGTCGGTCACCAGGTTGACGCCCTTCGCCGCGTACACCTCCCGCCACGCCCCCAGCCGCGCCTCCAGCTCGACGACCTTGCCCTCGACGCCCGCCCCCGCCTCGACCCTGGCCAGCGCCAGCAGGTCCTCGACCAGCAGCGCCAGCCGGTCCAGCTCCGCCATGGCCTCCGCGTACTCGGCCGTGCCCTCGCCGCTCAGGTGCGGCTCCAGGTTCTCCAGCCGCAGCCCGAGCACGGTGAGCGGGGTGCGCAGCTCGTGCGAGGCGTCCGCCACGAACGCCCGCTGCCGCTCCATCGCGTCGGCGACCGCGTCGGCCATCGCGTTGAAGCGCTCCTCCAGCCGCCGCAGCTCGGACGGCCCGGCGCCCGGATGCGCCCGCGCGTCCATCCGGCCCTTCGCGATGGCCCGGGTGGTGCGGTCCAGCTCGGTGACCGGACGCAGGATCCAGCGGGCCAGCCGCCTGGCCGCCAGCGCGGAGTAGGCCAGCGCGACCAGCGCGCCGACCGCCAGAGCGCCCCACACCAGCGAGACGTCCAGCCTGGCCTGATCGGTGGGGGTCTGCAGCAGGACCACGCCGGACAGCTGCGCGTCCCGGCCCGCCGACTCGGCCAGCAGCACGGTCGCCGGGCCGAACGGGCTGATCGTCGGCAGATCCTCGGTGGTGCGACCGGACATGGCCAGGCGGGTCGCCTCCCTGTCGTCGGCCTCGAAACGGCCCACGGTGGCGCGGATGGAGCCGTCGCGGTCGCGTACGCGGACGGCGGCGCCGTACAGGGCGGCGTAGCGGGAGATCTCGGCGGTCAACCCCGCGTAATCCCCCTCCCGCGCCGCCTGGTCGGCCAGCTCCGCGAAGCGGGTGGCATCGGCGCGGCGGTCGAGGAGCAGCCGGTTCGTCCGATGGGAGGCGTAGGCGAACCCCAGCGGCACCGCCAGCGCCGCGATCAGGAACACGATCAGCGTCGTGAACGTGACCACCAGCCGCGAGTTCACGCCGTCGAGCCCAGCCGGTATCCGGTGCCGCGCAGGGTCTCCACCAGCCCCGGGCGGCCCGTCTTCGAGCGCAGCCCCGCCACGTGCACGTCCAGCGAGCGGGAGGCCGACAGCAGCGGATCGCCCCACACCTCGTCGAGGATCTCCTCCCTGCTGCGCACCACGCCGGGCTCCCTGGCCAGCAGCGCCAGCACGTCGAACTCCCGCCTGGTCAGCGTCACCGGCTCGCCGCCCACCGTGACCTGCCGGGACTCCAGGTCGATGCGGACGTCCCCCACGCTCACCACGTCGTCGCGGACCGGCCGCGGCCTGGTGCCGCGCCGCACCACCGCCTCCATGCGGGCCATCAGCTCCACCGTGCGGAACGGCTTGACCAGGTAGTCGTCGGCGCCGGAGCGCAGCCCGCGCAGCACCTCGCGCTCCTGCGTACGGGCCGTGACCACGATCAGCGGCACCGCCGACACCCGCCGCAGGCGGCGCAGCACATCGAGCCCGTCCATGTCGGGCAGCCCCAGGTCCAGCAGCACGAAATCGACGCCCCCCGCCAGGCGGAGGGCGTCGACGGCCAGCCCGGCCCGGGTGACCTGGTGACCGTGGCGGGCGAGGGCCGTGGTGAGCGCGGCGGCGAGCCGATCGTCATCCTCGACCAGCAGAACTCGCATGACGTCACATTAGACGCGCGTGGGCACCGCCTCGGTCGCGGCGCGTTCTGCCCGGGAGAGTGCCGCGTCCCTGGTCTCCCGCATGGTCAGGTACACGACGAGCGAGACCGCCGCGCAGCCGGAGACGTACCAGAAGAAACCGGACTCGATGCCGCTGTCCTTGAACCACAGCGCCACGTATTCAGCGGTGCCGCCGAACAGCGCGTTCGTGATCGCGTACGGGAGCGCCACGCCCAGGGCGCGCACGTTCGTCGGGAACAGCTCGGCCTTCACCACGGCGTTGATCGAGGTGTAGCCGGTGATGATGAGCAGGCCCGTGAGCGAGAGCACGAGGGCCCCGCCGAAGCCCGTCACCCCGCCGAGCGCCGTCATCAGCGGCACCGTGCCGAGCATCGACCCGAGCCCGAACGTGACCAGCAACGGCCTGCGCCCGATCCGGTCCGACAGCGCCCCGGCCAGCGGCTGCAGGCACATGAAGATGAACAGCGCGCAGAAGCTCACCAGGGTGGCCGTCTCCTTGGCCAGGCCCGCGGTGAGCGACAGGTATTTCGTGAGGTACGTCGTGTAGGTGTAGTACGCGACCGTGCCGCCCATGGTCAGCGCGATGACCAGCAGCGCCTCCCGCTTGTGGGCGAGCAGCGCCTTGATCGTGCCGCGCCGGGCGTCCTTGACCTCGCGCTCCTCCTCGTCGAACGCGTCGGTCTCCAGGAGGTTGCGGCGCAGGTAGAACACCACCGCCGCGGCCAGCGCGCCGACCACGAACGGGATCCGCCAGCCGTAGGAGTTCAGCGCCTCCTTGGACATCGTGTTCTGCAGCACGATCTGCAGGCCGAGGCCGACGAGCTGGCCGGCGGTCATGGAGACGTACTGGAAGCTCGAGGCGAAGCCGCGCCGGCCGCGCGGGGTGGCCTCGGTGAGGTAGGTGGCGCTGGCCGCGTACTCGCCGCCGACGGACAGGCCCTGCAGGAGGCGGGCCACCACCAGCACCAGAGCGCCGAAGTAGCCGACCGCCTCGTACGTCGGCGCGATCGCGATCAGCAGGGCGCTGGCGGACATCAGCGTGACGGTGAGCGTGAGCGCCGCCTTGCGGCCCTTCCTGTCGGCGTAGCGGCCGAGCAGCCAGCCGCCGAGCGGGCGCATGAAGAAGCCGACGGCGAAGATGGCCGCCGTGTTGAGCAGCTTGGCCGTGTCGTTCCCCTCAGGGAAGAAGGACGCGGCGAAGTAGACGGCGAAACTGCTGTAAACAAACCAGTCATACCACTCGACCAAATTGCCGACAGAGCCGCCGACGACGGCCTTCCACGGCACGCGTGCCTTGCTCACTTCGAACCTCCTGGGGGGAGTGGTTGCAGGCCAGAGCCTCACCCCAGAAGGTTCTTCGGACAAGGGAGTCGGGGTCAGATCTAACGTCCGCTTAACATGAGGGCCTTCCGGTCGTAACTTCAGCGCAACGGCGGCTTGGCCAATTCGGCCCTCTCGAGCGCCAGCTCACCCCACCACTGCCCGGCCTCCGGCGACACGACGCCGCGCTCGGGATCCTTCTCGCCGTTGGTCCCGCGCCTGCACCGCCCGTTGGACGTGCCCGCCCGGGTGATCCACAGGTACGCGTCCACCAGCTCCTCGCCCGTGACCGTGGTCGGCCGCTCCCCGACGCCCCGCCCCGGCGGATTGCACCAAACCTGCGGGTCCGTGTAGCGCTTCGTCGGCGCCCACGGGCCCCGGCCGTTCCTGCTGGTGTCCACGACGAAATGCGGCATCCTGGCCGGGTCCACCTTCGCGTCCGCAGGGCAGCCCTTCCTGCCCGTGGCGAGCTGGGTGCTGATGCAGGCCGACAGCTTCTTGCCGTACGCGACGCTCGTGTCCGTGGTGTGGAAGGAGTTGACGTTGACGAAGAACCCGTCCGCCTTGTCGATCCCCGCCCCGATCAGCCGCTCCGCCATGATCTCGGCGCCCGGCCAGATGTCCTGACTGCCGTCGATGTAGACGGCGGTGCCGGGATTGCCCTTGAGAGTCTGTACGGCGTCGCGCACGTCCCGGTAGCGCTGCTCAGCGGAGCCTTGCAGCTCGCAGTTCTCGGTGCCGGGCATCTTGACCAGGCTGGCCGGCTCCAGGATGACCACGGCCTCGGCGCTGCCGATCTGGCTCGCTATGCCCTTGATCCACTCCCGGTAGCCCGCCATGTCGAACGAGCCGATGGGCCGGCAGTCGCTGCCGGGCATGTAGTTGATCAGGAACACGGGGACGCCGCCTGACTCCCGGGCGGCGGTGATGGAGTCGTCGACCTTGGACCTGACCTCGGGCTCGCCCAGGCGGATGGCATGGGGGACGGCGGCCAGCTTGCGCATGAGCTCGGCATCCTCGGGCCGGTCCGCGGCCCAGAGATCGGCTTGGCGGCTGGCGGCCGGCTCGGCGGGGGCGTAGAACGCGACGTTGTCCCGCCCTCTCAGCGGGTTCCGGGGTTGGGCGGGCGTTCCAGTGGCCGTTCTTCGGGTGCCGCCCGTTGGGCTGCCGTCGCCGGTGGTGGCATCGGCTGCGGGGCTCTGGGGGTCGGACGGGCTGCCCGGATTACCCAAGAGGAGTGCCACAGACACACCCGCCACGGCCACGACCACGGCGGCCGCCGCGGCCATCAACCGCCTACGCCGCACAGCCGCCGTGGAGGCCTCCGGCGTGTGGGCCTCCGGCTCACCGGTCCCCGCCCCGCCGGCCTTGTCTCCACCGGCCGCCGCCGCAGCATCCTTCGGCGCACCGGCCCTCGGAGCAGTGACTAAGGGCTCCCCACCGGGATGGGTCACACCACCCTGCGCAAAAGGCCCGCCCGCCGCGCCCGGCGCGTCCGCCGCGCGGGCCCCGGAAGGATCTGGACCCGCCGCGCCCGGGCCGGTGGGGCTGGCGGCCGGTGGTCGCGCGCCGGAAGGCGCGGCCGGCGACGGCCCTGGACCCGCGGACGGCGTCCCAGCGCCCGCCGCACCAGCGGCCGAGGCGGAGGCCGGCAGGGACGGGTCGGAGACGCTGAGGCGATCCATGAGGTCCTGGGCCGTGGGGCGCGCGGCCGGATTCTTGGTCAGTGCCGCCACCACCAGGTCTCGCAGCGGACCAGAAAGCCCTCGCAGGTCCGGGGCCTCGTTGACGATGCGCAACAGGACCGTGGGCACCGAGCCGGAGCCGAAGGGCGGGACGCCGCCGGCCGCGAAGGCGACCGTGCAGCCCCACGAGAAGATGTCCGAGGCCGGCCCGATGTGGGCGCCGGAGACCTGCTCAGGCGACATGTACGCCGGCGTCCCCATGATCGCGCTGCTCGCCTCCGCGCCCGCGAGCTGCGCGATGCCGAAGTCGATGACCTTGGGCCCTACTTGGGAGAGCAGCACGTTGGACGGCTTGAGATCGCGATGCACCACCCCGGCCCCGTGGATGGCACGCAGCGCCATCGCCATCGAGGCGGCCAGCCCGTCCAGCGCCGAGCCCGTCAAGGGCCCGGAGTCGCGCACGACGTCCCCCAGACTCGGCCCCTCGACGTATTCGGTGACCAGATACGCCACCTCGCCCTGGACATCGGCGTCGAGGACAGGAGCGGTGCAGAACCTGGCGACCCGCTTGGCGGCCGCCACCTCGCGGGCGAAACGCCGCCTGAAGTCGGCGGAGTCCATCCTGGCGTGGATGAGCTTGACCGCCACCCGCGTGCCGTCCGGGCCCTGACCCAGGAAAACGACGCCCATCCCGCCTTCGCCGAGCCGGCCCAGCAGGGTGTACGGCCCTACCTGGCGCGGATCCCCGTCCCTCAACGCCTCCAAGGTCATAAAGGATCAGGTTACTTCCCTGCCGACCGGTGTTCCATGCCTAGAGCGACAGCCGGCACTCGTTCCACTCGTCCAGGAACTCGAAGCCCATGGCCTCGTTGATGGCGAGCATGTGGGCGTTGGAGGTGGCGTTCCAGGTGATGATCTGTTCGAGGTGCGGCTCCCGCTCGCGCAGCCACAGCAGGTTGCTGAGCTTGAGCAGCAGGCCCAGGCGGTGGCCCCGGTGCTCGCGCAGCACCGTCGTGTCGGCCTGGCTGCCCCAGCCGTCGGAGCGGTCGGCGTTGAGGTAGACGCGGGTGAAACCGGCGGGAGCGCCGTCGGAGTCGCGGCGGGCGATCGTGGTGTAGCAGGTCCGGCCGCTGTCGGGGATGCTCTCCTCCTGGTCGCGTACGCGGTCGAGGCTGAAGTTCTCGTCCTCGATGTCGGCGTCGCGCGGGGCGTCGTTCATGCCGCCCATCAGCGTGGCGAGGTCGGGCAGCAGCTCGGGGCGGGCCGGGCCGACCCATCGCTCCAGGGAGTAGCCGTCGACCTTGGGGATCATCCGCTCGAGCGCGGCCCAGTCGGCCGTACGCAGGTCGAGGGTGCGGCGGGCCTCCGTGATCCCGACGGTCATGCCGCGCGCCCGGGCGAAGCGGGCGCCCACGCCGGTGGCGGGCGTCTCGGCGAGCAGCAGCCGCCTGCCGTGCGCGCGCAACCGGTCCACCGCGTGCCCGAACAGCGCCGTGCCGAGCCCCCGCCCGCGCGACTCCGGCCGGACCACCAGCGGGAACAGCCACGCCGCGTGGGTGTTGTCGAGGTCGAACAGCGCCAGCCCGTATCCGCCGGCGACCTTGCCGTCCGCCTCCACCACCCAGACCTCCGCTCGCGTACCGGGCCTGGTGGTGCAGACGTCGCGGCGGAAGCGTGGCAGCGAGATCATGGGGCCGGGGTAGTCCGAGCAGGCCGCCACGTACGCGTCATACAGGCCCTCGACCAGCTCGCCCGGCCGGTCGAGGTCGATGGACTGGATGGTCATGCGCCCCAGCAAAGCGCACGCGCAACGGCCGGGGCGAACGATTTACTGCCGGTAGTTCTCCACCTCGTCGGCCGGGCGGGCACCGGCGTTGTCGGGGTCCTCGCCCGCGTTCCGCCTGGCCCTGCGCTGCCGGAGCAGGTCCCAGCACTGGTCGAGCGCCGCCTCCAGCTGCTTGATGCGCGCATGCTCCTCGTCCGTCGTCACCTCGCCGGCCGTCAGTCTGTTGCGCAGTACGTGCTCCTCGTCGACCAGAGCGCTGATCCTGGTGAGTATCTCGTCATCACGCATGCCCACGACTCTAACCACTACGTGATAGAACACGCCCTATGTCTGGTATCGCGCTCGTAAGGAAGCCGGGCCCGCGGATCGCCGAGGGCATCGTCACCCATGTCGAGCGCGAGCCTGTGGACCGCGAGCGGGCTCTCGTACAGCACGATGCCTATGTCGCCGCGCTGGCCGGCAACGGGTGGCGGCCCGCGTACGCCGAGCTCGCCGACGAGCTTCCCGACGCGCCGTTCGTGGAGGACGCGGTCGTGGTGGCGGGGCGGCTGGCCGTGCTGACCCGGCCCGGGGCGCCGGAACGGCGGCCCGAGGTGGAGTCCGTGGCGCGGGCCGTACGGGAGCTTGGGCTGAAGGCGGCGGAGATCGCGCCACCGGGCACGCTTGACGGCGGGGACGTGCTGCAGGCCGGCCCCACGGTGTACGTCGGCAGGTCGGCGCGTACCAACGACGACGGGATCGCCCAGCTCGCGGCCCTGCTGCCGGACCGGCAGGTGGTGTCCGTGGAGCTGACCGGGGTGCTGCACCTGAAGTCGGCGGTGACGGCGCTCCCGGACGGGACGCTCATCGGCGACCCCCGCCACGTGGACCTGCCAGGGCTGCTGGTGCCGCTGGAGGAGGCGGGCGCGCACGTGGTGCTGCTGGGCGGCGACCGCGTCCTGATGGCCGCCTCAGCACCCCGGACCGCCGCGATGCTCGAAAAGCGCGGATTCAACGTGACGACGGTTGATATCTCGGAATTTGAGAAGCTGGAAGGTTGCGTGACCTGCCTCAGCGTCCTGATCGGCGGGTGAACCGGATCCTCCAGGGCTCTCAAGATGTGAGATCCAGGACGGCGCATCCCGAGACGTCTGGTAGCGTGCTTGGCATGCTGCGCGGACTGCTTCTTAGCTGCCGCGGCGGGGGCCTCTAAGGCCGGCTCCCTCGCCGCGGAGCCAGTCGTGCGCGTCGGCCGCTTCCCTTCGACGACCGACGAGGAGCATCTGACATGACCGCTCAGCAGCCCAGCCGCATGCCGATCCATCGCTATGAACCGTTCGAGCCTATCCGGCTGACCGATCGCACCTGGCCCGACCAGGTCATCACCAAGGCGCCCCGCTGGTGTGCGGTGGACCTGCGCGACGGCAACCAGGCCCTGATCGACCCGATGGACCCGCACCGCAAGCTCAAGATGTTCGAGCTGCTGGTACGGATGGGCTACAAGGAGATCGAAGTAGGCTTCCCCGCCGCTTCGCAGACCGACTTCGACTTCGTCCGGCAGATCATTGAAGAGGGCCGCGTTCCGGACGACGTCGTCATCCAGGTGCTGACCCAGGCCAGGCCGGAGCTGATCGAGCGGACCTTCGAGTCGATCGAGGGCGCCAAGCAGGCCATCGTCCACCTCTACAACTCGACCTCGACCCTGCAGCGCCGCGTCGTGTTCGGCCAGGACAGAGACGGCATCACGGCCATCGCGGTCGAGGGCGCCAAGCTGGTCAAGAAGCTCGCCGACGCGACCGACGTGGACGTCTACTTCCAGTATTCGCCGGAGTCGTTCACCGGCACCGAGCTGGAATACGCCGTCGAGGTGTGCGACGCGGTCAACGACGTGTGGCAGCCCACCCCCGACCGCAAGGTCATCGTCAACCTGCCCGCCACGGTCGAGATGGCCACCCCCAACATCTACGCCGACCAGATTGAGTGGATGCACCGCAACCTCAAGCACCGCGACTCGATCGTGCTGTCCCTGCACCCGCACAACGACCGCGGCAGCGCCGTGGCCGCCGCCGAGCTGGGCTACATGGCCGGCGCCGACCGCATCGAGGGCTGCCTGTTCGGCAACGGCGAGCGCACCGGCAACGTATGCCTGGTCACGCTGGGAATGAACCTGTTCTCCCAGGGCGTCGACCCCGAGATCGACTTCAGCGACATCGACGAGATCCGCCGCGTCACCGAATACTGCAACCAGCTGCCCGTGCACCCGCGCCACCCGTGGGGCGGCGAGCTGGTCTACACCGCCTTCTCCGGCTCCCACCAGGACGCCATCAAGAAGGGCTTCGAGCACCTGGAGAAGGACGCCGAGGCGGCCGGGGTGCCGGTGGACGACTTCACCTGGGCGGTGCCCTACCTGCCGATCGACCCGAAGGACATCGGCCGCACGTACGAGGCCGTCATCCGGGTCAACAGCCAGTCCGGCAAGGGCGGCGTCGCCTACATCATGAAGGCCGACCACCAGCTCGACCTGCCGCGCCGGCTGCAGATCGAGTTCTCCAAGGTTGTGCAGGTCCGCACGGACAGCGAGGGCGGCGAGATCAGCCCGGCCGCGATGTTCGAGATCTTCCGGGACGAATACCTGCCCAACCCGGCCAACCGCTGGGGCCGCCTCAGCCTCATGGCGCACCGCCACGAGTCCACCGTGGACGACAAGGACCGCATCAGCGCCGACATCCGGCTCGATGGGGAGATCCGCGAGATCGAGGGCGCAGGCAACGGCCCCATCTCGGCGTTCATCGACGCCATCGCGAGGGTCGGCATCCAGGTGCGGGTGCTCGACTACGTGGAGCACGCGATGAGCGCCGGCACCGACGCCAAGGCCGCCTCCTACCTGGAGTGCGAAGTCGACGGGCAGGTGCTGTGGGGTGTCGGCATCGACGCCAACACCACGACGGCCTCACTCAAAGCCGTGATCTCCGCGGTCAACCGCGCTGCGCGCTGACCGTAAGGCTCTTCAACCGGGCCCTGCACGACCTGCCGGGCCGGTATCTCGTACGCGCCCACAAGGCCACGTACTGACCACTCGACCGCGCCCCCCGACCAGGGGGAGGCGCGGTCGAGTTGTTTGTGCCGAGGAACGGAATGGCTTCCTGCGCGGCACTCCACTCGCCGGGTAGCCCCGGCGCGTTACTGCACCGAGGCCCCTCAGAACCGTACGAACGCCGGTTCGAGCCGGGCGATGACCGCATTGAGAAAGCTCCAACCTGTTTCCCAGGTAGAAGGGGATGGCTTGGCGTGGTGAGGTGTGGTCTCCGCTGGTGAGCGGCAATCGATCAGATCTCCTTCATGGGGAGCGCTCAGAGCGCAGGTACTGTCCGAGCTCGTGTACCGGACGCTGCTCAAACGAGGAGTCGCCGTCTCGGCGAACTCGCGAGTGTTGATCACCACAACGCCGCGCTGTGTGAGCGCAATCGCGGACGGGTGCGCCCCCTCTAACAGTAGCTTCCGGATTTCGAGCGGGCCCGATCGCTTGTGCTTTCCGCCTGCTGCCTGTTCTGGCCTGGGCATTGCCGCAACATACCGGGCCTATACCGCCAGAGCCTACTTTGAGTAGCGCTTTGACGCGCACGACGGAGTTTCCTCCGCGTGTTAAGTCGTGCCCCAACCCCTCCGTGAATGGAACGACATGCTGAAAAGACGCTTAGCAAGCGCGGCCATGCTCCTGACCGTAGTGACCGGTGGTCTGGTCGCGACATCCGCTCCCGCCTCAGCAGCCCCGAACTACCAACTGCCCTTTCCCTGCGGCCAGAAGTGGCGGCTGAACACCTGGGACTCCACGCACGCCCCCTCCCTGGACATGGTTCGCGAGCCGCAATCGGAAACCGAAGGCTCGTTGCTGGTCGCCCCGGCCTCCGGCACGGTGAACCAGTCGTACTACCACAGCAACGCCGGCAACATGATCCAGATCAACCATGGTGGCGGTTACTTCACCACCTACATTCACCTGCAGTCGCGTGCCGTGAGCGTGGGCGACAGAGTCACGCAGGGGCAGATCATCGGACGGGTCGGGCACACCGGCCCCACCTCGAACGGAAGCCCGCACCTGCACTACGAGCAGGGCTATGACGCCAACGGCGACGGGAGCGTCTCCTGGGGTTTCGAGGGCGCTGAGCGCGTCACGGCCGTGTTCGACGGCAAGGCGTACGGCCCCGCTCCCGGCGGTGAGTGGCGCAACGTCGAGAGCCGAAACGGCTGCAAGCCAATGGTCGGCAACAGCGTGACGGGTGACTCGTACGCTGACGTGCTTGCTGTCGACGCCAACGGCAAGATGATGCTCTACAGCAACAACTTCGTCCGTGACGGTGGCCAGCCGTATACGGGTGGTGAGCCGCGGGAAGTCGGTCACGGCTGGAGCAGTTCGACCCGGATCATCCCGGCCGATGTCACCGGTGATGGGTTCACCGACCTGCTCGCTGTGGACGCCAGCGGCAAGATGCTGCTGTACAGCAACAACTTCGTTCGTGACGGTGGCCAGCCGTATACGGGTGGTGAGCCGCGGGAAGTCGGTCACGGCTGGAGCAGTTCGACCCGGATCATCCCGGCCGATGTCACCGGTGATGGGTTCACCGACCTGCTCGCTGTGGACGCCAGCGGCAAGATGCTGCTGTACAGCAACAACTTCGTTCGTGACGGTGGCCAGCCGTATACGGGTGGTGAGCCGCGGGAAGTCGGTCACGGCTGGAGCAGTACGACCCGCATCCTGACCTGACCCCATCCCCGCCGGTGTCGGCCGCCCACCACCCAGGCGGCCGACACCGGCGGGAGCGACCAACCTCGGCAAGGCACTCGGCGAGGAGTTCGGGCCGCAAGGGCTGCGGATCAACGCCATCGCGCCCGGCCGGTACGAACTCGGTCTGGACCGGCGGGCCGGACCGTCACCGCCCTGTCCCGATCGAAAATTGTGTTACGTGTCCTGAGGCTGTGGTTAAGCCGGCGGGCTCCTCGGCAGGCTCCCGGCTGGGCTGTTCGGTGAGGATTCCCTTGACCACCTGCCCGGCCACCCGCAGCCGGTCCAGGTCGTCTTCGGCCTCGGCCAGCCGGGTGCGCAGATGATCGGCGCGTTCAGCGGCTGCCACGAGGCGTGTGGTGATCTGGTCCAGCAGCGACACGGTATCCCCTGACAGACCCACGGCGGTTACCTGGTGAAAGCATCTGGACACGGACGATAACGATCCTGGATAGGTTGCCGCAGTCGAATCGCGGAAGATCCGCTTTTGTCCACCTGTCGGATGATCAAGGACCATGATCCTTGCCGCTCACCGGTGGAGACCACACCTCACCACGCCAAGCCATCCCCTTCTACCTGGGAAACAGGTTGGAGCTTTCTCAATTGGCGTTCGAGCCGCGAGGCGAATCGGATCATCCACTCAGCCCCGTCAATTGCGGCAATCAAGTTTCCTAGATCCCTTCTAGCGTCGGCTTCACGGACGAACTTTCGATCTGAAGGAGATCTTCATGCCCGTTCTCGTGACCGGCGCCACCGGCACCGTCGGCCGTGCTCTCGTCGAGCAGCTCCTCGCCGGCGGGCAGGAGGTGCGCGCCCTCACCCGCAACCCCGCCAAGGCCAACCTGCCCTCAGGCGTCGAGGTGGTCGCAGGCGATCTGGCCGACACCGCCGGCCTGACCAGGGCCTTCGAGGGCACCACCGCCGCCCACCTGATCGGCTTCGCGGGCGACGACTACGCGCCGCTGCACAACGCCGAGGAGATCGTGCGCGTGGCCGAGCAGTCCGGTGTACGCAAGGTGACGGTGCTCAGGGGCGACCTGGAGAAGGGCTCGCTGGAGCAGGCCGTCGAGGCCGGCGAGCTGGAGTGGACGCACCTGTCGCCGGTGGAGTTCATGTCCAACGCCCTGGAGTGGGCCCCGTCCGTACGAGAGGAGGGCCTCGTACGCGAGGCGTTCCCTGATTTCAAGAGCGCCATGGTGCACGAGGCGGACATCGCCGCCGTGGCCGCCGTGGCGCTGACGTCCGACGGCCACGCGGGCAAGGAGTACTTCATCACCGGGCCGCAGGCGCTGACCGTGCCGGACAAGGTGCGGATCATCGCCGAGGTGCTGGGCCGCGAGGTCAAGTACGTCGAGCTGTCCAAGGAGGAACGCGTCGCCCTGTGGCGGGAGAGCGGCTACGACGACGAGGCCATCGACTGGTTCCTGATGATGAACACCAACCCGCCGGCCGTCGGCTACACCGTGCTGCCGACGGTCGAGGAGGTCACGGGCAAGCCGCCGCGGACGTTCGCTCAGTGGGTGCGCGACCACGCCGCCGCGTTCACCCCGCGATCTTGACCGATTGAGACGCATCGCTCGTGCCGATGCGGGTGGCCTGGTGGCGTCGGTTGTGGCGGGCATCGACTGAGGGCCGACCATCCGAAAGGTCGGACCCGCTCCATCGTCGTGGTGGTGAACTTCCGCTCGAACATCGCCTTCGCCGCGCCCAGCAGACGCTCCACCGGCCTGGGCGCGGCAGGTCCATCCGTTTCTCTCGGGAGCGCCGCAGCCAGGAGATCAAGTACCGGGTGTGCAGTCGTACAGATCGCCGTAGCGTTTCTGGGCGATGCGCATGAGATCGATCAAGTCTTTGATCGCATCCCTACCCTTGGCGACCCCGGCTAGGAAGACGTCGATCATTCGCTCTTTGCCGCCGCAGAGGAACTTCGCGCTCACCCGGTACGGTTGATCGGCGACCGGCGTATTGGGCAGGTACGCGGCCAAACCGTCACCAAGGTCAGTGGGGAGCGTAACCCCGCCGTGCCTTGTGTAGATCTGACGCCTGTCATCCAGCACAAAGTCCAGTTGCTCTCGAGGCATCCCGGGGCCCTCCTGCATCCACCGCACAACCAGAGGCCGAGGGGTCGTATCAGGAGCCCAGCAGTCGCCGTTCCTCTCATTACCATCGGTCTTTTCGGCCAGAGGCCCGGTCACCCCACTGACGAGGCGAAATGATTGTGCGGGAATGAGCTTACAGACGTATGGTGCGGAATCCACGACCGGCTGGGGAGGTGGGGCTGGTGTGGAGACGATCTGCCTTGCGGCGGTGCAGGCTGCAGCGAGCAACACGAGAGCAGTCAGAACGACGGACAGACGTGAACTCCTCATCTGCCGCCTCCGGAGGAGGACGGGATCTGAAGGCCGAGATAGTCATCCACCTCACTGGTCTGGCGGAAAGTGCCTCGGAACCTTTCGAGCAGGTCGTCACTTCCTCCGGTGAGGCGAACCCATTCAAGGAACTGACTGTATTCCTGCGGAGTCATTTTGGCGAAGGGCTTGATCATCGGTGGGGTTTCGGTCGCGAACATCCGATCCTTCATGTCGAGCTTGTCCAGCAAACCCTTGTTCAGCATGGCAGTTGCGAGCATTTGCTCCGCCAGCCTCTCCACCACTAACCGATTGCCCGCCAGCGTCCGGTGCGTCTCGTCCAGACTCCGCCCGTGTTCGGACATCCGCTGGGCGACCTGTTTGGCCATCTCGTCATACGCGGCTCCGGCGAGCTTGTCGTACCCCTTGCCGACCAGCTCGCCGAAGGCTCCAGTGGCCAGCGTGCCAACCTGTCTGGCTCCTGGCACCGGGAACAGCCCGATCGCGTTGGCCACCATGGTCTTCAGCGCCTCGTCCGCCTTCTTTTCGTTCAGCCCTTGGGCGATCAGCACCTGGCGGCGGATCTCCACGATGTGGCTGAAGAGACGTGCCTCTGCCACGGTTCGGTCCGTCAGGAACTGCTTGATGTCGGCCTTGTCGACCCGTCCATCCTCGTCGAAGTCGAATTTTTTGATGTCGGCCTTCGTGAAACCGAGGCGCTCGGCGTTGGAAGCGTCGAGACCGACCGGAGGCACGGTCTCAAGCGCCGCTCGCATATGTTCGGTCTGCGCTGCCACCAGCGCCTCGAACCCGGCGTCGTGAGAGGTGGCCAGCGCCAGCGCGTAGGACATATCCTCGGCTGCGACCTTGCCGAAGGACGCATGGTTCAGGAGGAGCCGTGAGAGCTGGTCGACGTTGGCCGCGATCGCGCGGGCCAAGGGGTAGCTCAGAGAGGCGTGTCGATCGAACATCTCCCTGTTCCTGATCTCAAGGTTGCCGTCGTCGGCTTTGCCGAAGGCGCCGCGCACCTCGTCGGCGAGGATCTTCGTTATTTCGGCGGCGAGCTTCTTTGAGGTGGCATCCTGGCCGGTCGTCGCGGTCACCAGCATGTCGTTGAATGGCGCGTAGTCGCCCAGATATCGGGATGCGTCCCACCGGGTCGTCAGCAGATAGTCCAGCACGGACTCCTTCCACCCCGCCGGAGTGTGGTTCAGTAGGGCGTGCGACGCCTCGCGGCTGGACTCCGCCACGTGGAACAGGTCATCCACCACCGACGATGTGCCCTTCGCGCCCGGGCTGCTCACGTGTGTTCCCGGCCTCAGCAGGGTGCCGAGGCCGAACGCACCGGCCAGGTCGACTATGGGCATCTGATGTCCCCCGAAGGCGCGACCCAGCACGTCCTTCCTCGCCGCCCATTCGTCCTTGCGGTCCTCGTGCTCGTAGACGATCACGTCACGCCCGACGACCTCCATGAACTCCTTCGAGAAGGGCGGCTTCCCATCGTGGGCACGCCAGATGAGCGCCTGAGCCTGGTAACCGGAGTACTTCGTGTCACCGGCCTTGTGCTCGGCCCGGCCCTGCTTCACCAGGGCCTTGAGGAAGTCGGCGCCCACGTGAGCGGGATTCTTCGGATCCGTTCCTTTGGCCAGAGCGGTGCTCAGCATTTGCAGGGCCTTCTTGCCTTGGCTGGAGAGCTGGGCCACGCGCTTGGAGTCCCCGCGGTCCGCGGCGTCGCGCAACTGCACGGCGAGCGAGCCGGGCAGCCGTGTCACGCCGCGCGTATCTAGCGCGCCGAGGAACGCTTTGACGAACTCCGGGTCCCCGGTCCGCCATGCGTACTTCTCCAGCTCGGCCCACGCTTTGTCGTCCCCGTTCGCGGCCTTCAACGCAGTCCGACCTGCCAGCGTTCCGTCCAGCAGCCCTTGTGCGGCCTCCAGGCTGTCAGGCATCTCCAAGAAGCTTCCGGTGGGCGTGCTCCTGCCGAAGGTGACCTTCTGCCGCTGCAGCTCGTGGACGAGTTTCTGCCGCCGCCGCAGGTCTTCGGCCTGGGTGGTCACCCGTCCGGCGAGCTGCCGCAGCCGCGCCGCCGGAGAAGTGTCGAGCCCAGCGCTCTGCAGTTCGCTGTGCAGAGCCTGCGCCAGTTCCTCCAGCCGCCTGGCGGCCTCGGTGTGCTTGCTCGCCATCGTGTCGAATTCGGGCTGCTTGACCCCGGTGAACTCCGTCATGGCGTGTCCTGAAGCGATGCCAGCTTCTGGTTTGCGCTATGTACGGCCTGCCTGAGCATGTCCCGCAACTCCCGCTGGTCGGCATGGACCTGAGCGTCGAACCGGCCACCCGCTGGCCCCACCCACGCGTCGTTCTCCATCAGGCGGCAGGAGGGATCGAGCGCCCACCAGTGTTCGTCCGACAACCGCTGGATCCGCTCCGCCACAGCCCGCATCGCCTGGCGGTCGAGGTCGGCCACGATGATCCCCTTGTACGGCTCGCTGCACCAGAACAGGTCAGGAGGCGGCGTCTCCCACGGGTTCACACGCTAATCAACATCACGTCAACAGAACAAGCTTAAACGCAGTGAAAGGCATGGCATGTTCGAGTTTTGTTCGAGAGTGGGGTGTTTTGCCTGATTAGGGCATGGCTTCGGTTTCCTGCAAAAGAGGAGGGGCGTGTGGATCTCTTTCCTCAACGAAAGTGAAACCCGGCGGCTATTCGTTGACATCAAGTGAAACGCGCTCGAATACCGCCCGACCTGCCGGTCGCAGTGGTGGAGGTCAAGCGGACGTCTATCAACGCACGATGACGGCACCGAACTGGCCAAGCCATACGCCAGGAAGCTGGAGGTGCCCTTCTCCCATGCGACGAACGGGCTCAAGGCGCTGAACATCGACCTCGGTACGTGTCTGATAACGGAGACCGACGCCTATCCTTCGGCGGGCGACTCGGTGGGCCGCGCTAACGCCAGGCCAAAGGGCTGTGGCTCGCCATCGACGTCGTGCTCACTTCGTTCGATCAGACACTCAAGAACTGGGACAACACGCCATTGGCTGATCGCGATGCCCAGGACCAGTCTTGGGAAAGTAGTCGTGGCAGATGAGTACGCCGCCGCCCTAGGGCATCCCTGCTGAATGCGGCATTCAACGGTCGACTGCTGGACGGACGGCCAGCAGAAACTGCTGGCCGTTCACCCAGGTCTAAGGGTGTTGGGTGAGGGCGGGGGCGCCTTCCTCGCTGGGTGGCCGGTATGGGTTAGTCGAACTCGCCGGCTTTGACGCCGCCGATGAAGGCGTCCCATTCACCATGGGTGAAGACTAGCGCTGGTCCAGTCGGGTTCTTGCTGTCACGGACGCCTCGGCGTCCGCCGGAGAGTTCGGCGACCTCCACGCAGTTGCCGCCGTCGGGCCCTGATCGGGTGGATTTGCGCCACGTGGCTGTGTTGAGTTCCCGGGTCAGCTCGTCCATCGCTGCAGCGTCTCCTTGATCAGATCTAGGGATTCGCGTTGGGGTAGTGCGTCGGAGCGAATCGCCTCATATCGGTATGTTAGGACGCTAACGTCTTCTGGTCGCTCTGTTACTCGGCTCATGATTCCGGCGGATTCAACGTACGCCGTGTCGAAGACCCCATGAGCTTGCGCGATGGCGAATCCGCCGGCAAGACCGGTTGTGGAGTAGGCATTGAGGGGGAGAACTTGGATCGTGATCCGGGGAGCTTGGCCCGCTTCGAGAAGGCGGGCGAGCTGCGCCGACATCACGGTGGGGCTTCCGATCGGGCGATGTAGGATCGCCTCATCGATCACGATCCACAGCAGAGGTGGTTTTGGGCGCCTGAGGATGCTCTGGCGCTCCATGCGGGCGATCACATGCTCCTCGATCTGTTCAGGTGTCACGCCGACATCGCCGCTCAGCACGGCTCTGGCATAGTCCTCGGTCTGGAGCAGGCCGGGGACGACGAGCGGTTCCCAGGTTCGGATCGCCTCCGCAGTGGCCTCGACGTCGAGCCATGGCCGGAACCACGGCGGAGCTGATGCGTGGCTGACCATCGGCCAGAGTCGCATCAGTGCTCCCTCTGCCTCCAGTGCCTCATCGCAGAGGCGGGCGAACTCCTCCGTCGGTGACCGCCTGGCTGTCTCGATCATGCTGATCGTGCCGACGGAGTAGGACACCTGCTTCGACAGGCGGAGTTGGGACCAGCCTCGGGCTTTGCGGTGTCGCCGCAGTTCGAAGCCGAAGAGTGCAGTCGGCGAGTCGGCGGGGCATAGCTCGCTTTCCTTCGGCACCTGACCTCCCGGGGGATCGCCATCGTTTCAACGCAGGTCTCACTGGAACGGTTGATGGCATGTCGAAGTCAACTGACTACAGAGTGTAGCTAAAGCTTGGGATGGTGGAAGGTAGGTCGAGATCGACTCCTTCGAGTGGGTGAAGTGATGAAATCAGCGAGAGCCGAGCCGAGGGTCATCGGTTCGATCCATCTGGCGGGCATTCGCGAGTCCGTCTCGCGCGCACGCTCCGAACTGCGTAGGTGGCTGGGAGAGGACCACCCCTCTGTCGACGATGTCGTGCTGGCCGCGTCCGAGCTCCTGACGAACGCGCTTCGGCACTCCAATGCCAGGCCGTACGACCTCATCGGCCTCACCGTCACCGCGTCGGAAGGAGTGGTATACGTGGAGGTACGTGACCCCGGTTCCATATTCTCCGCGCCCCACCTCCGGGAGGAGCCGGAGGCGGAAGACGGCCGCGGACTGCTGATCATTAGTGAGATCTCCCACGAGTGGGGGGTGCGAGAGCACGGCCGTGGGTTTGGCCGTACCGTCTGGTGCGCCATCCGGGCTGTTCCTCCCAACCTCATAGACGGTGGCCTCGAGCAGGAGTTGGCTCCGTGACCTTGCTCCATGATCCAGAAGGCACGGCCTGAGTGCGTTTTTGAGAAGATCATTCATGTTCGGTGTGGTGGCGTGACGACGGGTGTAGATGCCGTCAGGGTGGCCGGATGCCTCCGTTGCTATCCCTCGGACCTGACCGACGCGCAGGGCGATCGTCAACACGATCTTGTATGTGGTGCGCTCCGGTTGTCCCTGGCGCTACCTGCCCACGGATCTGCTGTCAGTTACTTGGAATCAGGCCTACCCGGCGATCATGTTCGGTACGGTCTCGCCGGTAGCTAAGGAGAACTGTTGCGAGCTGTTGTTCCCGAGGAGAAGTGGCCGATCCTGCGACGGCATGAGTTGGCCACGGGGTGGCTGCGTATCTGGACGAACTTGGGGCGGGCGCTCGCGGGCTGGCTGAGTATCTCGAGGTCTGTGAACGTGAGGGCGTCGAACCGGCGACTGCGAATCGTGCGCACGTGGCGGTGTTCGTACGAGAGCTCACCACGCGGCCGAGCCATCGCGGGCCTTCTACACCCCGAAGGACTCCTCCGAAGCACAACTCCTCGAGGCAAAGTCCAACCTGCAGCGCATGCTGCTGCCATCCCTGTCACCGATGATGAACGGGCTGCCGTGGACGACAGTCAAGCCGCTCTTGGATCAGCTTCTTGAGCGCCTAGCCGACGTTCCCACTCCAGCAGGCCCCACCCCCTGCCAGCTCGCCGCGGCCACCACGCCCCTCCTGCCGATCGTCGACGTCCGCCAGGGGCCAGCTCGACAGGGCGACCGGTGAATCTGCTGACGGCTGTTTCGACGGACGGAGGCCACACCGGAACTTGCGGGTTCAGTCTCCGACCTGCCCGGTCAGACTCGGGCCGCCGAGTCCGGCGAGCAGTTCGCGCAGCAGGTCGGCGAGCTGCTCGCGGCGTTCGGGTGCGAGGTGGCCGACGAGGCGGTCCTCGGCCGCGAGCAGGTCGGCGACGACGCGGTCGAGCAGGGCGTTGCCCGCGTCGGTGAGGGTGATCGCGCGCGCGTGGTAACCCGACCCGGGGGTGGTCCGTTCGACCAGCCCGGCCCTGACCGCCCGTTCCACGCGCTGGGTGGTCGCGCCGCGCGTCACCATGCACGCATCGGCCAGCTCGCCCGGGCTCATCCGGTACGGCGGGCCGGAGCGCCGCAGCGTGGAGAGCAGATCCAGCGTCGCGACGTCCACGCCCAGGTTCGCGAGGAGACGGCGGCGCTCGTCGCCGAAGACCTTGGCGGCCCACCAGATCCGGGTGATGACCCCGATCGACTCCACCGGGACTCCCGGCAGCTCGCGCCGCCAGGCGTCCTGGATGGCGTCGGCGCCGTCGCGCGGCGGCTCAGCGGCCACGTTCGGCCCCGCCGTTCACCTGGATGATCTGGGCGGTGACGTGCCCGCCGCCGGGTGAGGCGAGCCAGTGCACGGTCTCGGCGATGTCCTGCGGCGTCCCGGCCCGGCCGGTGTGGGTCTGCGCGATGAGCATCGCGCGGCGTTCGTCGTCCAGGGTGCCGCCGAAGAACTCGGTGTCCTCGATGAACCCCGGGGCGACCACGTTCACCGTGATGCCGCGCGGCCCGAGGGCGTCGGCGAGGTCGAACGCGTAGGGGTGCAGGGCCGCCTTCATCGGGCCGTACGAGGTGCCGCCCGAGCCCCGGAAGGCCGCGATCGAGCTGATGAACACGATCCGCCCGGACGGGTTCAGCAGGTCGCGGAACGCCTCGGTCGCCAGCACCGACGTCAGGACGTTGGCCCGGAAGTTGCCCGTCCACCGCTCCGCGACGCCGTCGAGCCCGCCGTGTCCTTCGACGTTGCCGCCTGCGCTGTTGACCAGCACGTCGATCGTGCCAAAGCGTTCGGCCAGGTCGGCGCGCACACGCTCGACCTCGGCCGGCTCGCTCAGGTCGGCCGGTAGCGTCGTGCCGCCGATCTCCTTGGCCGCCTTCTCCAGCACGTCGGCGCGGCGGCCGATGATCACCACCCGGTCCCCGTCTGCGGCGAAGCGCGCCGCCACCGTCTTGCCGATGCCGGTGCCACCGCCGCTGACCACGATCGTGCGCGTCATGCCTATCCCTCCTTGAGTTTAGATCTAAAGTCACCCTAGCAAAGGAACCGGACGGCGTTGGTCCCCAGGGCGGTGGCCGCCGCGACGTTCTCCGCGGTCGTCGAGCTGAGCGTGAACTGCAGGCCGTCCAGGCTTGCGACGCTGATCGAGGAGGTGCTTGGTGATCGGAGTCTGCACGTGGTGGTGGCCGGAGACTTCGACGCGCCGCCAGAGGAGGCAAGCATCCGCTTTTGGAGTGGCTTGCAATCCCTTCAGGGGATGAGCGTGGCCTACCGCGATGTATGGCAGTGGGCCCATCCACACGATCCGGGACACACCTTCACTCCTGTCAATCCCCTCGTGAAGAGCGGAAACTGGCCGCTGGAGGCGGGTAGGCGCATTGACTACCTCTTCGTCCGCTGCCGCGGAAACGGCCCAACGCTACGCCCGGAGGACTGCTGGCAAATCTTCAACCAGCCTGTGAACGGTGTCTGGGCCAGCGACCACTTCGGCCTTGCGGTGAGTCTGGAAGAGGCCCGGTAACACCGATGTCAAATGATCATCGAATCGCCGAGTGGCTACGGAGGACCTGCTCAACGGGCGGTCCGGTGATGCTGATCACCCATCTCGAACACGCACTGACTCAATCTCATAGCCCACGGACGGCGGCTCGGTGCTCAGCGCCTGCTCGGGGAAGCGCCCTACCCCGGCATGCAGATGGGACGTACGCCGGCCGCCGGCGTACGTCCCTTTCATGGGTTCAGGCTGACCGTGGACGCTACCGAGAGCCTGGCCCTCATCTCTCGATGCGGACCAATTCGCGTCACGATCAGCAGTCTTTTGGCTTCTGGCTAACGATTGCAGGCTTGAAGCCCCTTGTTCAACCCCATGTTGTATCCGCGCATGAACTCGGGCGACCCGCCTATCCCTATCTGTGTCATCTGGCCGCCGCTGAGGCAGGCTTGATAGCCTCTGCTGTGGCCGAGTTTGTATCCTTGCCTACATTCCTTTTTGCACGGTTTGCTCTGCGATATCTCGGCCGCCGGTACGGCAGGGGAGACCTCGGCGCTCGTCGCTTTTGCGGAGTCCGCCGAGGCGGAGGCGTGGCCGGCCCCGGCTGGTCCTAGGGTGAGAGTGGTGAGGAAGGCTGCACCAAGCAAGATCAAGTTTCGCTTGCCGTGCATGCTGGCCCCCTTTCGTAAGATGAGCTCGCCTTGCCGAGAGAATCGCCCACTCCGCCAGGAGTCTGTTCATCCGGTTGAGGGGCGGAGACAGCCGCTGATCCCGCCATTGCACTGCCTCTGAGCGTTCAACGCGTCCTTTCTGTCTTGTGCGTTGAACAAGGGCTGGTCGCTTATTGCCTCGCGATATGGCGGCGAGCGGCTATAGGACGATAATCGGCGCTATCGCACGAAATGTCCAGCTCGGTTTGCCTGTCCAATTCCCTTTACTGGGGAGGACCTGATTCGCATAGGAGACCCCGCGTGCGAAGCTCGCCGGTACATGGTGCTTTCATCGTCGTACCGTCGGCCGCGTACTAACTCGGATAGGTGGCTCGGTAAGGCGGAACCGCCGTCGCAACGTTCGGCCCCGGCCAGAAGGATCGCTTTGGCTAGTCGTCGTCGTCGTCGTCTTCGTTGTCGTCGTCGTTGTCGTAATCCGCAGTCAGGCCGGAACGGTTGAGGAAAGTGATCAAGGGGCCGTCGGCGAGTTTCCCTTCGCGGCGCGCCTCCATCAGGTCGCGGCCCAGTTCCTGGATCTTCTCCCGGGCTTCGGTGTTCTTGCCCTCGGCCAACTTCTTGGCGGCCTCCCGGATCTTCTTGTGCGCCCTGTCGGCCAGCTTCGGGTCGATTCCGCCGCGGCCCTGTTGGGCACTCACGGCGCGATCGAGACCGGCCAGCCAGCTCCACGGGCCCTGTGCGGTGGACCGCGTCGGCGTTGGAGTTGGAGTTTGTCGTCTGGCGGGCTTGGCGGCCGAGGTGGCGGTGGCCGGCGGAAGTGAATGCCCGGACTCGCGGATGGCATTCGAGGGCGCCGCCGACGGGGGCGCAACCGCGGAGCGGTCCCCGGAGTCGGAGAAGACGGCCACCGTGCCCAGGGCGGCGATCACGATGACCGCGAGGGCCACTGCGAGCTGCACGAGCATGCGGCGCCCTTCTGGTGACGGCGGCTCGGCGAGCGGTGGGCCGAGCAGCGGGGCGTCGAGGACGGCGGTGTCTGCGGCGCGAGCCGTGACCGGTGCCGGCGCGGGTGCCGTGCGCTCCGGCTGACCGGCGTGCCACGCACCGGCGCGTGGCGCGTGGGCGACGGCGGCCAGCACCTGACGTACGTGCTCGGCGCTGGCTGGACGTTCGGCGGGGTTCTTGGCGAGCATGGCCAGGATCAGCCGTTCCAACTCGATCGGGATGTCCGGCCGGTGGGTGCTGGGCGGGCGGGGTGATTGGTGGACGTGCTGGTAGACCAGCTCTGGCGGCGATCCGGTGAAGGGCGGCTGTCCGCACAGCACCTCGTAGGCCACGCAGCCCAGCGCGTACAGGTCGCAGGCGGCTTGCCCGCCGGATCCGTCGATCTGCTCGGGGGCCAGGTAGGCGGCGGTGCCCACGATGCTGCCGACCGTGGTGAGCCGGGCCGCCTCGCCGGCGACGTGTGCGAGGCCGAAGTCGACGACCTTGAGTCTGCCGTTTCCCGTCGTGTGGAGGTTGGCCGGTTTGACGTCGCGGTGTACCACACCGACGCGGTGGGCCGCGTCCAACCCGGCCGCGGCCTGGGCGAGTAGCGTGCAAGCCTCGGTGACGGTCAGTGGTCCGCGGGCGTCCAGCTCGGCGGCCAGGCTGCGACCGGTGAGCAGCTCCATCACCAGGAACCGGCGGCTCCCGTCCTGGCCCACATCCAGCACCGTGACCACATTGGGGTGCATGATCTGGGCCGCCGCACGGGCTTCCCGGGCGAACCGTTCGGCGGCGGCGATGCCGCCGACCAGTGGATCGAGGATCTTGATGGCGACGGGTACGTCCAGCTTGTGGTCGTGCCCACGCCATACCTCGGCCATGCCGCCTCGGCCGATCGGCTCGACCAGCGCATAGCGCCCAGCGATCACTGCTGGCTTCACGTTCGGCATATCCATGCCCATCAGTCCACATCCCGACAAGATCGGGCCAACCCTACGGGTCTTCAGCCCGCGCCCGATAACGCGTCCGCGAACTGGCGGCATGATTCGCGTGATTCCCGGGAAGGCGGTGGCCTGGCTCCTGCTGATGCCGCTGCTCACGCGAGGGCGGGCGGTGCGCGCGGCGGACGCCGGCGCCGGTGCGCGTGCCGCGATCGACGGCAGCGGCAGCACCGGCGCCAGGGTGATCGGCGCGACGAAGGCGCCCATTGAACTTAGTGAGTCTCACGGAGCAAGCCCCATCAGCGCGGCCATGAGCCGCATCGAGTGTTCGAAGGCGGTGCGGCGATCCTCGATGGTGTTGTTGAACTGCCCGAACAGCTCGAAGCTGAGCCAGCCGTACAGCGTCGTCCACGCCGTCACGCCGCGGAAGATCACATCGTCCGGAACGTCGGGGATGATGGTGCGGACGGCGGCCGCGTCCTCGCGGAGCGAGGGCGGGGAAGAGGGGGCCGGCTGTGCGGGGGTGAGAGCCGCCGCCTGGTGGGCCTCCGACAGGATGCGGCCGAACACGACCGTGTCCCGCAGGGCCGCGGCGATCGTGTCCTGCGGGGCCTGGTAGCCGGGCACCGGTGAGCCGTACAGCAGGGCGTATTCGTGCGGGTGTGCCAGCGCCCAGTCGCGCACGGCGTGGCAGACGGCCAGCCATCGGCCCAGGAAGTCGTCCTGCGGGCAGCCGGCGTCGGCCTGTTCCACGGCCTCGCCGAGCGTGTTGTAGCCCTCGATGATCAATGCGGTGAGCAGGTCGTCACGGCTCGGGAAATAGCGGTAGATGGCCGAGGAGACCATGCCCATCTCCCGCGCCACCGCGCGCAGTGACAGGCCGCCGGCGCCCTCGGTGGCGAGCTGGCGGCGCGCGATGTCGGTGATCTCCCTGGTGAGCTCGGCCCTGACGCGTTCTCTGGCGGTACGGCTCGCTGTCATGAACCCGAGGTTACCAGAGCGGTGAGAAGAAACGAGAGCACCGCTCTTGACGAACATCGCTCTCTTGAGAGAGCATTGCTCTCGTAAGCGAACGGCAGTCACCCCCTCGGAGGCCCTCGATGCTCGACATCGCGAAGAACGTCAACGCCGCCCTCATGTTCTTCCTTGAGCTCGGCGTGTTGATCTCCGTGGGCTACTGGGGTTTCACGCTCAGCCCCAACTGGGCGATCAAGTTGCTGGTCGGCCTGGGCGGCCCGGCGCTGTTCGTGGCCGCATGGGCGCTGTTCGGGGCGGGTGGCGGCACGAACGCCGTGTTCCCGCTCACCGGCCTGGCCCGCGCCGCGCTGGAGATCCTCTGGTTCGGCGGCGGCGCCGTGGCGCTCTACGCCTCCGGCCTGGTGACCCCGGCTGTCGTCTTCTACGCGCTCTTCATCCTCAACGCAGTACTCCGTCTCGTCTGGAAGCAGGTCTGATCATGGGCAAGCACGTCGTCGTCGGTTCCGGTCAGGTCGGCACACACCTCGCCGGCAAACTCCTCGCACAGGGACACGAGGTCATCGTCGTGACCCGCTCGGGCAGCGGACCCGAGGCAGCGGTCAGGGTGGCCGCCGACGTGGCCGACAAGGCCAAGCTGATCGAGGTCACCAAGGGGGCCGACGTCCTCTACAACTGCGTCAACCCGCAATACCACCGCTGGCTCACCGACTGGCCGCCCATGGCCGAGTCGTTCCTGGCCGCCGCCGAGGCGAGCGGCGCCGTCTACACGATCCTCGGCAACCTCTACCCGTACGGTCCCGTCTCCGTCCCCATGACCGAGGACCTGCCACTCGCCTCCACCAGCCCCAAGGCGCAGGTACGGGCGAAGATGTGGGCCGACGCGCTGGCCGCCCACGAGGCGGGCCGGATCAGGGTCACCGAGGTACGCGGCTCGGACTACTTCGGGCCCGGGGCCACCGACCAGTCCTACCTGGGCGACCGGTTCCTCGTGCCGCTCAAGGCAGGCAAGACCGTCCAGCTCGTCTGGCCCGCCGACATCCCGCACAGCTGGACGTACCTGCCTGACGTGGCGGACGCGCTGATCACCGCCGGGCGCGACGAGCGGGCCTGGGGCCGGGCCTGGCACGTGCCCACCGCGGAGCCGCAGACGTTCCGCCAGCTGGGGGAGCGGATGGCCGCGCTGCTGGGCCGGCCCGCGCCCCGGATGATCGTTCTGCCCTGGCCGCTGGTGCGGACGATCGGCCTGTTCCAGCCCATGATCGGCGAGCTCAAGCACACCCGATACCAGTTCATCGCGCCCTACGTGCTCGACTCCTCGGCCTTCCAGGAGACGTTCGGTGTCGCGCCTACCCCGCTTGACCAGGCGCTCAAGGCTACGCTCGAGGTGTGAAGACTGCCATGATCGGCCTGGGTGACATCGCGGAGAAGGCGTACCTGCCAGTGCTGGCCGCTCAGCCCGCCCTCGACTTGCACCTGTGCACCCGCAACAGCGCCCGTCTGGACCGGCTCGGCGACGCCTACCGGATCGCCCGCCGGTTCACGAGCGTGGACGAGGTGATCAAGGCCGGGGTGGAGGCGGCGTTCGTGCACGCCGCGACCGACGCCCACCCGGAGATCGTCGAGTCGCTGCTCACCGCCGGGATCCACGTGTACGTCGACAAGCCGATCGCCTACACGCTCCAGGAAAGCGAGCGCCTCGTACGGCTGGCGAAGACCGAGGACAGATCGCTGATGGTCGGCTTCAACAGGCGTCACGCCCCCGGATACGCGGCACTCGCCGCCCTGCCGCGGCACCTCGTGCTGATGGAGAAGAACCGCGACAACCACCCCGACACCCCTCGCCGGGCGATATTCGATGACTTCATCCATGTGGCGGACACCCTCCGGTTCCTCGCACCGGGCGCGGTCACCGGCACCACGATCAGGACCCGCGTCAAGGACGGCCTGATCGAGCACATCGTGCTGGAGCTGTCCGGCGACGGGTTCACCGCCATCGGCGTCATGAACCGGGTGAGCGGCGCGAGCGAGGAGTCCTGCGAGGTCATGGGCGACGGCGTCAAGCGGCGCGTGGTCAACCTCGGGGACGTGATCGACTACCGCGGGGGCGAGGTCCTCACCAGGCGGCCCGACTGGGTCCCGGTGGCCAGGCAGCGCGGCATCGAGCAGCTCTGCCTGGAGTTCCTCACCGCCGTCGGCCAGGGGCGCCGGATCGACGCGGACGACGCCCTGGCCTCCCACGCTCTCTGCGAGGAGATCGTCAGCCGGACGGCCTGAGCTCCATCGCCCGGTCGGCCCTGGCGAACATCCGCTTGAACGGCCCGTCGCCCAGCCTTGTCAGCACGGTGTAGCCCTTCGCGTCGCTGAGCGGGCTGGACGACGACACCACGCCCGCCACCGCGCCGCCGTACAGCGCGGGCCCGCCGCTGCCGCCGGCGGCGGCGTGGCAGTTGCGGGTGACCATCAGCCCCGGTCCTTTGGAGACGCCCTCGACCGCGTCGGCCAGGCACCGGTACAGCCGCAGGCCCGGGTATCCCTTGCCCGCCGGGTAGCCGAGCAGCTCCAGACCGCGCAGCGCGGTCCCCCTGGTGGTCGGCAGTGGCCGCAGGCCCCGCCCGGTGACCTCCTCCAGCGGGTCCTTGCGCCGTACGACCCCGGCCAGGCCGATGTCGTACGGCAGCAGCTTGGCCGAGTACGGCCTGCTCCGCCACCGCGCCGGCACCCAGGTGTCCACGATCGGCCAGACCCCCAGCCGCGGCCGCCCGCGGTCGTAGCCGGGCAGGAAGGTGAGGTGCTTGAGCAGCCTGCCGTTGTGATACAGGCAGTGCGCCGCCGTCAGCACCAGGCTGCGGCTGCGCGAGCCGATCACCGTGCCCCCGCACACCACGTCCCGCCGCGTGACCGGATCGCGGCCGATCAGCACTCCGGTGAGCCGCCGCGGCCCCGTGTAGGGGCGCGGGACCGGCGCGTAGCCCAGGCGGTCGCCGTCGGGGGTCAGTATGCGGGGAACGGGGACGTTTCTTTGCGACACCTCGGTGACGACGGCTGGATCGATCAGGACGAGGGACAGCACCAACCTGAGCACCATCCCACTGTACGGCGAAGATGATCAGTGCCCTGACCTGCGACATCCGGGTTTACCAACGGGAAACCTGCTGATCTGGCGGCTGCTCGCCGCAGCGGAGCAGGTTTCCCGCAGGCATCAGCCCGTGTACTCGGCCCCCAGCGCCCGCAGGCGGGAGTGGGCCGACTCGTAGACGGCCGCGTTCCCGAGATAGGCCTTCGGGATCTTGGCGACCATCGTGTAGTTGGTGTCGCACACGTTCCCGACCGGCGCCTGCCCCGCCTGGCTGACGAGCTGGTACGCGTCCAGCGTGTCCAGCCCGGTCAGCTCCGACGTCCAGGTGACCAGGTCGTGCTGGCTGATCCGGTACGCGTCCTCCAGCGGCCGGGCCGAACCCGTCGACATCAGGTGCCGGTCGTCCTCCAGCCGCGGCCACGGCGTGGCCACGCCCTTGATCAGCTCGACCGCGACCACGGTGTTCATGGCCGACTCCACCGCGGTGCCGCACACCTCGCCGTGTCCCTGCAGCCCGTGCCCGTCGCCGATCGCGAACATCCCGCCCTCGACGTTGACCCCGAGGTAGACGGTGACGCCCGCGCGCAGCTCGGGGGTGTCCATGTTGCCGCCGTGCGCGTCAGGGGTGATGGTCATGCGGGCCTCGTTGGCGGCGGGGGCCACGCCGACCGTGCCGTGCATCGGATCGAGCGGCAGCTCCACGCTGAAGTCGCTGTTGCGGGCGTGGTAGACGGCGACCCCCTTGTCCAGATCGATGTCGTAGCGCCAGACCCGCTCCTCCAGCGGCGGCTGGAGGGTGGCCGTGGTGTGGGTGCCGGTCAGCGCGCCGAAGTGGGGGAACGTCGTGGACACCGCCCAGTCCCTGGCCGGTGTGATCTTGACGAAGTGCAGCGCCAGCGTGTCGCCCGGCTCGGCGCCCTCCACATGGAAGGGGCCGGTCACGGGGTTCAGGTAGGGGAACTCGCACACCTGCGACGGCAGGTCGTCCACGCTCTGGACCCGGCCGCCGAAGCAGTCCTCGGTGTACAACTCCAGGATCGTGCCCGGACGTACCTTGCCCAGGGGCGGGCGCCCGCCGAAGGTGTAGCTCAGCTCTTCGGGCGAGGGGCGGTAGGACACGACGTTCACTTGACCTCCGTGGGTAGGGCGGGCCTGCGGCCGATCGCGTAGGTGATGGCAAGGATGATCAGGCCGGCGGCCGGCCAGAGGCCGCCGGCCCACTGGGTGTGGACGTTCTGGTTGAACACGACGGCCACCAGCACGATGAAGCCGAGCACGGGGACGATCAGGTGCGCCGCGCCGAAGTCGACCAGCGAGTTGGCGAAGCCCACGCGACGGCCGTCAGCACCGGCAGCCACGGCCCGCCGGCGAACGCCGAAGGGTGCGATCGGCACCATGAAGATCAAGCCATGGATCATCAGATCGGCGAAGCCCAAGGGACGCTTCAGTTCCTGCCGGTAGCCGAACTGCTCGATTGTGCTCATGCACGGCTCCTAATGCGGGGGGCGTTTCGCACCTTAGAGCCAAAGATCGCTACTGAAAAGGTCAACAGGCCTGACCGCCCGGGGCATCGAACCCCGGGCGGTCAGGCCCCGTCGCGATCAGGGATAGAGCCCGCGCATCTGGTGGGCCTCGGCCACGCGGCCCACGCCGATGACGTGCGCCGCCTGCCTGAGCGTCAGGCCGCGGGCCGCGGCCAGCGACTTCACCTCCGAGAACGCGTTCTCGATGAGGTCGTGCAGCTTGGCCTCGACCTCCCCGGAGCTCCAGGAGTAGGCCTGCATGTTCTGCACCCACTCCAGGTAGGACACGATCACCCCGCCCGCGTTGGCCAGGATGTCCGGCACGACCACGGTGCCGTTCGCGGCCAGGATCTCGTCGGCCTCCGGCGTCGTGGGGCCGTTGGCGCCTTCCACGATCAGCCGGGCCCGGATCCGCGGCGCGTTCGCCTCGGTGATCGCGCCTTCGAGCGCGGCCGGGATCAGGACGTCCACGTCGAGCTCGAACAGGTCGCCGTGGGACAACGCGTCGGCGTGCCGGTAGCCGCGCACGCCGCCGGTCTCGGCCGCCCACGTGCGCAGGCGGGAGACGTCGAGGCCGCCGGCGCAGTACACGGCGCCCGTGAGGTCGGAGACGGCCACCACCTTGCAGCCCGCGTCGGCGAGGTATTGCGCCGCGAGGGCGCCCACCTTGCCGAAGCCCTGCACGGCCACGGTCACGCCCTCGGGTGAGCGGCCGAGCGCGGACAGCGCCGCGATCTGCACGCCACGCGAGGTCGCGCCGGCGCGCCCGAGCGAGCCGCCCAGCGTGATCGGCTTGCCGGTGACCACGCCGGGCACCGAGTAGCCCGCGCTGACGCTGTAGGTGTCCATGATCCAGGCCATGGTCTGCTCGTCGGTGCCGACGTCGGGCGCGGGAATGTCCTTCTCCGGGCCGATCAGCGGCAGGATCTCGCTGACGTAGCGGCGGGTCACCCGCTCCAGTTCGCGGGTGGTGAGCCCGGCCGGGTCCACGGCCACGCCGCCCTTGGCGCCGCCGTACGGGATGCCGGCCAGCGCGCACTTCCACGTCATCCACATCGCGAGCGCGGTGACCTCGTGGAGGTCGGTGCTCGGATGAAAGCGGAGCCCGCCTTTGGCGGGGCCGCGCGAGACGTTGTGCTGGACGCGGAAGCCCTGGACGACGTCCAGGCGCCCGTCCTCGCGCCGCACCGGGACCGAGACGGTCAGCGAGCGGCGGGGCGTGGCCAGCATCGTGCGGAGCCCATCGTCGAGCCCGAGGTGCTCGGCCGCCTGGCCGAGCTGATGGAGAGCGGAGTCGAGGGCCTGGCGGCCCGGGGTGATCAGGGCCGGCGTCTTTGACGGCACCATGATGCTCATGGAAGAGATTCCTCCCTGGTATTTACGCCCTATTTGCAGGGAAAGCGCCATTGCCTTCCACTTCTGGGCGTTGTTGTGACGATCATCCTAGGGTGGGGCGTTTGACCTTGCCTAGCTGTTCGTAAAAATCCAGCCGTTGATCGAGATGCTGTGGACCGTGCCACTCTGGCAGGCTGTGCGGGCAAGTGTGTACCGAAACATCGAATCCGGGGGGTGGGATGCCCGCACTCGTGGTGGGGCCGATGCTGCGATACGTCGATTCCGACAGCGCCTCGATCTGGGTGGAGACCGCCGAACCCGGCACGGTCACCGTCGAAGCGGACGGCAGGGCTTACCGGTCGCCTACCTTCACCGTGCACGGTCACCACTATGCGATCGTGGATCTCGCCGAGCTCACCCAGGATATCGCCTCCTATTCGGTCAGCATCGGCGGGGAGCAGGTATGGCCCCTGGCGGGTCGCCCGCCCAGCCGGATCAGGCTGCTCCCCGCCGACGGGGCGCGCCGGCTGGCGTTCGGATCGTGCCGCACCAGCGTGCCGCACGACGCCGCGCACGTGCTCACCCACGGTGACGACGTGCTGCGCTCCTACAGTGGCCACCTCGCGGGCGCGGACGAGGAGGAGTGGCCGGACCTCCTGCTGTTCCTGGGCGACCAGGTCTACGCCGACAACCCCTCGCCCGAGATGCTCGCCTACATCCAGGCGCGCCGGAGCACCCCGCCGCAGGGGGAGATCGCCGACTTCGAGGAGTACGCCGAGCTCTACCGCCTGGCGTGGACCGAGCCCGAGATCCGCTGGCTGCTGTCCACCGTGCCGACCGCGATGATCTTCGACGACCACGACCTGCGCGACGACTGGAACACCTCGCAGCCCTGGCGCGAGCGGATGACCGGGACGAGCTGGTGGCGCCGCCGGGTGGTCGCGGGGCTGGGGGCGTACTGGATCTATCAGCACCTGGGCAACCTCTCGCCCGCCGAGCGCGCGGCCGACCCGCTGCTGCGCACGCTGCTCGACGGTGGCCGTGATGGGGGCGACGCGTTAGACGCCTTCGCCGAGAAGGCCGACGCCGAGCCGAGTAGCACCCGCTGGAGCTACGCCCGCGAGCTCGGCCCGGCCCGGCTGATCATGGTCGACACCCGGTGCGCCAGGCAGCTCACGCCCGGCGAGCGCCGCATGCTGGACCCGGCGGAGTGGGCCTGGCTCGAGGAGCAGGTGTCCGCGCCGGCCGAGCGGCTGATCATCGGCTCCTCGATCCCGTTCCTGCTGCCCGAGGGCGTGCACGGGGTGCAAAACTGGAACGAGGCCCTGAGCGACGGCAAGTGGGGCGCGACGGTGCGGCGCTGGTCGGAGGCATTCCGGCAGGCCATCGACCTGGAGCACTGGGCCGCGTTCCGGCGCTCGTTCGACGACCTGGCCCGGCTGCTGATCGGGCTCGGCAAGCCGGTGCTGATCCTCTCGGGCGACGTCCACTACTCCTACCTGGCCAAGGCCAATCCCGGGCGGGTCTACCAGATCGTCTGCTCGCCGATCCGCAACCCGCTGAGCCGCCTGCTGCGCTGGGCCAACGTGTTCACCCAGTTCTCGATCGCCACGCTGGTGGGCGGTCTGCTGGCGCGGCTGGCGGGCATCCCGCGGCCGCCGTTCAGGTGGCGGATCACCAAGGGTCCGTGGTTCCAGAACGCCCTCGCCACCCTGACTCTCCCCGACCAGGTGACCTGGTACGAGTCGCGCGGCGGCACGGTCAAGCCGATCGACTCTGTACGGCTGTCATGAAAATGGTTATCGTTCAGCTTTATGAGTGAAGATCACTACTCTCTCGCCGTGCCCTTCTATGACCTGTGGCACGAAGACGGGCACGTGCCGCTGGTCCGCGAGCTGCTGCCGCCGCTGCTGAAGGGCGTGGAGCGGAGCGTCATCGAGATCGGCGCGGGCACCGGCCTGATCACCCGCCTGATCGCCCGCGAGACGCCCGCGGAGATCTACGCCGTCGAGCCGTCGCTGGGCATGCGCTCCGTCCTGGTCAACCGGCTGGCGGAGGATCCGGAGCTGCTCGGCCGGGTGACCGTCCTGCCGTGCGGGGCGCTGGACGTGGAGGTGGACGAGCCGGTCGAAGCCATCGTGATGATCTCGGTGCTGCAGAGCTTCGATGCCGGGCAGCGGGCCGAGCTGTGGCGGGTGCTGGGCCGGCAGCTGGCGCCCGGCGGGCTGCTGGCCTTCAACTGGCGCGAGCGGTCCACGCCGGTCCCCGGCGGGCTGCAGGACATGGGCTCCTACCGGGTCGGCAGGCACACATACGAGATCGCGGGGCAGGTCCTGGACGTCACCGGCGAGAGCGTCACCTCGCGCTTCGTCTATCGGATCAGGCAGCGCGGCGTGGTGATCAGCGAGGACGAGGTGATCTCCGAGAGCCACTGGGCCGTCAGGGATCGGCTGTACGCCGAGCTGGCCGCCGCCGGGTTCGCCAGGCAGGAGGGGCCTGAGGGCATGGAAGTGTGGCGGTTGGCGAAATAGTGGGAACCGGCCTCTCTCCTGCGGCCAAGAACGGGGTGACCGCATGAGAGAGGACCGGCACAGTGGTGGGTGTTCAGGATGTGCCTGAGACGCTGGACGACTCGACGCTGATCGGGCATTCGATCGGCGACCCGGAGAGTTTCGCGGCGCTGTTCGACCGGCACGCCGACGAGATCCACAGGTACGCGGCCCGGCGTCTCGGGGCGGAGCTGGCCGAGGACGTGACGGGGGAGGTGTTCCTCGTCGCGTTCCGGGGGCGGGCCCGCTACGACCGCTCCTGGCCGGACGCCAGGCCCTGGCTGTACGGGATCGCGACCAAGGTCGTGGCCCAGCACCGCAGGGCAGAGCGGCGGCGTACCGCGGCCATGGCCAAGGTCAGCGTGGAGCGCCCGGGCACGTTCGACGACCGCAGCGCCGAGCGGGTCACCGCCGAGCAGCTCCAGCCCCGGCTGGCCCAGGCGCTGACCCGGCTCAGCGCGAGCGAGCGCGACCTGCTGCTGCTGGTGGCCTGGGCGGACCTGACGTACGAGGACGCCGCGCTCGCGCTCGGCGTGCCCGTCGGCACCGTCCGCTCCCGGCTGCACAGGCTCCGCGTCAAGTTACGCAGGACGCTCGGCGGCATCGACCCCTTCGCAGCAGAGGAGCGCCAGCATGGATGACGACGAGATCCGCATGTTCGCCGAGGGTCGGCCGGCGGCGCCGCCGTACCGCGCCGAGGCCCGCGCGCAGGCGCGGAAGCTGTTGCTGGCGGAGGCCGGGCTCCGGCGCAACGGGGGCCGGTTTCGCCTGCCGCGCTTCGGCTGGCAGGCCGCGGCCGCGTTCGGAACGACGGTCGCGCTGGTCGGCGGCGTGACCATGACCCTGTCCAACCAGGGAGCCGGCGGCCCCGCTACTTCGCTGACCCAGTCGGCCGCCGTGGCCGACGAGCTGAATCCCCAGCCCGGCCAGTACATCATGATCGAGTCCGACACGATGTACCCCTCGTTCTCCATCGGCAAGAAGGGGGAGGAGTCCCGCCACCTCTACCGGACACACCGGAAGATCTGGCAGTCGGTGGACGCCCGCAAGGACGGGCTGCTGATGATCGAGAACCGCGAGCCCCAGCCGTGGCCGGGCCGGGAGCTGCCCGAGTTCGCTACAAAGGAGCCCTCCAGCTGGAGCGTTCTGCCCGTCTGCCCCAACTTCCCGCAGTTCCGCACGGACTACGCCTACTTGAGCACGCTGCCCGCCGACCCCGCCGCGATGCGGGACCACGTCTACCAGGCGAGCAGTGGACAGGTGAGCGAGGGCAAGAACGTCGACAAGGACGCGGCGGCGTTCATCTACGTGATGGACCTCGTCAGGGAGAAGTACGTGCCCGAGGCCCAGCGGGACGCGCTGTTCGAGGCCGCCAAGTCGATCCCCGGCGTCCAAGCGGTGGAGGGGGTGGCGGACTCGGCCGGCCGCAAGGGCGTGGCGCTGGGCCGCATGAACCCGCAGGGCACGCTCACGCAGGCCATCTTCGATCCGGCCACGCACATGTTCCTGGGCGAGCGCCAGACGGTGGTGGAGGACAAGGGCGTGGGAGCCCCCGCAGGCAGCACCCTCGCGCTGACGGCTCAGCTCAACGTCTCGGTGGTGGACGAGTTGCCGAAGGCCCCGCTGACGGAGGGCGCGGTGGTCTGCGACCGCATCCAACCGGAAGCCACGCCTGCCCCGACCGGCACGCCCACGCCAGACGAGTCGTTCCCGACGCCGGCGATAACGCGGACAGTAACGCCGCGCCCGACGCCGACGATAACGCGGACAGTAACGCCGCGCCCGGCGGAGAACCGACCCACGGAGTCGCTGTCGGTGGAGGACCCGGTGGAAACGCCTCCGGCCGACGAGTGACCCATTAGCCGGTGCCCGGGCGCCGTAACGGCGCCCGGGCCCGTGAACCGGAGAACCGTCTCCCTGGACGGGGCCCAGCCACGTATGGCGGTCGGATGGGCCCGGCACCGCCGTGAAAACTAAGAATGGTCGTGGGTTTTGAGGGCGTAGAGGGCGTCGGCGAGCTGGTCGATCGCCCAGAGGAGATCGTCCTCGGAGACGACGATCGGCGGGGCCAGCCGGATCGTCGACCCGTGCGTGTCCTTGGCCAGGACACGCCGCTCCATCAGCGCCCTCGACACCTCTCGCCCCGTGGCCAGCGACGGGTCGATGTCCACGCCCGCCCAAAGCCCGCGCCCGCGCACCTCGATCACGCCCTTGCCGATCAGCTCGCGCAGCCGGGTGTGCAGCACCTCGCCCAGCTTGGCGGCCCTGGCCTGGAACTCGCCGGTGTTCAGCATCTCGATGACGGCGATGCCGACCGCGCACGCCAGCGGGTTCCCGCCGAACGTGGACCCGTGCTGCCCCGGGTGGATGACGCCGAGCACGTCCCGGTTCGCGGCGACGGCCGACACCGGTACGACGCCGCCCCCCAGCGCCTTGCCCAGGACGTACATGTCGGGCACGACGCCTTCGTAGTCGCACGCGAACGTCTGCCCGGTACGCCCCAGCCCTGACTGGACCTCGTCGGCGATCATCAGGATGCCCTCGGCGGAGCAGAGCGCGCGGATCTCGCTCAGGTAGCCGTCCGGCGGCACCAGCACCCCGGCCTCGCCCTGGATCGGCTCCACCAGCACCGCCACCGTGTTGGCGTCGACGGCCTGCCTGATCGCGTCCATGGAGCCGTACGGCACGAGCCGGAAGCCCGGCGTGTACGGGCCGAAGTTGTCGTGCGCCTCCGGGTCGGTCGAGAAGCTGATGATCGTGGTGGTGCGGCCGTGGAAGTTGTTCTCCATCACGATGATGTTGGCCTGGTCCGGCTCCACGCCCTTGACCTCGTAGCCCCACTTGCGGGCCACCTTGATGGCGGTCTCGACGGCCTCGGCACCGGTGTTCATGGGCAGGATCAGGTCCTTGCCCGTGAGGTCGCCGAGCCCGGCGCAGAATCGCGCGAACTGGTCGTGGTAGAAGGCGCGGCTGGTCAGGGTCAGCCGTTTGAGCTGCTCCTGCGCGGCCTCGATGATTTTCTGGTTGCCGTGGCCGAAGTTGAGCGACGAATAGCCGGACAGGCAGTCCAGGTATCGCTTGCCGTCGACGTCGGTGACCCAGGCGCCGTGCGCCTCGTGGATCACGACGGGCAGCGGGTGGTAGTTGTGCGCACTGCGGCGTTCGCTCAATTCGATCAGCTCTGCGCTGCTGGTCATGTCAGTTCTCCCCCCTGATCTCCAGTGTGCAGCACTTGGGGCCCCCGCCTGCCTTGCGCAGCTCCGACAGCTCGACGGGGATCACCTCGTACCCACGTCGCTTGAGCTCCAACTGCAGGTCCGACGCCTCGGCGTTGATGACCACGTTCGTGCCGTCGCTGACCGCGTTGAGCCCCAGCACCTCGGCGTCCTCGGCGGTCGCGAGCACCGCGTCGGGGAACATCGCGCGCAGCACCTCGCGGCTGCCCGCGGAGAACGCTTCCGGGTAGTAGACGACGTTGCGCCCGTCCAGCGGGAACAACGCCGTGTCCAGGTGGTAGAACCGCGGGTCGACCAGCGTCAGCGAGATCACCGGGCGGCCCAGGTATTCCTGCGCCTCCTGGTGGGCGGCCACGTCCGTGCGGAAGCCCGTGCCGGCCAGGATGACCTCGTCCAGCGTGAGGAAGTCGCCCTCGCCCTCGTTGACGTGCCGCGGCTCCAGCGTCGGGTAGCCGCGCTCGGCGAACCAGCGCAGGTAGGCCGGGCCTTCGGCGCCGCGCTGCGGGTAGGCGAACCTGGCGCCGTAGACGCGCCCGCCCGCGACCAGCGCGCCGTTGGCGGCGAACACCATGTCCGGCAGCCCCTCGATCGGGTCGATCAGGCTCACCTGGTGCCCGAGCTCCTCGTACGCCGCTTTCAGGCCCTCCCACTGCCGGACCGCCACGTCGCGGTCGGCGCCGGTCTCGGGGTGCATCCACGGGTTGATGGCGTACTCGACCGTGAAGTACTCCGGACGGCACATGAGGAAGTGTTTGGGCATGCAGTTCTCCGTCGAGGTTTATGGGTGGATATCCCATTCAGAGGGGACGGAGACAGCCTAAGAACGCATGTTTCCGCAGGCCAAGGGCTTGACATTGCGTGTCCGCGCGGGTCTGTTGCGTCTCTCGGCCGCGAGGGCGCGATCTATTGCGTACGGGCTCCTGGAGGGGTGTCCACCAGCCGCGACAGCACGATGGAGCTCTTGGTCCGCACCACGAACGACTCCGCCGCGATGCGCTCGATCACCCGCTCCACATGCCGTACGTCCGTGGCCCTGATGTGCAGCAACGCGTCCGCCTCGCCGGTGATCGTGGCCGCCGCCACCACCTCGGGGTGCCTGGCCACCGCCAGCGCGATGTCCGATGGCTTGGTCTTTCCCTGGCAGAACAGCTCCACGTAGGCCTCGGTCGTCCACCCGAGCGCCTGCGGCGCCACCCGCGCGCTGAACCCGGTGATCGCCCCGCTCTCGCGCAGCCGGTCCACCCGCCGCTTGACCGCCGACGCGCTCAGTCCCACCTGGTGGCCGATCTCCGCGTAGGTCGCGCGGGCGTCGTCGACGAGCGCCGCGATGATGTCACGATCGAGCCGGTCCAGTTCCACGCGCCTTGTATACCGCTTGACCTGGCTGGCGCGCGACGAGCGGCGCGCGGGAGACTGGACGCTCTGACGTTCACGGAGGCATTCGCCGTTATGAGCTCCACCGATAAGACTACCGCGACCTTCCCCGAGGGATTCATTTGGGGAGTGTCGACCTCGGCCTTCCAGATCGAGGGCGCCACGTCCGCAGCCGGTCGCGGCCTTTCCATTTGGGACACCTTTTCCGCCGACCGTGCCGAGGCGTGCGACCATTACCACCGCTATCGCGACGACGTGCGGTTGATGAAGGACCTGAGAATGGCCGCCTACCGGTTCTCGGTGAGCTGGACGCGGGTGTTCCCCGACGGATCCGGCAAGCCGAACCAGGCCGGGCTCGACTTTTACGATCGGCTGCTCGACGAGCTGCTCGGCGCGGGTATCACGCCTTATGCCACGCTTTACCACTGGGACCTGCCGCAGGCTTTGGAGGACGCCGGCGGCTGGCCGAACCGCGATACCGCCCACCATTTCGCCGAATACGCCGCCGCCGTTCACCAGCGGCTCGGGGATCGGGTCGGCACGTGGTTCACGGTGAACGAGCCGTGGGTGGCGGCCTTTCTCGGCTACGGCTCCGGAATTCACGCGCCAGGCCGGAAATCGGCCGCCGACGCTTTTCTGAGCGCCCATCATCTGCTGCTCGCGCACGGGCTCGGCGCCCAGGCCCTGCACGCGGCCGGCGCGGCGAAGGTGGGTGCCTTGGTCAACGTCTCGCCCGTCCTGACCCCCGCCCAGGTGAGCGACTTCGGCAGGGCGCTCACGGAAGAGGACGCCGAGGCCGTGGCCAGGATCGACACCCTGGCCAACCGGCAGTTCCTGGAGCCGATGCTGCGCGGCGCCTACCCGGCGGAGCTGCTGCCGATCATCGACCGCACCACCGGGCTCGGCCACGTGCGCGACGGCGACCTGGAGCTCATCGCCCAGCCCGTCGACCTGCTCGGCGTCAACTACTACTCCCCTCTGGTCGTGCAGGCGCAGCCCAGCGAGCCCGCCGACCCGTCCTTCCCGGGCAGCGAGGGCGTGCTGTTCTGCACGGTCCCGACAGCGGTCACCGCCATGGGCTGGCCCATCGTCCCCGGCTGCCTGTCCCTGCTGCTGCGGCGCCTGGCCACGGAGTTCCCCGAGACCGACCTGATGATCACCGAGAACGGCGCCGACTTCGTCGACGTGGTCACCGGTGACGGCATCCACGACCAGGACCGCATCAGCTTCATAGAAGAGCACCTGCGTGCCGTGCGCGCGGCCATCGAGGCAGGCGCCAGAGTACGCGGCTTCCTCGTCTGGACGCTGCTCGACAACCTCGAATGGGCCGACGGCTACCAGCGCAAGTTCGGCCTCGTCCACGTCGACTTCGCCACGCAGCGGCGGCGGGTCAAGGACAGCGCGCTGTGGTACCGCGACGTCATCAGGCGCAACGGCCTGATCGAGACCCGCCCCAAGCGCCCCACCCTGGAGACCGTGGCCGCCCGCGCCGGCGTCTCCAGGGCCACGGTCTCGCGCGTGGTCAACGGCGAGGGGTCGGTGAGCACCGAGGTCCGCGCGGCGGTGCTGCAGGCGGTCAAGGAGCTGGGGTACGTCCCCAACGCGGCCGCCCGCAGCCTGGTCACCCAGCGCACCAACACGATCGCGCTGGTCCTGTCCGTCCCCAGGCAGGGCGGCGACCATTTGACGGCCGCCGTCGTCCAGTACGTCACCAGCATGCTCGAGGGCGCGGGCAAGCAGATCACCCTCATGGTCGCCGACACGGCCGAGAGCCGGCGGCGCATCGTCCAGCACGTGGAGGCGCGGCTGGTCGACGGCGTCGTGCTGCTGCCGCCCGACAGGGGCGACACACTGGCCGAGCGGCTCTCCGGCACCGGCGTGCCGATCGTGCTGCTCGGCAAGCCCCAGATCGCCTCGATGGTGCCGTACGTGGACGTGGACAACGCCGGCGGCGCGCAGGCCGCGACCGAGTACCTGCTCGCCCGCGGGTGCCGCCACATCGGCATGATCTGCGGCCCCATGGACCTGGTCGCCGCGCAGGACCGGCTGGCCGGCCACCGGGCGGCACTGCGGCGCGCCGGGCGGCAGCCTTTCCTGGCGCCCGCGGACCTCAGCCGGTCGTCCGGCGCGGCCGCCACCCGGCAGCTCCTGGAGGACCATCCCGCGCTGGACGCCGTCTTCGCCGCCGGCGACCAGCTCGCGATCGGGGCGCTGCAGGCGGCGCGGGAGGCCGGGCGGCGGGTGCCGGAGGACCTGGCGGTCGTGGGCTTCGACGACATCGACGCCGCCTCGGCCACCACGCCCGGGCTCACCACCGTCCGCGTGCCCGTCGCCGACCAGGCGCTGGCGGTGGCACGGTTGCTGCTGTCCCGGCTGGAGGGCCGCCACACCGAGTCCGTCGTGCTGCCGACCCGCCTCGTGATCAGGGAGTCCGCCTGAGCCGCACGCGGTCAGGAGCGGGTGCGGCGGCGCGTGACGATGCGCTCGGCCCAGCTCGCCGCCTCCGGATCCCGCAGCCCCTCCACCACGCCCCCGAGGTACGCGGTGGCCAGGCTGTCGAAGCCGCTGTCCAGCCGGCGCAGGCGGCCGGCCTTGCGGCGGTCCACCGCCTGGAGATATTGGGCGATGCTCTCCGCGTATCCAGCGTCGCGCTGGTAGGCGGCCTGGGCGGCGGCGCAGGCCGTAGCCTCGGCGTCGCGTTTGGCCCGGAACTCGCGCAGCCGGCGGTCGTTCGGATTGTGCATCCGGCGTCCCAGGTCGGCGGCGATGAGGGCGGTGGCGATCAGCAGGGCCAGCAGCAGGATCATGGTGGGCAGCTGGCCCACGCCCTCCGAGGTCGGCCCGATCTCCTGCCCGTCCACGACCAGCGGCTTGACCAGCGCGTCCCGGCGCAGGACGGCCACGGCCACGATGAGGCCGAGCCACACGAGCGCCACCCCGATCAGCAGCCACCGGCCCTTGGCCGAGCTGCCGTGCTCCTGCCAGGCCCGGAACGCCCTGCCGTACATATGCGGCGCCACCAGCATGATCAACGCGGCGCCGGCGGCGAGCAGCGCGGTCATCGCGACACTGTCGCCCCAGCTCAGGATGACCTGGTAGAGGATCGGCACCTCGACGATCACCAGCAGTGATAACAGCAGCGCGGCGGGCAGCCAGCGGCGGATGAGCGGCCAGTGGCTGCCGGAGATCGCGATGGAGCTGGGCCGGCCGTCGCCGGGCCGCCTGCTCGGCTGCTCCAGCTCCGTGACCCGGCGCTGGCTGTCCTCCAGGGCCTTGCGCGCCTCGGCGAACGTGCGCTGCGACTCGGCGAGCCTGATCTTCTGGGACTCGAACTCGGCGCGCGCCCGCTGGAGCTCCTGCTCGCTGCGCTCGTCGAGCTCGGCCAGCTCCGCCAGCCGCTCGTCCTCCAGCTCATGGAAGCGAGGCACGCTGCCGGTCTGCAGCGTGAGCGTGTCGATCTGGCCCTCGGCGGCGTGCGTACGGCCCAGCTCGCGTTCTTCGCCGCGCCGCTGCGGCCAGTCGGGCAGGTGGTAGAGGTCGCCGTCGTACGCGACGGCAGGCGTGATGCGGGTGACCTCGCCAGGCTCGAAGGATTCGGCCTGTTTCCGGCGAACGAAGCGCATCGGGCCTCCAACAGCGGATCCTGCTTCGATGCTAACCGCGAGTTCGAGACCGTGGAGTCCCGCAGCGGCCGCGGCGGGACTCCACAGGGCAGGCGTCAGGAAGTCGAGAAGGTGAACCAGTTGACGTTGACGAAGTCGGCGGGCTGCCCGCTGCTGAAGGTCAAGTACACCGTGTGCGTCCCGGTCACTCCCGAGATGTTGGCCGGCACCGTACGCCAGCTCTGCCACCCGCCTGTGTTGGCGATGGCGAAGTCGCCGATGGGCGCGGCCGTGGGGCTGTCCAGCCGCACCTGGACCAGCCCGCTCACCCCGGCGGCCGCCCCGGAAGCCACCCTGGCCCTGAACTGCCGGGCCGCCTGGGTGCCGAAGTCGACGCCGTCGTAGCGGAGCCAGTCGCCGTTGGAGATCGCGCCGACGTTCTGCCCGCCGCCGGTGTCGGTGGTCGTTTCGACGATGGTGCCGGACTGGGCCTGGTAGCGCTCGGCGTGGATGGTCGAACGCGCGTCGACGCCTCCCGGAGGATCGGTCGGGCCGGAGCCGGTGCCGCTCTGCCACACCGCCACGTAGTCCACCATCATGGGCCGGCCCGGCACGGTCGCCGCCGTCGGCGTCTGGCCGCCGAGAGCGTTGGGGAACGCCCCGCCCATCGCCACGTTGAGCAACAGGAAGTAGCCCGCGTGGCCGGTCATGCCGGTCCAGGTCGCCGCGTCGAACTGAGCCTGGCTCACGCTGTGGAACTGCTGGCCGTCGACGTACCACCGCAGTTGGTTGGGGCTCACGCTGCGGTCCCACTCGAAGCGGTAGGTGTGGTAGGCCGACTGGCAGGTCGAGCCGGGGCAGGTGCGGCTGGCGCCCAGCCCGGTGGTCTCGTTGCACGGCCCGCCCGGGTTGACGCCGCAGTGGAGCACGCCCCAGACGGAGTTAATGCCGTTGACATTCTCCATGATGTCGAACTCGCCGATGCCCGGCCAGTTCCAGTAGTTCCCGCGATAGGGCGACCCGAGCGCCCAGAACGCCGGCCAGTAGCCGAGCGCGGCGTCGCCGGTCACGTTCGGCATCTGGATCCGGCCTTCGATGCGCAGGATGCGCCCGTCGGCGGGCTTGAAGTCGGCCCGCCTGGTCTCGATGCGGGCTGAGGTCCACTCGCCGGAGCCGCTGCGCAGGGGCGTGATCCGCAGGTTGCCCGAGCCGTCGAGACTGAGGTTGGCGGTGCTGGAGGTGTAGTTCTGGACCTCGCCGGTGCCCCAGTTGGCCGGTCCGCCAGGGTACGAGTGCCCGGTGTCGATGATCCAGTTGTTCGACGAGGGGAGGGTGCCCGCGGCACCGTTGAAGTCGTCGGACCAGACCAGCGACCAGCCGGACGGGGTGGGCGGGACGGCGGCCGAGGCGCTGACGGCCGCCTGGACGAGCAGGCCCGTGAGTGCGGTGAGCACCACGGCCACCAACGCCAGGCGACGCCTGCGCCCGATTGCTGTTGTCATCGTCGCTCCATGGGGGGTGCGGAACGCTTGAGAGAGCGCTCTCTCAAGGTGAGCACAGCCTTTACGGGCTGTCAACATTCCCGCAAGAGCGTGCGGCAGCGCGGCATTGGAGAGCGTTTTCAGCCGGTGGGCTCAGAGCAGGTCCACCGTGGTCGCGCCCGCCGACTCGAACGCCTCCCGCCAGAACCCTTCGAGCAGCGGGAACCGGTCGGGGCTCGACGTCTTCTCGCGCAGGAAGCCGTGGACGACCACGCTGTAGCCCGTCATGTCGGGCAGCAGCCGGGCGTCCCGCAGTTGCTTGATCTTCTGTTCGCGGGCGCCCTCGCTCAGGTCCAGCTTGTTGATGTTCAGGTCGCCCCGGTTGTTGATCAGGTCGCTGAACACCATGATCTGATGCGCCTTGTCCGCTTGCCGCTGCGCGCTGAGCTGCTTGACCAGGTAACGCAGGGCTCCCAGCACATCCGACCCCTCGCCATCCGCCGGGCAGTCGAACAACGTGAGCGCCCTCGGCAGCACCTCCTTGATGCGGTGCGCCCGGACGCGGTCCTCGACGACGGGATTGTCATTGGGGTTCTCGGCCTGGGTGGCGGCGATGGGCACCGGGTCCTGGCGGCACGTGCTGCTCTCCGAGCTTCCCGTGACGGCCGCGAACCCGATCCAGTCACAGCCCTGGGCGAAGGGCGGCAGCTTGGAGGTGACGTCGTTCCTGGAGGTGGCGGGATCGGCATAGCTGGTGGAATCCACGATCACACCGCAGACGGCACGGGCCTCGGTCCCGCACCCCGTCATCCCGGCCGTGAGCAGCGGCAGCGCCGCCAAGGCCGCCATCACCCGGCGCGCGGCCCCCGGCCGCCGCCACGGGGTCCCCTCGCCACCCTCGTGCTCCGCCCTCACACGCCCTCCTGTCGCCGCTCCGAGGTCCCGCCACCGTCTGTGTCATCCGAAGCGTTCGCGACGGTCCCGGTGTCTGAGGCGTTCCGGGCGTCCGGGGTGTTTCCGGCGTACGAAGCGTTCCGGGTTTCCAGGGCGTCTCCGGCGTCCGAGGCGTTCCGGGTGTCCGGGGCGGTCGCAGTGTCCGAGGCGTCGTGGTCGTCTGGGGCGGGGCCGTCGGCCGAGGCGTCGTGGTCGTCTGGGGCGAGGCCGTCGGCCGATTCATCCGCGCGGGGCGGGGAAATCTGGCGCCGCGGCTCGCCGGTCAGCTCCCGTGGCATGACCTCCGCATGCCACACCTCGATCCGGTCCTCGACCTCACGCAGGATCCGCCCGATCTCATCCCGTCCCGAGATCGCCGTAGGCGTGTCACCGGTGGCCGCCTGGGCGATGACCTCGCCCTTCCACAGGGACGGGATCTCCTCCTTGCGCGGGTGCGCCCGTAACACGCCGCCCTTGTAGGCGGCGATGAGCTGCTCGGCCCTGGCGTGCACCGCCTCCACCTCGTGGTCGCGCTCCATCAGCGCGCTCTCCCACTCCTGGGTGAGGTGCTCGATGCGGGCCCTGGCCCGCTGCACGTCGGTGTTCGTCTCCTCGACCAGGGCCCGCCGCCGCGCCTCCACCCGCCGCGCCCTGGCCTCCTCGATCGAGATGAACCCGTCCTCTTCTCCGGCGGGGGAGTGCCCGTTGACGTGGGCGGCCGGCTCCGGCCGTGTGTCGCTCCTGCCCAGCTCCCGCAGGATCGCCTCGCGCGCCCCCAGCGCCCGCTCCAGCAGCGCCGTACGGGTGGCCGCCAGCCGCCGGTCGACCTGGGTGATCTGCTCGCGGGCCCGGGCGCGGATCTCCGTGACGTACGCGGGCTGGAAGTCGGGATCGGTGAACTCGCCCAAGGGGTGCTGCCGGGCGTCCCGCATGCCCTGGCGATGCGCCTCCTCGCGCTCGGCCAGCGGATCGCCCCGCTTGAACAGCCGCGACAAGAACGCCATCCCGCGTCTCCTGGCTCCGGTCCGGACCGGAGCCCCGGCCCGAGTGTCCTGAATCCCCAGACTAAGCGCTCACTGCCCGGGATGGCGGACTCGCACGCCTTGTGCGATACCGGTGCGATAAGACGTACGGCGCCGCACGAGACGTGCGGCGCCGTAGAGGAGAAGGAAAACCTCAGCCCTTTTCGGCCTCGCCGGTGGCCTGCTCCAACTGGTCCTCCGGGGAGGCCTCCAGGTCCTGTTCGGCGTCGGCGCCCGCCTGGGCGGAGGCCTTGTCGAGGCGGACCCAACTGGTCACGCTCTCCACCGCGAACAGCACGAACAAGTACGCCGTCAGCACCGCCAGCACGGGCGTCAGCACATCGAGGGCCGCGCCGACGCCGATGATCAGCAGCCGCACCTCCCAGCCGAGCCCCGCGTGGAACACCCAGGCGGGCGGCCAGATGCTCTGCCGGGTCCGGTAAACGGTGTCGTAGGTGTGGTAGCCCACGACGTACACCAGCACGAACAGCAACCACTTCGGCGCATCGGCCGCGAGGCCGATCACGATCACGGTGAGGAACTCGGTGCCGCGCAGCAGCGGCGGCGTGAGCCAGTCGAAGCGCCCCAAATGGTTACGTGGCGCCGTGGGCAGGATCAGCAGCAGGGCGATCGCCACAGGCAGCAACAGGATCGGGCCCGGCTGGAGCAGCCCCGTGGCCGTGATGGCGATCACGGCCAGGAGGGCGGCGAGCGTGGCCGGCACGGGCGGCAGGCCCGGGCCCAGCCGGCCGGCCAGCGCGTGGACGAGGGGGCCGTCGTCGCGATAGGCGAGCAGGCGGGCGGTCTGGATGCGGCGGCGTTCCTCGTCGGGGTCCGGCGTGGGGGTTGCCATGGCCTGCGGTTGGGTGATCATACGAGCGACCTCATGAGGCGTCCGGTGAGAGTGTAGGCGGCGGCGACGGAGCCCCAGATCACCAGCGTGAGGAAGGTGACCCGGGCGTCGAAGAAGGCGGCGGTGATCGCGATGGCCGCGAACCGCTCGCCGATGGGGAACACGATCATCTTGCGCGCCCAGTGAACGGCGCGGAACTTGCCCGCCTTGGTCCACATCTTGAGCACGCCCCGCAGGCCCTGGCTGCGCTCCACCTTGCGGCGTACGAGCGCCTGGCGCAGATCGCGGTCGTCGGGGGCGTCCAGCGCCACCGTGGGCAGCTTGGCGGGCGGCTTGCGCCGGTTGGCGACGCCGAAGGAGAAGTCGAGCAGGTGACGCACCGACTGCAGGCCGAGTGCCGCCAGCGCCAGGATCCAGATGCTGTCGCTGTTGCCGGAGACCACCCAGCCGATGGACAGGCCGGCGAAGACCACGTATTCCTTGAACCGGTCGAACGTGGCGTCCAGCCAGGCCCCCAGCACGCCGAACTTGCGGGCGTAGCGGGCGACCTGCCCGTCGACGCAGTCGAAGACGAACGCGAAGTAGATCAGCACGCCGCCCAGCACCATCCACGGGCGGTCGCCGGTGGCGAAGCAGACGGCCGCGGCCACGCCGAGCGCGATCGAGATCAGCGTCACCTGGTTGGGCGTCAGCCCGCGACGGGCCGCCCAGCGGGCGATGTAGCGGGAGTAGGTGGAGACGAAGTAGGTGGTGAAGAAGCCGTCGGCGCCCTTGACCGCGTTGTTGAGCCGGGCGCGGTCCTCGTCCATGCCGGCCATCTCGGCCCCGGCCTCGTTGACCTCCTCCTGGGTCGTGACCCGGCGGTAGAACAGGTCGCGGCGGCCGCGGATGCCGACCGACACGCCGTTGCGCACCAGGCCGAACACGACGAGCTGCACCAGGTCGTCGTCCGCGCCGAAGGTGTGGGCCATGGCGGCGAGCTGCCGGCAGGTCTCCGCCAGCACGGGCGCGTTGCGCGCGCTGATGTGCAACGGGCCGAGCATCACCGCGTTGGGCCGGGTCACGCCGTGATGCGCGGTGCCCACCGACACCACGCGGGATTTGCCGACGCGAGCGCGTACGGGCAGTCCCTCGACGCGGCTGAGCCCGATCTCCGGTTCGGCCTCGTCGATCGGGACGCTGTCCTCCTGAGCCTCCTCCTCGGCGGTCTCCGGACGCGGCTCTTTCGCCACGAGCGCCAGCGCGCCGCGCTTGGTCTTGGTGATCTGGTAGATCAGCTCGTCGTGGACGACGGAGTTGTCCGGAATGATGAGCAGGCTCTCCGTTGCGGACTCCGCGACGTCGGCCAGGGCACGAAGGGCGGCGGCCACGTCGCCTGTCGCGATCGTGGCGAGCTGCGGATCCAGGGAGGATAGCTGGCTGCGCAGCCGCTCGGCCACGGTCGGTTCGCCGGGCAGCGCGGCCAGCCTCAGGCCGGTCGGAGAGGTGTCGGGGCCGGGCGAGGCGCCCAGCAGGACCACGCGGGTCATGACTCCCTTTCAGGCAGTAAGCGGGGGGTTGAACAACGGGTAATGCGGGACAGACGTAAAAGTGTAGTGAGGGTCACGCAAAGTCGCGTCAACAGAGCATGCCCGTAACGCCCTCCCCGCCGGTATAGCGCGTGGCCGTAAGATGTCCGAGTGAGTCTCTACCGTGACGAAGGCGTGGTTCTGCGTACGCAGAAGCTCGGCGAGGCCGACCGCATCGTCACGATCCTGGCCAAGCGCACCGGCAAGATCCGCGCCGTCGCGAAGGGCGTGCGCAGGACGACGTCGCGCTTCGGGGCCAGACTGGAGCCGTTCACGCACGTCGACCTGCAGCTTCACACCGGCCGCACGCTCGACGCCGTCACCCAGGCGGAGACGATCAGGCCCTACGGCGAAGGGCTGGCTGGCGACTATCCCCGCTACACCGCGGGCAGCGCGATGCTGGAGACGGCCGACCGGCTGACGCACGGGGAGAAGGAGCCGGCGCTGCGGCAGTTCCTGCTGCTGGTGGGCGGGCTGCGCACGCTCGCCGACCGGGAGCACGAGGCCAGGCTGGTGCTGGACGCCTACTTCCTGCGCTCCCTGGCGGTGGCCGGCTACGCGCCCGCGCTGGACGCGTGCGCCAAGTGCCGGGCGCCGGCGATCAGGGCGTTCGCCATCGTCGCCGGAGGCGTGGTGTGCGGGGCGTGCCGCCCGGCCGGCTCCGCCGTACCCGCGGGGGAGACGATCGGGCTCATGACGGCGCTGCTGCGCGGCGACTGGGCCACCGCCGACGCCTCTGAGGCGCGCCATCGCAACGAGTGCAGCGGCCTTGTGGCCGCTTATCTGCAATGGCACCTCGAACACGGAATACGCTCTCTCCGACACGTCGAAAGGGAGCCCGTGTGAACGTACGACCTCCGTCCCCGCATCCGTCCGGCGCGACGCCGCCGCCGATCCCGCGTGACCTGGTGCCCCGGCACGTGGCCATCGTCATGGACGGCAACGGCCGCTGGGCCAAGGCGCGCGGCCTGCCCCGCACCGAGGGGCACAAGGCAGGCGAGGCCTCGCTGTTCGACGTCATCGAGGGCGCTCTGGAGCTGGGGGTTCCCTATCTGAGCGCGTACGCGTTCTCGACGGAGAACTGGAAGCGCTCACCCGACGAGGTGCGCTTCCTCATGGGCTTCAACCGCGACGTGATCAGGCGGCGGCGCGACGAGCTCAACGCCATGGGCGTGCGCGTGCGCTGGGCGGGCAAGCCGGGGCGGCTGTGGAAGAGCGTCATCTCCGAGCTGCAGACCGCCGAGGAGATGACCGTCTCCAACCGCAAGCTGACGTTGCAGTTCTGCGTCAACTACGGCGGGCAGGCCGAGATCGTCGAGGCGGCGGTCAAGCTGGCCGGGGACATCGCGGCTGGCCGGATCAAGCCGTCCAAGGTCAACGAGAAGGTGTTCGCCCGCTACCTGGACGAGCCGGAGATCCCCGAGGTGGACCTGTTCGTGCGGTCTTCGGGCGAGCAGCGGTTCTCGAACTTTTTGCTGTGGCAGTCCGCGTACGCCGAGATGGTGTTCCTGGACCGGCTGTGGCCGGACTTCGACCGCAGGGACCTGTGGGAGGCGTGCGAGATCTACGCCAAGCGCGACAGGCGCTATGGCGGGGCGGTCCCCAACAAGGTCTGACCAAGGGGGCGTCAGTACGGCGGCCACTGCGGGGGTTTCTTGCGTAGGACGATCTGGGCACTGCTCCTCGTGCCGTTACTGCTGCTGACCGCCTGCACGGGCAGCCGGCGGGTCTCGGCGGCCGAGTTCGAGCTCCGGGCGCGCGAGGTTCAACATCTCGGGGAGGAGGGCGGCGCCGGTTACGTCGCCCAGGCCGACCATCCGGACACCACGATGGCCCGCATCGCCCTGCGTCCGACCTGGGTAGGCATCCTCGACTTCCAGAATCGCCTCCCGGAGGTCATGGGCGGGTGAAGCGCGGCTTCCCGGGAAGCCGCTGTCAGGCGCGGCGGCGGGCGCGGTAGGCGGCGACGTGCATGCGGTTCCCGCACGTGCGGCTGTCGCAGTAGACCCGGGACCGGTTGCGGGACTCGTCGACGAAGACCCGCTCGCAGTCCGGGGCCGAGCACGTGCGCAGGCGCTCGGCCTCGCCCTCCACCAGCAGGTGCGCCAGGGCCACCCCGCAGTCGGCGGCCACGTGCTCGGCCAGCGAGGCGTCCGTGGCGAAGTAGTGGACGTGCAGCGCGTGGCCGTCGTGCTCTGTGAGCCGGGGGGTGATGCGGGTCTCGGACAGCAGCGCGTTCAGGGTGCGTACGGCGGTCGCCTGGTCGGGGGCCGTGAAGACGCGGTGGAACGCCTCGCGGACCATCCGCACCTGCCCGAGGTCGCGCGGCGTGAGCCGGCCCACGCCGCTGACCTGGCGGGACTCGACGAACGCCCGCAAGTCGGCCAGGCCGGCCAGGCCCTCCTCGCCGCCTGTGGAGGGCGAGGTGTTGACAAGGTCGACAACGGTCGCCAAAGAATGCACCATGTCATGGCCAAACGGCATGTTGACTCCTGTCCGCGCCGGGATCTAGCGTGGTCGAACTGTATCTGGTGTGTGGGCGTTCGGGGGTTTCTGTGAGTGCACATCGCCGTATCGTGCTGATAGCGGTCATCGGTGCGCTCGTCATCTCCACCTCCGGCCCCTTGGTCCGGCTCTCCGATGTATCGCCGGCGACGTCCGCGTTGTTCCGCTGCGCGTACGCCGTGCCGCCGATGCTCCTGCTGGCCTGGCTGGAGCGGCGCAGGCTGGGCCCGCTGCCGTTCCGAGGCGTGGCCGTCGCCTGGGTGGCGGGCGTGACGTTCGCGCTCGACCTGCTGTTCTGGCATCACGCCATCGACTACGTGGGCGCGGGGCTGGCGACCGTGCTGGGGAACCTGCAGGTGTTCATCGTGGCGTTCGCCGCGTGGGCGCTGTTCCGGGAGCGGCCGTCGGCGCGGCTGATGGTCGGCACCCCCGTGGTGTTCGGCGGGGTGGTGCTGATCTCCGGGGTGTTCGACAGCGCCGCGTACGGCAGCGATCCCGTCATGGGGGTGCTCGCCGGGATCGCCACTTCCGTCGCCTACGCGGCGTTCCTGCTCCTGATGAAGGGCGGCTCCGACCGGGCCGCGGGGCCGCTCGCGCACGCGACCGTCGTCGCCACCGTGATGATCGCGGTGCTCAGCCCCCTGTTCGGGGGCGCCGACTTCACGCCGAGCTGGCCGGCGCACGGGTGGCTGCTGCTGCTCGCGCTCGGCCCGCAGGTGCTCGGGTGGTCGCTGATCAGTTTTTCGCTGCCCAGACAGCCGGCCGCGCTCACCGCCCTGCTGCTGCTCATCCAGCCCATGACGACCGTGGCGCTCTCGGCGGCCGTGCTCGGCGAGCGCCCGTCTCCGTGGCAGCTCGCCGGGTGTGCGGTGATCGTGCTGGGCGTGTTGTACGGCTCCCGCCGCCCTCAGCCCACCTTGGCCGACGCCGAGCAGGAGGAGCACGTGCCGAAGACCTCGACCGTGTGAGTGATCTCGGTGAAGCCGTGCTCGCCGCCGACCGCCTCCGCCCAGCGCTCGACCGCCGGCCCGGCCACCTCCACGGTGTGCCCGCAACGGCGGCACACCAGGTGGTGGTGATGGGCGTCGCTGGCGCACGCCCGGTAGACGGACTCGCCGTCGTCGGTGCGCAGCACGTCGACCTGGCCGCCGTCGGCCAGTGCCTGCAGCGCGCGGTAGACGGTGGTCAGGCCGATCTTGGCGCCGTGCAGGCGCATCTCGGCATAGACGTCCTGCGCGCTGCGGAAACCCTCGCTCCTGCGGAGGGTGTCGTGCACGGCATCGCGTCTGGTCGTCATGCGACCTCCTTGACGCGCATCCCTGGTCGCTGGCTCAATGATGACTCCTCGGTACGGCCTCGCCGTACGAATCTACCGACCCCGAGGGCCAGGACGAAGCCGGCGAGGGCAAGAAGCACGATCGTGGCCCCCGGAGGCACCTTCGCGGACACGGTCGAGACGAGCAACCCGCCCACAGAGGCCAGCACCCCGAACAGCATGGCCAGCGCCATCGTCGTGCGGAACCCGCGAGTGAGCTGCTGGCTCGTCGCCACCGGGATCACCATCAGCGCGCTGACCAGCAGCAGGCCGACCACGCGCATGGCGATGACGACGGTGAGCGCGGCCGTGACGGCGATCAGCAGGCTGAGGAAGCGCACCGGCAGGCCGCTGGCCCTGGCCATCTCCTCGTCCTGGCAGAGCACGAACAGCTCCCTGCCGAAGATCACGACCACCGCGATCACGGCGGCGGCCAGTGCGCCGATGATCCAGATGTCCTGCGGCGTGACGCTGGCGATGGCGCCGAACAGATAGGAGTTCAGCTTGGCGTTGCTGCCGCCGGGCGCGATGGCCATGAGCATGACGCCGCCCGCGATCCCCCCGTAGAACAGCAGCGCCAGCGCCACGTCGCCGCTGGTCCGCCCGCGCGCCCTGACCAGCTCGATGGCCACGGCCCCGATGACGGCCACGATCACGGCGGTCAGCACCGGCGCCGTGCCGGTCAGGAAACCCAGCGCCACGCCGGTCAGCGCCACGTGGCCGACACCGTCGCCCAGCAGCGCCAGCCGGCGCTGCACGATGAACGTCCCCACCGCGGGCGCGCACAACCCCACCAGCAGTGCCGCCACCAGCGCGAGCTGGAAGAGGCTCTCCTGGAGCAGCTCGAATATCACCTTGGTTCCCCCTGCCACCCGGTGAGCGGTCCCGGTACGGTCTCCACGGCATGCGGATGCTGGTGGTCGTGACCGGGCCGCGCGCACTCGCCTTCGGGGCGCGGCGGCGGGCCGTCGTGCGCGACGCGCCCCTCGCGGATCACGACGCCGCGCGTGATGAGCGGCTCCAGCGGGCCCAGCTCGTGCGCGACCAGCACCACCGTCTTGCCCCCGAGCACCAGCCCCGACAGCGTGTCGGCGAGCAACTGCTGCGTCTCCGCGTCCACGCCCGCGGTCGGCTCGTCCATCACGTACGTGTCCGGCTCCCCGGCCAGAGCGCGCGCGATGAGCACCCGCTGCTGCTGGCCGCCGGACAGCGACTGAACGGGGTCACCGGCGCGGTCGGCCAGCCTGACGGCCTCGAGCGCCGCGGCCACCGCCGCCTTGTCGGCCGCGCTGGTCCAGCGGAGCCGGCGCTGCCGGGCGATGCGGCCCGAGGCCACGACCTCTCGTACGGTGGCCGGCACGCCGCCGCCGACCTGGAGCCGCTGCGGCACGTAGCCGATGCGCCACCACTCGCGGAACTTGGCGGGCGGCGTGCCGTACACCGATGTCGTGCCGCCGCTCAGCGGCGTGAGCCCGAGCAGTGCGCGGACCAGCGTCGACTTGCCCGAGCCGTTGGCGCCCAAAAGGGCAACGACCTCCCCGGTGCGGACGGTCAGGTCTATCCCTCGAAGGACGGGCTTGCCATCGAAGGAGACCCGGCCACCGGTCATCGCGAAGGCCGTTTCACTCATGCAGTACACCCCAGTGCAGATTGTAGGGTTTTGAGGTTATCGCGCATGGCGGACAGGTAGTCCCCGGAGGGCTTGCTCTCCAGCGGGTCGAGCACGGCCGTCTTCGCGCCGACCTCGTTCGCGAGCACCTCGGCCACCTTCGGGCTGACCAGGGATTCGGTGAAGATCGTGGTCACGCCCTCGGTCTTGGCCAGCTTGGCGACCTCGGAGATGCGCGCCGGCGACGGCTCGGTCTCGGGGTCGAGCGTGATGCCGACCTGCTTGAGCTTGTAGCGGTCGGCCAGGTAGCCGAACGCCTCGTGCGCGGTGACCAGCGTCTTGGTCTTGCACGAGCTCAGGCCCTTGGTGAACTCCTGGTCGAGGGCGCCGAGCGCAGCCGCCGTCTTGGCGGCGCGGTCCTTGTACGCCTGCGCGTGCGCGGCGTCGGCGGCGGCCATGCGCTCGCCGAGCTTGGTGGCGACGGTGGCCAGGCGGGAGGGGTCGAGCCAGATGTGGGGGTCGTAGGAGACCTCCTCCTCGTGGGCGTGCCCCTCTTCCTCCTCCGCGTGATCCCCGGCCGGAAGCGTGGTGACGGCGGTGGCGGCGTCGAAGCTCTTGGCCTGGTCGACCGCGTCGTCCACGGCCGGTTGCACGCCCTTGATGTAGACGGTGAGGGCGGCGTCCTTGATCTCGGAGACCTGCTGGAGGCCCAGCTCAAGGTCGTGCGGCTCGACGCCGGGCGCGGTCAGCGTCGTGATCTGCACGTCGGATCCCCCGACCTGCTCGGTCAGCCACTGGAGCGGATAGAAAGCGGCGACCACATTCGGCTTGCCGCCGGACGCGGCGCTCTCGGTGGTCTCGGCGGTCTCGGCCGAGCCTGAGCCGCAGGCAGCAAGGGTGAGCAGGGTGGCTCCGGCCAGCAGACCGGCAGCACACGACCGGGAAAATCCTGACATCATGTGAGTCAGTATGCGTCAAAATGAAAACGGTTGTCAAAATCCAGCCCGCCTCCACGGAGTGGAGGCCATGAACACAGCGGCGTTGGGCGACCGAGCCCGCCTCCACGGAGTGGAGGCCATGAGCAGGGATGCCGGACGGCGCACGGGGGCTCTGTGACGCCGTCCGGTGGGCCGCGTCCAGCGACCCGCCCGCACGTGAATCACGCGCGGCATCCCGCCATCACCCCGGTGGGCGTGCGACGGCAGAGCCATTGCCGGCGCCCGGAGTGATGTTCAGTCGCCGCTCGCCCGCGTAGACGTTCATCGAGTCGCCCCGCAGGAACCCGATGAGCGTCAGCCCCTCCTCCGCGGCCAGCTCGACCGCCAGCGAGGAGGGCGCGGAGACGGCGGCGAGCACGGGGATCCCGCCCATGACGGCCTTCTGCACCAGCTCGAACGACGCCCGCCCGGACACCATCAGCACGGTGCCCCGCAGCGGGAGCCGCCCGTTCCTGAGCGCCCAGCCGAGCAGCTTGTCCACGGCGTTGTGCCGCCCGACGTCCTCGCGGACGCACAACGGCTCGCCGTCGGCCGTGAACAGGCCGGCGGCGTGCAGGCCGCCGGTCCTGTCGAACACCCGCTGGGCCGCACGCAGCCGGTCCGGCAGGCTCGCCACGGTGGTCTGCCGGAGCTCGACGGGGTCGTCGGCGGCGCTCCAGCGGGCCACGGTGCGCACCGCCTCCAGCGACGCCTTGCCGCAGACGCCGCAGGAGGAGGTGGTGTAGAAGTTGCGCGGCGCGGGCGGCGTGACGCCGGGCGCGAGGCGTACGTCGAGGACGTTGTAGGTGTTCCCGCCGTCCACGGTCGCGCCGGCGCAGTAGCGGATCGTGGCGATGTCGTCCGCCGCGCCCACGGCACCCTCGCTGACCAGGAATCCGGCGGCCAGGTCGAAGTCGTCACCCGGGGTCCGCATGGTGACCGTCAGCGGAGTCCCGTCGAGGCGGATCTCCAGCGGCTCCTCGGCGGCCAGCGAGTCGATCTTGGGCGTACGGGCGGCGGCCTTGACCCGCAGGATGCGCCGCTTGACGGCGACCCTGGACATCAACGGCCCCTAGACATAGCCGTACCCGAAGCGGCCCTTGACGCACAGGTTGCCCTTCGTGACCGGGTTGTCGTGCGGCGACGTCACCTTGACGATCTTGTTGTCCTGCACGTGCAGGGTCAGGTTGCAGCCGACCCCGCAGTAGCTGCAGATCGTCGTGGTCTCGGCCTGCTTCGACTCGTCCCAGGTGCCCTCGGCCCGCATGTCGAACTCGGTCTTGAACGACAGCGCGCCGGTGGGGCAGACCTCGACGCAGTTGCCGCAGTAGACGCAGGCCGAGTCGGTGAGCGGGGCGTCGAACTCCGTGGAGATCGTCGCGTCGAAGCCCCGGCCCGCGACGGCGATGGCGAAGGTGTTCTGCCACTGGTCGCCGCAGGCGTCCACGCACTTGTAGCACAGGATGCACTTGCTGTAGTCGCGTACGTAGAGGTCGTTGTCCACCTTGGCGGGCTGCTCGACCGTGGCCGCGTCGTCGCCGAACCTGGCGGGGTCAGCGCCGTACTCCTCGGCCCACTCGGCCGCCCGAGGGGTGGTGGACAGGTCAACCGAGGAGCCGAGCAGCTCCAGCACGACCTTGCGGCTCTGCCTGGCGCGCTCGGTCTCGGTGCCGACCTTCATGCCCTGCTCGGCCTTCCTGGAGCAGGCCGGCGCCAGCGTCCTGGCGCCTTCCACCTCCACGACGCAGACGCGGCAGGCGTTCTTCGGGGTGAGCGTGTCGCCGTAGCAGAGGGTCGGGACGTCCTTGCCCGCCGTGTGGCAGGCGTCGAGGATCGTCGAGCCCTCGGGAACCCGTACGGCCTCGCCGTCGATCTCGACGTCGATGAGCCGCCGGGGCGGCTGGAGCGGGATCATTTGAACACTCCCAGGCGGTCGATGGCCGATTCGACGGCGTTCCAGGCGGTCTGTCCGAGGCCGCAGATCGAGGCGTCGCGCATGGTCTGGCCGACTTCGCGCAGCAGCACGAGATCGCTGTCGTCGACCCGGCGCGAGAGCCGGTGCAGGGCCTCCTCCTGGCGTACGGTGCCCACCCGGCAGGGCACGCACTGGCCGCACGACTCGTCGCGGAAGAACTCCGCGATGCGCAGCAGCAGCCGTTTCAGGTCCACGGTGTCGTCGATGACGAGCACCACGCCGGAGCCGAGCGTCGCGCCGGCGTTCCTGGTGCCCTCGAAGGTGAGCGGGATGTCCAGGTCGGTGACGAACGCCCCGGCCGCGCCGCCCAGCAGCACCGCCCTGGTGGTGCCGGTGGTCCCCGTCATGTCCAGCAATTCCCGCAACGTGGTGCCGAAGGTCAGCTCGTACACGCCGGGCCGCTCGACCGCGCCCGAGACGCAGAACAGCTTGGGCTCGGCCGCCGCGTACGCCTGCGCTCCGCGCTCCAGGATCGGCAGCACGTTGACCAGCGTCTCGACGTTGTTGACCACGGTCGGCTTGCCGAACAGGCCCTTCTCCACGGGGAACGGCGGCTTGCTGCGCGGCTCGCCGCGGTGCCCCTCGATCGAGTTGAAGATCGCGGTTTCCTCGCCGCAGATGTACGCGCCCGCGCCCCTGCGCAGCTCGATGTCGAAGGACAGGCCCTTGCCGAGGATGCCGTCGCCGAGCAGCCCTCGCGCGCGGGCGGTCGCGATCGCGTGCTGGAGGCGGGCGGTCGCCCGGGGGTATTCGCCCCTGATGTACAGGTATCCCTTGGTGCAGCCGGTGGCGTAGGCGGCGATCGTCATGGCCTCGACCAGCGCGTACGGGTCACCTTCCATGATGACCCGGTCCTTGAACGTGCCGGGCTCGCTCTCGTCGGCGTTGCACACCAGGTAGTGCGGATGGTCGGGCTGGCGGGCGGTGGCGTCCCACTTGCGGCCGGTCGGGAAGGCCGCCCCGCCCCTGCCGACCAGGCCGGACTCCAGCACCTCGCGGATCACCCCGGCCGGGCCCAGCTCGAACGCCCTTCTGAGCGCGGTGTAGCCGCCGGCCGCCCGGTAGTCGTCCAGGCTGGCGGGATCGACCGTGCCGACCCGCCTGAGCAGCACCAGCCCGTCCTGGCCGGCCTGCGGCACGGCCGCCTTGACCGGGGTCTCGCCGGTGACGGTGACGCTCGGCGCGCTGCCGTTGGAGCTAGGCGGGGCCTCGGTCACGGTGGTGATCGTGTCGGGGGTCGCCGGGGCGTACACCTGGGCGCCGGGCGGCTGCCCGGCCTCCAGGGCGAGCGCCGCCGGGGCCCGCTCGCACATGCCCAGGCAGGGGCTCTCGTGCCACGCCGTCCCCGGCGGGCCGAACCGCTCCAGCGCCCGCTTGCGTACGTCCTCCGCGCCCTTCGCCTGGCAGGCCAGGTCCGTGCACACGTGCAGCACCCGCTTGGGCCGCGGCTCCATCGAGAACAGCGAGTAGAACGTCGCCACCCCGTACGCCTCGGCGGGCGGCACGGTGAGCCGGCGGCAGATGTAGTCGAGCGCGCCCTCGCTGATCCACCCCACCCGGTCGTTGACCGCGTGCAGCACCGGCAGCAGCAGGTCGCGCTGGGGCTCGGCGCGGGCGGCGAAACGCAGGTCCGCCTCGGTCCTCGTGCCGCCCTCCCAGGCGGTGGCGGGCGGTCCGAGCAGGGCGTCGACGGCCGCGCGCTCCTCGTCGGACGGATCGGCGCCGCGGAATCTCAAGTCCATCGGGTCACCCGGCCTTGACGAGCTTCTCGACGCGTACGGCCGCCGCCTTGAACTCGGCCGTGCCCGCGATCGGGCAGGTCGCCTCGATCGTCAGCGCGTTGGTGTCCACCTCGTCAGGGAAATGCATGGTCATGAAGACCAGCCCGGGGCGCAACGCGGGATCGATGTACACCGGCGCGATCACCGTGCCGCGCCGCGAGCTGATGCGTACCTCCTCGCCCGCGACCACGCCGAGCCGCTCGGCGTCCTCCGGGCACAGCTCGATCGTCTCGCCCCGGCGCAGGGGAGAGGCGAACCCGGACGACTGCACCCCGGTGTTGTACGAGTCCAGCCGCCGGCCCGTCGTCAGCCGCAGCGGATATTCCTCGTCCAGCAGGTCCACCGGCGGTGAGTGCCGCAGCACCGCGAACGGCGCCGGGATGCCCCGCTTGACCGGATCGCTCTCCCACAGCCGCCCGTGCAGGTAGGGCGGTTCCAGTGCGTCCTCGGACGGGCACGGCCACTGGATGCCCTGCAGCTCCGCCAGCCGCTCGTAGGTCATGCCCCTGTGCTGCGGGGACAGCGCGCGCAGCTCGTTCCAGACCTCCTCGGCGCCGTCGTAGCGCCAGTCGTGGCCCAGCCTGCGGGCTATCTCGCACATGATCCAGATGTCGTCGCGGGCCTCGCCCGGCGGGTCCAGGGCCTTGCGCACCCGCTGGACCCGGCGCTCGCTGTTGGTGAAGGTGCCGTCCGCCTCGCACCAGGCGGCGCTGGCCGGGAGCACGACGTCGGCCATCTGGGCGGTCTTGGTGAGGAAGATGTCCTGCACGACCAGGTGGTCCAGCATGGACAGGCGCTTGATGCAGGCCAGCGAGTCGGCCTCGGACTGCACCGGGTTCTCGCCGATCAGGTAGCAGGTGGTCACCTTGCCCTCGGCCATCGCCTCCAGCATCTGGGTGAGGTTGTAGCCGTAGCGGGGCTGGATCTCCCGCCCCCAGGCGCTCTCGAAGCGCTGTCTGGTGTCCGGGTCGAGGATGTCCTGGAAGCCCGGCAGGCGGTTGGGGATGGCGCCCATGTCGCCGCCGCCCTGCACGTTGTTCTGACCGCGCAGCGGCGAAAGGCCCGAGCCGTAGCGGCCGACGTGGCCGGTCAGCAGGGCCAGGTTGATCAGCGCCCGTACGTTGTCCGTCGCGTTGTGGTGCTCGGTGATGCCGAGCGTCCAGCACAGCTGGGCGCGGTCGGCGCGGGCGTAGGCGTGGGCCAGCTCCCGGATGGCGGCCGCGGGCACGCCGGTGACCTGCTCGGCCACGCTCAGCGTCCACGGCTCGATGGACTCCTTGAACTCCTCGAACCCGACCGTGGCCCGCTCGATGAACGCCTCGTTGTGCAGCCCGGCGTGGATGATCTCCCTGGCGATCGCGTGGGCGAGCGGGATGTCGGTGCCCACGTTGAGCCCCAGCCACAGGTCCGCCCACTGGGCGGTGCCGGTGCGGCGCGGGTCCACGGCGAACATCCGGGCGCCGTTGCGGATGCCCTTCAGCACGTGCTGGAAGAAGATGGGATGGGCGTTGCGGGCCGCCGAACCCCACATCACTATGACGTCGGTGTCCTCCACCTCCTGGTATGAGGAGGTGCCTCCACCGCTGCCGAACACCGCCGACAGCCCCGCCACGCTCGGCGCGTGGCAGGTGCGGTTGCAGGAGTCCACGTTGTTGGTGCCGATCACCACGCGGGTGAACTTCTGCCCGACGTAGTTCATCTCGTTGGTGGAGCGGGCGCACGACAACATCGCGAAACTGTCGGGGCCGTGCCTGGAGACGTTGCGGCGAAAGCCCTCGGCCGCTCGCTCCAGCGCCTCATCCCATGTCGCTCTGCGCAGCACGCCGTTCTCGCGCACCAGTGGATGGGTCAGGCGGTCATAGCTCATGATCCCTCCATTCTGTATACAGACTACGGTATTCCGAGCTAGACCGCGCGGACAAGGTTCTCGTTGAGCAGGTCGCTCACCGCGTGGATCGCGCGCAGCGTCGGGACCTCGGCGCCGGTCAGGTCGGCCAGCTCGACCACCGCCGCCAGCAGCACGTCCAGCTCCAGCGGCTTGCCCTTCTCCAGGTCCTGGAGCGTGGAGGTCTTGTGCTCGCCCGCTTTCTCCGCGCCCCTCAGCCGGCGCTCGATGGAGATCCCCGGATCGCAGCCGACCCGCCCGGCCACCTCCACCGTCTCCCGCATCATGGCCACGACGAGCTCCCTGGCGCCGTCATGGCGGCAGATCCCGGCCATCGTCGCCCTGGCCAGCGCGCTGATCGGGTTGAAGGCGATGTTTCCCATGAGTTTGATCCAGACGTCGCGCCGCAGGTCGGGCTCGACGGGGCACTTCAGGCCGCCTGCGATCGCGGCCCGGCTGAAGGACAGGCAGCGCTCGGACGGCAGGCCGCTCGGCTCGCCGATGGAGAAGCGGGTGCCTTCCAGGTGGCGGATCACGCCTGGGTGTTCGATCTCGGTGGCGGCGTACACGACGCAGCCGATCGCCCGGTGCAGCGGCAGCGCGGCCGTCACCGCGCCGCCCGGGTCGACGCTCTCGATGCGGTAGCCCTCATAGGGGCCCTTGAGCCCGTGGAAGTACCACCACGGGATGCCGTTCTGCGCGGCGATGATGCTCGTGGTCTCGTGCAGGAGCGGCTGGATCATGGGGCCCGCGGAGGCGTAGCTGTTCGCTTTGAGGCCCAGGAAGACGTGGTCCACCGGGCCGACCTCGGTGGGGTCGTCGGTGGCATGGGGATGGGCGGTGAAGTCGCCCCTGGGGGTGAGCACCCGCACACCGGCGCGGCGTATCGCTTCCAGGTGCTCGCCTCTCGCGATGAGGTGCACCTCGACTCCCGCCCGGTGGAGGGCGGCCCCCACGTATGCGCCGATGGCGCCGGCGCCAAGAACAGCGACCTTCATGCTGCGCTCCGTTCTCGCGTCGGATCTGTATTCGGTATACAGTATGGAAAAACGCGGGTCAAGGAGCGTTTCCGATGACCGTTGTGCGGCATGGACCACTGGTGGAAGCAATGTCGTGGGAGTCCGCGCGGGCCGTGGCGGAGCGGGCGGCTCGCCCGCTGGAGCCCCTGCCGGTGCCGCTGTCAGAAGCGCTGGGGTGCCGGCTGGCCGAGCCTTTGGCGGCACTGGTGGCCGTGCCGGGCGTGGACGTGGCGGCCATGGACGGCTACGCGGTGGCGGGCGCCGGTCCCTGGCGGGTCGTCGGCCGCGTCCTGGCCGGGGGTGCTGCTTACGAGGGCGCCTTGCGGTCGGGAGAGGGTGTGGAGATCGCCACCGGCGCGCCGGTGCCGGTGGGGACGTCGGCGGTGCTGCCTTATGAGCAGGCGGATGTGGTGCCGCCGCCGGCGCGTGCGGGCGGGGCGCCGCCGGCCGGGCCCGCCGGGGTGCCGCAGATGCGTGATGCCGCCCATCCGGTGTGGGTGGACGGTCCCGCCGAGGCGGGGCGGCACATCCGGCGGCGGGGTGAGGACATCCCCGAGGGCACGGTGGTGCTGGGAGCGGGCGCGGTGGTGACGCCGGTCGCGCTCGGACTCGCCGCCGCCTTGGGCCACGACGCGCTGCTGGTACGGCCCCGGCCGCGGGTGACGGTGCTGGTCACGGGCGACGAGGTCGTGCACGAAGGGCTCCCCGCGCCGGGCCGGGTCCGCGACGCGATCGGCCCCTTCCTGCCGGGCCTGGCGGAGTGGGCGGTAGGCCGCGTCACGGACACGATCCGCCTGTCCGACGGCGCCGCCCCGCTCCGCACCGCACTCACCACCCTGCTCCCCACCGCCCCGCCGCCGTCTGGTGACATCGCCGTCGCTGATGTGATCGTCGTGTGCGGCGCCTCGTCCAAGGGGCCTGCCGATCATCTGCGCGGCGTGCTCGGCGACCTGGGCGCCGACGTGCTCATCGACGGCGTGGCCGTGCGCCCGGGACATCCGCAACTGCTCGCCCGGCTTCCGGGCGGTCCGCTGGTCGTCGGCCTGCCGGGAAACCCGTTCGCGGCGCTCGCCGCATCACTCACCCTGCTCGCCCCGATCCTGCGCGGCCTGGGCGGGGCGGGGGCACGGGCGGGACAGGAACCGGGCGCGCCGACCGCGGCGGCGGGAAGGGAGCCCGGCGCGCCGGGCGGGGTGGCGGGCAAGGAGATGAGTGTGCTGGCTGGGACGGTGCGGGCGCACCCGCGCGACACCCGTCTCGTACCGGTCAGGAGAACGGGCCGGGGGGCCGTGCCCGTGGGGCATGACCGGCCCGGATCCCTCTGGGGAGCGGCGCTGGCGGATGCCCTCGCCGTCGTCCCGCCGGGGTGGACCGGCGAGCGGGTGGAGCTGATCGAGTTGCCCTCAGGGGGCTAGACAGGCCGATCGGGACGGAGTAACCATTGCCTTCATACGGTATGCAGTATGCGGAAGACAGTCGCCGGGAAAGGGTGGCATGATGTCGGAAACGATCTCTGGCGGTCATCTCGTAGCCAAGGCACTCAAGGCCGAGGGCGTGGAAGTGATCTACACGCTCTGCGGCGGCCACATCATCGATATCTACGACGGCTGCGTCGATGAGGGCATCGAGGTCATCGACGTACGCCATGAGCAGGTGGCCGCCCACGCGGCCGACGGGTACGCCCGCATCACCGGCAAGCCCGGCTGCGCGGTCGTCACCGCCGGACCGGGCACGACGGACGCGGTGACCGGCGTGGCCAACGCCTTCCGCGCGGAGAGCCCCATGCTGCTCATCGGCGGCCAGGGCGCGCTGAGCCAGCACAAGATGGGCTCACTGCAGGATCTGCCGCACGTGGACATGATGGCCCCGATCACCAAGTTCGCCGCCACGGTGCCCAGCACGGAAAGAGTGGCGGACATCGTGTCGATGGCCTTCCGCGAGTGCTACCACGGCGCGCCGGGACCGTCGTTCCTGGAGATCCCGCGGGACGTGCTGGACGCGAAGGTTCCCTTGGACAAGGCCCGCATCCCGAAGGCCGGGCACTACCGGGCCTCGACCCGCCAGCAGGGCGATCCCGAGGCGATCGAGCGGCTGGCGGACCTGCTGGCGCACGCGGAGAAGCCGTGCATCCTGCTCGGCAGCCAGGTCTGGACGTGCCGGGCGACCGACGCGGCCATCGACTTCGTACGAAGCCTCAACGTGCCCGCGTACATGAACGGCTCAGGACGCGGCACCCTCCCGCCCGGCGATCCGCACCACTTCCAGCTCAGCCGCAGGTACGCCTTCACCGAGGCCGACCTGATCATCATCGTCGGCACCCCGTTCGACTTCAGGATGGGCTACGGCAAGCGGCTCTCGCCGACCGCGACCGTGGTCCAGATCGACCTTGACTACCGCACTGTCGGCAAAAATCGGGACATCGACCTGGGGGTCGTCGGCGACGCCGGCCTCATCCTCTCCGCCGCGACCCAAGCCGCGAGCGGCCGCATCGAGAACGCCGCCACCAAGCGCAAGGAGTGGATGGACGAGCTGCGTGCCGTCGAGACCCAGGCGTACGAGAAGCGGCTGCCCCGCCAGCTGTCCGGCGCCCAGCCCATCGACCCGTACCGCCTCGTCCACGAGATCAACGAGTTCCTCACCGAGGACACGATCTACATCGGCGACGGCGGCGACATCGTCACCTTCTCCGGGCAGGTGGTCCAGCCCAAGTCGCCCGGTCACTGGATGGACCCGGGACCGCTCGGCACGCTCGGCGTCGGCATGGCCTTCGCGATGGCTGCCAAGCAGGCGCGGCGCGACAAGGAGGTGCTGTGCCTGTTCGGTGACGGCGCCTTCAGCCTGACCGGGTGGGACTTCGAGACCATGGTCCGCTTCGACCTGCCGTTCATCGGCGTCGTCGGCAACAACTCGTCCATGAACCAGATCAGGTACGGCCAGGCCGCCAAGTACGGCGAGGACCGTGCCCGCGTCGGCAACACCCTCGGTGACATCCGCTACGGCGACTTCGCCAAGCTCCTCGGCGGCTACGGCGAGGAGGTGCGCGACCCGGCCGAGATCCGTCCCGCGCTGGAGCGGGCCAGGGAGTCGGGCAAGCCCTCGCTGATCAACGTATGGGTGGATCCGGAGGTCTACGCCCCCGGAACCATGAACCAGACCATGTACAAGTAGGGGAATCTCGACATGAAGGCACTCGAAGGTGTCCGCGTCCTCGACATGACCCACGTCCAGTCCGGCCCGTCCGCCACCCAGCTGCTCGCCTGGCTGGGCGCCGACGTGGTCAAGCTGGAGGCTCCGACCGGCGACATCACCCGGCAGCAGCTGCGCGACGTGCCCGGCGTCGACAGCCTCTACTTCACGATGCTCAACTGCAACAAGCGCAGCATCACCCTCAACATGAAGAGCGAGCGCGGCAAGCAGATCTTCACCGACCTGGTGATGACCGCCGACATCCTGGTGGAGAACTTCGGCCCGGGCGCGGTCGACCGCATGGGCTTTTCCTGGGAGCGCCTCCAGGAGCTCAACCCCCGTCTGATCTACGCCTCGATCAAGGGCTTCGGGCCGGGCCGGTACGCCAAGTTCAAGGCGTACGAGGTGATCGCCCAGGCGATGGGCGGCTCGATGAGCACCACCGGCTTCGAGGAGGGCCCGCCGCTGGCCACCGGCGCCCAGATCGGCGACTCGGGCACCGGCATCCACGCGGTCGCCGGCATCCTGGCCGCCCTCTACCAGCGCGAGCAGACCGGCCGCGGCCAGCGGGTGCAGGTGGCCATGCAGCACGCCGTGCTGAACCTGTGCCGGGTCAAGCTCCGCGACCAGCAGCGGCTGGCGCACGGCCCGTTGCGCGAATACCCGAACAAGACCTTCGGCGACGAGGTGCCCCGCTCGGGCAACGCCAGCGGCGGCGGCCAGCCCGGCTGGGCGGTGCGCTGCGCCCCCGGCGGCCCGAACGACTACATCTACGTCATCGTCCAGCCGGTCGGCTGGAAGCCGATCTCGAGCATCATCGGCCGCCCCGAGCTGGCCGACGACCCCGAATGGGCGACGCCGGAGGCCCGGCTGTCGAAGCTGGACAAGATGTTCCAGCTCATCGAGGAGTGGACGATCCGCCACGACAAGTGGACGGTCCTGGACCGGCTCAACGCCGAGAACATCCCGTGCGGGCCGATCCTGTCCACCAAGGAGTTGGTGGAGGACGCGTCGCTGCGTGACGAGGGCATCGTCGTCACGGTCGACCATCCCCAGCGCGGCGAGTTCGTGACCGTCGGCAGCCCGTTGCAGCTGTCCGACTCGCCGGTCGAGGTCCATACCCCGCCCCTGCTCGGCGAGCACAACCAGGAAATCTACGGCGAGCTCGGCGTGAGCGCCGACGAGCTGGCGGAGCTCAAGTCGAACGGAGTCATCTAGTGATCAGGGACGTACTGGACAAGGCGCTCGCCGAAGGGCGCACCGCCCTGACGGCTCCCGAGGGGCGCAAGCTGTGCGAGGCCTACGGCATCGCCACCCCCGGCGAAGGGCTCGCCACGTCGGCGGCCGAGGCGGCGGAGATCGCCGAGAAGATCGGGCTCCCGGTCGTACTGAAGATCGTCTCGCCCGACATCCTGCACAAGACCGACGCCGGCGGCGTGCTGGTCGGGCTCAAGACCGCCGGGGAAGTACGCGAGGGCTACGACACGATCCTGGCCAACGCCCGCGCCTACAACCCCGACGCCACGATCGACGGCATCCAGGTGCAGCAGCTCGTCGGCGGCGGCCACGAGGTCATCGTCGGCGCCGTCACCGACCCGACCTTCGGCAAGGTCGTCGCCTTCGGCCTGGGCGGTGTCCTCGTTGAAGTACTCAAGGACGTGACCTTCCGGCTTGCCCCGGTTTCGGGTGATGATGCGCTTGGGATGCTGAACGACATCAGGGCAGCAGAGGTGCTTCGTGGGGCCCGTGGTGCCGAGCCGGCCAACCGGGAGGCGCTCGCGGCGCTGATCGAGCGCGTCGGCAGACTGGTGACCGACTTCCCCGAGATCGTCGAGGTCGACCTCAACCCGGTCTTCGCCGACGCGAACGGCGCGGTCGCCGCCGACGTGCGCATCCTCATCGGCGACAAGCCGGCCGAGGTCCGGCGGCTGCCGCGGGAGGAGATCCTGCGGCAGATGACGCGGATCTTCAAGCCGCGCTCGGTCGCCGTGATCGGCGCCTCCGCCGAGACCGGCAAGATCGGCAACTCGGTCATGCGCAACCTCATCAACGGCGGCTACAAGGGCCAGATCTTCCCGATCAACCCGAAGGCCGACGAGATCATGGGGCTGCCCGCGTACAAGAGCATCTCGGACGTGCCCGGCGACGTGGACGTGGCCGTGTTCGCGATCCCGGCCAAGTTCGTCGCGGCGGCGCTGGAGGAGACGGGGAAGAAGGGCGTGGCGGGCGCCGTCATGATCCCGTCCGGGTTCGCCGAGACCGGCAACGTCGAAGGCCAGCAGGAAATCGTGGAGATCGCCAAGCGGCACGGCGTGCGCATGCTCGGCCCGAACATCTACGGCTACTACTACACGCCGGAAAACCTCTGCGCGACGTTCTGCACCCCGTACGACGTCAAGGGCAGCGTGGCGCTGACCTCGCAGAGCGGCGGCATCGGCATGGCCATCCTGGGCTTCAGCCGTACCACCAAGATGGGCGTCTCCGCCATCGTCGGCGTCGGCAACAAGGCCGACGTGGACGAGGACGACCTGCTGACGTTCTTCGAGCAGGACGACAACACCAGGGCCGTGGCCATGCACCTGGAGGACCTCAAGGACGGGCGCGGCTTCGTCGATGCGGCCCGCCGGGTGGTCAAGGAGAAGCCGGTCATCGTGCTCAAGGCCGGGCGTACCGCGATGGGCGCGCGGGCGGCCGGGTCGCACACCGGGGCGCTGGCCGGCGACGACAAGGTCTACGACGACATCCTGCGCCAGGCCGGGGTGGTGCGCGCGCCGGGCCTCAACGACATGCTGGAGTACGCCCGCGCGCTGCCCATCCTGCCCGCGCCCAAGGGCGAGAACGTCGTCATCATCACCGGGGCGGGCGGCTCGGGCGTGCTGCTCTCCGACGCGTGCGTGGACGCCGGACTGACGCTCATGGACATCCCGCCGGACCTGGACGCGGCCTTCCGCGCCTACATTCCGCCGTTCGGCGCGGCCGGCAACCCCATCGACATCACCGGCGGCGAGCCGCCCGCGACGTACGCGAACACGGTCCGGCTCGGCCTGGCCGACGAGCGCATCCACGCGCTCGTCCTGGGCTACTGGCACACGATCGTGACGCCGCCGATGGTCTTCGCCGAGCTGATCGCCCGCGTGGTGGCGGAGGAACGGGCGAAGGGCAACGTCAAGCCGGTCGTGGCGTCGCTGGCCGGCGACACCGAGGTGGAGGAGGCCAGCGAGTACCTGTTCGAGCATGGCGTCGTCGCGTACCCGTACACGACGGAGAAGCCCGTTGCGGTCCTCGGTGCGAAATACCGCTGGGCCAGGGCTGCCGGACTGTTGCGCTAGAGCCAGGCGTAGCAATCAGGCGAGGGGGCTATTCGGGGCAGCGCACGAAAGGCAACAACCCCCCAGGAGGTCCGTAGGTGGACACATCGAACACACCCCCGGTGACGGCAACGCCGCCGGTCGAGGATCAACGAGTATGGAAAGCGGGCCGGCTCGAGCCGATGCCCATCAGGAAGCTCCCGGACGCACCACCCTCGGTGCACATTCTCGGGCCGACGGTCTTCCTCGTCGCGCTGGGCGTGGGCATGGGCGAGTCGTACATGTGGCCCAGGCTGGTGCTGCTGTTCGGGCCCGAGATCAGGTGGCTGTTCCTGATCGGGGTGACGCTGCAGGCCGTGGTCATGCTGGAGATGGCGCGCTACGCCATGGCCACGGGGGAGAGCATCTTCTCCGGCGCGGCCCGCGTGTTCAAGCCGCTGATGTGGTTCTTCTTCATCGTGGCGATCGCCGTCTACATCTGGCCGGGACACCTGTCGGCGGGTGCGGCGGCGTTCGAGCAGATCACCGGGATCCCCTGGATGGTGACCGCGATCATCGGGCTGGTCCTGGTCGGCGTGGTCTTCAGCCTGGCCAAGGTGATCTACAACGTGCTGGAGAACGTGCTGTCGCTGCTCATCGGCACGCTCGTGCTCGGCACGGCGGTGGTCGCGGCCATGGTCGGCTCCTGGGCGGACGTGGTCTCCACGATCACCGGCATGTTCTCCATCGGCTACCTGCCGCCTGAGGCCATGTCGGCGGCCTGGTTCCCGGTGATCGTGGGGGCGTGCGCGTTCGCGGGACCCTCGGGCATGCAGCAGATGTGGTACACGCTGCACCTGCGTGACTCCGGGGCCGGCATGGGCGCGCATATCCCGAAGGTGCGCGGGTTGCGGCACGCGGGCGAGGAAGAGGCCATGCCCTCGCGCGGCTTCATGTTCGACACCGAGGACCCGGCCGAGATGGCCAAGTGGCGGGGCTGGCGGCGCTGGGTCACCTTCGACGCCCTGCTGCTGTTCTGGGGCATCACCATGCTGGTCACGATCTCCTTCACGGTGATCGCGCAGGCGGCGGTGCGGCAGAACCCGGGCGTGCAGGACGTCATCAGGAACGAGGACCGGGAGGTCGCGCTCACCGCCATGGCCGACGCCGTCTCCTCGGCCGGCAGCTCGGTGCTCGGCGCGGTCTTCCTCGGGTTCATCGCGCTGATCGGGTTGAACGCGACGCTGGGGCTGTTCGACTCCTTCTCCCGTGGCCAGGCCGACATGACCTACAACTTCGTCCCGGGGGCGAAGAAGCTGCGTATGTCGCATCTGTACGCGGGCTTCCTCTGGGGCGTGATCATATTCGGCATCCTCATCCTGCTGTTCGGCCCGGCCGACGGACCGAGCGGGATCCTGGACACGCTGGCGTTCCTGTCGACGTTCGCGATGGGCGCGTACTGCGTGACGCTGCTGCTGGTGAACAACCGCATGTTGCCCAAAGCGATCCGGCCCAAGTGGTGGACCAACGTGATCATCGGGTTCGGCGCGGTGTTCTACCTCGGGATGCTGTTCTACAGCCTCTTCGCCTTCGGCGTGGTCGTGGGCTGATGGACGGACGGCACAGCCTCGAGCTCGCCCTGCCCGGGGCGTCCATCGGAGCCGTCGCCGGTGCCATGGCCGGTGGGCTGACCCTGTTCGCGGGGGCGCCCACCGGTATGGCCACGCTGTCGGCCCTCGCGCTCGCCGTGCCGCTCGCCCTCTTCGGCGGGATGCACGGCGTGCTCCTCGGCCACGGCGTGCTCCGGCCGGGCACCTTCGGCCCCGCGGGCCTGTACTGGATGGCGGCCTTCCCCCTGTCCCGGCTGGTCCAGGAGAGCCTGACCGGGATCGGCCTGGCCGACGGCGTGTTCGGCTTCCTCGCCTACCAGGCGATGGTGGCTCTCGGATTCGCCATCGGCTTCGTCTGGCTGCACGAACGCCTCATGCCGTACTGGCTGCTGCGCCGCGCGGGCGTCAACCCGCGCGCCGAGTTGCTGCTCGGTTCCTACGTGCGGCACGCCGAGGCACTGCGCGCGAGGAAGGGAGCCCGGCGTTGAACCTGCCCGTCTGGGTCTGGCTGGCCACGATAGGCGGCTTCGGTCTCATCCTCGCGTTCGACTTCTGGCTGGTGGCACGCAACCCGCGCGAGCCCTCCTTCAAGGAGTGCGTGGGCTGGGTGTCGTTCTACGTCGGCCTGGCCGTGGCGTTCGGCATCGGTCTGCTGGCGCTCTCCGGTCCGTCGCACGGCGGGGAGTTCTTCGCCGGCTGGATCACCGAGTATTCGCTCAGCGTGGACAACCTCTTCGTGTTCCTGTTGATCATGAGCCGGTTCCGCGTGCCACGGCAGTATCGCCAGAAGGTGCTGCTCATCGGCATCGTCCTGGCGCTGCTCATGCGGGGCGCGTTCATCGCGGCAGGAGCGGAGGCGGTCACCAGGTTCGACTGGTTGTTCTACGTGTTCGGCGCCTTCCTCGTCTACACCGCGTGGAAGCTGATCGGTCACGAGGACGAGGAGGCGGAGTTCTCCGAGAACATCGCCCTGCGCACGGTGCGCCGGGTGCTCCCGACCACGGACACCTACCACGGCGCCCGCCTCACCGTGCACCTCGGACGCAGGATGGTGACCCCGATGCTGATCGTGATGGTCGCCATCGGGACCACCGACCTGCTGTTCGCGCTCGACTCCATCCCGGCCATCTTCGGGCTCACCAAGGAGCCCTATCTGGTCTTCACCGCCAACGCCTTCGCCCTCATGGGGCTGCGGCAGCTCTTCTTCCTCATCGGCGGGCTGCTGGACCGGCTCGTCTATCTGAGCAAGGGGCTGTCGGTGGTGCTGGCCTTCATCGGGGTGAAGCTGATCCTGGAGGCGCTGCACCACGACGGCGTGTCGTGGGCGCCGGAGATCCCGATCCTGGTGTCTCTCGGCGTCATCGTCGGCACCCTCGCCGTCACCACGGTGCTGAGCCTGCTCAAGTCGGCCCGCGACGCGAAGAAGGTGAAAGAACCGGCGCCGGCGGAGCGCTGACCACGCCGCGGTGGGGGTGCCGAGTCGGCCCCTGCCGCGGCTCGGCACGTGGGTACGGCACCCGCTCTGGTGCTGTGCTCGCGTGGGTGCTGCGCTTGCGGGGATACGGCGCTCGCGTGGGTACAGCGCCGGCTTCGTACGGTGCCGCTGTCGCGTGCGGCGGCTCAGTGCCGCGGGGTCTTGCGCACGTCGTGCTCGCTGGCCCATTGCCGCAGGTAGCGCTCGGCGTCGTCGGCCGAGTAGTGCTTCTTGAGCGCCGCGCTCAGGCCGACGCCGATCGCCCGGCCGTCTGCCGACTGGCCCAGAGGATCACCAAGGAGAAAGCGGAAGAACGCCTTCATGGTCGTGCACCTCCTATCCGTGCTGCTCCCCATCCTCTGCCCGAGGTGTTTCGGAGCATGTCGATTACTGTGAACATCAGGTCATCCCGCGGTGCGGCGGCGCCGGCGCACGGGCTGGGGCGCGGGCTGGGCGGGCTCGTTCTCCCGCTGCTCCATGTACGAGGCGCGGGTGTGCTCGGTGTGCTCCCGCATGATCTTCGCCGCACGGCGCTCGTCGCCCGCCTCGATGGCGTCGATCAGTGCCGTGTGCTCCTCCCAGGAGGTCATGCCGCGCTGTCTGGCCACCGGCGTGTGGTACCACCGCACCCGCCTGGCCACCTGGCTGGCCAGCTCGGCGAGCACCTTGTTGCCCGACAGCGCGGTCACCAGGGCGTGCAGCTCCGAGTTGGTCGCCACGGCGGCATCGACGTCGTCGGACTCGACCGCCGCGATGCCCCGCGCGCACAGGGCGCGCAGCCGCTGCACGCCGTGCTCGCCCGCGTGCTTGGCGGCGAGCCTGGCGGACTCGGTCTCCAGCAGCGCGCGCACCGCGAGCAGCTGGTCGGCCTCCTCTACCGTGGGAACGTGCACGAACGCGCCCTGGCCCGGGTGGAGGTCCACCCAGCCCTCGCCGCTGAGCTGCTGCAGCGCCTCGCGGACCGGCTGCCTCGACACCCCCAGCACGCCGGCCAGCTCGCTCTCGACGAGATGCTGGCCGGGCTTGAGCTGGCCGGAGACGATGAGTTCCTGGATGGCCTCGATGACGCTCTCCCGGAGCGTGGCGGGGCGGGGAATCTTGGCGGCCGCCGTCTGACCGGCCTGATCCGACAGCAACATGGGCACGTCTCCAGGGGCTGCGTGTAACTGTTTTTCGTCGACTGCCTACAGCATACCGTTCACTGGGTGAACCCGGCCCGTGAACCTCGTCACAAGGGCCTCGTCACAACGGGATCGTGGCGGGCCTGCCGGGGATGCGCAGCCGCGGCGTGGCCAGAGCGGGCAGCGCGGCGAGCGCGGCGGCGGTCAGCAGCGCCTCGACGGGGGCGACGAGGGCGACCAGGGCGAGGACGACGGCCACGACTCCCGCCACGGCCTTCGCGCTGTAGACCACCGCGTGGATCTCGCTGGCCCGCTCCACGCCGAAGAACTCGCGCACCAGGCTGGCGACCAGCGGGTAGAAGGCCCCGCCCCCGAACCCCGCGGCGACGACACCGAGCCACAGCAGCAACCCGCCGCCCGACGCGCCGGCTGCCGCTTCGCCGGCCATGGAGACGCCGGTCGGCAATGAGCCGGCTGTGGAGACGCCGCTTGAGGAGTCGGTGTGCACGGCGGCGGCCGCCAGCAGGGCCTGGCCGATGGCGAGGGCGGTCAGGACGGCGGCGAGCACCCGTCTGCGGCCGAACAGCTCCGAGCAGCGCATGGCCACCGACCGGCTCCCGCCGTTGAGCGCCACCAGCAGGGCCAGCGCGCCCCACGACCCGGTGCCCGCGACCACGATCACGTCGAACACCGACACCGCGCCCGCGCACGTCAGGATCAGGGCGAGCGCGGGGAGCGTGCGCGTGCGGAGCGCCTGACCCAGCCCGAACTCCCGGGCCGCCTCGGGTGTCCTGCGCAGCCGGGCCGCGTCCAGTGCGTGCGAGCGCGGGTCCAGGTCCTCGGGCCACCACAGGGCCGCCGGCAGCCGCAGGTGACGGGCGGCGGCCGCGATGACGCCCACGGCGACGGCCGCGGCGACCAGGAAGGCGGTCGAGGTGGCGGCCGGGTCGATCCCGGCCCAGACCAGCAGGGGCACGGCCCCGTACCCGAAGGCGCCGGTGATCAGGCCGACCCGGGCGGCCGGCCGCTCCGGGTACCAGGAGGCGACGACCTCGCCGCACACCCCGTAGACCAGGCCCGCGCCCAGCCCGCCGAGCAGCGCGTACCCGACGAGGGCGGCCGGGCCGGGGCCGGTGAGGGCCGCCGTGGCCAGGCCGAGGCCGCTCAGTGCGGCCCCCGCGGCCAGCGCGGTGCGTACGCTCAGGCGGCCGCGCCGTACCCCGTGCAGCGCGGGCAGCGCGCCCGCGGCCTGGCAGGCGATCCAGACGGCCAGCAGGGTCAGGCCGCCGGCCTGCTGGGCGAGGAGCGCGGCGTAGCCGTACTGGAGCGGGCTGATCGCCGCCATCGCCGCCCAGGCCAGCCAGAACATGCGGGTGCGGTCGGCGGGGACGGGTCCGGGGAGGTACGCGCGGCCACGCCAATCTCGGATTGCATTCTCCATACTGTATGGAATATCCAGAAGACGGACGCCTGTCGAGACCCTAGACGAAGGATACTCCATACGGTATACCGTAGACAAAAGGAGGCTCGCATGGACCTGTACGAGTATCAGGCGAAGGAGCTCTTCGGGCGTCACGGGATCCCGGTCCCGGCAGGCAGGATCGCGGCCACCCCGGGCGAGGCCCGCGCGATCGCGGCGGAACTGAACACGCCCGTTGTCATCAAAGCCCAGGTGAAGACCGGTGGACGCGGCAAAGCGGGCGGGATCAGGCCGGCGGCGGGACCGGTCTCCGCCGAGCAGGAGGCCGCCCGTGTGCTCGGGATGGACATCAAGGGACACCTCGCGCGCCGCGTCCTGGTCGAGGCCGCGACCGTGCCGTTCGAGGAGTACTACGCGGCCTTCCTGGTGGACCGCGCCGAGGGCGGTTTCCTGGCGATGGTGTCCGGCCAGGGCGGCATGGAGATCGAGGAACTGGCGGCCACCGACCCCGACGCCATCGTGCGGCTGCCGGTCGACCCGGTGACAGGGGTGGACGCGGACGTGGCGCGGCTGCTGGCCGCCAAGGCGGGCCTGCCCGAGCAGGCGGCCGAGGTGCTGGAGAGGCTGTGGCGGGTGCTGGTCGCAGAGGACGCGCTGCTCGTCGAGGTCAACCCGCTGATCTGCACCACCGATCAGCGGATCGTGGCGCTCGACGGCAAGGTCACCCTCGACGACAACGCGCACTTCCGCCACTCCTGGGAGTACGCGGAACCGGCTGACGGCTTGGAGGACCGGGCCAGGGCCAAGGGACTGAACTACGTCAAACTGGACGGCCGGGTGGGCGTCGTCGGCAACGGTGCGGGCCTGGTCATGAGCACGCTGGACGTGGTCGCCGGAGCGGGCGCCGCCCCCGCGAACTTCCTGGACATCGGCGGCGGCGCGTCCGCCCAGGTCATGGCCGACGGCCTGGAGATCATCCTGGCCGACCCCGACGTGCGCTCGGTGCTGGTCAACGTCTTCGGCGGCATCACGACCTGCGACGCGGTGGCCAACGGCATCGTCACCGCACTCGAACTCCTCGGCGAGCGCGGCCGCGGCAGGCCCATCGTCGTACGGCTGGACGGCAACAACGCCGAGGTGGGGCGGCGCATCCTCAGCGACGCCCGGCACCCGGCCGTCCGCCAGGTCTCCACCATGGACGGCGCCGCCGAGATGGCGGCCAGACTCGCGGCAGGTGCGTGAGATGGCGATCTTTCTGACCAAGGACAGCCGGGTGCTCGTACAAGGCATGACCGGCGCGGAAGGCACCAGGCACACGGCCCGCATGCTCGCCGCGGGGACCGACGTCGTGGCCGGGGTGACCCCGGGCAAGGGCGGGCGGTCGGTGGACTTCGGCGAGCGTACGGTGCCGGTGTTCGGCTCGGTGGCCGAGGCGGCGGAGGAGACCGGGGCCGACGTCTCGGTGGTCTTCGTGCCGCCCCGATTCACCGGCGCCGCCGTGGAGGAGGCCGTGGCGGCGGGCGTGCCGCTGTGCGTGGTCATCACCGAGGGCGTCCCCGTCCACGACGCGGTGCGCTTCCGCGCCCGCGCGAACGGCCGTACCAGGATCATCGGCCCCAACTGTCCCGGACTGATCAGCCCCGGGCAGTCCTCGGCCGGGATCATCCCCGCCGACATCACCTCGGCCGGGCGCATCGGGCTGGTGTCGAAGTCGGGGACGCTGACGTACCAGCTCATGTACGAGCTGCGCGACCTCGGCTTCTCCACCGCTGTCGGCATCGGCGGCGACCCGGTCGTCGGGACCACCCACATCGACTGCCTGCAGGCGTTCCAGGACGACCCGGGCACCGACGCGATCGTGATGATCGGCGAGATCGGCGGCGACGCCGAGGAGCGGGCCGCCGCCTACATCGCCGGGCACGTCACCAAGCCGGTAGTCGCCTACGTGGCCGGGTTCACCGCGCCGGAGGGCAAGACCATGGGACACGCGGGCGCGATCGTGTCCGGCTCGTCCGGCACCGCCCAGGCCAAGAAGGAGGCCCTGGAGGCGGCCGGGGTCAGGGTCGGCAGGACCCCGTCGGAAACGGCCCGTCTCATGCGCTCGGCGTCGGGCGGCCGAGCCCGCCGAACGGAGTGAGGCCATGAACACGTTCGACGTCAACCTGTCCATCCTGTTCACGGATTTGCCGCTGCTGGAGCGGCCCGCCGCGGCGGCCAAGAACGGGTTCGACGCCGTCGAGCTGTGGTGGCCGTTCGACGGCCCGGACCCGTCGGGCGCGGAGCTGACGGCGCTGCGGCAGGCCATCGAGGACGCCGGGGTGCGTCTGGTCGCACTGAACTTCGACGCGGGCGACATGGCCGCCGGCGAGCGCGGCCTGCTGGCCAGGCCGGTCGGCTCCGCCCGGTTCCGGACGAACATCGACGCCGCTGTACGGCTGGCCGGCGAGCTGGGCTGCGGGGTGCTGAACGCCCTGTACGGCAACGGCCCGGACACCGACAGGGACCTGGCCGTGGCGAACCTGCGGAGGGCGGCGGACGCGGCGGCCGGCATCGGCGCGACCGTGGTCGTCGAGGCCCTCAACTCCCACGAGAACCCGAAATATCCGATCACGTCGTCGCAGGCGGCGTTCGACCTGATCGACGAGGTGGACAGGGAGAACGTGGCCTTCCTGGCCGACCTCTACCACCTGCACCGGATGGGCGAGGACGTGCCGGCGCTCATCGACGGGCACTGCGCGCGGTTCGGCCACGTGCAGATCGCCGACGACCCCGGCAGGGGGCGGCCTGGGAGCGGGCGCATGCCGTACCAGGAGATCTTCGCGCGGCTGGCAGCCGCGGGCTATCGCGGCCATGTCGGCCTGGAGTACCGGCACGCGGGGCCGGGCGCGTTCGACTGGAGGGACTCATGAACATCGGGTTCGTCGGCTTGGGGATCATGGGCAGCCCGATGGCGGCCAACCTCCTCAAAGCCGGACATGTCGTGACCGGTTATGACGTGAGTGCCGAGCGCGTCGAGCAACTCGCCGGCCTGGGCGGCAAGGGCGCGTCGAGCGTGGTCGAGGCGGTCGGCGGCGCGGACGTGGTGATCACGATGCTGCCCGACTCGCCCCAGGTGGAGGAGGTCGCGCCGCTGGTCATCGAGTACGGCCGGCCGAACCTGGTCTACATCGACATGAGCACGATCAGGCCCGAGACCTCCCGCTGGGTGGCACGCGAGGCGGCGGCCGCGGGCGTACGGGCGCTGGACGCCCCGGTCAGCGGCGGCGAGCGCGGCGCGATCGACGGCACGCTCTCGATCATGGTGGGCGGGGCGCCCGAGGACGTCGAGGCGGGCCGGCCGATCCTCGGGATCCTCGGCACGACCGTGGTCCACGTCGGCCCCGCCGGCGCCGGGCAGACGGTGAAGGCGGCCAACCAGCTCGTCGTCGGCGGCATCTACGGGCTGGTGTCGGAGGCGATCGTGCTGCTCGAGGCGTCCGGCGTGGACGCGACGGCCGGGCTCGACGTGCTCGCGGGCGGCCTGGCCGGTTCCAGGATCCTCGAGCTCAAGCGGCACACCATGGTCAAGCGCGAGTTCACCCCCGGGTTCCGCATCGACCTGCACCACAAGGACATGGGCATCGCCGTCGCCGCCGCCCGCGAGGCCGGGGTCAGCCTGCCGCTGACCGGGCAGGTCGCCCAGCTCGTGGCCGCGGCCAGGGCGCAGGGCCACGGCTCGCTCGACCACTCCGCCCTGCTCAAGGTGATCGAAAGGCTCAATACGTGAACGAGCGAAGCGAGCGAACCACAAGCACAGCAACCTCGGTTTTCGCAGGCGGCGAAAGAGCCCGCGGAAACCGGATTCCGTGCATGGAGGCCGTGGTGGCGGTGCTGGAGTCGGAGGGGGTGGACACCGTCTTCGGCATCCCGGGGGCGGCCATCCTGCCGCTCTACGCCGCGCTCCAGCACAGCTCGATCCGCCACATCACGGTGCGCCACGAGGAGGGCGGCACCCACGCGGCCGACGGCTGGGCAAGGGTGACCGGCAACGTCGGCGTCTGCATCGGCACCTCCGGCCCCGCCGGCACCAACATGATCACCGGCCTCTACACCGCGCTGGCCGACTCGATCCCGATGATCTGCGTCACGGGGCAGGCCGTCTCCTCCAAGCTGCATCAGGAGGCGTTCCAGGCGGTCGACATCGTGGAGATCGCCCGGCCGGTGACCAAGTGGGCGGTGCAGCTCAAGGAGCCCGCCCAGGCGCCGTGGGTGTTCAGGGAGGCGTTCCGGATCGCCCGCTCGGGGCGGCCCGGCCCGGTGCTCATCGACCTGCCGATCGACGTGCAGCGCGGCACCTGTCTGTACGACCGGGACGTGGACGCGCCGCTGCCCGTCGAGGTGCCCGGACCGCTGCCCCGTGCCGTGCGCAAGGCCGTCGGCCTGCTGACGGAGGCCAAGCGGCCGATCATCCTGGCCGGCGGCGGCGTGATCATCGCCGACGCGAGCGAGGAACTGCGCGAGCTCGCCGAGCACCTCCAGATCCCGGTGCAGGTGACGCTCATGGGCAAGGGCGCCTTCCCCGAGGACCACCCGCTGTTCGCCGGCATGGCCGGCATCCAGACCCAGACCCGGTGGGGCAACGCCGCATTCCTCGCCAGCGACCTGGTGCTGGCCGTGGGCGCCAGGTTCGGCGACCGGCACACCGGCGACCTGGACGTCTACCGCCGGGGACGGACGTTCATCCACGCCGACATCGAGCCCACGCAGATCGGCCGGGTCTTCGAACCCGACCTCGGGATCGTCGGCCACGCCCGGCCGGTGCTGACGGAGCTGCTCGCCGAGGCACGCAGCCGCAGCGAGCCGCGGGAGCCGGGCAAATGGGTGCGCAAGGTCGCCGACCTGCGCCGCACCATGGGCCGCCGGGACGACTTCGACGACGTGCCGATCAAGCCGCCGCGGGTGTTCAAGGAGATCAACGAGTTCTTCGGCCGGGACACCACGTTCGTCACCGCCATCGGGCTCTACCAGATCTGGTCGGGCCAGTTCCAGACGACCTACCTGCCGCGCCGCTACCTGGTCTGCGGGCAGGCCGGGCCGCTGGGCTGGGAGGTGCCGGCGGCCATGGGCGTCAAGTGCGCCCATCCCGAGCGGCAGGTCGTGGCCGTGGTGGGCGACTACTCCTTCCAGTTCCTGATGGAGGAGATCGCGGTGGCGGCGCAGTACCGGATCCCGTTCGTCATCGTCATGATCAACAACGAGTATCTGGGGCTCATCAGGCAGGCCGAGATCCCGTACGGCATGAACTACGCCGTGGACCTGCACTACGGGGAAGGCGGCATCGACCATGTCAAGGCCATGGAGGCGTTCGGCTGCCCGGCGCGCCGAGTGGAGCTGCCCGGCGACATCCGCGACGCGCTGGCCTGGGCGACCGCCGAGTCGGCGCGGGAACGGCTGCCTGTGCTGGTGGAGGTGATGGTGGAGCGCGAGGCCAACGCCGCCATGGGCCCCTCGCTGGAGGCGATCAAGGAGTTCGAGCCGCTGCCCGAGCTCATCACCGCGGACTGGTCCGACTGAGGAGGATATGCATGCGGCTCAAACCGGGTACGGCCTGGCACGACGCCTACGACCGCTGCTGCGCGGCGGCGCCCGAGGCGTTCCACGACGACCGGGTGCTCAACCACTGGGGCGGCATCTGGCACCGCGACGGGCGCCCGGTGCCCGGATTCTCGCCGCTGGACGGCACCGCCATCGCCGGGCCGCCCCGGCTGGACCGGGCGGGCGCGGGGCGCGCGGTGGCGGGCGCCGTCGAGGAACACCGGCGCTGGCGGCACCTGCCGCTCGCCGAGCGCAAGGCCATGGTGTCCGCGGCCGTGGAGTCCATGGCCGCCCACCGTGACCTGCTGGCGCTGCTGCTGGTGTGGGAGATCGGCAAGCCGTGGAAGACCGCCTGCGCCGACGTGGACCGCTGCCTGGACGGCGTGCGCTGGTATTTGACGGAGATCGACCGCATGGTGGCCGGCCGCATGCCGCTGCCCGGCCCCGTCAGCAACATCGCGAGCTGGAACTATCCGATGAGCGTGCTCATGCACGCCATGCTCGTGCAGGCGCTGGCCGGCAACGCGGTCATCGCCAAGACCCCCACGGACGGCGGGCTGTGCTGCCTGACCCTCGCCTGCGCGCTCGCCGTACGGGAAGGACTGCCCTTCACGCTGGTCAGCGGGGGAGGGGCGGAGCTGTCGCCGGTGCTGGTGGCGGGGCGGTCGCTGGGCTGCGTGTCGTTCGTGGGCGGCAGGGACGCGGGGGCGAAGGTGGCGACCTCGCTGGCCGACCTCGGCCGCCGGCACGTGCTGGAGCAGGAGGGGCTCAACTGCTGGGGCGTGTGGGAGTACGGCGACTGGGAGCTGCTCACCCGGCAGATCCGGGCGTCGTTCGACTACGGCAAGCAGCGCTGCACCGCGTATCCGCGGTTCGTGGTGCAGCGGTCGCTGTTCCACGAGTTCCTCTCCGCCTATCTGGCGGCGGTGGGATCGCTGCGGTACGGCCATCCGCTCGCGGTCGCCGATCCCGCCGATCCGCTGCCCGAGCTGGACTTCGGCCCGCTGATCAACGCCTCGAAGGCCAAGGAGCTGGCCGACCAGGTGGACGAGGCCGTCGCGCGGGGCGGCGTGCCGGTGCACCGGGCGCCGTTGGCTGCCGGACATTTCCTGCCGGGGCAGGATATTTCGGCGTACTTCCCCCCGACGGCGCTCCTCAGCCCGCCCCGCTCGTCACCCCTCTTCCACGCCGAGCCCTTCGGCCCGGTCGACACGATCGTGCTGGTGGACACCGAGGCGGAGCTGCTGGCCGCCATGAACGCCAGCAACGGCGCCCTCGTGGCCACGCTGTCCTGCGACGAGGAGGAGACCTTCCACCGGCTGGCGCCCGAGGTGCGGGCGTTCAAGGTCGGCCACAACCGGCCGCGCTCCCGCGGCGACCGCGAGGAGCTGTTCGGCGGGCTCGGCGCCTCCTGGCGCGGCGCGTTCGTGGGGGGCGAGCTGCTGGTGAGAGCCGCGACCGCCGGCCCGGACGGCGAGCGCCTGCCGGGCAACTTCCCGCACTACACGCTGCTGCCCTAGAGCGCCCCGAAGCGGGTCGCCGCCAGGAGCACGAGAAAGGTCAGCATGGCGACCCGCATCAGCTTCCCGCCGATCCCCAGCGACGGCCACGACAGGTAGGCCAGCCAGCCGATGAACGCGATCACCGGCAGCACGGCCACGCCGCCCAGCGGATTGGTCACGGCGAACCCGACCAGCAGCAGGACCACCAGCACCACGGGCGTCAGCCACCGCGGGACCTGCGTGAACAGGTATGTCATCGGCAGCGCGCTACGCTGCTCCACGGCCTTGCGCAGGCCGGTCGCGCCCGGTGTGAAGAACCGCTCGCCCTGTGGGAGCGGGAGCTTGTTGTTGGCAGCCACACCCCGAGCCTACGGGAGCCATCTCCTCAAGGGCCATGGGAAGCCGGATCAAGGGCCACGGGAAGTTCGTGCACTTGGTGGCTGTTACCCCTCTAATCTGGTCGGGTGCTCGCCGTGATCCGATACTCCGTGCCAGAGTCCCAGTCCCAAGACTTCGTCAAGCAGGGCCATGTCATCCTCGACACGCTCACCGACCAACCGGGCTTCCAGCGGGGCAGGCTGGCCCGATCGGTCGATGAGCCCAATTTGTGGGCGCTGGTCACGGAGTGGGAGGGCGCGGGCTTCTACCGCAGAGCGCTCTCCGCCGCCCGGATGGCGATGTATCCGCTCATGATCCTCATGGTCAACGAACCCAGCGCGTTCGAGGACGTTTACCTGCAGGACAGGACATAACAATACTGGCGCGCGAGTTTGTGCGACCGTCCCCTAAGCTGGGATCTCATCAATTCAACTCGCCGACCTCCAGCCGGAAAGAGAACCAACCAAATGGCACGACGCACCGACGTCATGGACACCATCGTCAGCCTCGCCAAACGCCGCGGGCTCGTCTACCCGTCGAGCGAGATCTACGGCGGACTGCGCGCGTCGTGGGACTACGGTCCACTGGGCGTCGAGCTGAAGAACAACGTCAAGCGGCAGTGGTGGCTGTCGATGGTCCAGGCCCGCGAGGACGTCGTCGGCCTCGACTCCTGCGTCATCCTGGCGCCCGAGGTGTGGCGGGCCAGCGGTCACGTCGAGACCTTCACCGACCCGCTGACCGAGTGCCTGTCCTGTCACAAGCGCTTCCGGGCCGACCACCTCATCGAGGCCTACGAGGAGAAGAACGGCAAGTCGCCCGAGGGCGGCCTGGCGGACATCACCTGCCCCAACTGCGGCAACAAGGGCACCTTCACCGAGCCCCGGCAGTTCAGCGGTCTGCTCAAGACCTACCTCGGCCCGGTCGAGGACGAGTCCGGCCTGGCCTATCTGCGGCCCGAAACCGCGCAGGGCATCTTCATCAACTACCTCAACGTCCAGCAGTCCGCGCGCAGGAAGATCCCATTCGGCATCGGCCAGATCGGCAAGTCGTTCCGCAACGAGATCACGCCGGGCAACTTCATCTTCCGCACCCGTGAGTTCGAGCAGATGGAGATGGAGTTCTTCGTCAAGCCGGGCACGGACGAGGAATGGCACCAATACTGGATCGACGAGCGCTTCCGCTGGTATTCCGACCTGGGCATCAACAAGGACAACCTGCGGCTCTACGAGCACCCCAAGGACAAGCTGTCCCACTACTCCAAGCGCACCGTCGACGTCGAATACCGCTTCAACTTCACCGGCTCCGAGTGGGGTGAGCTCGAGGGCATCGCCAACCGCACCGACTTCGACCTCTCCTCCCACTCCAAGGCGTCGGGCGTCGACCTCAGTTTCTTCGAGCAGGACACCGGGGAGCGCTACGTCCCCTACGTCATCGAGCCCGCGGCCGGCGTGGACCGCGCCACGCTGACGTTCCTGCTGGACGCCTACAGCGAGGACGAGGCGCCCAACGCCAAGGGCGTCATGGAGAAGCGCACAGTCATGCGGCTCGACCACCGGCTCGCCCCGGTCAAGGCCGCGGTGCTGCCGCTGTCGCGCAACGCCGACCTGTCGCCGAAGGCCCGCGACCTGGCCACACAGCTGCGCCGCAAGTGGAACGTCGAGTTCGACGACGCGGGCGCGATCGGCCGCCGCTACCGGCGGCAGGACGAGATCGGCACGCCGTTCTGCATCACGGTCGACTTCGACACCCTCGAAGACCAGGCCGTGACGATCCGCGAGCGCGACTCCATGCGTCAGGAGCGCATCTCCATCGACGGCGTGGAGTCCTATCTTCGCCAGCACCTCAACGACTGATCCTCTGCTTTTTCGTTTTCGAAAGGCCGCCTTCCGCGCATCGGTGGGCGGCCTTTCTGTTTCGACGGCCGGTGCACGCGTGAAACCACGAAGCCGGTGAAACAGGCGCGCGTCGCGGCGGCGCGGCGGTGAAGCGGAGGAGCGTCTCCCTGGAGGGTCCTCAGCCCCGTGCGGTGGAAGGAGCCCACGTGGCTCCGCCGTAAAGGATGGTCCGGCGGTTGAACGGAAGGAGCGGCACCGGCGCGCCGCCGTGACGCGCGCCCGGTTGACCGGCACCGTTGTCCCACGTAGAGCGGCGGTTGCGGCGGTTTCACCTTGGCCCGTTCGTCCGGTCATACGGATCCGGGTGTCACTCGGATGAGGTGTGACCACATGTGGCCGTCGTGATTGACAAGCGTCCGGCATACGCAGAGATTGCGGGCATCCCTAGCGGCATTCGGGGGCTGATTTCTCGGAGGCGCGATGAAGCGCACGTTCATTTTGTTCGCCGGTCTGCTCCTGATATTCGGGTCATTGACCGTTCCCCCGGCCTCGGCGGTGCCGGAACCGGGGGCGGGTCCGGACGGCGTGTTCGTCTACACCGGCGAACTCACCGCGGACCAACTGGCCGGTCTCATCGCGGCAGGCGTGGACCGCGAGGAGATGAGGATCGTCAAACGGGCGGACGGCAAGGTCACCGTCGAGGTCATCCTCGCCTCGGCGCTGGCGGACCGGCTGGCCAAGCAGGGCATCACGCTCAAGGCCCAGGTCGCGAACCAGGCACGCCTGGCGCAGAAGGGCGACGGGGTCTTCAAGCGTTACGCGGGCGCGGGCGGCATCCGCGAGGAGATCGTCGCCGCGGCGAACGCCAAGTCCGGCATCGCGAAGGTCGTCGAGATCGGCACCAGCCTCAACGGCACGCCGATCACCGCCATCAAAGTGACCAAGGACGCGCGCAAGCTGCGTGACGGCACTCGCCCGGCCATGTTGTACCTCGCCGCCCAGCACGCCCGCGAGTGGATCACGCCGGAGATGGTACGGCGGCTGCTGCACCACTTCCTCAACGGGTACGGGATCGACGCCGAGCTGACCAAGCTCGTGAACACCACGGAGCTGTGGTTCCTGCCGGTGGCCAACCCCGACGGCTACGACCACACGTTCACTCCCGACAACCGGCTGTGGCGCAAGAACCTGCGCGACAACGACGGCGACGGGCAGGTCACCAGCGCCGACGGCGTCGACCTCAACCGCAACTTCGCCTACAAGTGGCGCTACGACGACGAGGGTTCGTCGGGCATCGTCTCCAGCCAGACCTACCGCGGCAAGACGGCCCAGTCCGAGCCGGAGACCGTGGCGCTGGACAACCTCAGCAAGCGGGTGCGGTTCAAGTACCTGATGAACTACCACTCCGCGGCCATGCTGCTGCTCTACGGCATCGGCTGGCAGCAGGCCACCCCGTCGCCCGACGATCTGATCTTCGAGGCGCTGCTGGGCGACGACGCGAACCCCGCCGTGCCGACGTACGACCCGGACATCGGCGCCGAGCTCTACACCACCAACGGCGAGACCGACGGGCACATGACCAACCTGCGCGGCGCCATGTCGATCACGCCGGAAATGTCCACCTGCGAGGCGGCGGCCGAGCGCGACCCCAACGACGAGTGGACGCTGGATGACTGCGCCGGCGGACTCGGGTTCACCTTCCCCGACGACGAGGAGCTGATCCAGGGCGAGTTCGCCATGAACATCCCGCTGGCGCTGGCCGCGGCCAAGTCCGTGCACACGCCGGACAAGCCGGTCTCGGTCGTCGGGCGCACGGTGCCCGACTTCGCGCCGGACTCCTTCGCGGTCTCGTACGGCGACCCGCAACCGGTGGCCGTCACCGCGCGCCGGTCGCTGCTCGCCAAGATGATGCGCTTCCGCATCAACGGCGGCCCCGCGCAGGTCAGGCCGCTGTCGGAGTGGACGGGCGGCGAGCGGTACGGCGGCGAGAACGATCTGTACTTCGCCGAATACCGCGCCAGCGTGAGCGGCGCCAAACCGGGCGACAAGGTGGAGGTCTGGTTCCAGGGCTTCAAGCCGGGCACCGGCGTCGTCTCCAGCCCGCACTTCACCTACACGCTGGCCAAGGACTCCGCGGCCAAGGTCCTGGTGATCGCCAATGAGGACTACACCGGCTTCAACCCGGACTATCCGGCGGCGGTGACCGCGCCCAAGTACACCACCAAGTACCAGCAGGCCCTCAAGGCCGCCGGATACGCGTCCGAGACCTGGGACGTCGACGCCCAGGGCGTGCCGCACCACCTGGGCGTGCTGTCCCACTTCAAGGGCCTCGTGTGGGAGCTGGGCGACAACCGGCTGTCCATGGACCAGCAGGACGTGGTCACGGTCACCCCGCTCGGCGACCTGCCGGACGCCGACGTCAAGCGGTCGCAGCAGGACCTGACCATCGCCGTCCGCGACTATCTCAACGAAGGAGGCAAGCTCCTCTACACCGGCGAGACCACCGCGTACTACGGCATCCTCGACACGATCGTCGGCGGCGTCTACTACGGCATCGACGGCAACCCGGACGGGGACTGCGTGGTCACCAGCATCCAGGGCCTGTTCGACGAGTGCCTGCTGCTGGCCGACGACTTCACCCAGTACTACCTGGGCGTCGGCGGCCGCACCCCGCGCGCCGACCCGAGCGGCTTCACCGCAACCGGCCCGCTGGCCGGGGTGAACGGCGCCTTCGGCGGCCCGGCCACGGCCGACAACCCGGTGGACGAGGCGGGCGTGCTGCAGCCCATGGGCACGGACTTCCCGCGCTTCGCGGGCACGCCGGCGGCGGACTACCAGCTCGGCACCCCGGGTCCGTTCGATCCCGTCGAAGGCCAGTGGTTCGTCAACGGCTCGCACGCCGACGACTCCTACATGCGGCTGACCAGGACGATCGACCTGGGCTCCGTGACGGCGGCGCAGCAGCCGCGGCTGGCGTTCCAGCTGTCCTTCGACACCGAGCCCGGCTACGACAACGTCATCGTCGAAGCGCACACGGCCGGCCAGGACAACTGGACGACGCTGCCGGATCTCAACGGCGGCACCGACACCGGGGTCCCGACGGAGTGCGCGGCCGGGTTCCTCCTGGAGGAGCACCCCTGGCTGCTGCGCTACCTGACCCCGGGCAACCCGTGCACGCCGACCGGGACCAGCGGCTCCTGGAACCGGTTCACCGAGAACTCGGGCGGCTGGCAGCAGGTGGCCTTCGACCTGTCCGCGTACGCGGGTCAGCAGGTCGAGGTGTCGATCAGCTACGTGACCGACCCCGGCACCGGCGGCGTGGGCGCGTTCGTCGACGACACCAGGGTCACCACGACCGGCGGCACGCTCAACGCCGAGGGCTTCGAGAGCGGGCTCGGGCCTTGGACGATTCCCGGACCTCCGGCGGGCAGCCCGGCCGGTGCCGGCGACTTCGTCCGGGCGCAGGCCGACAAGACGGCGGCCGTGAGCACGAAGGACACGGTGCTGCTGGGGTTCGGCCTGGAGCAGCTGGGCACCGACAACGAGCGGAACGCGGCCTTGAAGAAGGTGATGAAGTACCTGATCGGCTGACCCATGGGTAACGGACGGCCACCCGCGCGCGGGTGGCCGTCCGGCTTTCCCTCCGAAGGACGGCCACCCACGACGCACCGGCTCCATGGGGACGGGTCGCGCCGGGGCTGTGGAAGGTCTACCCCGGCAACCGAAAAACCGTGTAAAGCCGGGAGTTACGCAGGTTTTCGCGGTCGCCTGATGACATGCCTCCTAAGCCCGATATGAGGCCGATACGAGGGACGAGGAAACCCATGCGTAGATCACGTTTCGCTCTAGTGGCACTGGCCGCGGGAGCACTGGTCATGACCGGGAGCGCCGCGTTCGCCGAACCCGAGCCGAGCGCCCTTGAACTCCGGGTCGTCGTGGACGACTGCCCCTACCAGGAGGACATGCGGCCATGACGGACCCCGCGCTGCTCGAACGGGCGCTGTTCGAGGTCAAGCGGGTGATCGTCGGCCAAGACCACATGGTCGAACGGCTGCTCGTCGCGGTCCTCGCCAAGGGGCACTGCCTGCTCGAAGGCGTGCCCGGCATCGCCAAGACGCTGGCCGCCGAGACCCTGGCCACCGTGGTCGGCGGCACGTTCGCGCGCATCCAGTTCACGCCCGACCTGGTGCCGTCCGACATCGTCGGCACCAGGATCTACCGGCCGTCGACCGAGAGCTTCGACATCGAGCTCGGCCCGGTCATGGCCAACCTGCTGCTCGCCGACGAGATCAACAGAGCGCCTGCGAAGGTGCAGTCGGCGCTGCTGGAGATCATGGCCGAGCGGCAGGTCAGCATCGGCGGCGTCACCCATGAGGTGCCGACGCCGTTCCTGGTGCTGGCCACCCAGAACCCCATCGAGTCCGAAGGCGTCTACCACCTGCCCGAGGCGCAGCGCGACCGCTTCCTCATGAAGATCGACGTGGACTATCCCAGCGAATCGGAGGAGCTGGCGATCGTCTACCGCATGAGCGTGGACCCGCCCGCGGCCCAGCCGATCTTCGACCCCGCGCAGGTCGTCGCCCTGCAGCGGCGGGCCGAGGAGGTCTTCGTGCATCACGCGGTCGCCGAGTACGCCGTGCGCCTGGTCTACGCCACCCGCGACCCCGAGCGGTACGGGGTGGAGGACGTGCGGCGGCTGCTGGCCTTCGGCGCGAGCCCCAGGGCGACGCTCGGCCTGCTGGCGGCCGGCCGGGCGCTGGCGCTCATGCGGGGGCGCGACTACGTGCTGCCGGAGGACGTACGGGACCTGGCCCACGACGTGATGGCGCACCGTCTCGTGCTCTCCTTCGACGCGCTGGCCGACGGGGTCGCGCCGCGGCAGATCGTGGACCGGGTGCTGGCCGCCGTGCCGCTGCCGGTCATCACGCCCCAGCAGGAGACGCTGCGCCAGGAAGCCGTGGCATGAAGCCGTACCTGATGGCAGAGCCCGCGCTGCGCAGGCTCGAGCTGACGATCACCAGGAGGCTGGATGGGCTGCTCCAGGGTGAACACCTGGGCCTGGTGCCAGGTCCGGGGAGCGAGCCGGCGGAGACCAGGGCGTACCAGCCGGGGGACGACGTGCGGCGGATGGACTGGAACGTCACCGCCCGCACCAACGAACCCCACGTCCGGGACCTGGTCGCCGACCGGGAGCTGGAGATCTGGGCCCTGCTCGACGCCACCGCCAGCATGGACTTCGGCACGGCGGCGATGGAGAAGCGGGAGCTGGCCCTGTCCGCGCTGGCCGCGGTCGGCTTCCTCACCCAGCGGACCGGCAACCGGATCGGCACCCACCTGCTGCACGGCGGCGGCGTCAGGACGCTGCCCGCCAGGACGGGCCGGCCGCACCTGATGGCGCTGCTGCAGGCGGCGTTCGCGCTGCCCCGCACCCCGCCCGGGGTGGCCGAGCCGCTGCTGGGCGTGGCGGCCGAGCAACTGGGCCGGGTGGTACGCCGCCGCGGCCTGGTCGTCGTCGTGTCGGACTTCCTCGATTCGCCCGAGACCTGGGAGCTGCCGGTGCGCAAGCTCACCGCCAGGCACCAGGTGCTGGCCGTGGAGGTGCTCGACCCGCGCGAGCTGACCCTGCCGGACGTGGGCGTCCTCACGCTGATCGACCCGGAGACGGGCCGGCGGCGCGAGGTCGCCACCGGCAACGCGCGGTTGCGCCGCAGGTACGCCGAGGCGGCGGCCGGGCAACGCGAGGCGATCACGCAGGCGCTGCGCCGGGCCGGGGCCACGCACCTGCGGCTGCGTACCGACCGGGACTGGGTGCGGGACCTGGTCAAGCACATCATGAGCCAGCGCCGCCTGGCCATGCTGGCCGCGAGCCCCACCCTGCCCGCACGCGCGGGCGGGCCGCGGGAGGGAGGTGATGTGGCATGACGCTGCTCTCGCCCATCTGGCTGCTGCTGCTCATCCCCGTGGCCCTGCTGGCCGTCACGTACGTGATCATGGCGCTGCGGCGTACCGCGTACGCCGTCCGGTTCACCAACCTGGACCTGCTCGACAAGGTCGCGCCGCGCGGGCCCGGCTGGCGCAGGCATGTGCCCGCGGCCGCGCTGCTGCTCATGTTCACCCTGCTGGTGATCGGGTTCGCGCGGCCGACGGCCGAGGTGCAGGTGCCCAGGGAACGGGCGACGATCATGGTGGCGTTCGACGTGTCCGCGTCCATGGGCGCCACCGACGTCTCCCCGAACAGGTTCGAGGCGGCCAAACAGGCGGCCCGGCAGTTCGTGCAGGGGCTGCCGGAGCGGTTCAACCTGGGCCTGGTGTCGTTCTCCTCGGCGGCCTCGGTCGCCGTGCCGCCGACCACGGACCGGCAGGCGGTGCTGAGCGCGCTCGACCGGCTCAGCACGTCCTCCGGCACCGCCATCGGCGAGGCGGTCTACTCCTCGCTGGAGGCCATCGCCTCGCTGGACTCGCAGGAGGATAGGCCGCCCGCGCACATCGTGCTGCTGTCCGACGGCTCCAGCACCACGGGCCGCCCCGTGAGCGAGGCGGCGACCGAGGCGTCCAACAGGGGCGTCCCGGTCACCACCATCGCGTACGGCACGCCCGGCGGCACCATCAACCTGTCCGGCAACGAGGTGCCGGTGCCGGTGGACGGCCCGGCGCTGCGCGGGCTGGCGGAGACGGCCGGCGGCGGCTTCTACGAGGCGGCGAGCGGCGACCAGCTGCAGGCCGTCTACGAGGACATCGGCACCTCGGTCGGCTACCGGACCGAGCGTCAGGAGGTATGGCAGTGGTTCGTGGCGGCGGGACTGATCTCCGCGTTGATCGCGGCGGTGACGTCGATGCTCTGGTTCTCGAGGCTTCCGTGAGGGGCCTGGGCAGTCCGCGCGGGCCGGAGTTCGTCACGCCGCCGCTCGGCACCCGCGAGGAGCAGCCGGTCATCGGCGCATCCAAGGCACCCGGCACACCGGGCACACCCAAGACGCCGCCCAAGGGACGCCTGCTGGTGGCCGCCGCGCTCGTCGCGGCCGTCACCGGAGCGGCGGCGGGCGTGGCGGGGGAGCGGCTCTACGAAGGGTCCGAGCCGCCCCCCGCCGCCGCCCTCCCCAGGGTCGCGGCCGCCCCGTCGGCCAACCTGACCGGGCTGAGCGCGACGGCGGCCCGCGTGCTGCCCAGCGTGGTCTCGGTGGACGTCGGGCGCGGCGGCGGTTCGGGGTTCGTGGTGGACGACCGCGGCCACATCCTCACCAACGAGCACGTGGTCGAGGGCGCCGACGAGGTGACCGTGATCCTCAACGACGGCCGCAGGCTGTCCGCCCGGGTGATCGGCGAGGACGACAGCGAGGACCTGGCCGTGCTGGAGGTGTCCGCCCCCGGGAACCTGCCGCCCGCCACGCTCGGCAGGTCCGCGGACCTGTCCGTCGGCGACCAGGTGCTCGCGATCGGCTCCCCGCTGGGCCTGTCCGGCACCGTCACCTCCGGCATCGTCAGCGCCCTGGACCGGGAGGTGCGGCTGGGCGGCGCCGCACGTACGGCGGTGCAGACGGACGCCTCGATCAACCCGGGCAACTCCGGCGGCCCGCTGGTCAACGCCCGCGGCGAGGTCGTCGGCGTGAACACCGCGATCGCGGCAGGGCGGGGCGGCGGCAACATCGGCATCGGCTTCGCCATTCCGATCGACCGGGCCGCGCCCATCGCGGAACGCATCATCCGAAACTAGGGTCCGAGGCATGCGACTGCTTGTGGTTGAGGACGAGGAGGACCTGGTCGACGCGTTGCGGGTGGGCCTCATCCGTGCGGGATACGCCGTGGACGTGGCCTACGACGCGCCGTCGGCGCACGAGAAGTTGCAGGTCAACACGTACGACCTGGTCCTGCTCGACCTGAATCTGCCCGGCGGCGACGGCTTCCAGCTGTGCCGCACCGTGCGCGCGGCGGGCCAGGGCGTGCGGATCATCATGGTGACCGCCCGCGACCGGCTGGACGACCGCGTGCGCGGGCTCGACGAGGGGGCCGACGACTACCTGGTCAAGCCGTTCGCGTTCCCCGAGCTGCTGGCCCGGGTGCGGGCGCTGCTGCGCAGGGACACCGGCGGCGGCACCTCCGTGCTGGAGGTGGGCCGGCTGCGGATCGACACGGCCCGGCTGGAGGTGTCGATCGACGGCAGGGCGCTGGCGCTCACCCCCAAGGAGTACGGCGTCCTGCACTACCTCATGACCCGGCCGGGCCACGTCGTGTCCACCGAAGAGCTGCTCGAACACGTCTGGGACGAGCACGCCGACCCGTTCACCAGCACCGTCCGCGTCACGGTCGGCAACCTGCGCCGCAAGCTGCAGGAAGAGGGCCTGATCGAGACCGTCATCAGCCGGGGCTACCGGCTCAAGGAGCCGACATGATCCACACCATCCGCTTCCGGATCACCGTGCTCTACTCCGGCCTGCTGTTCGTGCTGGCGGCGCTCGTGCTCGGCGGCATCTACTACGCGGTCTCCAAGTCCACCGATCAGCGCCCGATCACGACGGAATTCGCCAAGGCCTACAGCGGCAGCACCTACCTCGGCAAGCGCGAGGTGGTCTTCGCCGAGGAGGTCGAGAACGCGGTCAACGTCAGGACGATGGCGACGCTGCGTGACTATTCGCTGCTCACCCTGGCCGGCCTCTACGTCGCCAGCCTGGGCATCGGCTGGGTGCTCGCGGGCCGGGTGCTGCGCCCGGTCCGGTCGATCACCCGTACCACGGAGGAGATCCAGGCCACCGACCTGAAGCGGCGCATCAAGCTGAACGGGCCGCGCGACGAGCTGAAGGACCTGGCCGACACCATCGACACCATGCTCGACCGCCTGGAGGAGGCGTTCAGCGCGCAGCGACAGCTCATCGACGACGCCTCGCACGAGCTGCGCAGCCCGCTGACGATCATCCGGGCGAACGTCGACGCCGTGCTCGCCGCCCCCGACGCCAGCGACGACGAGCGGGCCAGGGCCGTGGCCATCGTGGACCGCGCGACCACCCGCATGACCAGGCTGGTGGAGGACCTCCTGGCCAGCGCCAGGCGGCAGGGCGGCGCGTTCGCCGACGCCGACCTGGACCTGGCGTGGGTGGCGGGGGAGGCGTGCGAGGAGTACGCCGCCCCGGCCGCCGGTCGCGACGTGACGATCACCCGCGACCTGGGGCGGGGCCTGGAGACGACCGGCGACTCCGACGCGCTGCGGCGGGCGGTGGCGAACCTGCTGTCCAATGCCGTCCGCCTGTCTCCGCCCGGCGGCACGATCAAGGTCGCGGCCGGTCGGTCGGAAGGCTGGCTGTGGGTGGCGGTCCGCGACGACGGTCCCGGGCTGGGGGAGGCCGAGCAGGAGCGGGTGTTCGACCGGTTCTGGCGCGGCGAGGCCAGCCGCCGCGACCGCCACACGGGTCTCGGCCTGGCCATCGTCCGCCAGATCGTGGAGTCGCATGGGGGCCGCGTGGCGGTGTTCTCCAGGCTGGGGGAGGGGGCGACGTTCGTGCTGTGGCTGCCGCCGCGCGACGGCGTGCCCGGCACGCCGCCCGAGGACAATCCGCTGGCTTGAGCGGGCGCGGTGATTCTCCGGCCGGTCTCCCCCTTTCCTAAGAATTGGTTTAAACCAATTGGTATAAACCAATTTCCGATCAACGGGCGTATAATTGGATTAGACCTCTGGTGCGTCCTTCACCAGCTCAAACATCGACTTAGCCGAGGAGTGCAGTTTCGTCATCAATTCCACCGGTAGAGTCCGGGGCAGAGGCGTTGGATTGGAGCTGCGGTGGCCAAGCATGTTTACGACTTCACCGAGGGCAACAGGAATCTCAAAGATCTTCTCGGCGGTAAAGGCGCGAATCTCGCCGAGATGACCAACCTCGGGCTACCCGTTCCCCCCGGATTCACGATCACCTCCGAGGCCTGCCGCCACTACCTGGCGGCAGGCGACCTGCCGGAGGGCCTGGAACAGGAGATCGCCGAGCATCTGGACGCGCTCGAGGCCCAGATGGGCAGGAGGCTCGGGCAGGCCGACGACCCGCTGCTGGTGAGCGTGCGGTCGGGAGCGAAGTTCTCCATGCCGGGCATGATGGAGACCGTCCTCAACATCGGCCTCAACGACGAGTCCGTGCACGGCCTGGCCAAGCAGGCGGGCGGCAACGAGCGCTTCGCGTGGGACTCCTACCGCAGGCTCATCCAGATGTTCGGCAAGACCGTGCTCGACATCGACGGCGAGCTGTTCGAGCAGGCGCTCGACGCGCTCAAGGGCAAGCGCCAGGACACCGACCTGAACGCGGGCGAGCTGCAGAGCCTCGTGGAGACGTACAAGGGCATCGTCCGCGAGCAGACCGGCAAGGACTTCCCCACGGACCCGCGCGAGCAGATGCGCCTGGCCGTCATGGCCGTCTTCGACTCCTGGAACGCACCGCGCGCCATCCTCTACCGCCGCCAGGAACGCATCCCCGCCGACCTCGGCACCGCCGTGAACATCATGGCCATGGTCTTCGGCAACTACGGCGACGACTCCGGCACCGGTGTCGCCTTCACCCGCGACCCGGGCTCGGGCCGGCAGGGCATCTACGGCGACTACCTGCAGAACGCCCAGGGCGAGGACGTGGTCGCGGGCATCCGCAACACGATCCCGCTGGAGGAGCTCGAACGCCTCGACAAGCACTCCTACGACGAGCTTCGCTCGATCATGGAGACCCTCGAGACGCACTACAAGGACCTGTGCGACATCGAGTTCACCATCGAGCGCGGCAAACTGTGGATGCTGCAGACGCGGGTCGGCAAGCGCACCGCGGGGGCCGCGTTCTGCATCGCCACCCAGCTCGTCGACCAGGGCCTCATCACCATCGACGAGGCCGTCACCCGGGTCACCGGCGACCAGCTCGCCCAGCTCATGTTCCCCCGCTTCGACGGCGGCGCTCCCAAGAAGAAGATCGCCAAGGGCATGAACGCCTCGCCGGGCGCCGCCGTCGGCAAGGCCGTCTTCTCCTCCGAGCGCGCCGTGGAGCTGACCGAGCAGGGCGAGGCCGTCATCCTCGTCCGCCGCGAGACCAACCCCGACGACCTGTCCGGCATGATCGCCGCCAAGGGCGTCCTGACCAGCCGCGGCGGCAAGACCTCCCACGCCGCCGTGGTCGCCCGCGGCATGGGCAAGACATGCGTGTGCGGCGCTGAGGAGCTGGAGGTCTCGACGGCCGAGCACAAGTTCACCGCGCCCGGCGGTGTCGTCGTCTCGGAAGGCGACGTGATCTCCATCGACGGGACGACCGGCGAGGTCTTCCTCGGCGAGGTGCCGGTCGTGGACTCGGCCGTGGTCGAGTACTTCGAGGGCGCCGAGCCGGACGACGACCTGGTCAGGGCGGTGGACCGGATCATGCGGCACGCGGACGGCGTACGCAGGCTCGGGGTCCGGGCGAACGCGGACACGCCGGAGGACGCGGCGCGGGCCCGCCGCTTCGGGGCGCAGGGGATCGGGCTGTGCCGGACCGAGCACATGTTCCTGGGGGAGCGCCGCCAACTGGTCGAGGACCTGGTCCTGGCCTCGGCGGATGCGGAGCGCCAGGCGGCGCTGGACGCCTTGGAGCCTCTGCAAAAGTCCGACTTCATCAGGATTTTTCAGGCTATGGACGGCGATCCTGTTACGATCCGCCTGATCGACCCGCCCCTGCACGAGTTCCTCCCCGACATCGTCGACCTGTCCGTCAAGGTCGCCACGTCGTCGGACGTCACGGAGAAGGATCGCAAGCTGCTGGTGGCGGTCAAGCGCCTCCACGAGCAGAACCCCATGCTCGGCCTGCGCGGCGTCCGCCTGGGCCTGGCCATCCCCGGCCTGTTCGCGATGCAGGTCAGGGCGATCGCCCAGGCGGCCAAGGAGGTGCCGGGCGCGCGGCCGGAGATCATGATCCCGCTGGTGGCCGCCGTACAGGAGCTCGAGTCCGTACGGGAGGAGGCCGTCAAGATCCTCGCCGAGGTAGGCGTCGAGGCGTTGATCGGGACCATGATCGAGGTCCCGAGAGCAGCCCTCATCGCGGGCCAGATAGCCGAAGCCGCGGAGTTCTTCTCGTTCGGCACCAACGACCTGACCCAGATGGCGTGGGGCTTCTCCAGGGACGACGTGGAATCCTCGTTCTTCCACCGCTACCTGGACCTGGGCATCTTCGGCGTCTCCCCGTTCGAGACCCTGGACAGGGAGGGCGTGGGCCGCCTGATCGAGATCGCCGCCGCGGAGGGCCGGGCAGCCCGGCCGGATCTTCATCTGGGGATCTGCGGGGAGCATGGGGGCGACCCGGACTCGGTCCACTTCTGCCACGACGTGGGCCTGGACTACGTCTCGTGCTCCCCGTTCCGGATCCCGGTGGCCCGCCTGGAGGCCGGCCGCGCCGCCTTGAAAGACACCGACTCCGACACCCGCTAGAAATCCCCGGAACACCAAGGACTCCGGGAAGCCCCAGTCGCTGCGGGGCTTCCCGGGTTCGCACGGTTGTTCACGGTGGCCGTTCCCACTGAGCTCGCGTCGGCAAGGAGAGACGACGGCTTCCGCCGATCCGCCTGTCGTTCATGGGAGTTTCGGAGTCCGCGTTGCCGGCGGAGTATCAGCGCATCCTGGCTGCCGTGCGGGCGGCCGGCAGTCCGGTCGCTACCCGGCAGATCGGCGAGGCGCTGGGCGTGGACACCGGGGTGCGGGGCAAGCTGGAGCCGCTGCGCGGGAAGCTGACGAAGCCGGCCGACCGCGGCTGGCTGCACAAACGGCCCGACGGGAAGTTCACCGTCCGCCCGTGACCGGCCCGCACGGACGGCAGGGCGTAACCAAGGCGCCCCCGGCGGCTGTTGGAATTGTGTGACGAAAACCAATAAGCATGCCGGGGACACCGTGTCCCTGGTCTACCAGTGCCGCCTGCCGCTGTCCACGCGCACCGTGAACTACCTCGCCGATCTGCTGCGCGGCCACCTGAAGTCGATACGGTCCAGGTGGCGGGCACTGCCGGCCGGGCACTCCGAACAACCCTCACACCACCACCCTGACCAGCTCCTTCAAGAGGGCGCAGCTTCACTGAAGCTCGCAGCCACGGAGCGTCACGGAGTCCACGTAGGTTTTCGAAGCTCGATCGCCGGTTACCGGAAAGTCATATTCGGCGCGGTACGGCTCCGTCCTGCCAGCGGTAGAGGTCGCGCAGCAGGGAAATCTCGGCGCCGTGATGGATCAGCTCCCTGTTGACGTGCAGGACGATGCCCTCCATGGGAAACCGCTCGGGGCCCACCGTGGGCGGATTCTCCAGGTCAGCGTCCGAGAGCTCGCGGACCCCCGCGTTCCATCTCCCATACATCTCATCGAGCTGTTTTAGCGCCTCGTCAGCGGTCCCCGCGAAGGCGAATGTCTGGGAGTCGACGTCCTGGCCGCCGAAGTGCCATCCGACCCGATAGCCCAGGCAGGAGACGATGATGTGCGCCAGCCGCCAGGCAATCGTGGTCACCGGCGCCGGCACCGGGTCAGGGGACGCGGAGTCCATCGTCCATTCCCCCGAACCTGCCGACATCGGTGCGGCCGACGTGCCACGTGGGCGGATGCTCCAGCAGCCGCGCACCGGCTCCCAGAAGTACTCCTCATCGGCAAGACCGTGCAGCCGCGGCCGCAGGTTCTTGTGCCAGTGCCGGTCCAGCTGGTCCGCGAGTCGCTCGCTTCTTGTCATTTCCGTACGCTACATACAACGGAGACCTGGCTGCGACCCTCGCGGACGCCGTCGCCGGCCGTGGGCCGCGAGAGCGTACCGCACCGGGAGATGACGCTGGGGGCTGATGTGCCCTTCGGGCCGCGCCGCCGCGAGCGGCTGTTTGACATCAACAACCCGGCTGGCTGGGTTGGGTTCAATGACCCAAATGTGACAGCCTCGACCGATGACATGACGGATGATCAAGACCGCAGACTCCCGCCCGAGATCAGCATGAGTATCCCGAGCGAGCGCCACGCCAGAGCCTCCGACCTGCATGTTCGAAGATGGCGAAGACTCATGGCGTCTCGCCGTCGCGTCCGGGGCGGATGGTGGCGAAGGCCGCGCCGGCCGCGTGAGCCTGCACGAGTCCGTCCTGCGCGGCCGTCCACCCGGCCACCGCGCGCAGGTTGTTGAACTCCTGGGACAGGGTGGTCGCGGAGGTGGTGCGCGTGTCGGTGTTGATGGTGACGGCCAGCCCGTCGGCCAGGAGCCGGGCCGCGGGATGTGCCTGCAGGCTTGGGACCGCGCCGGTCTGCACATTGCTGGTCGGGCACATCTCCAGGGCGATGCCGTCGCGCCGCAGCCGTTCGAGGAGCGCGTCTTCGCCGACGCACCTGACGCCGTGGCCGATCCGGCGCGCGCCGAGCACGTCGATCGCCTCCCACATACTGCCGGGGCCTGCCGCCTCACCGGCGTGGACCGTGCAGGGGAGTCCCGCCCCGTGGGCGAGATCGAAGGCTGCCCGGTGCGGGGCGGCGGTATGGTGCCGCTCATCGCCCGCGAGGTCGAGTCCGGCCACCTTGTCGCGGTGCCGCAGCGCCGTCTCGGCCACGGCGAGGCTCTCGTCGGGCGTCTGGTGCCGCAGGCAGCACAACAGCAACCCGGTGCGTACGCCGGTGGCCTGCCGCCCTGCCGCCAGACCCTCGAAGACGGCCTCGACCGCCTCGTCCTGAGACATGCCGCGCCGGCCGTGCAACTGCGGGGCGAAGCGCACCTCGCCGTAGACCACGCCGTCGGCGCTCCAGTCTTCGACCAGCTCGCGGGCGGCCCGGTGGAGAGCGCCGGGGGTCTGCAGCACCTGCAGCGGCACGTCGATGTAGGTGAGGAACCGGGTCAGGCTGCCGCAGTCCGCGGGCGCCGTGACCAGTCGCTCGACGGGGGCGTTCAAGACGATCCCCTGGCGGCGTGCCAGGTCGGCGACCGTCCTGGGGCGTACCGATCCGTCGAGATGGCAGTGCAGCTCATAACGCGGCACGGGAGCGGTGACGGCGTCGGAGCTCATCGGCGTCCTTCCAGTTCACGATCGGCTCCGGCGCAGGTGGTGAACAGCAGGTCCTTGAAGCCTGTTTCACTGACCCGGCGGACCAGCGTCACGTTGGGCGGATGGGCCGCGCGGCGACGGTCGATGATCAGCTGGCCGCGTGTCTCGTCGCCGAGGGCGATGTCCACATGAGCCTGCTCTCGCTCAATGATCAGCTCGGGCCGCAGAGCCACTGCCATGGCGACGGGGTCTGGGAGGTCGTAGCCGGCCAGGCCGGTGACGTCGCGGGCCCAGTCGGCGACAGTTCGGTTCACACGGTGGGCGAAGATGGCCATGGGGGTGCCGAGCCGCTCCAGCCGGGACTGGTCCTCGGGCGTCATGACGGCGTCCTTGCGGGAGACGTCCCAGCCGATCCAGGTCACCTTGTCCGGCGTGGCCGCCCGCAGCACCACCCGGGCCGCCTCGGGGTCGGCCCAGGCGTTGTACTCGGCGGTGGCCGTGATGTTGCCGCTCATGTCGGCGGCGCCGGCCATGCAGTACACATGCCGATACCGGGTGAGCAGATCGCTGTCGCGGACCAGCGCGGCCGCGATGTTGGTGAGCGGGCCGAGCGTGACCAGCGTCAGCTCACCAGGGTGCCTGCGGGGGTAGGACAGCAAGGCGTCGACCGCGTGCTCCGGCTCGGCGGACCGCAGCGGGTCGGGTAAGCCGATGTCGCCCATGCCGTCCTGGCCGTGCACCTGCTGGGCGGTGGATGGCGTACGCGTCATCGGGCGTTCGGATCCCGGATGAACAGGGACGTCGACGTGCCCGGCCACTTGCAGGGAAACGAGCGCGTTGCGGGTCCCCGTGGCGACAGGCACGTTGCCCGCCACCGTGGTCACGGCGCGCACGTCGCCCAGACCGCTGGCGGCCGCCAGCAGCAGCGCCACCGCATCGTCGGACCCGGTGTCGGTATCGATGATCAAGGGAAGAGCCGGCACTTCTCACCTTCTGTCTAATCGTTTAGATCGACGCTATCTAATCGATTAGATGGCAGGATGTAAACTGCCATGACGAAACGCCCGGACAAGCCCATCACGCTGGCCGACGTCGCCCGCCGAGCAGGGACCTCGACGGCCGTGGTCAGCTATGTGATCAACAACGGTCCTCGTCCCGTCGCCGCCGCGACGCGGGAACGCGTCCTGGCCGCCGCGGCCGAGCTCCACTACCGCCCCAACCGCATCGCCCGGGCGCTGCGCTCGCGTACCACGGGCGTGGCCGGCCTGGTGCTGGCCGACGCGTCCAATCCCTACTTCGGCGCCCTGGCCAGGCACATCGAGCAAGCGCTCGAGAAGCGCGACCGGCTCACATTGGTCGGCAACGCCGGATACTCCGCGGACCGCCAGCGGGATCTCGTCGCGCGCTTCCTGGCCGCCCAGGTCGACGGGCTGGTGATCGTCTCCGCCGAGGAAGGTGGCGACGTGGCGGCCCAGGCCGAAGCGGCCGGCGTATCAGCCGTGTACGTCCATCACGGACCCCCTGACGGGCACGCGCCGGTGGTGGCGGCCGACAACCAGACCGCCGTGCACGAGGCGGTCGCGCACCTGCGCCGGCACGGGCACCGGCGCATCGCCTTCCTGGCCGGCCCGCACGACGCAGGACCCGTGGGCCTGCGGCGTCAGGCATGGACCGCGGCCCTCACCGGCGATCCCGACGCCGTACTCCTGCGCTGCGACTACTCACGCGCCGCGGCGGACGCCTTGACCCGCCACCTCATCGCTGAAGGCACCATGCCACGCGCCCTGATCACCGCCACGGACGAGCACGCCACCGGGGTCCTGTCCGGGGCGTGGGCCTGCGGGCTTCCCGTCCCCGACCGGCTCGCGCTGATCAGCCTCGACGGAACCCCCGAGAGCGCCCACACCGCTCCAGCCCTGACGGTAACCCAACAGCCCCTGCGGGCCATGGCCGAGCAGGCCGTCGAGCTGCTGTTCGGCGACATTTCCCGGGCGCTTACCGCGCATGCCCCTTTGGTCATCAGACGCAGCTGCGGCTGCGAAGCTTAATGATCAATTCGCCGGTGCTGGATCGTGCGATATGGGCTGTCCGATGACCTGATCCGGCCGGTCCAGCCATATGCGTTGCCCGTCTGCGGTAACCGTCATGCCGAACCGGTCGCGCCCAGGCTCGCCCCAGCTCACCCACCGGAAGAAGGCATCGACGGTCTCCTCCCACAAAGGCCGGCCGCCGACCTGGTAGATCTCGTACTCCTCCACACCGGGACGCCACTCCACGACCGCCCAGGAGTACGGGTCGGCGGGGTCGGACAGCCACAGCCGGTACAAGTGCCCCTCCGCATCGGGCTCCGCGCTGCCATGCGAGGCCAGGCCGGTCAATGCCGCGATGGCGAGATCGGCTCCGGCGGGGGCGCAGGCGATCGTACGAGGGTCGATGTGCGTGGTGAGGTGGTGCTTGTCCTGCGGACCGCGGGCCGGGCGGCCCACCGGTTTGCGCTGCGAACGCATCATCATGTAGGAGGCGAACCCCGGGAAACGGCCATGCGCGGTCCCGCCCGGCATGACGATGAGCCGCAGCCCGTGGCTGGTGCCGAAACCGGGACAGTGCGGCAGGACGATCACCGCGCCTGGACGGGACTGCTCAATCCATGTGTAGGGGACGGCGCGGACACCACAGGTCACATGGACGCGGTCGTAGGGGGCGTGTGCCGCGTGGCCGTCCGCGCCATCGCCGACAACGAGGTGCGGGTGAATCCCGGTCTCGTTCAGGCGCTTGGCGGCCTGCTCGGCCACAGCGGCGTCCACTTCGATCGATGTCACGCTGCCGGGCTCGCCGACCAGGCGGCACAGCAGGGCGGCGGTCCAGCCGGTGCCCGTGCCGATCTCCAGCACTCGGTGACCACGTTCGGGACCCAGCCATTGCAGCAGGTCGGCTACCGTGCTGGGCGCCGAGGCCGACGAGGTGAAGTCGCCTGAGCCTGTCGAGATGTCGGTGGCGCCGTCGTCGAGTTGGGTGACGATGCTGGTGTCGGAGTAGACGGCGCCCCACCAGGCGCCAGGGTTGGTGTCACGGTCGATCACCGTCGTCTCGCCCGCGTCGTACGCCTGCCCGACCGGAGGGATGAACAGGTGACGGGGAACGGCCCTCATGGCCTCCCAGATGTGTCCGGCGTCCGGGACGATGGCGCTGACCTCATTGATCAGTGCCTCGACCCTGTCGGAGACGCCAGTCACTTCTTGCCGCCGCCGTTGCCCCCGCTGCCGCCGCGACTGTGTCTGCCGTCGCCGCCCTTCTTCTCGTCCGGGGTGGGCTTCTCGGGTACGAAAGGTTTGTCCTTCTTGGGGCTGCCGCCGTGCTTTCCACCCATGCCGATCTCCTCCCTCGCTCGCTGTAGGTGATTTTATGATTACCAAAAGTGTTGGGAAACTGTCGCTTCCGTTTCCCGGCCATCACTCGCAGGAGAGTCTTCAGGACTTCAAGCGGATGGGTGATCCCTTACTCTGATCGCCGACGGGTGGAGGGGCCTGCGGATGACGATCCAGGGCCTGTTCGCGAGGGCGGGCGGCTGTTCGGGGTCGTGCGGAACGAGGCTGGGGTCGTACGGTTCCCCGACGGGCGCCGCTACGCCGCCGCGGTCTTCACCCGGGCCCACCGGCCACGCGTCAACGACAACGAGATCAAACGCGGTCATCGGTGCCGCGGCCGCGGCGGCCGTGGACTCGTTGCGAGGTCAGGGGCGTGTGTACGCCGATTTGAGTAGCCGGGACGCCGCCACCGGGTGGATGCGGGCTGACGGCCGCCGCCGCATGATGAGCAGCCGTCGGATCACCAACCGGTAAGGGCGCGACGATGAAGGCGGCGGCGATCGGGGCTGGGCCACAGACATCACCGCACTTCCGGGATCAGCCGATGACCTGGAGGAACTCATGACCCACCACCCAACCGGGCCGGTCGGCGCCGCTCCGCCGCGAGCCCGCCGCATCTGGCTGATGCTGGTCGTCGCGGCAGTGTTCGGCGCCGTGCTCGTCAGCCCCTATCTCGGGCTCGACGCCGGCGACAGCCGGCTCGACGTGGGCGGCGGGCCGCACTATTACCTGCTCGTCGCGCACATATTGACGGCGCTGGTCGCGCTCGTGCTCGGCCCGCTCCAGTTCGTCCCGGCGATCCGGGCGCGCAGGCGGGTTCACCGGACGATCGGCCGGTGCTATCTCCTCGCGGGCGTGGCGCCCTCCGCGCTGACCGCCATACCGGTGGCGCTGCTCTCGGGCCGCCTCATCACCCAGATCGGCCTGGTGGTCCCCGCCGTCCTGTGGCTCGTCACCGGCTGGCTGGCCGTCCAGGCCGCCCGCCGCCGCGACTTCGTACGGCACCGGAACTGGATGATGCGCAACTACGCGCTCACCTTCCTCGCCGTCACCTCACGCGTCCTGGTGCCGCTCTTCCTGCTGGCCCAACTGCCGTTCAGCGGCACGGCGAACGCGGGCTCGATCGGCGCCAACGCCCCGTCCGTGATCCCGATCGGGCAGGTTCTCGGGTGGATCGTCAACCTCGTCGTGGTGGAGATCCTGATCAGACGGCGCGGCCGCCGGTGAGCGAGAGCGCCGCGCCGGCCATGCGCGAACCGGCCGAAGCTCTGAACCCCCGAACACCCTGATCCCGAACAGACGTCGCCGCAGGTCAGGTCGTTATCACGTGCTTACCGAATGTCATGATCATTGTTATGGTAATGATATCTACCAAAAATCCCGCCTCCCGCATAGCCGTGCGAACCTTGCCGCGATCAATCGGAGCCGAACGGGGAGATCTGTCGTGGCTGGCATCCTGGAAACCGACCGCGTTCACGAGGCCTTTGCGGGGCAGGTGCGGCGCACGCCTGATCGCATCGCCGTGGTCGCCGGCGAAACCCGCGTGACCTATCGCGAACTCGACGCTCGCGCCGAGCGGATCGCCGGCGAGTTACGCGGCCGCGGCGCGGGACCTGGCGACGCTGTGGGCGTGTGCCTCGACAGGGACGACTGGCTGATCGCCGCCTTGCTGGGAGTGTGGCGGGTGGGCGCGGCCTACGTGCCGCTCGACCCGGCCTATCCCGCCGACCGGCTGGAGTTCATCGCCGCCGACGCGGACATGGCGCACCTGATCACCTCGGAGCCGGTGGCCCGGAGGCAGGAGGCCGTGCTGCGGGCGTCGGGCGCCGAAGCCCTGCTGATCGAATCCGTGGCCGACGGTGCCGGACCCTCTGGTGAAGACGCTGCTCCGGTGCCCGGCGGCCCGGCGGACGCCGCCTACGTGATCTACACCTCCGGCTCGACCGGCCGCCCCAAGGGCGTGGTCATCGAGCACCGCAACGTCATGGCGCTGCTGCGCCACGAGGCGATGCAGTATCCGGACGAGCTGGACGGCATGCTGTTCGCCACGTCGGTGTGCTTCGACCCCTCGGTGACGCAGATGTTCCTGCCGCTGCTCTGCGGCGGGACCGTGATCGTCGCCGACAACCTGCTGGCCCTGTCCGCTCTTCCGGCCCGCGACGAGGTGACGACCGTCTACGGCGCCCCCTCCGCGCTGGTGGCGCTGCTGAGCGAGCCGCTCCCCGCCGGCGTGCGCATGGTGATCGCCGGGGGCGAGCCGCTCACCAGGGCCCTGGCCGACCGCATCTACGCCAACCCCGGCGTGCGCCGCGTGGTAAACGTATACGGGCCGACCGAATGCACGGTCACCTGCACCTCCTACGAGGTGCTCCGCGACGAGGAGGGCGAGCCGCCGATCGGCTCGGCCTACGCCGGTTCCGTGCTCACCGTGCGCGACTCTGATGGACGGCCGCTGGCCGACGGCGAGATCGGCGAGTTGTGGGTGGCGGGGCCGCTGGTCGGCCGGGGCTATCTGAACCGGCCGGCGCTGACCGCCGAACGGTTCGTGACCGACGAGGACGGCGTGCGCCACTACCGCACCGGCGACCTCGTCCGCCGCGAGAACGGCATCTGCCACTACGCGGGTCGTAACGACGACCAGGTCAAGGTGGCCGGGTTCCGGGTCGAGCTGGGCGAGGTGCAGGGCACCCTGACCCGGCATCCGGGCGTCAACCACGCGGTCGTGCTGACGCAGAACGACGCCCGGGACGTACGGCGCCTGGTCGCCTACGTGGAACCCGCGCCGGACACCCCCATCCTGGACGGGACGGAGCCGGGGGAGGCGGGGCTGGCCGAGGCCGGGCTGCGTCGATGGATGGGCGAGCGGTTGCCCGACTACATGGTGCCGTCCAGGATCGCGCTCATGAAGCGCATCCCGCTCGGCCCCACAGGGAAGGTCGACCGAGCCGCGCTGCCCACGCTGGAATTCACCCCCGAACTCGGCGCCTACGTCGCGCCGCGGAACGACACAGAGCGGCGCCTCGCCGAGATCGTCGGCGCGGTGCTCGGCGTCGAGCAGGTCGGCGTCCACCACCATTTCATCGATCTCGGCGGCGAGTCGCTGGCCGCCGCCCGGATCTGCGCGGTCATCGAACGGGAGCTGGGCGCGCGCGTGGCGCTCACCACGTTCCTGGGCCGGCCCACGATCGCCGAGCTGGCCCCTCTCGTGGAGGCGGCCAAGGCCGCATCTCCAGGACCCGCCGGGCCCCGGCTGAGCCGCCACCACGGCAGGGACCGCTACCCGCTCACCTCCGCGCAGCACGGCATGTGGCTGCTACGTGAGGTCAGCCACACCAAGAACGCCACGACACTCGCCTTCCGCCTGCGCCTGACCGGGCTCGACTCCGCCGAGCCCGTCAGGGCCGCGCTGGACGCACTGGTTCGCGAACACGAAGTGCTGCGCACGGTCACCGTGGCCCTGGACGGCGAACCGGTAGCCGAGGTGCGGCCGCCGGCGCCGGTCCCGCTGGAGGAACACCGGTACGCGCCCGGCCTGGCGGAGCGGCTCGCGGTCCACGGCTTCGACCTGTCCGCCGACGTCCCGCTGCTGCGCGCGGCCCTGCTCTGGCACGACGAGCGGACGGCCGAGCTGATCGTCGTCACCGACCACACCGCCTACGACGGCTGGTCCAACGCCACGCTCATGGCGGCGCTGACCGGTACCGTCGCGGAGCAGCCCGTCCAGGTCGGCGACGTGGCACTGCTGGAGCAGGAGCTGGCCGCGGACCCCGCCAGGACCGAACGGCTCCGCGCGTTCTGGGCCGAAGAACTGGCCGGGGCGGCGCCGCCGTACGACCTGTCGGCCCGCGCGCAGAGCGGTCCCAGCCGTTTCCGCGGCACCCGGCTGGTGCGCACCGTGCCGGCGCGGACGGCGGCAAGGGTGGGCGAGCTGGCCGCGGCGACCGGCACGACCCCGTTCGCTGTCTACTTCACCGTGCTGGGCCTGCTGGTGGCGGCGCAGACCGACCGGCCCGACGTGCTGCTCGGCGCGGCCGTCGCCGACCGTGCCCACCCCGAGCTGGAGGGTCTCGTCGGCCCGCTCGTCGACGTGCTTCCGGTACGGCTCCGTCTCGACGGTGACCTGTCCGTACGGAGGGCCATCATCCAGGCGGCGGCGGCCACGACCCGATCGCTCGACCACATCGGCCTGCCGCCCGGGGAACGGCTGGCCGTCTCCGGCATCGAGCGCCCCCGTGGCACGATGCTCACTCCTGTCGTGCTGTCCTACCAGCCGCCTGCCGTGCCGGTGCGGCTGGCACGCGACGGGCTCACCGTGGAGCTGCTCGGCGAGCTGAGCGGCGGCGGGGCGCAGGCGCCGTACACGCTGTTCGTGAACACGACGGTGGAAGGCGTGGAGATCCAGGTCGAGTACGACATCGACCACTTCACCCAGGAGGAGGCCGGGTCCTTCGCCGACCGGCTCATGCGGCTGCTGGAGGCCACGGCCGCCGGTCCGGACCTGCCCCTGTCGGCGTTCGAGCTGGTCACCGCGGAGGAGCGGGCCACGCTGCTGGCGTGGGGTGAGGGCGCGCCGCTGCCCGGGCTCGGCGCGGCGACCGTGGTGCACGCGGTGCTGGAGCAGGCTGGACGCCACCCCGAGCGGGTCGCGGTGGCGGACGGTGCGGGGTCGCTGACCTACGCCGAGCTGGCGGAGGCGTCGGCCCGCGTCGCCACCGCCCTGCACGGCAGGCTCCCGGCCTGGCCCGCCTCTCCAGGCGCCCAGTCCGCTACCCAGGCCGGGCATCGCGCCCCTGAAGGCGACCATGTCGTGGGCGTGTGCCTGCCGCGTGACCGCTACCTGCCCGCCGCGCTCGTCGGCGTGGCCAGGGCCGGCGCGGCCTACGTGCCGCTCGAGCCGGACCACCCGGCCGAGCGGCTGCGTCACCAGCTCGCCGACTCCGGCGCCACGGTCGTGCTCGCCGCGGGAGACACCGTCCACGTCGCGCGGGAACTGGCCGAGTCCACCGGCGCGACCGTGCTGGACCTGACGGACCTCGCCGGCCTGCCAGAAGGCGACGCGTCGCCCGCCACCACACCTGACGGCCTGGCCTACGTCCTCTACACCTCCGGCTCGACCGGCCGGCCCAAGGGCGTCGAGGTCTCCCACGCCAACCTGGCGGCGTTCGTGGCCGCCATGCGGGTCACGCCCGGCATCCGCGACGACGACGTCATGCTCGGCCTCACCCCGTTCTCCTTCGACGTCTTCGGCTTCGACCTGTGGGTCAGCCTGTGCAACGGGCTCCGCCTCGAACTGCTCGACCGGGCCTCCGCCGTCGACGGGCACGCCGTGGCCCGGCGCATCGACGGTTGCGGCGTCACGCTGTTCACCGCCACCCCCACCACGCTGCGCATGCTGGTGGCCGCCGGGTGGGCGGGCGACGACCGGGTCCGCGTGGTCAGCATCGGCGAGGTCCTTGATTCGGCACTGGCCGGCGAGATGGCGGGCAGGGTCGGCGAGCTGTGGAACTCCTACGGGCCGACCGAGACGACCATCTACTCCACCATGACGAGGATCGCCGCCCCCATCGACGACAGTGTGTCCATCGGCGGGCCGCTGCCCGGCGAGCGGGCCTACGTGCTGGACCAGGCAGGCCGCCTCGTCCCGCCGGGCGTCCCCGGCGAGCTGTGGATCGGCGGCGCGGGCGTGGCCGGGGGCTACCGCGGCCTGTCCGCGGCGGCGTTCGCCGACGATCCGCTGGCACCGGGCGAGCGCCGCTACCGCACCGGTGATCTGGCGCGCTGGCGCACTGACGGCACGCTCGACTTCCTCGGCCGCCGCGACCAGCAGGTGAAGATCCGCGGCCACCGGATCGAGCTGGGCGAGATCGAGGCGGCTCTGCGCGAGAGCGTGCCCGACGCCGTGGTCGCCGTGCACGACGAGCACCTCGTCGGCTACCTGATCGGCACGGCCGACACCGGCGCGATGGAGGCGGCGCTGCGCGAGCGGCTGCCCGACTACATGGTGCCGCGCCGCTGGATGACGCTCGACAAGCTGCCCACCACCTCGTCGGGCAAGGTGGACAGGGGCGCGCTGCCCAAACCGGAGCGCGCCGCCACCGGGACGCCGGTCCCGCCCAGCAGCGATGCCGAGCTGCTCGTCGCGGAGGTCTGGCAGGCGGTGCTCGGCCTCGAAACGGTCGGCGTGGACGACGACTTCTTCGCGGTGGGCGGCCATTCGCTGGCGGCCATGCTGGTCGCCGCCCGCCTCAAGGAGGCGCTGGCCATGGAGGTGCCGGTGCGGCTGCTGTTCGAACGTCCGGTGCTGGCGGCGTTCGCCACGGCCGTCGAGGCGCTGCTGATGGCGGAGCTGGAGGCGGGCCGATGACCGGGACGCAGCAGGGCACGCACGACGCTGGAGGCGGGCCGATGACCGGGACGCAGCAGGGCACGCACGACGCTGGAGGCGGGCCGATGACCGGGACGCAGCAGGGCACGCACGACGCTGGAGGCGGGCCGATGACCGGGACGCAGCAGGGCACGCACGACGCTGGAGGCGGGCCGATGACCGGGACGCAGCAGGGCACGCACGACGCTGGAGGCGGGCCGACGGCCGGGACGCAGCAGGGCCTGCGTGACCGGCTGGCGATGCGGCTGGCCGCCGCCCGCCAGGCCGCGGCCCGTACCGTGCCGGGCATCCCCGCCAGGCCGGAGGGGTCGTCCGCGGCGCCGTCGCCGGCGCAGGCCCGGCTGTGGTTTCTGGACCAGCTCGCCGAGCCCGGCGACCGCGGCGCGTACAACGTCCCGACGGCCGTCCGGCTGCGCGGCCCGCTGGACACGGCCGCGCTGCTGGCCGCCGTGCGGGAGCTGGTCGAGCGGCACGAGGTGCTGCGCACGCTGGTCGACCAGGACGGCACCACCGTGGTCGGCGCCGATCTGGTGCCGGTCACGGTCGAGGACCTGACCGATCGGGAGCTGCTGGCGGCACGGCTGGAGCGGGCGGCGTACCGGCCGTTCGCGCTGGACCGCGAGCCGCCGGCGCGGGTCGTGCTCTACCGCATGGACGACGACGAGCACCTGCTGCTGCTCACCGTGCATCACATCGCCTTCGACGCCTGGTCCAGGGACGTGGCGATCGCCGAGCTGGCCTCGCTCTACACCGCCGGACTCGGCCTGGCCGAGCGCCCGCCGGCGCCGCGCGTGCAGTACGCCGACTACGCGCAGTGGCTCGCCGGGCAGCCGCCGGGCGACGTGACGTGGTGGACCGACCGGCTGGCCGGCCTCGAACCGGTGCTCGACCTGCCCACCGACCGCCCGCGCCCGGCCGTCGCCGCCTGGGCGGGCGGCGAGGTGCCCGTCCGGCTCGATCCCGGGCTGGCGGCCCGGGTGCGGGCGGCGGCCTCCGAGATCGGCGGCACGCCGTTCATGGTGCTGCTGGCCGCCTGGCAGGAGCTGCTGGGCCGGATCTCCGGGACCGACGACGTGCCGGTGGGCGTCCTGGAGGCGGGCCGCCTGCATCCCGACACCGAGAAGATGCTGGGCTGCTTCGTCAACACGCTGGTCATGCGGGGCGACCGGTCGGGTGATCCGACGGGTCGCGAGCTGCTCGCCCGCGCCCGCGACACCGCTCTGGAGGCGTTCGCCCATCGGGAGACGCAGTTCGAGCGCGCGGTGGAGGTGCTGCACCCGGAGCGCAACGTGGCCACCACGCCGATCTTCCAGGCGGTGCTGAACGTCTTGGACGCCCGGCCCGAGCCGGCGCGCTTCCCGGGGCTGGAAGCCGAGGTGTTCGAGCCGCCGCTGCGGACCGTCAAGTACGACCTCAACCTGGCCCTGGTCAATACGGGCGACGGCTACGAGGGCTCGCTGGCCTACCGCGCCGACCTGTTCGACGCGGGCACGGCCGGCCGGCTGGCCGGCTGGTACGTGACGTTGCTGGACGGCATGCTCGCCGCCCTCGACTCCCCGGTGGGCGCGGTGCCGCTGGAGCCGGTCGCCGGCCCTCTGATCGCGGGCCCGCGCCGGGACTACGACCTGTCCAGGCCGCTGCACGCGTGGTTCGAGGATTGGGCGGCGCGCACGCCCGAGGCCGTCGCGGTCGCGGATCCGGCAGGCACGCTGACGTACGCCGAGGTCGACCGGCAGGCCAACCGGATCGCGCACCGGCTGCTGGCGGCCGGCGTCGAAGCCGACGACGTGGTCGGCATCCTCGCCGAACGGCACGGGCCCCTGGTTCCCGCGATCCTGGGCGTGCTCAAGGCGGGAGCCGCGTACATGCCGCTCGAACCGGCCTACCCGGACGACCGGCTGGCGTACATGGTGTCCTGCGGAGCGCGCCTGGTGCTGGCCGAGCGGGCGCTGGCCCGACGGCTGCCCGGTGCGCTGGTCCTGGAAGACGTGCTGGCCGAGGACCTGCCGGACACCTCTCCGGAGGTGCGCGTATCGCCCGGGCACCTGGCCCACGTGCTGTTCACGTCCGGCTCGACCGGGCGGCCGAAGGGCGCGGCGGTGGAGCACCGGGCCGTCCTGCACTACCTGCGAGCGGTGGCCGAGCGGATCGGCGGCGCCTACGCCTCTTGGGGCGTGGTCTCCACGATGGCCTCGGACCTGGTGATGACCTGTCTGTTCGGGGCGCTCACCAGCGGCGCCACCGTGCACCTGGTGGACCAGGACACCGCCACCGACCCCGACGCCTACATCTCCTACCTCGCCGCCCACCCGGTCGAGGTGATCAAGATGGTGCCCAGCCACCTGGAGCTGCTGGCGGCGCACGGCGACCTGGCCCGCATGCTGCCGGCCGAGCTGCTCATCCTGGCGGGTGAGGCGACGTCATGGGAGCTGGCCGAGCGGATCAGGGCCGCCCGGCCGGGCCTGGAGCTGCAGATCCACTGCGGCCCCACGGAGACCACGGTGTCGGTGCTGAGCTGCACCGCGCCGGAGACGCCCACGGGCTCGGCGGCCGTCCCGCTGGGCCGGCCGCTGCCGAACGTGGACTGCTACGTGGTGGACCCGGCCGGCCGCCCGCTGCCCGCGGGCGTGCCGGGCGACCTGTGGATCAGCGGCCCGAGCCTGGCGCGCGGCTATCTCGGCCGCCCCGACCTGACCGCCGAGCGCTTCGTGCCCGACCCGGTCACCGGCACGACCCGCTGCTACCGCACCGGAGACCGGGTACGGCTCAACGCCGACGGCCTGGTCGAGTTCCTGGGCCGGGTCGACGACCAGGTCAAGATCCGCGGGTTCAGGGTGGAACTGGGCGAGGTCAAGGCCGCCCTGCACGACCAGCCGGGCGTGCTGGAGGCGGCGGTGCTGCCGATCGGCGAGGCGCACAACCGCCGCCTGGCCGCCTGGATCGCCCCGGCCACCGTCGATCTCGCGGCGGTCCGCGCCGGTCTGCGGGAGCGGCTGCCGGAATACATGGTGCCGCCGGCCATCGTCGTCCTCGACACGCTGCCGCTCACCCCGCTCGGCAAGGTCAACCGAGCCGCGCTGCCCATGCCGGAGGTGGCCGCGGCGGCCGAACGGGTCGCCCCCGGCACACCGACCGAGCTGCGGATCGCCGCGGTCTGGGCCGGCGTGCTCGGCACCGACGACTTCGGCGTCGAGGACGACTTCTTCGCCCTCGGCGGAGACTCGTTCATGGCGGTGCGCGCGGTCAGGGAGATCGACCCGGCGCTGCGCGTGATCGACCTGTTCACCCGGCCGACGATCCGCGAGCTGGCCGCCCATCTCGACTCCGGCGACGGGGCCGAGCCCGGGCTGCTGCACCGGCTGGCGGGACCCGCGGTCGCGAGCCGTACCGTGCTGTGCGTGCCTTACGGCGGCGGCTCGGCCGCCGCCTACGGGCCGCTGGCCACCGAGCTGGCGGCCCGGCATCCCGGCACCGCGGTGCTCGCCGTCGAATTACCCGGCCACGACCCGGCCCGGCCGGAAGAGCCGATGCTCACGCTGTCCGAGCTGGTCGACCGGGTGGTGGCGGAGCTCTCCTCGCTGAGCACCGGGCCCGTCGCACTCTACGGCCACTGCGTGGGCTCGGCCGCGGCCACCGAGCTGGCGCTGCGCCTGGAGGAGTCGGGCGTGCCCGTGGCGGGGCTGTTCGTCGGCGGCAGCTTCCCCGACGCCCGGCTGCCCGGCCGGATCTCCGCCTGGTGGAACCGGAGGTTCCCGGCGAACAGATGGTCCTCCGACCGGTCGCAACGCGACTTCCTGCGTACGCTCGGCGCACTCGACGAGGACTCCGGCGATACCTCGATCATGCTGCGCGGCCTGCGGCACGACGTGGAGGAGGCGCAGGCCTGGTTCAGCGGCGAGCTGGCCGCCGGAGGCGCGCGCAAGCTGGCGGCGCCGGTGCTGTGCGTGATCGGCGAGCGCGACCGCTCCACCGAGCTCTACCAGGAGCGCTACCGCGAGTGGGGCGCGTTCGCCGAGCGCGTGGCGCTCGCCACGATCCCGCGCGCGGGCCACTACTTCATCAAGCACCAGGCGCAGCGCCTGGCCGAGCTGATCGACGGCCACCTCGGGGACTGGGCCGCGGGCCGGTTGCCGGAGCCGATCGCCGACGTCGAGGTGGTCGGTGAGCGCGCCCGCAAGGACCTGCGCCGCTTCTACACCGTGGCGGTCGGCCAGACCGCGTCACTGCTGGGCAGCGCGCTCACCTCCTTCGCCCTGGGCGTGTGGGCCTACCAGGAGAGCGGGCGGGTGTCGGACTACGCGCTGATCTCGATGCTGGCCACGCTGCCGTCGCTGCTGGCCTCCCCGCTCGGCGGGGCGGTGGCGGACCGGGTGGACCGGCGGCTGGTGATGCTGGCCTGCGACGCGGTCTCCGCCGTCGCGACGGCCGCGCTGGTGGCCCTACTGGTGGCGGGGCGGCTGGAGGTCTGGCAGGTCGGCGCCATCTCGGGCGTGCTGTCGCTGGTGACGGCCTTCCACCGGCCCGCCTACCTGGCGGCGGTGGCCCAGCTCGTGCCCAAGCCGTACCTCATGCAGGCCAACGCGGTCGCCAACATCGGCACCGGGCTCGGCATGCTGATGGCCCCGCTGGCCGGGGCGGCGCTGATCACCCTGATCGGGGTGCACGGGGTGGCCGCGGTGAACATCGTCACCTTCGTCATCGGCCTGTCGACGCTGTTGCTGGTGCGCTTCCCCGATCGGCTGTTCCACCGGCTGGAGGAGACGTTCACGCAGGCAGTGGCCGGCGGCTGGCGTTTCCTCGTCCGGCGGCGACCGCTGATGATCATGATCGGGTTCTTCGTGGTGGAGAACTACCTCGGGATGCTCGCCCTGGCGGTGACCGTGCCCACCGTGCTGTCGTTCGGCGACGTGGCCGCCGTCGGCACGGTGACCGCGGCACAGGGCCTGGGCGCGGTGCTCGGGGCGCTGGTCATGGTGTTCTGGGGCGGTACGGAGCGGCGGGCCATCGGCATGGTCGGGTTCGTCAGCGGCTTCGGCTTCGGCATCCTGCTGATCGGCCTGCGCCCGTCGGTCGCCCTGGCGGCGGCCGGTGGCCTGATGTCGTGGCTGTTCCTCAGCATCCTGAACGCCCACTGGCTGTCGATCATCCAGCTCAAGGTGGGGCTGGAGCTGCAGGGGAGGGTGCTGGCCACCAACCAGATGCTCGCGGTGTCCATGACGCCGCTGGCCTTCCTCACCGCGCCGCCGCTGTCCGACCTGTTCGGCCCGCTGCTGGAGCCCGGCGGGGCGCTGGCCGGCACGGTCGTCGGCGATCTCGTCGGCGTCGGCCCCGGCAGGGGGGTCGGGCTGCTCCTCGCCGTGACGGGCGCGTTGCTGGTGGTGTGGGGAGCCCTGGGCCTGTGGTACCGGCCGCTGCGGCGGATGGAGGACGACCTGCCGGACGCGGTGGCGGGCGCCGAGATCGCCGACGACCTCGACGGCGTGCAGGAACAGGCGGACAGGGAGCTGGCCCGCGGCCACGCGTGACCTGACGCGCCGGGAACGCGGCCCCCGGTCGCGTTCCCGGCAGGGCCTCGCCTCAAGCCCTCTCGGCAGGCGGCTGCCCGGAACCGCGGGTGGCCGCTTCAGAGGCCGCGGGGTCGAGGCGGTAACCGGCGCCGCGCACGGTGTGGATGCTGTCGCGGCCGAACGGCCGGTCCACCTTGTCGCGCAGGTAGCGCACGTAAACGTCGACGACGTTCGACGCGCCGTCGTACGCGAAGTCCCAGACGTGCTCGATCAGGTAGGTGCGGCTGAGCACCTCACCGGGCCGCCGCATGAACTCGTGCAGCAGCGCGAACTCCTTGGGCGAGAGCGTGATCGGCTTCTCCTCGCGCCGCACCACGCGGCTGACCGGGTCCAACGTGAGGTCACCCACCCGCAGGACGGCCGGACGCTCGTGCGGATCGCGGCGGGTCAGCGCCCGCAGCCGCGCGAACAGCTCCGACAGCGCGAAAGGCTTGGTGAGGTAGTCGTCCGCGCCCGAGTCGAGGCCGCGTACGCGGTCGTTGACGGAGTTGCGCGCGGTGAGCATGAGCACGGGAGCCCAGCGGCCCGCCGCGCGCATCCGGCGGCACACCTCGAACCCGTCGGGCGCGGGGATCATCGCGTCCAGCACGACGGCGTCATAGTTGTTCTCCGTGACGCTCCACAGCGCGTCCTCGCCGCCTCCCGCGACGTCCACGGCGTAGCCCTCCCGCCGCAGACCGCGGACCAGCATGCGTGACATGCCGGGATCGTCCTCGACGACCAACACCCTCATGGCTCCACCCTAAATCTCAATTGAGCAGGCCATCGATGGTGGTCCGGGCGCCGTTGATCGCGATGGCGAACCCGATGTTCTGCGCGTCGCCGGCCGCCGCGGTGTTGATGCCGATGATCTGGCCGGCGGAGTTCACGAGCGGGCCGCCGCTGTTGCCCGGGTTGATCGCCGCGTCGGTCTGGATGACGTGCTTCAGCTGGGCGCCGGCGTCGGTCTGCACGGTACGGCCGAGCGCGGAGACGATGCCTTCGGTGACCGTCGGGCCGCCCGGCAGGGCCAGGGCGTTGCCGATCGCGATGACCGGGTCGCCGACCCGCAAGGTGGAGGAGTCCCCGAGCGGGGCGACGGGCAGGTCGCCGGCGTTCACCTGCAGCACGGCCAGGTCGGCGGCCGGGTCGCTGCGCAGCACCTTCGCCGTCAGCGTCTTCCCGCCGTGGAGCGTCACGGTGACGGTCTGCGCGCCCTCCACGACGTGGTTGTTGGTGGCGATGATGCCGTTGGCGCCGATCACGAACCCGGTGCCGGTGCCCTGCTCGGCGACGGGCTCCAGCAACGCGTTGACGCCGACCGAGCGGGTGCGGACGGTGACGATCGACGGCTCTATCTTGGCCAGGATGGCGGGTGCGTTCACGGCGCCTGCGGGGGCCGCGGGGACGGCGGCGGACACGCTCGGGGCGGTCGCCCTGGCGATGTCCCGGCCGCCCAGGTAGCCCCCTGCTCCCGCGGCCGCCACGACGGCGACGAAGGCGACTGCGGCGGCGAGCGCGCGCCGGCCGTTCCGCCGCGCCCGGTGCACCGGAGCATGGGGGGCGGGAGCGGGGGCGGGGTAGGCGGGCGACCGGCGCGGGTCGTAGGTGGGGATGGTCATGGCGTGCTCCTCAGGGAAGCGATCCGTTGTTCGCTTCCTCAGCTTGCGGGGCCGCCGATGAGAGAATGATGAGAGCCGAAGTCGGCGTTCGATCGCGGTTGTGCCAGGCTGGCGAGTGTGCGGCTGCTCCCACGCTCCATGCGCGCCCGGGTGACCCTGGTCACCGCGGTGGGAGCCGTCGGCGCGCTCGCCCTCTGTCTCACCCTCCTGTACGCCGCGCTCGACCGTCAACTGTGGGACGCCATCGACGCCGGGCTGGCCGGCCGCGCCGGTGACCTGGCCGCCGCGCTGGAGGTCGGCGACACCGCCGCCCTCGCCGACGATCCGCTGGCGCAGCTGTACGGCCCCGGCGGCGACCTGCTGGCCGGCTCGGCCGCGCTGCCGAACCAGCGGCTGCTCACGCCCGAGCAGGTCCGCCAGGTCGGGGACGTGACGCTCACCACGCGGACGCTGCGGGCGGGCGAGGACGGCGGGCCGATCCCCGTGCGGCTGCTGTCGGAGCGCGTCGGCCCGAGCGGTGGCGTGCTCACGGTCGGGGTGTCGGCCGAGCCCGTACACGCCGCCAGGAACCGGCTGGCGATCGTGCTCTTCCTGGCCGCGCCCCTGCTGGCCGGCGCGCTCGCCGCCGGCGCGTGGGCGGTCGTGCGCACCGCGCTGCGGCCCGTCGACGCGCTGACCCGCGAGGCCGCCATCATCTCGTCGCTGGAGAGCGACAGCCGGCTGCCCGAGGTGCCCGGGGAGGACGAGATCGCCCGGCTCGCGCACACCCTGAACGACATGCTGGCCCGGCTGGGCGTGGCCGCCGAGCGCGAGCGGGCGTTCGTGGACGACGCCAGCCACGAGCTGCGCACCCCGATCGCGGTGCTGCGCGGCGAGCTGGAGCTGGCGCTCGACGCCATCGGGGACGACCGCGAGGTCGAGGAGTCGCTGCGGGCGGCGCTCGAGGAGGCGGACCGGCTGTCCAGGCTCGCCGACGACCTGCTGCTGCTGGCCCGTGCCCGGACGGGGGCGCTCGTCGTGCGTACCGAGGCCGTGGATCTGCTCGACCTGGCCGTCGCGGAGGCGCGCCGCCTGGGGCCCGCGCTCGGCGTGCGCATCGAGGCGTCCGGCGATCCCGTGGTGGTGAACGCGGATCCCGAACGACTCCGGCAGGTGCTCGCCAATCTGGCCCGCAACAGCGCGGCGGCGGGCGCGACCACCGTACGCGTGCAGGTCGCGCACGACCGGGAGACGGCCACCGTGCAGGTCGCCGACGACGGCCCCGGGTTCCCGCCCGGGCTGCTCGATGCCGCGTTCGCCCGCTTCACCCGGGGGGACGACGCCCGCAGCGGCGCGGGGGCGGGGCTCGGCCTGTCGATCGTGCAGGCGGTGGTCAGCGCGCACGGCGGCACCGTCAGCGCGCGCAACGGCGACCCGCTCGGCGGCGCCGTGGTCACCGCCCGCCTGGCCCTGCCGTAGCTTTCATCCTGTTCTCATCCGCGTCGCGGCACGCTCGCCTCATGACCACCCATTCACACCCGCTTACGATCTTGGGCAGGATCCGGCGCAACCGCTGGGAGCGGCATCCGGGAATCCGCAGCGGCCGCCAGCTCACCCTGGGCGAGCGGGCCGCCGACCGGGTGCGGCTGATCATGGGGTCGTGGCCGTTCGTGATCACGTTCCTGGTCGTCCTCGGCGCCTGGATCGCCGGCAACGGGCGGCACGGCTTCGACCCCTACCCGTACATCCTGCTGAACCTGGTGCTGTCGTGCCTGGCGGGCCTGCAGGCGTCCGTCCTGCTCATCTCGGCCCGGCGCAGCGACCAGGTGGCCTCCGAGCTCGCGCTGCACGACTACCAGACCGACCAGAGCGCCGCGGTGGCCATCGCCGCCCTCCGCTCCGAGGTCTCCGACCTGTCCGTCCAGCTCGCCCGCATCGAGGCGCTGGTGAAGAGGCGCCACCCGACCCCTTGACCGACGGGCCCCGCTCGCCGGGGCGGCGGGGCCCGTCGGTCAGGATGTGGCGAGTTCCTGCACCGGAATGTAGTCGTGGCGCATTCCGTGGCTGCCGAGCCACTGCCGCAAGCCCGCCACGGCCGCCGGATCGGCCGCCACTTGGGCCGCGTACTCCGACAGCGCCACCTCCTCGCCGTCGTCGAACAGCAGCCGCGCGGGACCCGACCACGACAGCGTCCACTTGGCCTCCCCGAGCTGGATCAGCACCGCCTCAATCGCCTGCCCGAGCACCCCGGCCAGCAGCGTCTCCGACGGGCTCCAGCCCAGCTCGCGCAGCTTGTCCGCGAGCTCCGCCTGCCGCCCGCGCGCGATCGCCTCGAACGCCGCGTCCAGGTACGGTCGCGACGCCCCCATCACCCGCTGACCGGCCACCGCCAGGTCGTTGAGCGCGTCGGCGTTGCGGCCCGCGTACATGCCGTGCGCCACCAGCTCCTCCCACGGCACCGGCCGCAGCTCCGCCAGCGCCTGCTGCGTCCACATGGACTGCTCGACCGCCTGCACCGCCACGTTCGGGTCCACCAGCAGGGTCAGCGCCGAACGGGGGTCAGGCACGTGCTGTGGCTCCGGCAGCTGCTCGATCGCGGCCAGGCGGTCGGCCAGGCTCGGGTGGGAGTCGTACGGCGAGACCTCCTCGGGCTGCTCGGCCTGCTTGGCGATCTCGGCCTGCCGCTCCGGGTCGCTCATCAGCGCGTGGAAGCCCCCGAACACCGAGGCGGGCCGGGCGCCGCCCGCGCCCGTGAGCGACAGGTAGTTGCTGACGTACACGTCCCAGCCGAGCGCCGTGGCGTGGATCTTGCGCAGGGCGCCCGCCATGGCCTGCCGGCCGCCGATCGAGACAGCGAACTGGTCGGCCTCCAACTCCTGCTTGCGTGAGACGGCCTGCGAGAGGCGCAGGTAGAGCTTGGCGTACCAGGTGAACAGGCGCTGGATGAACGGGTGGTTGCCGAGCCCCTGGACGGTCGCGATGAGCGAGACCCGCCCGCGGTAGACCGGCGCGCCCAGGCGCGTGTGGGCGCCGCTGTAGTGGCCCAGCTCATGCCCGAGCACCGCGCGCAGCTCGTCCACCGTCAGCGTCTGCAGCAGCGGCAGGCCGATGAACATCCGCCGCCGCGTCGCCTTCAGCCCGAGGAAGCGCGTGTCCTCGGAGACCGCCGCGTTCACCTCAGCGACCAGGCGGATCTCGTGGGGCGGCGCCGTGCGCACCCGCTGGGCCAGATCCTCGACCGTCTGCCATAGCACGGGCTCGTGCTCGCGGCCCACCGGCACGCCCGGCTGGTCGCCGGCCCTGCGGCGGCTCACCATGACCAGGGCGCGCACGAGCGCGCCCGCCGCCAAGGTGAGCACGATCGCGAACTTGATGGTGTTCGCGTGGAAGTCGACGAGCAGCAGGACGTCGAAGAAGATCGCCGTCGCCACGATGAGGGCGACCAGTATGTAGAAGCCGGCGAGCAGGGCGAAGGCCAGCACCGCTCGGAACGCTGTCGTCATGGAGGAGGACTCCCGGGGAATGGGTTCTCGCGAGGCTTGACCTTAGCGGAGTCGAGAAACTGGATAAAATCACTGAACCAATGTCGTACTACGACGAGCACGATCGAGCACGTTGGGTTCCGGAACCTCCCGGCAATCCGGAACGGTCCGCGTTCGAGCGCGACCGGGCCCGCGTGCTGCACAGCGCCGCGCTCCGCAGGCTGGCCGCGAAAACGCAGGTCGTAGGCCCTGGAGAGACGCTCGGCGGGGGGCAGCACATCCCGCGCACCCGGCTGACGCACTCGCTCGAATGCGGCCAGCTGGGCAGGGAGATGGGCGCCACGCTGGGCGTCGACCCCGACCTGGTGGAAACGGCGTGCCTGGCGCACGACCTGGGGCACCCGCCGTTCGGCCACAACGGAGAGGTGGCGCTCAACGCGCTGGCGGCCTCCTGCGGCGGCTTCGAGGGCAACGCGCAGAGCCTGCGCCTGCTCACCAGGCTGGAGGCCAAGGTGCTCACCGAGGACGGCCGCAGCGCCGGGCTCAACCTGACCAGGGCCGCGCTGGACGCCTCCATCAAATATCCGTGGACCTGCGACAAGTCCCCGAAATTCGGCGTGTACGACGACGACCTGCCGGTGTTCGAATGGATCAGGGAGGGCGCGCCGGAAGGCCGGGTGAGCTTCGAGGCGCAGATCATGGACTGGGCCGACGACGTCGCCTACTCCGTACACGATCTCGAAGACGCCCTGCACTCCGGCCACGTCACCCCCGAGGCGCTCCTTTCGCCCATCGAGCGCAGAGACGTGTCCGAGATCACCCGCACCTGGTACGCCCCCGGCGCCGACGTGAACGAGCTGGAAGAGGTCTTCGCCAAGCTGATCACCGACCCGCTGTGGCCGCGCCGCTTCGAGGCCACGCTGTCCGACCTGGCCGGGCTCAAAGCCCTCACGAGCGGCCTCATCGGACGCTTCTGCCGCTCCGCCCAGACCGCCACCAAAGAGGTGTACGGCTCCCGCCACCGCGCCGATCTCGTCGTGCCGCACGCGACCCGGCTGGAGTGCGCGCTGCTCAAGGGCGTCACCGCCCACTACGTCATGACCACCAAGGACCACCACGCCAATCAGGCCAGGCAGCGCGACATCATCACCGAACTGGCCGCCTTGATCACCCTTGGCGCGCCGGGCACGCTGGAGCCCGCCTTCCGGCCCGCATACATGGAGGCCCCGGACGACGCCGCCCGCGTCCGCGTGGTCATCGACCAGATCGCCTCGCTCACCGACACCTCGGCGGTCGCCTGGCACCGCAGGCTCTCCCGATGACCAAGCTTTGCCCATGTGCCCGGCCGCCTGACACAACCCGCTTTCCCGATGCCCGCGCCGGGCGGATACTGCGCCCATGGCCACATTTGTGATCGTCGGCGCCGGGCTGGCTGGGGCCAAGGCCGCGCAAACGCTGCGCGAGGAGGGCTTCGACGGCGAGATCGTGCTGATCGGCGCGGAGACCGAGCGGCCCTACGAGAGACCGCCCCTGTCCAAGGAATTCCTCCAGGGCAAGAGCGAGCGAGAAAAGATCTTCGTTCACGCCCCCGAGTGGTACGCGGACAACGGCGTGGATCTGCGACCGGGCATGCGGGTCACCCGCATCGAGCTCGACAACCATCTGGTCAGGCTTGACAACGGGGCCCGCCAGCCGTACGACAAACTGCTCATCGCGACCGGCTCCACGCCCCGGCGCCTGCCCGGGCCCGCCCACTACCTGCGCACGGTCGGCGACAGCGAGGCGATCAGGGAACGCCTCGCCCAATCCGGCAGCGTGATCATCGTCGGCGCGTCCTGGATCGGCCTGGAGACCGCCGCCGCGGCCCGCGCGGCCGGCTGCGCGGTCACGGTCGTCGAGCCCGAGCCCACCGCGCTCAATAGGGCGCTCGGCCCCGAACTGGGCGACGTGTTCGCCCGCCTGCACGCGCGCAACGGCGTCAACCTGCGTTTCGGCACCGCCGCCGCGGAGATCACCGACACCGGCGTACGGCTCAGCTCCGGCGAGCGGCTCACGGCCGACTTCGTCGTGGCCGGCATCGGCGCCGCCCCCGAGGTCGAACTCGCCCGCGACGCCGGACTCGACGTCGAACAGGGCATCCTGACCGACGCGGCGCTGCGTACCTCGCACCCCGACGTGTTCGCGGCCGGCGACGTGGCCGAGTCCTTCCACCCGCTGTACGGCCGCCACCTGCGCGTCGAACACTGGGCCAACGCCCTGAACGGCGGCCCCGCCGCCGCCCGGTCCATGCTCGGCCGCGAGGTCGTCCACGACCCGATCCCGTACTTCTACACCGACCAGTACGAGCTGGGCATGGAGTTCTCCGGCGACATCGAGGGCTACGACGAGATCGTCTACCGCGGCGACGTCGACAGCCTGGAGTTCATCGCCTACTGGCTGCGCGGCGGCCGGGTGATCGCCGGCATGAACGTCAACACCTGGGACGTCGTCGAGGAGATCCAGGAGCTCATCAGGTCAGGCGTCATTGTTGACCAAAAGGAGCTGTCGACGGGACAACGCTGACCACGTCCTCGTCGTTCTTCGGCTCCTGGGTCTTGGCCGGCTGCGGGGTCTTCTTCGACGCGCACTGGATCGCGCAGCGCGGTGTCTCGCCCAGCTTGCCGCGCAGCGCCAGCGTCTCCTCACGGGGCGAGAGCGTGCGGTTGCCCGACTGCCAGGCGGCAAGGTAGTCCCACGGCTTGACCATGCCCCTGCGGACCCACCAGAAGGCCGGGCCGGTCTTCCACGAGATCGCGAAATACAGGTTGGGACCGGTGTCGCGGGCGTTGCCCGACTTGCCCACCCGACCGAGCAACTGGCCGGCCTTCACCCGGACGCCCGGCCTGATGCCCTCGGCGACCGAGTCGAGGTGGCCGCCGAGGTAGCGGACGCCGTCGTCACCGATGATCGTGACGAACCTGCCCTCGCGGTCGGCGCCCACGTCCGTGGACGGCCGCCACTTGTTCTTGATGTTCACCTCGTCCACGACGCCGCCGATGGGGGCCACGAACGCGCACCCCTGCCCGGCCCAGATCGTCGTCTTGGGCAGCACGAGCAGCTTGCGCTGGTAGGTCGTCTTGCAGTCCTTGACCGGAAACGTATAGGTGTACTTCGACAGCTTCGGCGGCGGCACCTTCACCGGGTCGTCGCCTTTGGGCGGCTCCTCCTCGGCGGCCTGGTGCTCCGCGGTCGGGGCCGGCTCGGGGATCGTGGCGGTGACCGACGGCGTGCCCGCCGGCGGGGCGGTGGAGGGCGCGGTCGCGCTCACGCCCGCCAGGCCGGTCACCTGCGAGCAGGCACCGGTCAGCAGCACGGCGCCCGTCACGGCCGCCCATCGTCCGAGATGCCCCGATCGCATGATCTCCACCTGTGTCACCGTTTCCACCGACAACCTTTACCTTTGTAGCCGACCCGGGGGCGCGGCAGAGCCGGTTTCCCCCTTTAGACACCCACAGGTGACGCCATTCTGGCGGCAGGTGCCGGGAAGGTCGGTGGGGCGGAATAGACTCACCGGCGTGGCTGGCCGGATCCGTGATGTCGACATCGCGCTCGTACGCGAGCGCTCGCCCATCGCCGACGTGATCGGCGAGCACATCCAGTTGCGCAACGCCGGAGGCGGCAACCTCAAGGGGCTGTGCCCGTTCCACGACGAGAAGAGCCCGTCGTTCAACGTCACCCCCGAGCGCGGAATGTACTTCTGTTTTGGCTGCTCCGAAGGCGGCGACGTGATCACGTTCGTCGAGAAGATCGAGCATCTGTCGTTCAGCGAGGCGGTCGAGCGGCTGGCGCAGCGGGCCGGGATCCAGCTGCAGTACGAGCAGGGCGGCTACGTTCCCCGGCGCGACCACGGCGAGCGGGCCAGGCTGATCGAGGCGCACAAGGCGGCGGCCGAGTTCTACGCCGGCAAGCTGTTCGGGCCCGACGCGGCGGTCGGGCGGCGGTTCCTGTCGGAGCGGGGGTTCGAGCGGGCCGACGCCGAGATGTTCGGGGTGGGCTACGCCCCCGCCGAATGGGAGGCGCTCACGCGGCATCTGCTGGGGCGCGGCTTCACCGCCGAGGAGCTGGTGAAGGGCGGGCTGGCCAAGGAGGGGCGGCGCGGGCCCATGGACCGGTTCCGGGGGCGGCTGATCTGGCCGATCCGGGACGCGACGGGCGATGTGATCGGTTTCGGCGCACGGAAGCTGCTTGATTCCGATGATGGTCCGAAATATCTGAATACGCCTGACTCGCCGCTTTACAAGAAGAGCCAGGTGCTTTATGGGATTGATCTCGCGAAACGGGAGATCTCCAAGCGGGCGCAGGCGGTGATCGTCGAGGGCTATACCGATGTGATGGCGTGTCATCTGGCCGGGGTGCCGACCGCGGTGGCCACGTGCGGCACGTCGTTCGGCGAGGAGCACATCAAGATCTTGCGCCGATTCCTGCTCGACCAGGCCGAATTCCGCGGTGAGGTGATCTTTACCTTCGACGGGGACGCGGCGGGGCAGAAGGCGGCGCTGCGGGCGTTCGCCGACGAGCAGAAGTTCGTCACGCAGACGTACGTCGCGGTGCAGGGTGACGGGCTCGACCCGTGCGACCTGCGCATCAAGCAGGGCGACGCGGCCGTGCGGGATCTGATCGCGAGCCGCGAGCCGCTGTTCCAGTTCGCGATCAGGAGCACGATCTCCCGTTACGACCTGCGCAGCAACGAAGGCAAGATCGCCGCACTGGACGCCGCCGCGCCGATCGTGGCCGGGATCAAGGACGTGGGGCTGCGCAAGCGCTACGCGATCGACCTGGACCGGTGGCTCGGGTTCATGGACGAGCGGTTCGTCATGCAGCGCATCGCGGCCGTCGGCGGGGCGCAGCAGGGCCGCCCGCAGCGCGCCGTCAGGGCGGCGCCGATGGATCCGAGCGTGCGGGTGGAGGGCGAGCTGCTCAAGCTGGCCGTGCAGCGGCCTGCGCTGCTGGGGCCGCGCTTCGACGCGCTCGACCCGCAGGCCTTCACGGCGCCGGACCATGTCGTGCTGCACAGGGTCGTCCTGGCGGCCGGCGGGGTGGCCGACGCCGGGCACGGTGGCCGCGAGTGGGTGGACCGGTTGCTGGAGCACGCGCACGAGGAGGGCGCGCGGGCGCTGGTGACGCGGTTCGCGGTGGAGGCCATCCAGGCCGACGCGCACGCCGAGGAGCGCTACGCCGGCGCCATGCTGGCGGCCATCGAGGCCATCGCGGTCGATCGGGCCATCGCGCAGGTCAAGTCGCGGATCCAGCGGCTCAATCCGGTGGAGGAGCAGCAGGAGTACAACAAGCTGTTCGGGGAGCTGGTCGCGCTGGAGCAGCAGCGCAGGGTCCTGCGCGACCGCGCCGCCGGGAGCTGACCCGGCACCGGCACGAGCGAGGTCGCGGACTCCCGCGAACTTCCCAAAAGATGATCTGTCGCGCCGATGGTTGATAACAGTTCGGCGGCGATCGCAAGCGGTATATCAGGGTGGTTGACCAGGAAACTTGGCGCGGTCCAAACTGCGACAAAGGGGATGGGCAACGACATCCAGGCAGCAAAAGAGATGCGTCCGGCCCATCGGCGTCGCCGGGCGCGTGAATCCTGATCGCGTAATTGACTTTACTTTCCTGATCAATGTTCGGCTAAACCTTATGCCGATCTCAATTCGGTAAGGACGATCGTCTTACCTTCGGTGACAAAAATGGGTCTGCCATTTGATGGAACCAATACTGCAGACTGTCTCCCGTGGGTGCATCGGTGCTGCCAACTAGTGGACCGCCATCGGTAGATCAAGTGGCGGACCTCGTCGCGAAGGGAAGGGAGCGCGGAAGCGTAACCGTCGATGACGTCGCAGCCGCGCTTGACCGGTCCGAGTTGCCGTCCGACGCGCTGGAACGCGTCGTGCGCATGCTCGCCGAGAACGGCGTGGAGGTCCTCGAGCCCCAGGGCGACGAGGAAACCACCCGCGCCGATGAGGAAGACGTAGGCAAGCGGGCGCCGACCAGCGATCTGGTCCGCATCTACCTTCGGGAGATCGGCCGGGTGCCGCTGCTGACCGCTGAGGAGGAGGTGGAGCTCGCCAAGTCGATCGAAGCCGGCCTGTTCGCCGAGGACAAGCTGGCCAACGGGGTCTCGCGTCTGGCCTTCCCGGAGTTCAGGGAGCTCGTGTGGCAGGGCACCCGGGCCAAACAGCGGCTCATCGAAGCCAACCTCAGGCTCGTGGTGTCGATCGCCAAGCGGTACGTGGGCCGCGGCATGCTGTTCCTGGACCTGATCCAGGAGGGCAACCTCGGGCTCATCCGGGCGGTCGAGAAGTTCGACTATACGAAGGGTTACAAGTTCTCCACCTACGCGACCTGGTGGATCAGGCAGGCGATCACCCGGGCCATCGCCGACCAGGCGCGGACGATCCGCATCCCGGTGCACATGGTGGAGACCATCAACAAGCTCGTCAGAGTGCAGCGCCAGCTTCACCAGGACCTCGGCCGCGAGCCGATGCCCGAGGAGATCGCCAAGGAGATGGACCTCCCTGTCGATCGCGTGGTGGAGATCCAGCGCATCGCCCAGGAGCCCGTGTCGCTGCAGTCGCCCATCGGCGAGGAGGACTCCGACCTCGGTGACTTCATCGAGGACGCCGACGCTGTCGTGCCCATGGAGGCCGCGGCCTTCATCATGCTGCAGGATCAGCTCGACGACATCCTCGCCACGCTGTCGGACCGCGAGCAGCGCATCATCCAGCTCCGCTTCGGGCTGGCCGACGGGCATCCGCGCACGCTGGAGGAGGTGGGCAGGGAGTTCGGCGTCACGCGGGAGCGCATCCGCCAGATCGAGTCGAAGACCCTGGCCAAGCTCCGCCATCCGACGCGTGCCCAGATGCTGCGGGACTACCTGGACTGACCCCCTTCGAAGCGGGCCGGGGCGGCACGAGCCCCGGCCCGTTCGCACGTTCAGGAACAGCCCTCGAACTGCGGCACCGCGATCGCGGTCAGGTTCAGCCCCGACGTGCCGAACCACTTGTCCAGCAGCTTCGCCGCCGTCCCGTCCTGGTACATGTCGGTGATCGCCCGGTTGACCGCCTCGCAGCCCGCCACGTCGCCCTTGCGCAGGCCGACCCCGGTCCGCTGCTCGTTGAACTGCGCGTTGGCCAGCCGCAGCCCCGAGCCGTCCTGCTTGGCCAGCCCCGCCAGGATGACGTCGTTGGTGGTGACCGCGTCCACCTGCCGGCTCTTCAGCGCCGTCAGGCACGCCTGGTAGTCGCCGAACGGCACCACCTGCGCCGCGACCTTCCGCTCCGTCACGACCCGCTGGGCGGCGTTGGACCCCTTGATCTCGCAGATCCTGCGGTCCTTGAGATCGCGCACGTTGTCGATCCGCTCGTCCGGCCGCGTCAGGATGTCCTGGTAGGAGATGTGGTACGGCCCCGCGAACAGCACCCTCGCCTTGCGGTCCTGGCTGATGGTGTACGTCGCCACCACCATGTCGGCCTTCCCGCTGATGAGCACCTTCTCCCGGTCGTCAGCCAGCACGGGGTGGAAGGAGAAGCCCTTGCCGAGCTTCCCGGCGACGTAGCGGGCCACGTCCACGTCGAAGCCCTCGAACGTGTCGCCGGACTTGCGGAACCCGACCGAGGGCAGGTCCGGACGCACCCCGATGACCAGGCTGTCCTTGTCGACGATCGATTCCGCCCCGCCGGTCCCGCAGCCGGCGACCATCATCGCGACCACCACGGCGGACACCACCGCCAGCACGCGCTTCACCGGTACTCCTTGAGTCGTGGCCATACTCCGGCGATCACCAGCACGCCGATCCCGCCGATCGCGAACGGGAGCAGCACCCACAGTTCCTTCAGCGCGCTCTCGCCGGTGCTGATCGCCCGCTCGAACGAGTCCTCGTGCCGGCCGGCCAGCGCCACCAGCGCCCGGTCGTAGGCGTCGAACGAGGCGGCGACCGGACCGAGCCGCGCGGCGACCGCCTCGTTGGTCCGCCCGCTCGTCACCAGCTCGCGGAAGTCCTGGTCGGCGGCCTGGAAGCTGCGGTACGCGGCCAGCGCCGCGGTGCCCTGCCTGCCGACGAGCTCGGGCCCGAGCAGGCCGAGGAAGTCCGTCGAGCCCTTGATCACCTTGTCGTGGTACGTGTCCAGGTTGCCCGCCTCGAAGTAGATCATCGACAGCGACTTGTCCAGGTACGTGTGCTCGTAGGTGTCGGCCCGCTCCTTGTCCAGCAGGTAGCGGCTCTGGTCGCCCTGCATGCTGTTGCTGATCGCACGGGCCTTGGCCAGCGTCAGCATCGGGTCGAAGCCGGCCGTCTTGGCCTCGTGGAGCGCCTGCTGGTCCCGCCCGAGCTCGGCCTCCGCGAAGATCAGCGCCGCGGCGGTCATCAGTGTGGCCGCCATCAGCGCCGGCCCGAACACCCGCCGGAAGCGCCTGGCCAGGAAGATCTGCAGCCACAGCAGGCAGCCCAGCATGATCAGCCCGGCCACCATGACCGCGATCCGCAGGAGCGGCACCATGAGCGCCTTTTCGTCATACGTGCGGCGGACGATCGTGCCGCTCTCCAGCGTCAGGTTGTAGGCCTGCGGCAGCAGCTCGCGCCGCATCAGGTCGGTCGCCTGGCGGTAGGTGACCACCACCTCCTCGGGCGGCGGCCCGGGCGCGTGCCCGGCGCGCTCGTCGAGCAGCAGCGCCTGCCCGGCCAGCCGCTCGTACCTGCCGAGCCCGTCCAGCACCGACTGCACGGTCCGCCGCTCGGCCGGGTTGTCGCCCGCCAGCTCGAACGCCTTCAGCAGCGCCTGGTTGGCCTCCGACCGGCGCCGCTCGTACCGGGCGACGGCCTCCCGGCGCTGCTGCGCGTACCCGTTGCCCATCACCAGCGCGTTGGCGACCTGCGCGTCCATGTCGCTCAGCGCCAGGTAGAGCCCCGCGGTGGCGACCACCTGCGGTCCCGCGTCATGCCCGATGACCTGCAGCCCGTCGCGGGCGGCCGAGCTGCCGGCGACCAGCGCCGCGAGCAGCAGCGCCAGCGAGGCGACGGTGACGCCGGAGATGACGCGGATCCTGCCGGGAACGCTGCGGCGTACGGGTAACGGGGCGCCCCGGGTCTGTACCAGGGTCACGGCGTGCCCTCCCTGATGGTGATGACGGTCCACGCGCCGAGGTGGATGCGGTCGCCGGGACCGATCCTGACGGGCACGTTGACCTTGAGCGGCTTGCCGTTCACCTGGGTGCCGTTGGACGAGCCGGGGTCGACCAGCGTCCACGAACCGTCCGGCTGGGCCAGCAGCACGGCGTGCAGGTGCGAGACGCCCGGGTCCTCGGGCGGCCCGGACAGGTCGATCTCGGGCGCCAGGTTCCTGGCCTTGCTGCGCCGCCCGATGCGTACCTGCTCGCCGTACAGGCCGAACGAGCGCTCGGGGCAGTACGGCGGGAACGCCACCGCGTCGGCGTCGGGACCGCCTTCGGCGATCACCTTCTCGTAGTAGACGCGGTCGGCGGCCGTGACGGCCTCCCACCGCGCGCCGGTCGCCGGGAGCGGCACGGCGGCGCCGTTGTCGCTGTAGTCGTGGCCGCACACCTCGCAGAACTGCCCGGCGCGCGGCGTCCGGCAGACCGGGCAGCTCTCCGCCGGCTCCGCGACAGGGCTCTGTTGTGCCTGGGGCGAGGGCGCGGCCGTCAGCTGGGCGCCGCACACGTCGCAGTAGTCGTCGGCGCCGGACGCGTGCCCCTGCGGGCAGGTCGCCATCAGTTTCCTTCCTTGCGCAGCCTGCTGGTGCGCACCGAGCCGGTGTCGAGCTCGATCTCGTCGGCCTTGTCGACGTTCCTGCGCAGCCTGGCCGTGCCGGTCGCGGGGTCGACCTCGACCACCTTCTCCAGCAGCCGGGCGGTGTCCTCCCGGCCCGACTCGGCGGCCAGCTCCCTGGCCCTGGCCAGGCGCGCGGTCGCGGTGTCCACGTCGCCCATCGCGCGGGCGCCGAGCCCTTCCTGGATCAGCTCGTGCAGCTCCGCCTGGCCGGTGTAGTGGGCGACCTTCCCGTTGATCCGGGTGGACTGCGCCAGGTCGTCGGTCCACTGGGCGAGCACGTTGCCGCTGGCCACGACCTCCTGCGTGTCGGGGCGTACGAGCTTGACCCAGCCTGCCCTGATCTCCTGGCCGATCTGCCCCTGCGGCACCTCGACGCAGATGTGGTACTCGCGCTCCTCCGCGCCCCACGAGCCGGTCGGGTAGTCGCCGGTCAGCGGGTTGACGTCGGTGCGCTTGCCGGTCAGGTCGAGCAGGACGGGCGAGACCTGTTTGACGAACTTGAGCCGCGCGGTCTGCGGCACCCACACCCGCAGCGACAGCTCGGCCACGGTCTTGCTCATCGACGTCTGCGTGAGCCGGCGGAAGTAGTCCGGCAGATCTCCCTGGTCGCGGACGAAGTCGAACGTGCCGAGCAGCGCCTCGGCCACCTTCCGCAGCTCGGCGGGCACCCAGTCGGCGCCCACGCCCAGGCAGTCGCACACGAACTTGCCACTCCAGCCGGCCAGCACGGAGTCGAAGACGTCGGCGCGCTCGTTGTTCTGGCCGTCGGTCATCAGCAGCGCGTGCCGGACCGCCGACGGGTGCCCGGTCAGCAGGTGCCCGGCCAGCTTCAGCCACTCGCCCATGGCGGTGCCGCCGTGCGCCAGCAGCCGGCCGATCGCCCCCACGGCCTCGGCCCTGGTGGCCGGGGTGGCCTTGACCAGGTGCGGCCGGCCGCCGGGATACACCATCTTGGCCTGGTCAGTGCCGGCGATCACCGCGAAGTGCACGCCGTCGCGCAGGGTCTGCACGGCGGTCGCGGCCGCCTGCCGCGCCTCGCGGATCTTGCCGCCGCTCATCGAGCCCGACGTGTCAATGATGATCACTTCGGCGGCCTCGGCGGACACGGCCTGCGTGGTGGCGCCGCCCGTGGAGCCGACGGTGAGGATGGCGTGCACCTCACGGCCGTCGAGGGGGAGGTACTTGTTCTGGTCGATGTTCAAGGTGAAGGCGGGCTGGTCACTCATGCGCATCTCCTAGGGGGATCACGGCAATGGTCACGTTGTCCTGGCCGCCGGAGTCCAGCGCGTGCCGCAGCATCTCGCGGGCCATCTCGAGCGGGGTTCCCGTGCTGGGGAAGGAATAGCCGGCCAGGTAGCGCCACAGGCCGTCGCTGCAGACGAGCAGCAGCCCGGGCTCGGTCGGGGCGAAAGTCCGTACGTTGAGCGCGACGTCCTCCGCGTCGGCGCCCAGCCAGGCGGTGATCTCACCGGTCTCCACCGCGTCGTCCTCGGTCAACAGGGTGCCGCCGGGCAGCCAGTAGGCCCGGGTGTCGCCGGCCCAGCCGAGCGTGACCCGGCCGGACTCGACGACGGCGGCGACGTAGGTGCAGGCAGGGGCGTCGTGCACGGAGGTCGCCAGCTTGGCCACGGCCCGGCCGGCCAGCTCGAACGCCTCCTCCTGCGGCAGCCCCCTGGCCAGCGCGGCGGCCGCGGTCTCGACGGCCACCGCGGACGCCTCGTCGGCCCGGGGCGAGCTGCCCACCCCGTCGCAGACCACGGTCACGATCGTGTCGCCGGACGCCAGCAGGGCCATCGCGTCCTCGTTGCGGCTGCGGCGCAGCCCCTTGTCGGTGACGGCCGCCGCGCCGCCGTCGAGCACCGTCTCCGCGTGGTCCCTGCCGGTGGGCTGGCGCAGGCCGCACCGCTCGCAGTAGCCCTCCGCGTCGACGGCCGCGGCCCCGCACGAGGTGCACGCCGGCGCGTCCAGCTCATGGCCGCACGCCTCGCAGTACGTGTCACCGGCCAGCACGGGCGCTTCGCAAACCGGGCAGCATCTCATACCCACGTCCTCGGTCGTACGGCATTGGCCTGGTCGATGAGGGCGTGGCGGTCCTGGCGGGAGTCCGCCGCGTGGGCCAGCCTGCGGTAGATGGACTCCAGCCGCCTGCGCAGCTCCAGCTCGGTGAACGGCGCGCCGGCCAGCTTCAGGCCCGGCGGCGGGGAGTTCGTGTCGAGCCAGGTCAGCCCGCCGTGCAGCAGCTCGGCGATGATCAGGTCGCGGCGGTGCGGGTCGAGGTCGGCCAGGTTCGCCAGCCGGTCCGCCGCCGCCACCAGGTCTCCCGGAGCCAGCGCGGCCGGGTCGGGGCGGCGGGCCGCCGAGGCCGCCAGCGCGATCTGGGCCGCCACCCGGTAGCTCGACGTGGCGGGCACCTCGTCGAGCGCGCTCATCCTGCCCGTCCTGGCCAGCCCGAACGCCGCGCTCACGAAGGCGCGGTCGGTTCGCCAGACGGTGTCGTACCAGGAGGAGGCCGGCCGCCCGGCGCACTCCAGCGCGAAGGCCAGCGCCAGCTTGGGCGCCGGTTCGCCCGGCAGCATCGACAGGCACGCGTCGAACATCGACACGGCCACGTCCACCTGCCGGGTGGTCATCGCCAGCACCCCGCGATACCAGGTGACCCGCCAGTCGCCGGGCAGCTCCGCGGCCAGCTCGTTCAGCGCGTCGGGCGTCTCCGCCGCGCCCTCCTCGGCCAGCAGCCTGACCCTCATCAGCGTCGTCTCGGGAGTCTTCGGCATCGCGGCGAGCTGGTCGATCAGCTCCCTGCCGTCCCGGCCGAGCAGCCCCGCCAGCGCGCCCGCGGCCGGATCGGCCGGGTCGACCAGCGGCACCGGCAGCCCGCGCGCCGCCAGTGCGGGATCGAGCGGCGTGAACACCTGGCCGCCCTCCTCCGACAGCGCTGTCCCCACCGCTGCGCGCTCGGGCCCGAACAGCGTGGAAAGAGCCGGGTACGGCACCCCGTCCTCGAGGGCGCACACCTCCCGCAGCACCCCGACGAGCTGCTCCTCCATCTCCCACGCGCTCTGGAACCGCTCGGCCGGATCGACGGCGGTCGCCTTGCGCAGCAGCCTGGTGAACGACGGGTGCCCGCAGTCCTGCGGCAGCGGGGCCTCCTTGCCGTTCACGACCGGGTTGAACCCCGAGATGGACAGCACCGCCAGCGTCCTGGCCACGGTGTAGAGGTCGCTGGTCACCGATGACGGGTGGGTTTCCAGCTCGGGAGCGTGGTAGCCGCGGGTGGCCCATGACGTGCCCGGCGGCGAGCCGATGGGCTGCACCGCGCCCAGGTCGATCAGCTTGAGCCGCTTGCCGACCCTGATCACGTTGGCCGGTTTGAGATCGCAGTAGACCAGGCCCTGCTCGTGGAGGTAGCCGAACGCGTGCAGGATCTCCCGCCCGTACAGCAGGGTCTCGCGCAGCGGCAGCGGGCCCTGGCGGCGCAGCTCGTGCAGCGACGGGCCGCCTACGTACTCCATGACGATGTAGCCGAGCCCGGCCGAGCGCTGGAAGTTGAAGATCTTGACGATGTTGGGGTGGTCGACCGTGGTGAGGAACCTCCGCTCGGCCTCCGCCGCCGCCAGCGCCTCGGCGTCGTTGGTGTTGAGCAGGCCCTTGAGCACCACCCAGCGGCCGTCGAGGTTCTCGTCGGCGGCCAGGTAGATCCAGCCGAGCCCGCCGTGCGCCAGGCAGCCGAGCACCCGGTACTGGCTTGCGACCAGGTCGTCCTTGCCCAGCTTCGGGGTGAAGGAGAACTGCGTGCGGCAGTGCGGGCAGAACCCGTCCGTCAGCCCGGGCCGGCCCTCCCTGCCGCGCCCGACCGGCTTGCCGCACGCGGGGTTGGCGCAGAACCGCTTGTCCTCGGGCACCTCGGGATCGGTCATCACGGCGTTGGCCGGGTCACGGTAGGGCGCCGACGGCAGGTCGGCGATGGTGGCCAGCACGCCGGCCCGCGACCTGCCGCTGCTGCCGGTCGGCGCGGTCGCCGGCCTGCTCACCGGATTGGTGTGCGGGGACGAAGGCTCCGCCCGCAATGGAGCGGAGGACCGCGCGGCAGGCGAGCTCTCCGCGGTGCCGCACAGATCGCAGTAGCCCTCCTCGATCGTGCCCGTGCAGTCCGGCTGCGCGCAGCGGGTCATGGCTTACCTCCGTGTATCGCGCGCTGGTAGGTCTCGACGGCCGCCGCCGCCTTCGTCAGGTCGCAGGGAGCGCTCCACAACAGGACGCGGGCCCGTTCGAACAACTCGGACGCGGCCGGGTCCTCCGCCATCCCCTTCCGCACCGCCATCACCTGGCAGGCGCCGAGCCGCCCGCGCAGCTCGTCGCGCCGGCCGACCAGGCCGTACAGCGCCTTCGCGGCGGCCCGCGCCTGGTCGGCGGCCTTGCGGGCCTCGCTCTCCAGCTCCGCCAGCCGTTTGGCGCGCAGCACCCAGCGGTCGGCCGCGGCGTCGAGCGCGTCCAGCCGGTCGGCCAGCGCATCCACCCCGCTGCGGGGCTGGGCCTGCGGCGGGAGCGCGATCTTGACGACGACCGCGCCGTGGGCCAGCCTCGCCTCACTCTCGGCCGCCCGTACCCGGTCGAGCGCCGCCACCAGGTCCTCGCGGCGCCTGGCGTACTCCTCCTTGACGACGATCGCCAGCTCCAGCTCGGTGAGCGTGGTGGCCAGGAGCCTGGTGAGCCGGTCGAGGTCCGGCTCGACGGCCGCGCCGAGCGGGTCCTCGACCACGGCGGCACGTAATCGCTTCAGCTCGGCCGCCGGCGCGTCCAGCCCGGCGTCCTCACCGAGGTCGCGTTCGAGGTCGTGGATCCTGCGCAGGTCGCCGTCGGCGGCGTCGAGGAGGGGCAGGAGAGCGTTCCACACCGCGTCGATGTCGTTGAGCGCGGAGGTGACGTCCTGGAAGGCCGCGTCCATCCGGGCCACGGTCTGGGCGAGGGTCAGCCGCTCGTCCGCCTGGGGGAGCAGCGAGCGCTGCTCGACGGGCTTGGCGGCGGCCCGCAGCACCACGGAGGCGCCGGCCAGCAGCTCGGTCAGCTCGGCGAGCTGCTCGGCGCCCAGCCTGCCACGCGTGGCCCTGAGCTGCTCGGCGTCGCGCAGCACGGCCCGGTAGGCGTCGTTGAGCAGCCACAGCGTGGCCAGCGACTCGTGTGCGGCGGCCCAGCGCCGCTCGGTCGCGCCGCGTAAGGATGCCCCCTTGAGTAACTGATAAGTGGTGTGGGATTCGAGATCGAGCAGGTCGCCGGAGATGCGGTCGCGTTCGTCGGCTCGAGCGCGCAACGCGTGCTCGACGCCTTCCCTGCTCATTGGTGGTCTCAGGCTCATCACGCTCCCCCGTGAAGAGGCCCCCCGATGCCCCGTTTATACCGGCTCAACGGAGGGGCTGAGCGGTTAAGTTCCTTTAGCTCGGGGGGACCCTGACTTGTCCCTGATTCAACCCTGTGTCACCTGCAAACCGCTTAAAAGATCTCTTACCGTTGCAGACATGGGACGCATACTTCTGATCATCGCGGCGGTCGTCGCCGCACTCGTACTGCTCGGCCCCCTCGTCGGGTTCGCGCTCTGGCTCCTCAAATGGGGGCTCGTCATCGGCGTCGTCGCCGCCGGCGTCATGCTCCTGACGAAGTGGGCCAAGAGGACATAGCTTCCTGAGGGATCGCCAGGCATAGTTGGGTGATGGAGGCGCGGCCGGCGATCGACGATGCCGCGCTCGGGCGCGAGGCTCTGGCCGTGCTCGAGGCGAACTGGACAGGCACGGGCACCGTGCCCGCGCCAGGCCTCTACCCGCACCAATGGAGCTGGGACTCCGCCTTCGTGGTCATCGGGCTGGCCAGGCACCGCCCCGACCGGGCCCGCGAGGAGCTGCTCAGCCTGCTGCGCGGCCAGTGGGCGACCGGGATGGTGCCGCACATCGTCTTCCACACGCGCGAGGCCTACTTCCCCGGGCCGTCCGTATGGCGCTCACAAGAGCACGCGGCCGCGCCGCACGTGCTCACCTCCGGGCTGACCGCGCCGCCGCTGCACGGGCTGGCCCTGTGGTGGCTCTACCGGCACACCGGCGACGAGGCGTTCGTCAGGAAGGCGTACCCGGCGCTGGTCGCCCAGCACGAATACCTCGCCTCGGCCCGCGACCTCGGCGGCGCGGGCCTGGCCGCGATCGTGCACCCCTGGGAGTCGGGCATGGACGACAGCCCGGCCTGGGACCAGCCGCTGGCCGCGCTGCCCGCCATCAGGTACGGCTACCGCAACGTGGAACTCGACGAACGCCACCCCGACAGCGACCACGACCGGTACGTCTGGCTCGCCATGCGCTACCGCGACGCCGGATACAGCGCCGGATACCTGCGTGACGAGCATCCGTTCGCGGTCGAGGACCCGATGTTCAACGGGATCTGGCTGGCCTCCTGCCAGGCGCTGGCGAAGCTGGCGCCGCTCGCGCACGCCGACCCCGTACCCCACGTCGAGCAGGCCGAGCGGATCAGGCAGGCGATGCTCGACCGCCTGTGGGACGGCTGCTTCTACGCCAGGGACCTGCGGACGGACCGGCTGATCAAGGTCTGCACGGTGGGCGGGTTCGCGCCGCTGCTGGATCCCGGGCTGCCGAGCGAGCAGCTGCAGGCCGCCGTGGAGCTGCTGGAGTCGGCCAGGTTCATGGGGGCCACCGGCTATCCCGTGCCGAGCTGCGAGATCCGCTCCGCCCAGTTCGACCGCACCCGCTACTGGCGCGGGCCCTCGTGGGTGAACACCAACTGGCTGCTGCGCAGCGCCGCGGCCGTGCACTCGCTCGACCACCTCGTGCAGCAGCTCTCCAACTGCACCCTCCGCCTGGTGCGGCAGGCCGGCTTCCGCGAGTGCTTCGACCCCTTCGACGGCAGCGGGCGCGGCTGCCGGGACTTCTCCTGGAGCGCGGCGCTCACCCTCGACCTGCTCGCCGATACCGTGGTGGAATGAGTTTTTTCCGCCGACTGCCCGCCGACGTGCGCAAATCCCTCGAGACCGAGCCGGGGGAGCGGGTGCTGACGTTCGCCGCCTCGGACGAAGGTCATGTGGTGGCCACGAATCTGGCGCTGTTCCTGTCCGATGGGAAGCGGGTGCCGTACGAGGAGATCGACAAGGCGGCGTGGGACGAGGACGGGCTGCGGGTCCTCGCCGTGGACGGCACGTGGCACTTCGAGCGGATCCCCGAGCCGCGCCTGCTGCCCGAGACCATCCGGGAGCGGGTCAACTCCACGATCGTGGTGAACAAGCACGTCAGCCTGCCCGGCCGGGGCGGCGTGCGGCTGGTGGCCAGGCGCCGCCCCGGGGGTGAGGTGCTCGGCTGGACCCTCGTCTTCGACGACGGCCTCGACCCCGAGGACCCCGGCCTGCGCGCGCAGGCCGAGCAGGCCCTGGAGGGCTTGCGCCGCAGCATGGGCGTGTGACGTCCGCCTCAGTAGGGGATCCCGCTCTCGCGGGCCTTCTTCTCAGCGTCGTCCTCGGGCCAGCCGGTCCCGTGGTCGTGTTTGTGGTCGTCGCCGCTCAGGAAGGGGATCCGGTGCTGCAACGTGTCGCCCACCCGCGACCTGGCCATGCCCGCGTATTTCGACGCCTGGGCGCCGACCACGCCCGCGATCTCCTGGACCCTGGGGTTGTCGGCGACGCGCTGCGCCGTCCGCTTGATCTGTTCGTACCGCTCGCGTCCGGCCCGGCTGCCCAGCACGTAGCCGACAGCCAGACCAACAGCGAATGTCATCCGATAACGCATTTCGCACCTCCGCTGTCTCCGGGCCTACCCCGCTTACGATGCGACACGCACTCCAGGAGTGCGCTAATCTAGTCCTGCGCTCAACGGAGGGGCCAAAAGCCCCGGTCGCGAGCACAATGTTCGATCCCGCGTAGCTCAACGGCAGAGCAGCCGGCTGTTAACCGGCAGGTTATAGGTTCGAGTCCTATCGCGGGAGCTCTTTCGAGCTTGGGAACACACAGGTCAGGCCCCCTTCCTAGATCAAGGATCGGGGGCCTGAGTCGTTCCGGGAGCCAACAAGGGAGCCACTACCCAGTTTGGTCACCGTTACCGAAGACAACGTCCATGGTCTCAGCTCCATGGACGATGATCGGCCTAATCTGGTGCCGGTAGACGGTTTGCGTGGTGTTCGGTGTTGAGTGCCCGACGAGATCGGCGATGCGTTCGACCGAGACATCCCCGTCGCTCAAGATTAAAGCGGCCCCACGGGGGCCGCACGCGCCGCCGTCTCGGCACGCCGCCGCCTCCCGCTGACGCTCCCGGCGGACGGCTAAAAGCACGCCGGACGGCTGGCGCGGACGAGTGGAGGGGGCCGCCGTGCGACGGTACAGATCTGATCACAGGGGAGCGCACTTCTCCGGTCACGGGGCCGACCTGGTAAGCGCACGCGTGCGCGGTCACGGTGCCGGCCTTACTGCCTGCCTCCGGCGGGGGCGCTCCGGCTCCGGGCAGCCAAGATCGTTCCCTTCCCGTCTGAGTGGGTTGGCGTGGAAGCCTGCCCGCCTGCCGCCGTCCCAGGGCAAGCCCTAGCAGACCAGCCGCGGGGCCGCCTTCGCTCCATCACGGCCCTGGGCGCCGGGCGCGCGACCGGGGGCAGCCCCGCGGCTGGCCCGCTACCCCTACGGATGGGACGACGGCAGACGGGCAGGCCAAGGGTGATGCTGGCGGGAACATGCGCATCCTTCGTAAGCCGTCGCCAACGTATCCACGACATACCAGAAATATACCGCCGCACTCTATGGTTACATCCACAACCTTGGCAGGACATCCAGGATGCTATCCGGTGATTGTCGGGTGTTCACTCGACATTTATTCGGCCATCGTTGAACTAGCCTCTAGTATCAACTTCAAGGGAAGGCGTTTTGTGAAGCGATTCTTTACGATTGCCATGCTGGCAGCAGCGACGTGTTTGACGCTGACGGTCAACACGGCCCCGGCCAGCGCAGATACTTTCGTGAAATACTACCCCTCTAGTAAGGCGTGCTACAAGGCCGCCAAGATTATGAACGCGCTCACTATCGGGAAAACGAAGTACTATTGCTCGTCCAATTCGCGCCTCGCCATCTATAAAGTGATGCGTGTGACGAAATAGTGCGGTTGTCTGGCCAGACAACACATGTGCTCAATCGATCCCCTCGGATGCTTCACACCGAAGCGATCAGAAGTCGCTGCCGGTAAGCGGCCAAGTGACAAAGTGAGTGACACCAAGGGTGCCCAGAGTGACCCGGCGGCACACTACGATGCACATGAACAGACGGATTGACCTGGCAATACGCAAGGTGGAGCGATCAACTCGAATGCTTCGCATCGAAGAAGTCAGGATGGTTGACAGCCCGACGGAAACGTCTGAGGCGTGATTGGCCGAAAGGTCGAAGGGGAGCCAGACCGGGAGCCACCCACGATGAACTCGCCTGGACAGGACTGAACACCACTGACCGGCACGACCTCGCGCCTGAATCAGCACGAACTGATCAACATCACGAGATTCTGGTTCGAGTCCTATCGCGGGAGCTTTGCTAGAAGCTGTGTTGCCACACCAGGCCCTCTTCCTTGATCAAAGGAAGGGGGCCTGAGTCGTGCCGGGAGCCAACAAGCGAGCCACTACCCGACTTGATCAGAGACCGCCACTTCAGGCGGCCCGTGCGAGCCGGTCCAGCGTGCGCTTCAGGGCCGACTCGCCGTGCTTGAACACCGGCTGCGGATCCACCCCTGCCGGGCCCTGCCATCGCAGGTAGACGGCGATCGCACCTCCGTACGGCTACCGCTACATGAGCATAAGAGTCGCGATAGCCGGAAGTGGCGGTCGCCTTCGGGTGACGCGCGGCGAACCGCTCGATCTCCCCCGTCCACTCCCCGTGCCGGAAGGCCGTGACCGACGGCGCGATGCCTTTCGCGTTGGTTTGCTCGCTGTGGACGAATCCCGGGTCGGAGTATCCACAAGGGTCCGGCGGCAAGCCGATCGAGAAGCCCTTATCGTGCAGCCAGGCCCGCCGCACCTGCTCGGCCTGCTGCTCGTCACGGGCCAAAGACACCATCTCGTGCACGGCGACCTCGCCGACCAGCGAGCGCTCCACGGAGGGTACGAAGCTCGGAAGGCGCTCTCTGGACGACACGGCGCTGCAGGACATGTCGCTGCTCATCGGCGGGCCCGACCCCTGCTCCCGGAACTGGCGCGGCTTGCCGGGTTCCGGCCAGACCTTCAGCTGCTTGCCGTAAGCGCCGGGATCGGGCAGGGCACGGACCACCCGGGTCATCTGGTCCTGAGCATGCGGCGCGGTCACGGCGCCGTCGGCCACGGCCAGCACGGACTCGGAGACCTGCAGCCCTGTCTCGGCCCAATCAGGGTCGGGGGACCCGAAGCTGCCGCGAATCTCCCAACCCAGCTCGACGACCCACGCGCCCTTGTTCACCACCAACTGCCCTGTGGTGAACGGCTTGTAGAAGAACGGGTCATCGGTGTCGCTCCCGTTCCGCCCGCTGGTGATGACCTGCACGCCCGACCAGCCGCCACGGTTGAAGGCGGACACTGTGGTCTCCCCTCCATCCCCTCACCCAGGGTGCCGCTCGCCGGGCCCGCGCAGCCACGAGCCACTCCTGTGGCCTGGGCCACCAGGCGAGCCGCTTGCGCCGCGTCGGGCATCAGCATGAACCGCGCGTGGACGGGCGGGTCGGTCTTCAGATGAGCGACCAAGGCGGGAAATGCCTGCGGCTCGGCGGGTGCCTGGGAATCAAACGTCCCCAGGCACAGCTGGAAGACATCACCCACTGCGGGGTAGGGCGTCTCACCGCGCAGCTCGAACTCGCGCAACTGACGCGCGACCTCCTCGACCGAGCGGGCGGGCTCGGTGAAACGCGGCAGTTCCGCCGAGGCACTGCACCCGGTCAGCACCAGCACGACGACGACGAGCAAGATCCGGCTCATACGAATCAGACGGAGCCCGCCGCCCGAAAGTTCAACGCCAAGCTCGACGTGGGCCGCCGCCAGGCGACCGGGCAGCCCCGCTACCCCATGGGTGCGACGACGGCATACAGGCGGGCGGAGAGGCGCATGCGTTGTGTCTTCATCCTGAAAGCGCAAGTGGGAGTGGCAGACGGGTGTCCACCGCCGATCAGAACATTCCGCCGACATGCCAACGCTCTCTAAGGTCCTTTGTCAGACAGCGAGTCAAGCAAAGGGAAAGCGATCATGGGAAGCTCTTGGATTTAACGCGGCGTGACCGCCGTTGCTATGGCGGGCATCACTCTGCTGGGCGCAACCCCCGCATCGGCGGCGAGCTACTGGAATTCAGAAGTGCCACCCAACGCGACATCGGTGGGCACTGTGACGGAGAAGAAGGTCACCATAGGTGGCCGCACATTCACGATCCAACTTCGCTCGGGGAAATACGGCAATCTCAATTATTTCTGGGCTCGCGCCCCCAAGGATTCCGACGCGTCTGGTGTGATTCTCATCATTCATGTCTACAACATCTCGACCAAGAAGTGGGAATCACGGCACACGAGTCTCAACAAAAAGACGGCCTACACTGACGCGCACCGATCCATACACAAGTTCGGGTACAAGGCCTGCGCGAAGGATTCCGGCCTCGGCGGGAACGCGCCCGTGTGCACCGGCGCCCGATTCGTCTGATGACCTGATCGCAAGCGGCGGCTGAAATCCGCCAGCTGGCGCGATCGCCCTGGCGCTAATGCGCCGCCCGGCACCGGTCGCAGAGGCGTGATTGGCCGATCGGCCGAAAGGGAGCCACCTCGAGTGAACTGTCCTGAACCGGTCTGAACTCGATCGGCCGGCCGACATCGCCGCTGAATCAGAGTGGACTGATAACGGCAAGAGCCTGGTTCGCGTTATCGCGGGAGCCATCATCGAATGCCCTCTCCCAGACGCTGGGGAGGGCCTTCGATTTATGCGGGCCATATCTCGCTGAAGAATTCTTCGGCTGTCTTAAGTCTCGCTTCAGGCGCGCGGGGTCACTCTCGGGGTTGTCCAACCACCTCCAGAGGGAGATCCCATGTTGCAGCGACGCCTCGCCATCGCCGGGACCGCCGCGGTGCTCGGCCTGGCCTGCCTGGCCGGGCCCGCGCTCGCCGACGACGGCCCCGTCAGGGTGCACGGCGAGCCAGATTTCCACGGCGGCACGCTGACGTGCTGGATGAGCGACGGCAAGGTCGTGGCCTTCTCCAAGTCCAAGGTCGACGAGTTCATCGACGACCACGTCATCGAGCCGGCCGCCGAACTCGTCACCGAGGACGGCGTCACGTCCGTCCCCGCCCACCGGCTGTCGATCAGCGTTCCCGCCAGGGAGCTACCGCGCAAGATCGGCAAGAAGTGGCGGCACCGCCGCGTCGTCCACCTCACCTGCGTGTGGGACGAGCGCCTGGCCAGGTAGACGGCATGTGCCCCCGGTCCGGCCGGGGGCACATTTCACGCTTTGTAATGGGACGCTCACTCAATTTCGATTTGGCGTGACAGGCCGGACGCCGCGGGGGAGGATGGGAGGGCCGGTCCCCTGGGCCGGAGCCGCGGGAAATTGTGATGGAGGCGAGGAAGGGCGCCACCACCAGGACGTGCCGCCGTACCCGGAACACGGCGGGGCGATCCGATTATGGAGAAGTGCTGGTTGCCGCGTGCCTACCTGGATCAGGTCCCTGCGTCCCCTCGATGCGCTCCCCGTACGGACATTGTTCGAGCGAACCACCGACCTGCGTGAGGCGGAGCGCTTCATCAGGCTCTTCCACGCCGAGAACCCCTCCGTGGGCGGTCTGTACGCCCGGCTGCGCGACGTCGCCAAGGACGTCGCCCGTTGCGGGACCTACACGCACACGTTCGAGGAGCTCGAGTTCGGCGCCAGGGTGGCCTGGCGCAACAGCAGCCGGTGCATCGGCCGGCTCTACTGGCGGTCGCTGCGGGTGCGCGACCGCCGGGACGTGAGCACGGCCGAGGGGGTCGCCCTCGAATGCGTCGCCCACCTGCGCGAGGCCACCGCCAACGGCAAGATCAGGCCCACCGTCACCGTGCTGGCGCCCGACACCCCCGTCCTGCCCGGCCCCCGGATACTGAACGACCAGCTCATCCGCTACGCCGGGCACCGCACCCGCGACGGCCGGGTCATCGGCGATCCCAAGAACGCCGAGCTCACCGACCTGGCCAAGGCCATGGGGTGGCGCGGCAGGTCGTCCGGCCGGTTCGACGTGCTGCCGCTGATCATCCAGCCCGCGCTCGGGGATCCGCTCCTGTGCAACCTGCCCGGGGACGCCGTGCTGGAGGTGCCGCTGGTCCACCCCGAATACCCGTGGTTCGAGGAGCTCGGCCTGCGCTGGCACGCCGTACCGGCTATTTCGGACATGTGCCTGGAGATCGGCGGCATCTGTTACCCGTGCGCGCCCTTCAACGGCTGGTACATGGGCACCGAGATCGGCGCGCGCAACCTCGCCGACACGGGCCGGTACGACCAGCTCCCGGTGGTGGCCCGGCGGCTCGGCCTGGACACCTCCACCGAGCGCTCGCTGTGGCGGGATCATGCGCTGGTGGAGGTGAACGTCGCGGTGCTGCATTCGTTCGAGCGGGCGGGGGTGACGATGACCGATCACCACACGGAGTCCCGGCGCTTCCTCACCCACCTGGCGAAGGAGGAGAAGGCGGGGCGGGTCTGCCCGGCGGACTGGTCGTGGATCGTGCCGCCGCTCTCGGGCAGCGCCACGCCGGTCTTCCACCGGTACTACGACGCCAGCGTCCTCTACCCCGCCTTCGTCCACCACCGTTGACCCCTCGCGGGCGGCTGTGGCGGCCGTTCCACGCGAGGCCCCGGTTGATGGGAGACAGAACTTGCCGGTCTTAGCTAGAACCTGGTTCTGTTAGGGCATGGCGGAACTTGTGCTCTCAACTGTCGACCAGGGCGTGCTCACGCTCACCTTCAATCGTCCCGACACGCTCAACGCCTGGACGGACGCCTTGGGGCGGCGCTACTTCGACCTGCTGGCGGCGGCGGAGAAGGACCCCGAGGTCCGGGCCGTGGTGGTGACCGGCGCCGGCAAGGGGTTCTGCTCTGGTGCCGACTTCAAGACCTTGGCCGCCATCCAGACCGGCTCGTACGACGAGACGCCCGATCCCCGGCCCAACACCTTCCCCACGACCATCGGCAAGCCGATCATCGCGGCCGTCAACGGGGCCTGCGCCGGGCTGGGCATGGTGCACGCGCTGGTTTGCGACCTGGTCTTCACGGCCGAGGACGCCAAGTGGACCACGGCTTTTCCGCGTCGCGGGCTGATCGCCGAATACGGGCTGTCGTGGGTGCTGCCTCGGATCATGGGGCAGCAGCGGGCCATGGACATCTTGCTGTCGGGCCGGGTGTTCAGCGGGCGGGAGGCGTACGAGCTGGGGCTGGCCAATCGGGCGGTGCCCCGGGATGAGCTGCTGGGGGAGGCCCAGGCGTATGCCAGGGAGCTGGCGGTTCACAGCTCGCCGGCGTCCATGGCGGTGATCAAGCGGCAGGTGTGGCACGACTGGGACGTGCCGTTGGAGGAGTCCGCGAAGACGGCGGTCCAGGAGATGATGGCCTCGTTCGGGCGGCCCGACTTCGCCGAAGGTGTTGCCAGCTTCCTGGAACGCCGTCCCCCGAACTTCCCGCCCCTCTGACGCGTCGATCGAGCTCCCTGCCTCTTCGACGTGCCCGCCGGGCCTCCGCCCCAGCGCGCGGCCGCCCAGCCGGGAGGGCTGGGCGGCGGGATGGGCGTTATGCCAGGCGATGGGCGCCCGGGGCTGCGGTGGCGGGGAGGAAACGCGGGGGTTGGAAGCCGCGCTCGGCGTAAGCGCCGGCGACCGACTCCCGGACGGCGTCCAGGCGGTCGTCGGCCACCAGGGCGATGGCCGAGCCGCCGAAGCCGCCGCCGGTCATCCGGGCGCCCCGCGCCCCGCCCTTGACGGCCGCCTCCACCGCCACGTCCAGCTCGGGCGACGACACCTCGTACTGGTCCCTCAGCGACAGGTGGGAGGCGTTCAGCAGCGCGCCGATCTCGGTGACGGCGCCCGCCCGCAGGAGCCCGATGAGGGCCTCCACGCGGTGGTTCTCGGTGACGACGTGCATGGTGCGCTTGCGCTCGTCGCCCTGCAGCTGCTCCAGCGCCGCCGCCAGGTCCGTGACGTCGCGCAGCGCGGCGACGCCGAGCTTGCGGGCCGCCGACTCGCACTCCGCGCGGCGCTTGGCGTATTCGCCGCCCGAGTGCTCGTGGTGGACCTGCGTGTCGATGATGAGGATGCTCAGCCCGTGGGAGGCCAGGTCGAGCGGGATGTTCCGGGAGCCGAGGGAGCGGCAGTCCAGGAACAGGGCGTGCCCCTCCTGGCACAGGGCCGAGGCGGCCTGGTCCAGGATGCCGGAGGGCACGCCGACGAAGTGGTTCTCCGCCTGCTGGCAGAGCCGGGCGATCTCCATCGGCGTCATGCCGAGCTGGTGGAGGTCGTTGAGCGCCGAGGCGACGGAGACCTCCAGGGCGGCGCTGGAGCTGAGGCCGGCGCCCGGCGGGATGGTGCCGTCGATGGCGATGTCCGCGCCGGCGACGCGGTCGCCGAGCATGGCCAGGACGCCCACGACGTAGCGGGTCCAGCCCGTGGACTCCGCGTGGCTCGCGACGGTGACGGGCTCGCCGGAGGACTGGAGCGAGAGGAGGCGGATGGTCTGGTCCGTACGCGGCGTGATCGCGGCCGTCACGCCCCACGGCACGTGCCAGACCGTCTGGGGGGACGCGCCATAGGCGGCACGAAAAGCTTCAACAACGCGCATAACCAAACACTCCTCAACAAAGACCCGACCGTAGACTAGCGCCATGGAGGAGCTCCTGGCTCCAGGGCTCGGCCAGGTCCGGGTGTTCCTGATGCCCGATGACAACAAACCGCGCAAACTTCGGTACAACCTGGGCCATCGCCGGCTGCTGACCTTCGGCGGCGCCTACTCCAATCACATCAGGGCCGTCGCCGAGGCCGGGCGGCGGCACGGGATCGAGACGATCGGGGTCATCCGCGGCGAGGAGCACCTGCCGCTGAACCCGACGCTGGCGTACGCGGTGGCGTGCGGCATGACGATCACCTACCTCGACCGGGCCTCCTACCGGCTCAAGCACACCGAGGAGGTGCGGGCGCGGCTGCGCGCGCAGTGGGGTGCGGACGTGGCGATCCTGCCCGAGGGCGGGAGCAACGCCGCGGCCGTGCGCGGGTGCGCCGAGCTGCCGGGGGAGATCGGCGAGGCGTACGACGTCATCTGCTGCCCGGTCGGGACCGGGGGGACGCTGGCGGGGATCTCGGCCGGGTTGCCGGAAGGGAAGCGGGCCCTGGGGTTCGCGGTGCTCAAAGGGGCGGGGTTCCTGGCCGATGAGGTGGCGAGGCTGCAGCGGGAGGCGTACGGCCGCACGTGGTCGAACTGGTCGATCAACCTGGACTATCACTTCGGCGGATACGCCAGGTCAACGCCGGCCTTGGACGGATTCATCGAGGAATATCAAGTCGAGGGCATCTATGTTGCCAAGATGCTCTACGGGATCCTCGACCTCGTACGGCAAGGCGCCTTCGCGCCCGGCACCCGCGTCGTCGCCGTGATCACCGGTCAGCCCTCCACCCCCGTGGAAGCGTGGGACGCCCCCACCGGCTTGGACTCGGGGGATCCGCGCTGGCGGAGATAGATCGACAACACCACCATCGACAGCACGGCAAGCAGCTCCGACTGCCAGTTCTGCAGGCTCCGGTTCCAGAACTCCGCCGAGGTGACGTACGCACCCCAGGACACGGGATCCCGCAGGTCGTCGAGCCGTTCGGAGTTGTACGCGGCCTGCCCGGCCACCGACTGCGCCAGCCACGACAGCAGGAAGATGAGCCCCATCACGATCCCCAGCGAGTTGCTGAACAGCCAGAGCCGCATCCCCTTGACCTTGGCCCACGCGGGCGATTCGTCAGTGGCGTATTTCCCGATCTGCTGCTGCTCGTCGGACTCCGCCCCCGCCATGTCCAGCTCCTTGGACTCGGGCGAGCCCTGCTGCACGAGCCAGACGGTGAGCATGATGAACAGGAAGAACTGCAGGTACTCCGACTGCCAGTTCTCCGCCACGTCGACCGCGAAATCCGAGGACCCCACGTACTGGAGGAGCGACACCGCCTCCGAGCCGTTCGCCCGCTGCTGATCGTTGAATTCCAGCATCCCGGCCACGGCCTGTCCGGCCACCGCCAGCACGAACATGATCATGAATGCCAGGGCCAGCGAGTTCGCCTTGAGCCATCGCCTCACAGCCGCGACCACCCCACAGCGAAGAACCACGCCAGTCCCACCACGATCAGGAATGTGGTCAGCGCGAACACGGTGCGCATCAGTCGTCCACCTCGCACTTGTACGGGAGGTCGGGCACCGGCTCGCAGCCGGCCGCCCGCACCCGCCACCCGTCGCTGAAGCGGTGCAGGAACAGCGTGTCGCCGGCCAGCCGCACCTGCGCGTTCTCGCCCCATACGGTCACGGACGTGACGGCGCCGCCCGGGCCGAGGCGCAGCTCGCCCAGGGCGTCGGCGCACGTCTGGCCGGGGTCGGGGAGCTTGTCGGCGGTCCTGCGGGCGAGCATCGCGCACGCGGCCTCCTCCTGGTGCGCGGCGAGCGCGGCGTGGAAGCGCTCGGCCGCCCGCGCGGGCGAGGCCGTGTCCACGGCACAGCCCGCGACGGCCGCCAGCACGATGAGGAGCAGGACTCTCATGGGGCCCCTGCTACCCACAGATCAACCTGAAATGCCGGGCCCTCAGCCGCCGAGCTGGTCGAGCACCGGGGACACCAGTGCGTTCAGTTCGCGGGCCAGCACCACCACCGCGCGGTGGGCCAGCTGCTCGACGTCGTCGTGCGGGCCCTCGGGCTCCGGCGGCAGGTCGTCGAGCGGCACGGGCGCCTCGACGAGCAGCGAGGCCCGCAGGAACGGGATCCTGGCCAGGTCCTGCTGGGACGGCTCGACGTATTGACCGAAGGTCTCCTGCCAGCCCAGCCAGCCCCGGTCCCGCCACCAGGCCCGCGACCGGGTCAGCTCCTCCGGCAGCGGCGAGACGAGCCTGATCCGCGCGTAGAGCGTGCCGTCCCAGGTGTTGCGGTGGCAGGTCGCCTCCAGCACGCGCCGGTCCCACCGCACATATCCGGGGGTGAGTGACGGCGGCGTGGCCAGCCGCCACGCCGCGCACGCGAATCTGATGGGCGCGATGTCACCCCACTCGAACTCTTCCAGGTTCTTGCGCACGTGTACGGCATAGCGCCCGTCACGGTCTCTGTCGAACTCTTGATCGATCCAGAACGCTTTGGCCATGAGAACTACGCTACGGCGCTCCCGCAGTCCGGCGTGCGCGGACGGGAGATCTCCGATTGTCCTGTAACGCAGGGTGGCACATGTGTAGCTTTTTCACACTATCGGATGACCTTGGAGTGAAGAATGGCGTCAGAACAGCTCGACGCGGCCATGGGCTGCTGGCAAGAGGGAGATCTCGACCGGGCCGCCGCGCTGTTCAGGGAGATCGCGGCCACGGGCGACCCGGAGGCGTCCCACCTGCTGGCCGGGCTGCTGCAGGAACAGGGGGACCTCGACGGCGCCGAGGCGGCGCACCGGTCGGTGATCCAGTCGGGCGACCCGGTGTTCGGGCAGCGCTCGGCCATGGCCATGGGCATGATGCTGGTCGCCGCCAAGGAGTGGCCGGCGGCGCACCGGGTGCTGACGATCGCCTCCGACGGCGCGGACTTCGAGGTCGCCGCGCTCGCCGACACGGCGATGGTGCTGGTGTGCACGCAGCTCGGCGACGCGCCGGGCGCGCTGGAGGCGCTGGAGCGGGCCCGCAGGTGCGACAGCCCCGCCGTGGCCGAGCTGGCCGCGCGGCTGGAGCTGCCCGAGTTCCACCAGGACCCGGCCTCGGCCCGCGACCTGTACGAGGCCGCGGAGGACGAGGACGACTACCGCGCGCTGCTGACCTGCGGCGACCCCGCCGTGGTGGCGCTGTCGGCGTTCCGGCTCTACCGCATGTACGCCGAGGAGGGCGACTTCGAGGCGGCCCGCGAGGTGTGCGAGCACGCCATCGCCGTCGGCCACCCCGACCAGCTGGCCATGGCGCACAAGCTGCTCGGCGCGGTGCTGGTGGACCTGGGCGAGTACGCCGACTCCGCGGCCGCCTACCGCGTGGCCGCCGAGGACCCCAGGCCCGAGATCCGGCTGCCCTCGCTGATCGAGCTGGCCAAGGTCACCGCTCAGCTCGGTGACGACGACGAGACGAAGGCGATCTTCCACCGGGTGATCGCCAGCGGGCAGCGCGAGTACGTCGTGCAGGCCCAGGCGTGCCTGGCCCAGATGCACACCGAGGCGGGCGCGGTCGCCGACGCGCTGGCCGCGCTGCGGGCCGTGCTGGAGGCGGGGGAGAGCGAGTGGGCCTCGATCAGCGTCACCCTGCTCGGCCTGCTGCTCGACCAGCATCCGGAGGCGTACGACGAGGTCATGGCACTGGCGCGGACGGCCACCGAGCACGCCGACCCCGACGCCGCGTTCAAGGCCACGCTGCTGCTGGAGCACGCCGCCAGGCAGCAGCCGCTGGCCGACCCCGTGGAGGAGCAGGCGCTCCAGGACACCGACGCCGCGCTGGCCCGCCTGCAGGCCGGCGACCTGGCCGAGGCCAGGCTGCTGCTGCGCAAGGCCGCGGACTCGGGCGCCGCCACGCAGTCGCTCAGGGCCATGGTGACGCTCGCCGAGCTGGAGATGGGCGAGGGCGACCGCGAGCAGGCCGATGAGCTGCTGGCGTACGTGGCCGAGGGCGACGACGTGCTCCAGGGCTTCAACGCCGCCTTCATGCTGCACCTGCTGCGCGCGTCGGGCGACGAGCTGCATCCGGTGATGCGGGCGATACTCGACCACCAGCGGCTGGGCAGGGAGGAGGGGCTGGTCCGCTACCGCGCGACCATGGACCACCCCGACCGGGCCGTTGCCGCCATCGGCACGGCCGTGTTCGCTCAGGTGCTGGCCTCGATCGGGTACGAGCTGTCCGACGCGGCCGAGCTGTTCCGCTCGGCGGCCGGCTCCGGCGACCCGCTCGCGTTGTCGTACGCGGCGATGATCTGCAAGGAGGTGCTGGCCGACGAGGACGAGGCGGTCGCGCTGCTGCGCCGGGCCAGGGATGAGGGCCATCCCGTACTGGCGCCGTGGGTGGCGCACGCGCTCGGCGGGCTCGTCGCGGAGCGCCATCCCGGTGAGGCGCGGGCGGCGTACGAGGCGGCGATGGAGACCGAGAGCAGGGGCCTGCGGATCCAGGTCGCGGCCGACCTGGCAGGGCTGTACGAGCAGCAGGGTGACCTGCTCGCCGCCTGCCGCCTGTACGAGCGGATGATCGACGAGGGGTGGACGGAGCGGGGCGCCGTACCGCTGGGGTTCACCAGGCTCAGGCTCGACGATCCCGACGCCGCCCGCGCGGCCTTCGCCCTGGGCTCCGACGACCTCAGCACGTTCGGGACGCTGCTGCTCGACCGGGACTTCGAGGCCGCCGCGCGGGCGTTGCCCACGGGGGAGGCGTACTGGATGGCGAGCACGCTCGCGATGGAGACCGCGCACGGCTGGCAGCGCACCGGACGGACGGCCGCCGCCGGCCGAGCGCTCGCGCTGGTGGCCGCGACCGGCCACCCGGACCTGCGCCAGCAGGCGGGCTGCTACCTCGGCGCGCTGCGCGGCGACGCGGGCGACCAGCGCGGAGCCATCGACGCCTGGCTGCGGGCCGTGGGAGAGGACGAGCACTTCAACGGGGTGGCGCTCAACGCCGCCGGCAAGGTCCTGATGGACCTCGGGGAGTACGCCGAGGCCGTGGAGGCGTTCGCCGGGATGCCGGACACCGGCGACGAGCGCCGGTGGCGCGAGCGAACCCTGCTGCTCGGCGAGTCGCTGGTGGCGTGCGGCCGCGTCGAGGAGGCCCGCGAGTCGCTGGCTGGGGCGTTCGGCGAGACCGCGACCCTGCACCTGGTCAGGTTCCGGCACGACCACGGCGATCCCGAGGGCGCGCTCGCCGACCTGAAGGCCGCGCCGCCCGAGCCGACCGGCACCTCCGAGCGGCTGCTCGGCACGCTGCTGGCCAAGTGCGGTGACCTGGAGGAGGCGAAGGCGGCGTTCGAGCGGGCGGCGGCCCTCGACCCCGAATCGGCGCCCGCGACCATGCTGGAGGCCGGCCGCCGCCTGCTGGAGGCCGGTGACACCGAGTCCGCGCACTTCGCCTTGGAGCGGGCCGCGGCCCAGGAGGACGACGCCTACGCCGCCGCCGTGTCCCGCCACCTCCTCGGCAGGGCCACCACGGAGGAGCTGCCCTGGGTGCTGGCCGCGGAGGGCGACCAGGAGGGCGCCCTGGCGTCGCTGACCGAGCAGACCGGGTCGGAGCTGACGGCTGCGGCGCTGCTCGCGCTCAACGACGAGGACGCGCGAGCCGTACGCCGTCTGCTGGCCGAGGCCGAGCCCGTGGCCCGCGCACAGGCCATCGGTGAGGTCATCGAACAGGCGGGAGGCCTGGACGACGACACGGCCGCCGCGTTCTGGCGGCTGATCATCGACCTGGGCGAGCCCGCCCAGGCCGCGCGGGCCAGGATCGAACTCGGCGCGCTCCTCGCCGGGGACGGCCACTACTCCCGCGCCGAGCTGTGCTTCCTGCCCGCCACCGAGGACGCGCTGACGAGCACGATGGCCTGGCGCAACATCGCCGTCGTCCGGCACCGCCGGGGCGACCTCGACGGGGCGATCGAGGCCGCCCGCGCCGCGATGCCCGCGACCGCCGACCTCCTCGCCGAGCTGCTGGAGACGCGCGGCGACACCACGGGGGTACGGGCGGCGCTCACCGCCGGAGCGTCCGGCGGTGACCTGGAATGCCTGCGCCGGCTGCTCGCCCACCTGCTCCTGGAGCAGGACCACGACGCCGTGGTGCGGGAGGCGGAGCGAGCCGTCGGGACCGGCGACCCGGAGACCGTGGCCATGGGCTACTGGGCGTGGGGCGACGCGCACAAGGCCGGCGGCGACATGGAACGCGCGGCGGACACCTACCGCAAGGGCATCGACGTCGGCTTCCCGGACATCTCGCCCAGCGTGCGGGTCGACCTCGCCACGGCGCTGCACGAGCTGGGCGACGCGGACGGCGCCGCCCGCGAGGCGTGGCTGGCCATCGAGTCCGGTCTGCCCGACGCGGTGGCGAGGGGCGGACTCGCGCTCGGCGTGTGGCTGTATGACGAGGGCGAAGAGCTGGCGGCGGCGCAGGCGTTCGCCGCGGCCGCCGACACCGGCACCGACCTGGCCGAGAACGCCGTCAGCAACCTCCACGCCATCGCCTACCGCGCCTGCGAGCGCGGCGACCACCCGCTGGCGCTGCAGGTGCTGCCGCTCATGGGGGAGCATGCCGCGGAGACCGCCGGCGAACTGGGCGGCCGCTGCGAGGACCCGGTGGCCGTGCGGCAGTACTACGCGCTGGCCGGCTCGGACCCCTACACCGAGCTGCGGGCCGCCGACCGGCTGGCGGAGCTGGGCGAGACCGCCACGGCGCGGGCGGCGTACGAGCGGCTGAGCGAGCACGGCGAGCCCGACGTGCGCTTCGTCGCCGGGGGCAGGCTGCTCGAACTGCTCGACGACGAAGGCGACGACGCCGCCTTCTACGACGTCGCGCAGCGGCAGGCGGCCGACGCCGACAGCCCCATCAGGCCGATGTTCGAGAGCCTGCTCGGCATGCTGCAGGACAACCGGGGCGACACCACGCAGTCGCTGCGCACGCTGCGGGAGGCGGCCGCCAGCGGCGAGCCCATCGCGCTGTCCACGCTCGCGCAGACCCTGGTCGGGGCCGGAATGGTGGACGAGGGACGGGAGACGTACCTGAAGGTGCTCGGCGCGGGCGACGCCGGCCTCGCCACGCGGGCCATGATCGCGCTCGGCCAGACCTACCACGACGAGGACGAGGAGCTGGCGCGCGAGTGGTACGTGCGCGCCGTCGAGGAGAGCGAGGGGCACACGAGCGCGCTCGGCGCGATGCACCTGGGCGCGCTGGCCAAGCGCAACCGGGACTTCCCCGGGGCGCTCACCTGGTACCAGCGGGTCATCGACGCGGGCGACTCCGAGTCCGGGATGGCCGCGGCACACCTCGGCGAGCTGTGCTATTGGCTCGGCGACCGTGACGGCGCCCTGCGCTACTACGAGCTGACGCTCAGCCTGACCGAGGAGCCGGACCTGGTGGCCGAGGCCGCCTGCCGGCTCGGCGAGATCCGCTACGAGCGTGGCGACCTGGCGCTCGCCCGCCGCCTGCTGGAGCTGGCGACCGGCACCGGCGACCCGTCCTTCGCCCCGCAGGCCGAGCTCCTCCTGGACAAAATCGGCTGACCTCGCCGAGCCGGTCACCGGACCGGTCGGCGATCCGCGCGCCGGCTGGAGCGGGCGCACTCAGGGTGGACAGCGAGCGCGGCACGGTCGAGTTGCCGGCGTGAAAAGTCTGCGTCAAGTCCACCGCCCGCCGGCCTGGCGTGTGATCACTTTGGTACCCATGATCGAACAGTGGATTGTCGAGGACGAACGCGAGCTCGAGGCGCGGTGCGCCCGCTTCAGGGCGGCCATGCTGGCCCTGCAGCGCGCCGCCGGCAAAGTGGACGAGGAGGATGAGACGGAACCGGCTGCGTGAGGCGCCACACTGTGCCGGCTACGTAACGATGGAGATCAGAAAGGCGTGTATAAATGCCTCGTATCCCGCAAAAGGGATCACTTCCTTCGTCATGATGCGGCTCTCGCATGCGCGCAATCAGCTCTGCCATCGACATCAACGCGTCTCCCGAGAAGGTGTGGGCAGTGCTCGTGGACTTCGCGAGTTACCCGGAGTGGAACCCGTTCATGCGGGAGGCTTCGGGGGAGGCGGTCGTGGGCGGCAGGCTGGTGCTGCGCATGTTCCCGGAGAACGGCCGGCCGGTGACGTTCAAGCCCGAGGTGCTGGCCGCCGAGCCGGGCAAGCGCCTCAAGTGGGTCGGCCACCTCATCGTGCCGGGGCTGTTCGACGGCACGCACGAGTTCACCCTGACGGCCACGCCGGAGGGCGGCACGCATCTGGTGCAGAGTGAGAGCTTCAAGGGCCTGCTCGTGCCGTTCCTGGGCAAGTTGATCGAGGGCACGACGCGGAACTTCGAGAACCTGAACGAGGCCCTGAAGAAGCGCGTCGAGAGCTGAGATCGGCAGCCGTCCCGGCTAGTCCTGGCGGACGCCGTCGAGAAGGCCGGAGCGGCTGGTGATCAGGTTGTGGCCGCCGGCGCTGAGCGAGTTGACGAACAGGCGGTCGCCTCCCGGCAGGGCGGCCAGGCGGAACAGCAGGTCGCGGACGGTGATCCGCCACCGGCTGGACGGGGCCATCCACTGGATGAACCGCCGCCCGAACCCCTGCACGTCGGCGATCGCCGGCGCCATCCGCCGCTGGTAGCGAGCCGGCGCGGCGGACAGGTCCCCACCGGCGGCCAGCTCGTCGGCGAGCACCCACGCGGCGGCCATCGCCAGGGTCGCCCCGTGCCCGGCGAACAGCGACACGGCCTGGCAGGCGTCCCCCAAGAGCACGATCCTGCCCTGGTGCCAGCGCTCCATCTCGACCTGCGTCACCTGGTCGTAGTAGAGCTCGGGCGGGTCCGGGCAGCGTGACAGCACCTCGGGCAGGATCCAGCCGAGGTCGCCGAAGCGCCGGCGCAGCACCGCCGCCGGATCGGCGGGCAGCGCGGGGTCCGGCTCGCGGTGCAGGAACAGCAGGGCGAGCCGGCCGCCGCGCAGGGCGTACGCGCCGGCCATCAGGCCCGGCTCGGTCAGCATCCGGTAGCGGGTGCCGATCCGGCGGGAGAGCGCCTCGTCCTCGATGATGTACGCCGCCACCTGGTGCCCGAGGTAACGCGGCAGCACGTCACCGAAAGACAGCTCGCGCACCCGCGAATGCGTGCCGTCCGCGCCCACGAGCAGATCCACCTCGCGCGTCGTGCCGTCGGTCAGCCGCAGGGACACCCCGTGCGCGGACTGCTCGGCGGACTCGACGCTGGCGCCGTACGTGATGGGGGCGCGCACGTCGTCGGCGATGGCCCGCGCCAGGTCGCCGCGGAGCAGGCTGAGCACCTGTTCCAAACCGGAGGTGAGCGTCAGACGGCTGGTCCGCCGGCCGTCGCGATCGACGTAGCTCAGCTCGTCGACCAGGTGGCGGCTCTCCAGCAGCCGGGGCAGCAATCCCATCCGCTCGGCGACCTGGTAGCCGGGACCATAGAAGTCGATCATGTATCCGCCGTCCCGGAAGGCCGCCGCGCGCTCGACCAGCTCCACCTCCCAGCCGGCGCGCTCGAGGTGCCAGGCCAGCGTCAGCCCGGCGATGCCGGCACCGCAGATGAGGACTTTCACGGTTGATTCCCTTTCCGAAGTCAGCCATCGAGCCCGAACATGGCGCGCAGCGGCCCCGCCAGCGTGGCGAAGTCGAGGCCGGGGTCCAGCGCGCGGTGCAGCATGATGCCGTCCACGGCCGCCGCCAGCATCGCGGCCGCGGCGTCCGCGTCGCCCTGGTAACCGTGCTCGGCCAGCCAGGACGCGACGCGCGCACGGAATCCGGTGATCTGCTCGCCCAGCCGCTCCCGCAGCTCGGGAAGCCGCGTCGAGGCCAGGAACATCTCCACGACCAGCAACGAGGCGGGATCCGTGCCGCTGTGGCGGGACAGCTCGCCCAGCAGCCAGTCCACCCCTTCCCCGATGCCCGGCTGTGCGGTGAGCGCCACGGCGAACTGCTCGAGCAGCACGCCGCTGAACCCGGTCCCGGCCGCGACGAGCAGCTCCGTCACCGAGGCGAAGTGGTAGTGCACCACGCCGGGCGCCACCCCGGCCCGCTCGGCGACCAGCCTGGTCGTGACGCCGCCCCAGCCGACTTCGGGCACCAGCGCGACGGCCGCGTCGAGCAGCCGCTGCCGGGTCGTTTTGCCGCGTTCCGCGGAAGTGGAGGCCATGCTCTCCTCGTTTGGACGATCGCCCTGGGCGTTCGTCCAATAGTACCCCCTACCTCCGGGAGCGGACCAGGTTGCTGGGCGGCATGCCGCGAACCCGCTTGAAGGCGTTGCTGAAGGCGAATCCGTCGGCATAGCCGACCCGCCGGGCCACCGCCGCCACGGTCGCACCGGGCGTGCGGAGCAGGTCGGCGGCGAGCGTCATCCGCCACTCCGTCAGATAGACCAGTGGCGGCTGCCCGACCAGCTCGGCGAAGCGCCGCGCGAACACCGCCCGCGACAGGCATGAAGTTCTGATGAGTGAGCGGCCGGCACGCCGAAAGCCTTTTCGGTGATATGAAACCGTGACCAAGCGCTCGCTGGCTGATCAGCGACCGGCCATTTCTATAAGGCCAGTTCATGCCCTATGCATGTGGTTGCAGTCGCCGATTGACAGCCCCTGCTTGGCCGTTTTACGTTCCCGAAAACCTTTCAGGTTCACCGCTTCGATTCGGGTCAGTGATGTTAGCGTTAACACAAGCAATCGCTAGGTTGTAAGGGGCGACCTCATGAGACGACGCTGGGCGGCGGCCCTCGCCGCGGCACTCCTGCTCCTCCTCGGCACCGCAGGGCCCGCGCTCGCGGGCCCGCCGATCACCACCGCGATCTACACGGCCGACCCGGCCGCGCTGGTCGTGGGCGACACCCTGTACGTCTACACCGGCCACGACGAGGCCCCGACCGGCGGCACCAACTTCGTCATGCGCGACTGGCACGTCTTCACCTCCAACGACGCCACGACCTTCACCGACCAGGGCGCCAAGCTGTCGATCTCCAGCTTCCCCTGGGCGGGCGCCGACGCCTGGGCCAGTGAGGTCGAGCGCGGAGCCGACGGCAAGTACTACTGGTACGTCTCCATCAACGGCAACGGCCCCGGCTGGATGAACATCGGCGTGGCCGTGGGCGACAGCCCGCTCGGCCCGTTCCGCGACGCCAAGGGCGGCCCGCTGATCAGCGACAGCACCCCCAACTCCTCGCCGCTCAACATCGACCCGACCGTGTTCACCGACGACGACGGCCAGGTCTACATGTACTGGGGCTCCTACTACGGCCTGCGCGCCGCCCGCCTCAACTCCGACATGACGACGATCAACGGCTCAGTGATCACCCCGAGCGGCGTGTCGAACTTCTGGGAAGCCCCCTGGATGTTCAAGCGCAACGGCGTCTACTACCTGGCCTACGCGGCCAACGACTCCGGCTGCTCGGCGCCCAACTACGCCTGCATCCGCTACGCCACCGCCAGCAACCCGCTGGGCCCGTGGACGCACCGCGGCGTCGTCCTCGACCAGGTCAGCTCGACCACCAACCACCCGGCGATCATCGAGTTCAAGGGTCAGTGGTACATGGTCTACCACAACGCCGGCGCCCCGGGCGGGGGCAACTTCCGCCGCTCGGTGACGCTCGACAAGCTCTACTTCAACGCCGACGGCACCATGCAGAAGGTCGTCCAGACCGGCGGCCCGACCACTCCGGGCAATCTGGCGGCCAGCGCCACCCCCTCCACCTCCTACGTCTCGCCGTGGGAGACGCTCGCCGCGATCAACGACGGCTACACCCCGGCGAACTCGGCCGATCACAGCCACGGCGCCTACGGCAACTGGGACCACCAGGGCACCGAGTGGATCGAGTACCGCTGGCCCACCGCACAGACGATCTCCAGATCCGAGGTGTACTGGTTCGACGACAACCTGGGCATCGACCTGCCGGCCTCCTGCCAGGTGCAGTACTGGAACGGCAGCGCCTACGTCAACGTGCCCGGCCAGTCGGGCTGCGGCGTGGCGGCCAACACCTTCAACACCACGACATTCAGCCCGGTCAGCACCACCAGGCTGCGGCTGAACATCACCTCCAGGTCCGGCTATTCCACCGGTGTGCTCGAATGGAGGGCCTTCTCATGAGGCGCGCCCTGTTCGCCCTGCTGCTCATCGCGGGGTTACTCGTCGCCGGTCCGCCGGCGGCGGCCGACCAGACCATCGGCTTCCCGACGTTCGGCGGCCCGGCCGTGCCCGCCGCGCCCGGCACGTACACGACCGGCAACATGATGCAGGCCATCTACGACGCCGAGAGCTCCGGCACCGACTTCTGGATGGACCGGCTGCTGGCCCGGCCGGGCAACGACCCCGCCGGCACCTGGCTCATGACGCGCGGGCGGGCGCTGTTCATGAAGACCCACACGCCCGGCACGCTCGGCTTCGCCGGGCAGGCGGCGTACTGGGAGAGCATCAGCAACAACAACGCCTTCACCGTCGCCGTCACGCCCGGCACGTTCACCGAACAGGTGAGTTCTCGCTGGCAGGCGCCCAGCCACTGGAAGAGCCGGCACACCAGCGGCTCGATCACCGTCGACCAGACCAAGTTCATCACCGAGAACAACGTCGCCGTGGCCAACCTGGCCATCACCAACGGCGGCTCCAGCTCGACGACGCTGCAGGTCAGGGCCACCTCTCCGTATGCCACGTCCGGCAGCGGCAGCGAGCTGACCGGCCAGGTCAACGCCTACAACAACCTCACCACGATCTACCCCAGGCTCACCGGCGACGGGTTCACCGTCTCCAGCGGCGGCCTCAACAGGTCCGTCACCGTCGCGGCCGGCGCCACCGTGACCGTCAAGGTCGTCATGGGCTTCGTCACCAACGAGATCCCGGCCTCCCGCACCGAGTACGACGCCTACGCCGGCTACTCGGCCGCGACGGCGTTCGCCACCCACGTGCGCGCGTACAACCGGTGGTGGGCCGAGAACGTCCCCTACATCGACGTGCCCGAGCCCGCCATCAAGAAGAACATCTACTACCGCTGGTGGCTGATGCGCTTCAACCACCTCGACGCGGACATCCCCGGTCAGACCTTCCAGTTCCCCACCTCGACCGAGGGCGTGCTGGGCTACAACAACGCGATCGCGCTCACCCAGCCGATGCACATCGACGACCTGAAATACCTGCGCAACCCGATCTACTCCTACGGTGACTGGCTGAGCGTCGGCCAGATCTCCAAGAACGGCCGCTTCCTGGACAACCCCGGCGACCCCGAGAACTGGTCCAACAGCTACACCCAGTACATCGGCGAGGCGGCCTGGAAGAGCTACCAGATCCACGGCGGCCAGCCCGCCATCGCCGCCAACCTCGCCCGCTACGCCGAGCAGGACGTCAAGGGCCAGCTGTCGTACTACGACACCGACAACAACAAGCTCATCGAGTACGACTGGGGCGCCCTGACCGGTAACGACGCCGACGCGGTGTCCTTCCACTGGAGGCCCAACCAGCGCATGGACCGCGCCGAGGCCGCCTACCAGTACAGCGGCGCGCTGGCCGCGGCGCAGGCGTACGAGGCCATCGGCAACGCCGCCAAGGCCACCGAGATGCGCACGCTCGCCACCCAGATCCAGAACGCCATCGTCAACGTGCTGTGGAACCCGAGCAGGCAGCTGTTCGAGCACCGGCTGAAGTCCACCAACGAGTGGGTGCCGTGGAAGGAGATCAACAACTACTACCCGTTCTCGGTGGGCGCGATCCCGAACACGGCCACGTACAAGCAGGCCCTGCGCCTGTACGACGATCCGGCGCACTACCCGATCTTCCCCTTCTTCACCGCCAACCAGGTGGACAAGAAGGCCGCCGCCGACGCAGGCGAGCCCGGCTCCAACAACTTCTCCACCATCAACTCCACCGTCCAGTTCCGCCTCTACTCCAAGGTGCTGCGCGACTACCCGAACGAGTGGATGAGCGCCACCGACTACAAGAAGCTGCTCTACTGGAACGCCTGGGCCCAATACGTCAACGGCAACACCCAGTGGCCGGACGCCAACGAGTTCTGGGCCGACTGGAACGGCTCCTCGATCACCTACCGCTCCTGGATCCACCACAACATCCTGGGCAGCAGCAACTGGACTGTCGTCGAGGACGTCGCCGGACTCCGGCCGCGCAACGACGCCAAGGTCGAGCTCTCGCCCATCAACATCGGCTGGACCCACTTCACCGTCAACAACCTGCGCTACCGCAACGCCGACCTGACCATCGTCTGGGACGACCCGGCCGACGGCGTGGTCCGCTACGCCGGCGTACCCGAGGGCTACTCGATCTACGTCAACGGCAGCCGGGTGGCCACGGTGTCGTCGCTGGTGCCGTTCACGTGGGACCCGGCCACCGGTGACGTCACCACGAGCGGCACCGTCACCCACCACGTCGCCGCTCCCGGCCTCCAGTCGCCCACGCAGGTGAACCACACCAGCGCCCGCATGGTCGACATGCTCGCCAAGGCCGGCGTCGACCTGACCGCCAACCTCACCAACCTCGCCGCCGGCGCCACCGCCACCGCCTCGACCACGGCCTCGGGCAGCTCCACGGCGGGCGCGGTCGACGGCTACCCGATCAACGAGCCGTTCTGGGGCGGCACCACCGCCGGGCAGGACTGGTACGAGCTGAACTTCGGCTCTGCCCGCACGCTCAACGAGGTCCGGCTCTACTTCAAGGACAGCCGCCCGGCCAGCTCGACCTACCGGGCGCCGGCGTCCTACGACATCCAGTACCACAACGGCAGTAACTGGGTCAGCGTGCCCAGCCAGGCCAAGACCCCGGCCACGCCGCGGGCCAACTACAACGTCGTCCAGTTCTCCGCCGTCACCGCCCAGCGGGTCCGGGTGCTGGCCACGGCCGCCTCCGGGGCCAGGACCGGGCTCACCGAGGTCAAGGTCTACAACCGGGGCGGGGTCCAGCCGCCCGCCAACCTGGCGCTGTCGGCCACGCCGTCGGCGTCGTACACCTCGTCGTGGGAGAGCGTCGCGGCGGTCAACGACGGGATCGACCCGCCGTCGTCCAACGACACCGTGAACCCGCGCTGGGGCTGCTGGCCCGAGACCGGGCAGCAGTGGGTGGACCTGACCTGGTCGTCGGCGCGCACCCTGAACAAGGCCGACGTCTACTTCTTCGACGACGACCAGGGCATCGACATGCCGGCGTCGTGGAAGCTGCAGTACTGGAACGGCAGCGCGTACGTGGACGTGCCGGGCGCTTCGGCGTACACGCTGACCAAGAACGCCTACAACACCGTCACCTTCACCGGCACGAGCACGACCCGGCTGCGGGTGCTGCTGACCGGCAACGGCACCAGCTCCGTCGGCCTCCTGGAGGTCAGGGCCTACGGGACGTGATCCTCCCGAGGGGCGGGTCGCGTGGACCCGCCCCTCGTCCGGCCGGGCACCGGGCCCCGAGCAAGCCGATACCGGCGATCAGTGGTCCTGACTTACCAGGACAGGGCCGGGGACATCCCGTGCGGACCCAGGTGCACAGAATGTGCATCTCAGCGGACACCGCAGCGTTCTTCTCCTACGCTTTGGCTATCTCGCGAGACCTACGAGGAGGACGGGGCACGGTGACGCGGGCGCTCGTGGTAGGGGCGGGATCTTTCCGGGTGGTCGAGCAGAGCGAGTGGGATCCCGCGGGATCGGCGGCGACGGGGTTCGAGCCACTGGCCTGCGTGGCCCCTGCCGTGACCGAGCTGGCCCGCACGATCGCCCGGCTCCAAGGACTGAGCGTGCACGGCGACGCGCCGCTGCTGCACCCTTCGCTGGCCGAGGCGGAGAAGGCGTGGCAGGAGCTGCGCGGGCGCGCGGCCGGCGAAGCGCTGATCGTGCACTTCAGCGGCCACGGCGTTCTGGGTAACTCGGACACGACCCTGTACCTCGCAGTGCACGACAGCGAATCAGGCTCTCTGCCTCGCACCGCCGTCCGCGTGAACACCTGGCTGGACGAGGTGGAGGACACCCCGGACGGGGCTCCCACGCTGTTCCTGCTGGACGTGTGCGGGGCGGGGCGGGCGGCGGTGTACCAGCTCGCGCAACGGCTCCGGGTCCGTGACAGGAAGTCCTGGGTCATCGCCGCGTGCACGGAGGACGAGAAGGCTTACAAGGCGCATTTCACCCAGGCGACCGTGACCGTCCTGGAGCGCTTGCGCGACGGCGTCCTGGACGTCTCGCCCGCGCTCGCGTACATCCCCGTCGAGACCCTCGCCGAGGAGATCGACCGCGAGCTGGCCCGCCTCGCCGAGCGGGACGGGCAGGGCTTCGGGCAGACGGTGGTACGTACACCGCGGCTGGAGGCGTTCGCTGAGCCGCCGCCGTTCTTCCCCAACCCCGCCTACGCCCACAATCTCTTCGACCAGTTCCAGCGGCGGCGTGACAGCGCCCTATGGCAGTTCGCCGCCGAGGCCGACCCGGGACTGGACCCGTTGCACTTCGTCTCCCGTGCCTCCGGCACGTCGTCACAGGCGGCGGAGGAGTGCCGCTTCGCGGGCCGGCGCGAACAGCGCCTGCGGATCAACGCCTGGCTGGACGACCCGGCAGGCTCCGAACCATCGCTCCTGGTGGTGACCGGCGGGCCCGGCGCGGGCAAGTCCGCTCTGCTGGGCGTCACGCTCTGCCTGGCGCACAAGGACCTCCAAGCCGTCGCGGGCACCATCCGCAGCCGCATCCCCGCCGCCGAGCGGCCGAGCGTGCATCCCTTCCTGGCCGCGGTCCATACCCGCGAGCGCAGCCAGGCCGAGATCCTCTCCTCCCTCGCCGGCCAGCTCAGCCTGGGCGCTCCTCCGGCGGGCGGCCCATGGACCACCCAGGCGGTGCTGGAGCGGCTGCGGGACGCACCCGTCCCCGCTGTCGTCGTGCTCGACGCGCTCGACGAGGCCCTGCGTGCTGAGGAACTCGTCACGCAGGTCGTGCTGCCCCTTGTAACCGCGACCCGCGACGGGCGGCCGCTGTGCCGGGTGCTCATCGGCACCCGCCCTTGGCGCGGCTTCCCCGCGTTACGGGAACGGCTCAGGAGCGACGGCGAGCTGATCGACCTGGACCGCGTGCCCGCCCCGCAACTCGCCGCCGACCTCGCCGGTTACCTGGAAGACGCGCTGTGGCCGCACGCCTCCCCCGGCAAGGCCGGTGCGGTCACCGAGGTCGCACGCCAAGCCGCCGATCGGCTCACCCGCGCCCGCCACCACGGCCGCTTCCTCCTGGCCGTGCTGTTCGCCGACTACCTCACTCGGCTGCGCGACCCGCTGGATGCCCGTGAGAGCGTCGAGCGTCTCCCCACCGACCTGCCAGGCATGCTCGAACTGCACCTCGAAACGCTCACCGAGCAGGATCCGTGGCTGCGCCCGGTGCTGCGGGCCGTGGCCTGCGCACGCGGCGAGGGCATGCCACTCGACGCCCTCCACACGGTGGCCACCGCATCCGCTCCCTCCGTCGGCAGCGGGTCGCACGCGCTGGCGCCGACGTTGTCCGACACGCGGCGGGCGCTCGCGGCGGCGACCTTCTACCTGCGCACCAACACCGGCCCCGATGGACGCCAGCTCTATCGCTTCTTCCACCACGCCATCGTCGAGCACATGCGCAAGGACCAGTCCGGCCAGGGCACCACTGGCCGGGGTGTCGCCGAAGCGGTCTTCGCCAGGCTGCGGGACACGGTCCCCCTCGCGCCCGACGGCAGGAGCCGGTTGTGGCACCTCGCTTCGCCGTACGTGCGCCGCCATCTCGTCGAGCACGCCGTCGCGGCCGGTCCGCAGGCCGTCAACGCCCTGCTGCTCGACCCCCGCTTCCTGGTGCACGCCGATCCGGCGGCGACGGCGGCGAACGCGCACCGCGCCACCGACCGTACGGCCAAGCTCCACGCGAGAATCCTCGACACCTCGATCAAGCATCATCCCGAACGAACCCCCGAGGCCCGCCGCCGCCTGCTGGAACTGGACGCGATCCGCTGGCGCCATCCGGAGCTCGCGCACGCCGTGACCGATGGCGGACCGCCCGCCGTCCGGCCGGTGTGGGCGACGAACGCGAACATCCACCCCGCCCTGCGGCGCGCCTTCAACCGTCGCCACCACGTACGGGCGATGGCGACGGCGGACATCGACGGCCGCGCCCACGCCCTGACCGCCGAGGGCAGCCAGGTGTGGCTCTGGGACCTGGCGGAGGGCGCGGAGCGGCACGTCCTGGCCTGCGGGCAGCAGGTGCGGGCCGTTCGGGTGATAGAGATCGGCGGCCGGCCCCATGCGCTGACCGCCGCGGGGACGGAGATGCGACTCTGGGACCTGACGGACGGCACCGAACGCTACAACGTCATCCATGACCGTCAGGTCCAGGAGGTGCGGGAGACGGAGATCGACGGCCGCCCGCACGCCCTGGTCACCGCCGGGAAGACCGTGCACGTCCGGGATCTCGCCGAGGGCGTGCACCGCTGCGACCTGCGCCACGGGGAACCGGTGCGGCTCGTGGACCCGCTGACCGTACACCAGCGCCCGCACGCGCTCACGTACGCCGAGGACGGCCTGCGCCTGTGGGACCTCACGGACGGGGGCGAGCGGCGAGTCCTGCGCCATCTTCGCCGCCTGCGCGCGGTGGCCGGTGTGGAGATCGGCAAACGCCCCCACGCCATCACCACCGCGGAGAACGGCGTACGCGTGTGGGACCTCACCGACGGCGCGCTGCGCCACTCCCTCGGCCACCTCGACCCGGTGCACGGGATCACGGCGTTCGAGCTCAACGGGCGTCCTCACGCCCTCACCACCAGCGTGAACGTCGTGTCCGTCTGGGACCTCGACACAGGCGCGCTCCGCCACGAACTCCGCCACAAGGGGCCGGCAAGGGTAGCGGGCGTGGTCGAGGTCCTGCGGCGGACTCGCGTGCTCACCGTCAGCGGCAAGAGCCTGCACGCGTGGGATCTGACCGGCGGCGCCCTTCACCAGGTTTTCTCTGATCACCACGGCAACGTCCAGGCCGCGGCATTCACCCCGGACGACGAGCGCCCCTACGCACTGACCACCGACGTCGACCATGTCGTCCGGGTTTGGGACCTGGCTGGAGGCATCAGCCACCACGAAGCACCGGTGCGCACGATTGCGGCGGCCGAAGTACGCGGAAGACCTTACGCCCTCACCACGGCCGGCGACCGGGACGCGCGCGTGTGGGACCTGGACAACGGCATCCTGGTGCACACATTGAGGAGCGACCAACCGATCAAGTCGGCAGCGGTGGCAACCGTGGACGGCCGCGCCTACGGGCTGACCGCCTCCGGCGAACACGAGGTGTGCCTGTGGGATCTGGCCGACGGTGTCCAGGCACAAAGGCTCGACCATGACCAGCCCGTGAGCGCGGTGACCGTGTCCGACCTCCGGGGCCGTCCGCACGCGCTCACCATCTGCTCCTCGCCGCACCACCGCGTGCACGTGTGGAGCCTCCCCGATGCGGTGCTGCTGCACACCCGCAAGCTCGGCAAGCCCGTTGATAGCGTCCTGGCGGCCGAGATCGATGGGCGGCCGCACGCCGTGATCGCGAGCGGCCGCTGGCTGGAGGCGCGGGACCTGGTGGACGGCTCCACCCGATGGGCCAGGGATCTGTCCCGGCGCAGGCAGTTGCTGGCGGCCGACATCGACGGCACGGCGCACGCCCTCATGTCGTCGGGTGACCTCTTCCGGCTGATCCGGTTGTCCGACGGCCGCCTGGTCAAGGCCCTCCCCGTCAAGAGCGGGTGGCCGATCACGCACATGGAGGTGGCCGATATCGACGGGCGTGCTCATGCGCTCATCTGCAGCGGCAAAAAGGTGTGGGTGTGGGACATGCCCCATCGCCGTCTGGTCATGAAACTGGCCCACGACGAGCTGGTCGGATCAGCGGTGGTGACTAGGGCCGGCGGCCGCGCCCGGGTGGTCACCACCAGCGGGCATCGGGTGTGCCTGTGGGACGCGGCCACCGGTGAACGCGACGGCCCGCCGCTGATCGTGCCACACCCGGCGCAGTGGCTGCTGCCGCATCCGCGCGGTTTCGTAGTGAGCTTCGGGCCTGAGCTGGCCTTGTTCTCCGTACCCGGCGAAAGTGAGAGTCGATGAGCGTGAAAGCGCCGGTCCTTGCCGTGCACGGGATCCGGAACCGGCAGGTCGGGCTCGGCCCGATGCAGGCGGCGGCGAAGCTGGCCGAGAAGTGGCAGGTCAAGCTCGCCCAGGGATACCAGGCGGGCGGCTTCACCGCGCCCGTGCCCGAGCTGCGGGTGGCCTATTACGCTCACCTGCTCGCCGACGCCGAAGCGCAGGGGCCGGGCGACGACGAGCGGGTGGAGTCGCTGTCGGCGGAGGAGGTCCCGCTGGCTTGGGCGTGGCTGCGGGCGGCCGGAGTGCCCGATCCCGCGGATGAGCAGGGTCCGGCCACGATGCCGCTGCGCCAAGGACTCGACTGGCTGGCGCGGCGGCGCGGAGTGCCGGTGAAGCTGCTGGCCCGGATCATGGTGGCGTTCGTCAGGGAGGTGCACGCCTATCTCGCCCTGCCAGAGCGGCGAGGGCCGGCCCGCGCGCAGGTCGCCGAGGCGATCAGAGAGCACCGGCCCCGGGTGGTGCTGGCGCACTCGCTCGGCTCGGTGGTCGCCTACGAGGCGTTGCACACCTACCCGGACCTGGAGGTGGAGCTCCTGGTCACGCTTGGCTCGCCACTCGGCCTGCCGGGGGCCGTCTTCGACAAGCTCGAACCCGGGCCGGTCGACGGCAACGGCCTGCGCCCCCCAGGCGTGGGCCGGTGGGTCAACCTCGCCGACCCGGGAGACTTCGTCGCCGTTCCGCGGCGGCTCGGCGATCGCTTTCCCGTCGATCGCCACGACGAGGCGTTCATCGGCCTGGTGAACCCGCACACGCTGAACGGCTACCTGGGGACCGCGCTCACCGCGACGACGATCGCGCCGTACACCGGGGCTTTCTGAGCGCCTGGCCGACCAGCCCGACGACCGCTTCGCCCGCTTGTGTGGTGGCGGCGGTCATGGGGTCAGCGTTGCCTGGTCGGGCGGATGATGAGTTCGTTGACGTCCACGTCGGCCGGTTGGCCGATCGCATACGAGATGGCGCCGGCGATGGCGTCGGCCGGGATGGACGCCGCCCGGTAGGCGCGCATCGCCTCACGCGCGCCGGGCTCGGTGATGGTGTCGGCGAGTTCGGACTCCACGACCCCCGGCGAGATGGTGGTGACCCGGATACTCGGGTCCACTTCCAGGCGCAGGCCCTCGGTGATGGCCCAGGCGGCGTACTTCGTCGCGCAGTAGACCGCCGCCGTCGGCACCACCTGGTGGGCGCCGATGGAGGCGACGGTGACGAAGTGGCCGCCGCCCTGCCGCTGGAAGTGGGGCAGCGTCGCGGCTATCCCGTTGAGCAGGCCGCGTACGTTGATGTCGATCATCCGGTCCCACTCCTCGACCAGCAGCGAGTCCAGGCGGGACAGCGGCATGACGCCCGCGTTGTTGACGATCACGTCGATCCGGCCGTGCCGTTCCACGGCGGTGTCGGCGAAGGCGGCCACGTCCTTGCGGTCGGTGACGTCGAGGCGATGCGTGTCGACGCTGCCACCGCCGTCCCTGATCGCTGAGGCGAGGGCGGCGAGGCGGTTCTCGCGGCGAGCGCCGATCACCAGGTGGTGACCCTCTCCGGCCAGTCGCAGCGCGGTGGCCTGGCCGATGCCGCTGCTCGCGCCGGTGACGAGGACGATCTTCTGGGTGGAGGTCATGCGGGTTCCTTGTCTTCGGGGTAGTCGGCGCTGAGGGTGAGGTCGCGCCAGGCGTCGAAGGTGGTTTTGAGTGTGTCGAGGCGGGCGGCGGCGATGTCGTACGCGACCTTGCCCAGCAGCAGGCGCAGCGGCGGGTCGGCGGTCGTGACCGCGGCGACGACCGCCTCGGCGGCGCGAGCCGGGTCGCCGGGCTGGTGGCCGTACGTCGCCAGGGTGGCCGTGCGGCGGGCGCCCGCGGTCTCGGCGTAGTCGTCGATGCGGACGGGGGACTGGCGCATGGAGGGGCCGGACCAGTTCGTACGGAACGCGGCCGGCTCCACGATCGTCACCTTGATACCCAGCGGGGCGACCTCTGCCGCCAGCGATTCCGACAGGCCCTCCACGGCGAACTTCGTGGCGTGGTAGTAGCCGGTCGCGCCGAAGGCGGCCAGGCCGCCGAGCGAGGAGACGTTCACGACATGGCCGGCCCGGCGGGCGCGCATGCCCGGCAGGACCGCTCTGGTGACGTCCGCCAGGCCGAAGACGTTGGTGTCGAACAGCGCGCGGATCTCGTGGTCCTCGCCCTCCTCGACCGCGGCCAGGTAGCCGTAGCCGGCGTTGTTGACCAGGACGTCGATCCGGCCGAAGGCGGTCTCCGCCTGCTTGACGGCCGCCGCGACCTGGGCCTTGTCGGTGACGTCGAGTGGCAGGGACAGGGCGCGGTCGCCGTGGCCGGCGACCAGATCGGTCATCTGGCGCGGGTCGCGGGCGGTGACCACCGCTCGCCAGCCGCGTTCGAGGACGGCGGCGGCGAGCGCGCGGCCGAGGCCGGTGGAGCATCCGGTGATGAACCAGACGGGGGTGTCGTTGACGGGCATGTTGCGGTCACTCCCATGGTGGTCGTCGATCGATGATCGAGGGCATGGCGAAGCCGCGCCTTGGCGGCCGCGAAGGCCGGAGTGCGAAGGCGGCACGGCTCGGTGGGGGACGCGTCGCGGGCTGCCTCGTGCCGAGCGGCGTGCCGGTGGCCGGGCTCGGTCAGCGGCGAGTCGCGGCTTGCTTCGTGCCGAGCGGCGTGATGATGCCGACGGGGATCAGATCTGGGGTCTCTGGCGGTAGCCGGTACGTTCTTGTGGGTGCGGTGGCGGTCAGGCTGCCCGGCAGGGACAGCGCCTCGCCGGGATGCCGACGCTCTGGGGCTGGATCAGCTCGCGGCGGGCGCGGAGGAACTGGCCGAGCAGGTTGTCGCTGTCCATGTCTTCGAGACTAGGCCAGCGATCGGGCGAGCAGGGACGATGAGGGTGGCCGCGCTGCACCCACTCTCCGTATGAGGCGCTATGCAAGATGGCCTCCGCGACCAGTCAACTCCGTCCTGGGTCAAGCGGCGACAGCGAAGTGCGAATCTTGTTCATATTCGACCCAAGTCGAAACGCTGTCTTTGGTCGCGGGAGACAAGTCCGGACAATGGAGCCGCTGGTATCAGGAAGCGATTCCACTGGCCGAAAAATGGTATGAGGCTTATTTGAAGGAGCAGCCGTGAGCGCTGAGTTTCACTCCTATACCCGGGACGAATTCCTTGAGGAGTTCGTTCACCCTGATGACCGTGAAGCGCTGAAGGAAGCTCGTGAGCGCAGGGTTTCCCGAGTCCGGGCGGAGTCTCTGGCCGAGATGCGCAGGAAGGCGGGGATGACCCAGGCAGAGGTCGCCGAGGTGATGGGCGTGTCTCAGCAGCGTGTTTCTGCGATCGAAAGTGGGACCGTCGCCGAACTTACCACCCTGGGTGAGTACATTCGTGCGCTCGGTGGCCAGCTTAAGGTCATCGCTGATTTCGGTGATACGTGGCAGCGCGTCGCATAGCCGCTCTTTGGCCTGTCAACCCGATCATGTCAGGCAGGTTGGGGGTTCGAGGCCCCGACGCACACAAGTCTGGTTGGACGCGTGCGCGTTGCTGAGAATTCCGCAGCGTCCGCCATACCGGGGCGAGGCCATCGACTCGATCTATGTCGGTGACGCGCTGAAGCGCGAGCTCTTGCGCGCGTGATGACCGGGTGCCGGCTGCGATCGAGGACGGCCTGGCGGCGCCGGTGAACGGCGCCGCCTTCTCGCTAGAGCCGACGTCCCGCCCCGGCGCCGGCCGGGACCAAGAACTTCACGGCCATGGGCGGGTGGACGCGGGCGACCAGGGTCGGCGTCCAGCCGGTGTCCGTGCCGAGCGACGTCCCGTTGGCGGCGTTGTACGCGGCCACCACATCGGCCGGAGCCCCGTCCACGAGGTTGTCCTTGGCGGTGATCGCGGTGCCGTTGAACGCCCCCAGGACCTTCGCGGCCGGGATGCCGTCGAAGACGTTGCTCTCGGCATAGACCTTGGAGCCGACGCCTACGCCGATGCTGTATCCGTGCCGGTCACTGCCCGTGTAGTAGTTGTTGTAGACGTGCACCTGGCCGAAGCGCACCCGGGGAGCGCGCGAGCCGAGCCCCTCGAAGTGGTTGTGGTGCACGGTGACCTTGAGCTTGTCCTCCTCGGCGTACCTGGCCGGGTTGTCGGTGTTGCCGATCAGGGTCACCTTGTCGTGGTCGCTGAGATGGTTCCAGGACAGGGTCACGTAGTTCGAGCCGCGGACGATGTCCAGGAGCCCGTCGTGCACCTGGTACGGGCGGCCGAAGTAGAGCGGCTGGCCGGAGTCCGGGTTGTCGCCGTCGTTGAGCGTGTTGTGGTCCAGCCAGACATGCGTGGAGCCGGAGACCTCGATGTTGTCGAACGAGGCGTTCCAGTTGCCCTCCGCGCCGTCGGTCGGGTCCCATTGCGGGAAGCAGTCCCGGGTGTCGGTGATGGTGAGGTTGCGGACGATGACGTTGTCGGCGTTGCTGACGCGGATGCCGAAGCTCTTCAGCGCGGCGTCCCGGCCCACGCCCACCAGGGTGACGTTGGAGCCGACCGTGATGCTGACGTGCTTGGCCATTTTCGCGTACGACGCCTTGCGCGCCTCCTCGAGCGGCCCGGACGGGACGCTGGTCCTGCCCCACACGGCCGGGTCGTACGCGGCCAGGTAGGCGGGCAGGCTGTAGCCGTTGACGGCGTAGTCCTCGCACGTCAGCGGGTTACCGGAGTCGTCGGTGTCGGCGTCGATCGCGCCCTTCACGAAGATGATCTTCGGTGTGTTGTCGGCGGGGTCGCCGAGCGCCGCCACCAGTTGTGCCCTGGTCGAGACCACGTGGACGTTCTCGGCGCGGGCCGCCGAGCCGCCCGTGGTGCCGGTGGTGGCCGCCGCCCAGCCGTCGTCGCGGGGCAGGGCCTCCCGGCCCAGCCGGTACGGGTCGGGGCGCGGGTGCTGCCGGCGCACGGGGTTCCAGCCGTCGCTGCCCGCCAGGTACTTCTCCGGCGTGAAGGCCGCCGCCTGCTCGGCGGTGAGCTGTGGCCGGTCGTCGTTGACCGTCGCCCCCGGGCCGTGGTTGCGGTACTCGGACAGCCGGGCGTCCCGCCAGCTCAAGCCGGACATGTCGGTCCAGGGCGCGTCCTTGAACTGCTGCCCCAGCCACGACTCGCGCACCAGCACCTGTCCGCGGGCCGTCGCCGAGCCACCGGCCGGCCACGGGCGGCCCAGATGGACCGTGCGCGCGGGGGCGTCGCTGGTCAGCTGGCTGCGGTAGATCAGGAAGCCGTACGGGTTGCTCAGCTCCGTGCTGGCCGCGGTGACGTAGCCGTTGTTGTCGGTGCTGCCGCGGTCGAGCGCCTTGATGACGCAGCTGTCGAAGACGGCGGTGGCGCGGCCGAAGATGAAGTCGACGTCGCCTTCCACGTAGCAGTTGCGGAAGTACTGCCGGGCGAACGTGGTGGCGGAGGCGGTGTTGGCGTACAACGTGTCCTGGTTGCCGAGGAACCTGACGTTGTCGTACACCTGCCGGTCGCCCGTCGTCCGCACCGCCACGGCCTGGCTGTTGCCGTGGGCGGCCTCGTCGTAGGAGTTCTCGAAGGTGAGGTTGCGGGCCGTGAAGTCGGGGGCGCTGATCACGTACGAGGCGCTGCCCGAGGTGCCGTAGTTGCCGGAGCCGTCAGGCTTCGGGGTGGAGGCGGAGACGTCGAACGTGAGCACCACCTCGCGCGGGTCGCGCGTGTCGCCGACCAGCGAGATGTGGGGCTTGTCGGCCGGGATGACCACCTGCTGCTTGTAGGTGCCCTTGCGGACCAGGATGGTGACGGGCCGGGTGTTGCCGGACGGCACGGCGTCGACGGCGGCCTGCACGGTCGTGTGCTGGCCGGTCCCGTCCGCGGCGACCACGATGGTGGTGCGCGTCTGTGCCGCCGCGGGTGTGGCCGTCGCGATCAGTAGCACGGGGAGAAGGAATAGAAGTCGCATACGCAACCTCGCGGGGGGTGCGGCAATCGGTTGCATGAAACGTTCGCGTAATAGCCATGACACGTCAATGGGCCCAGTAAAACTGCACCTTTCCTGCAACAAGCGGTTGCAGGAGTACCGACGTCACCCGGGACACGTGTCTTGACCGCTCGAACGCGGCGGATCTAGAGTCCGCCTGATATTTATCGGCATATTCCTGAAACTTTCATTTTCGGAATGACCTAGGAGCGCCGTGCGCACCCTTCGAGCCCTGGTGGTCGCCGCCCTGTTATGTGTCGTGCCCGCGCTGCCCGCGCACGCGGCCGACCTCACGTACGACTTCGAGGACGGCACCACGCAGGGCTGGAGCCCGCGCGGCGACGGTGTCTCCGTCACGGCCACCACGGACGCCGCCCATGAGGGCACGCGCAGCCTGGTCACCACGGGACGGACCGCAACCTGGCACGGGGCCTCGCTCCCCGCGCCGTTCGTCAAGGGCGTCACCTACCGCGTGACCGCCTACGCCCGCCTCGCCGGCGGCCAGCCGGCCGGTACGATCGCGCTGACCGTGCAGCGCACGCCCACCGGTGGGACCACCACGTACGAGCGGGTCGCGGCGGCCACCGTGACCGACGGCGAGTGGGTGCGGCTGGCGGGCACGTACCTCTTCAGCGCCGACTCCACCGACATGCGGCTCTACGCCGAGAGCTCCGACGCCACCGCCCAGTTCTACCTGGACGACATCGTCATCAGCCCGCAGGGCGACCCCACGCGCGAGCCGATCAGCACCGGCTTCGAGGACGGCACCGCGCAGGACTGGTCGCCGCGTGCCGCCGCCACGCTGGAGTCCAGCACGGCCGCCGCCCACGGGGGCGCCCGCAGCCTCGCCGTGACCGGCCGTTCCGCCACGTGGGACGGCCCCGCGATCAACGTGCTCGGCCGGATGGGCAAGGGCGACAAGTACGCCCTGGAGGTGTGGGTACGGCTCGGCCCCGACGCCACGGCCGGCCGCCTCGGCCTGTCGATCGAGCGGCGCACCGCCGGCACACCCTCCTACGAGCGCATCGTGGCGCCGAAGGCCGTGCCGGCAGGGGAGTGGGTGCGGCTCGCGGGGACGTACACGCTGGCTTATGACGTCGACTTCCTCAGCGTGTACGTCGAGTCCGACAGCGGCACGTTCCCCTTCTACCTGGACGACTTCGCGATGACCTACGTCGCGCCGAAGCCGATCCAGACCGACATCCCCGCGCTCAAGGACAAGGTGCCGTTCGTCATGGGCTCGGCGCTCACCAGGCCCGAAACGCTCGGCGTGCACGCCGAGCTGCTGACCAGGCACTTCAACGGCATCACCCCCGGCAACGAGCTGAAGTGGGACGCCACCGAGCCCAGGGAGGGCGAGTTCACCTTCGCCGACGGCGACCACCTGGTGGACTTCGGCGTCGAGCACGGCATGACGGTCCGCGGGCACACGCTCATCTGGCACAGCCAGACCCCCGACTGGGTGTTCGCCGGCGCCGACAAGGCGACGCTGCTGCGCCGCCTGGAGAACCACGTGCGCACCCTCGTGACCCGCTACAAGGGCAAGATCGCCGCCTGGGACGTGGTCAACGAGGTCGTGGACGAGAACCAGCCCGACGGGCTGCGCCGCTCCAAGTGGTACGAGATCGCCGGCCTCGACTTCATCCGCACCGCCTTCCGCGTCGCCCGCGAGGCCGACCCGGACGCCAAGCTGTTCATCAACGACTACAACACCGAGTTCCCGCGCAAGCGTGAGGCCCTGTACGCCCTGGTCAAGCGGCTCAAGGACGAGGGCGTTCCGATCGACGGCGTCGGACACCAGCTCCACCTCAACATCGAGCAGCCGCCCGCCTCCTACGTCGAGGACACCATCGAGCGCTTCGCCCCGCTCGGCGTGGACCAGCAGGTCACCGAGCTGGACGTGAGCATCTACACCGACTTCGTCTCCTCCTACGACACGATTTCGCCGGAGCTGCTCGCCGAGCAGGGGCACCGGTACAAGGAGCTGTTCGACGTCTTCCGGCGGCAGGCGGGCAAGCTCAGCTCGGTCACCGTCTGGGGCGAGTCCGACGACGTGAGCTGGCTGCAGTCCTGGCCGATCCCGCGGCTGAACGCGCCGCTGCTCTTCGACCACGACCTGCAGGCCAAGCCCGCCTACTGGGCCGTCGCGGACCCGTCCAAGCTCCCGCCGCTGATCCGCCGCCTGGAGGCGCCCGCCGGTTCTCCCAAGGTCGACGGCAAACGGGACCTCGAATGGGACCTGCTGCCCGACACGCCCATCGCCCGGGTGGAGGACGTGTCCGCCGGCTTCCAGTCGCGCTCGTCCGGCAAGGGCCTGTACGTGCTCGCCGAGGTCACCGACCCGACCTATGACCTCGGCGACCGGGTGACGTTCACCGTGGACGGCATCTCTCACGTCGTCAAGCGAACCGGCCCCGGGGCCAGGAGGACCGCGACCGGATACCGCGTCGAAGCCCTGGTCAAGAAGGGCACCGACGTGCAGGTCACCGTGCGCGACCGGACCACGGCCATCTCCTGGACCGGCAAGGTCACCGCCGTACCCGCCGTCAAGCTCACCTCCGCCGCCCACCGCGCGCCCGTGCTCGACGGCGTGGTGGATCCCGCGTGGCGGGCCGCGCCGGAGATCCGCACCGCCACCTGGATCCAGGGCACCTCCGGCGCGACCGCCGCCGTCAGGTCGCTGTGGAGCGGGTCCACGCTGTACGTCCTCGCCCAGGTCACCGACCCCGTCCTGAGCGAGGAGTCCGCCAACCTCTGGGAGCAGGACTCCGTCGAGATCTTCGTGGACCCCGGCAACGGCAAGACCAAGGGCTACACCGACGACGACGGCCAGTACCGGGTCAGCTTCTCCGGCAAGCTCAGCGTCGGCGGCACGTTCGACGCGTCCGGGGTCAAGGACAACCTGTCGGCGGTGGCCAAGGTGGTGCCCGGCGGGTACGTCGTCGAGGCCGCCGTCCGGCTGCCCGCGATCACCCTGGAGGAAGGCACGCTGCTGGGCTTCGACGTGCAGGTCAACGACGCGACGGGCACGGCCCGTACCGGTGCGGTGACCTGGAACGACAGCACCGGCCGCAGCTACCTGGACACCAGCCACTGGGGCGTGCTCCGCCTGGCAGGGTATGCCCCGACTACGATGTGATCGTGAACACGAGCCCCCGACATGTCCGTAAAGGGGCCGTCCCGAGCATCCGCGACGTGGCCGCCGAGGCCGGCGTCTCGCACCAGACCGTCTCGCGCGTGCTGAACGAGTCACCCAGGGTACGGCCGGCCACCCGCGCCGCAGTGCTGGCCGCGATCGACCGGTTGGGCTTTCGCCCCAACCGGGCCGCGCGCACGCTCGGCTTCGGCCGCGCCAACGGCGTCACCGTGGTGACCTCCAACACCACGCTCTACGGGTACGCCTGCATCCTGCAGGGCATCGAGGAGGCCGCCAGGACGGACGGCGTGGCGCTGGGCATCAGGGTCGTGGAATCCGCCGAGGTCAAGCAGACCGTGGACTACATGAGCGACCCGAGCGCGGGCGGCGTGGTCGTGATCGCGTACGACCCGCTGAGCAAGGCGGTGCTGGAAGCGCTGCCGCCGCACATCCCGGCCGTCGTCGCCGCCGAGCCGGGCGCGCCCGACCTGGGGCGGGTCGCCATCGCCCTGGACGAGCGGCGCGCCGCCGCCGACGCCACCCGGCACCTGCTGGAGCTGGGCCACCGGACCGTGCACCACGTGGCCACCCCGTCCGAGGGCCGCTCCGGCGGCCGGCTGGCGGGCTGGCGGGACGCGCTGACGTCGGCGCGGGCCGCGATCCCGGAGGTCATCGGATGCGGATGGGACATCGCGTCCGCGTATGTGGCCGGGCAGCGGCTGGCCGCTCGTTCCGACGTGACGGCGATCCTCTGCGGGAACGACGACATCGCGCAGGGGGTGCGGCGGGCGCTGTACGACGCGGGCAAGGACGTGCCCGGGGATGTGAGCATCGTGGGGTTCGACGACATCCCGGGCTCGGCCTTCTGGACGCCCGCGCTGACCACCGTGCGGATGGATTTCCTGGGGTTGGGGCGGGCGTGCTTCCACGCGGCGGTGGCCGAGCTGGACGGGCTGCCGCAACCGGAGATCTCGCTGGTGCCGCCGCGCCTGATCGTGCGAGAGTCCACCGCGCCCCCGCGTCACCCCTGACGCGTCGAGTCGCGGCTGGGCGGGCGGACGGAGTCGCGGACGACGATGTGGGTGCCCAGGACGACGTGCTGGCGTTCGTCCCGGTGCAGGGCCAGGCGCACCGCCGTGCGGCCCAGCTCCTCCGTCGGGATGTGCACCGTCGTGAGCCCGGGCTCCAGGTCGGCGGCGAACGGGATGTCGTCGTAGCCCGCCAGCGACACGTCGTCCGGCACCCGGATCCCCGCCTCGCGCAGCGCGGCCAGCACGCCGATGGCCACCATGTCCGTGGCCGCGAACACCGCGGTGAAGCGGGTGCCCAGCGAGATCAGCCGTCGTGTCGCCTCGTAGCCGTCGGCGCGGCCGAACCAGGCCGGGACGACCAGGCCGGGATCGTACGGCACGCCGAACGACTCGTGCGCGCGCACGAAGCCGCGTTGCCGGCCGACCTTCGTGGTGTTGAGGTCGTCGGGGGCGGAGGCGCCCACCAGCGCGATGTGCCGGTGCCCCTGCGAGAGCAGGTGGCTGGTCATCGCGTACGCGCCGCCCTCGTTGTCGTATTCGACCACCGTGGTCGGCACGTCGTCGCCCAGCGGCGGCCGCCCGCACAGGACGAGCCTGGAGCCCGCCTTGTCCAGGGCGTGGGCGAAGTGCGACATGCGCTCGCGGTAGGTGTCGTCGAGCGAGCCCCCGCCGACCAGGATCACCGCGTCGGCCCGCTGCTCCCGCATGGCCTCCACGACGGCCAGCTCGCGGGCCGGATCGCCGTGGGTGGTGCACACCATGCACAGCCGCCCCTCGGCGGTGGCCTGCTGCTCCACGCCCTTGGCGACGTACGCGAAGGAGGGTCCGGTGACGTCGTCGAGCACGAACGCCACCATCTTCGTGCTGGCCCCGGACAGGGCGCGGGCGTGCACGTTGAGCACGTAGTCGAGCTCGCGCATGGCCCGCAGCACCCGCGTCCTGGTGGACTGGGCGACCGGGTAGTCGCCCTTGATCACCCTGGAGACGGTGGTGGCCGACACCCCGGCCCGCGCGGCCACGTCCCGGATGGTGATCCGCTCGTCGTCCGTACTCACCCCTCTTGGGGTTATCTTTCGCGACAAGGCCGACCCTTCACGGACAGCTGTGGGAGGTACGCCAACGCTCGCAGTTTATGGCCACCGCGATCCCTCGGCATCCCAGCCGATGGTCCCCATCGATCACTGCTGCTCCACCAGCGCGACGCCCACGGCCGGATCGGGCGTTCCAGGCGGAGAACGCCATCAGGTGAGGCGCACGGTCTCGTGGCGCAAGCGGGCAGCTCACCGGTGATCAACGCGCGCATGGCGAACAACGTCTTCGGACGGTGCGGCACGGGCAAGGCCTCCGTTCGGAGGACGTTATAGAAACCGATGTCTAACGTAGGAGTGCCAAGGATTCCGGTCAACGGCGAGCCGTGGAGAAACATGTTTCCTGGGCAACCGGGTATTTCCGCATTCCGTGTAACGTATGCGTAACGTGTTCTTGTGGTCATGGCCACACGGTCGTAGCGTTCGCAGCGATCGGTTTCTGTGACTGGAGGCAGAGATGAGACGGCTACGGCGGTGGCCGCGAGCCTGCCGGCCGCCCTGGCGGGCCGCGCCGGCCAGGACCGGAGCCCGGCCGCCGCGCAGCTGTGCCCGACGGCGGGGCCGGTGAGCCGCCGCCACGCGTGGCACGCCCCGGTGCCGTCCGCCGGCGACATGACCTCGCTCGTCATCACCGGGTCGCCGCTGGCCATTATTTCTCTTGCACTGTTCATGTTCTCGCCGCAGAAGCACTGGCGCAGCGGCATCCCCATGGAGGCCATTCGATGATCCGCAATCCCGTCCTCCCCGGCTTCCACCCGGACCCGTCCATCCTGCGGGTGGGCGACGACTACTACCTGGCCACCTCGACGTTCGAGTGGTATCCGGGCGTGCGCGTCCACCACTCCCGCGACCTGGTCAACTGGCGGCCCCTGGGCGGCATCCTGACCGACCGCCGGCTGCTCGACCTGTCCGGCGTGCCCGACTCCGGCGGCGTGTGGGCGCCTGACCTCACCTATGCGAACGGCCTGTTCCACCTGGTCTACGGGGTGATGGACACCTACGCCCACGGCTTCAAGGACATCGCCAACTACCTCGTCACGGCCCCCGCCATCGACGGCCCGTGGTCGGACCCGGTCCGGCTGCCGGGGCGCGGGTTCGACGCCTCGCTCTTCCACGACGACGACGGGACCTCGTACCTGCTGAACATGGTCTTCGACTCCCGCCCGGGGCACGGGTTCGCGGGGATCGAGCTCCAGCCGCTCGACGGGGGCAAGCCGCGGCTCATCCTGGAGAACCGGCACGTGACCGAGGGACCGCACGTCTACAAGATCGACGACTGGTACTACCTGCTGGTCGCCGAGGGCGGCACCGGCTACGAGCACTGCGCCTCCGTGCTCAGGTCGCGCTCGCTGGAGGGGCCGTACGAGCCGGACCCGGCCGGGCCGATGTTCACCTCGCGCCACGACCCGAACCTGGAGCTGCAGAAGGCCGGGCACGGCTGCCTGGTGCAGATCCAGGACGGCAGCTGGTACGTCGCGCACCTGGTCGCCCGGCCCTACACCACGCGCGGCCGGTGCGTGCTGGGCAGGGAGACCGCGCTCCAGCCCGTCGAGTGGGTGGACGGCTGGCCGCGGGTGGCCGGGGGAGTGGCCGCGGTCGAGGTGCCCATGCCCGCCCTGCCGCCGCACCCGTGGCCGCCCGTGGGCAGCGACTGGAGCACCCTGCGCCGCCCCGCCTCGCCGGACTGGGTGACCTTCGACGGGGACCGGGTGACGATCACGGGCGGGCAGTCCCCGTACGGGCTGCGCGCCCCCAGCCTCGTCGGCCGCCGGGTCACCAGCAAGCGGTGCGCGTTCGCGGCGAACGTGACGTTCGAGCCGGACAGCGTGCACCAGTCCGCCGGGATCACCGCCTACTACAACTCCCGCAACTGGTACCACCTGGCGATCACCACCGACGGTCTGGTCCTGACCGGCAGCGACCGGGGCGTCCGCACCGTCCACTTCACCGGAGCGCCGGGAAGGCGGCTCGGCGTCGAGTTCGACGGCCCGGTCCTGCGCTTCACCTGCGACGACCAGCCCATCCCTGTGGAACTGGACGCCACGGTCCTGTCGGACGAGAACGCCGACGAGATCATCGACGGCCAGATCCGGAGCTTCGGCTTCACCGGTGCGTTCGTCGGCCTGTGGGTGCAGGACCTGGCGGGCGAGGGATGCCAGGCGACCTTCCGCGACGCGACCTATCGGACGCTCTGAACAACCCGCCGGGCGTCACCCTGGGCAATCTCGATGATCTTACCCGGAGCGTGCCGTGAACCCCCCGAAGCTGTCGGTCATCGCCCGTGAAGCCGGCGTCTCGCCGTCCACCGTGTCCAAGGTGATCAACGGCAGGGCGGACGTGTCGCCTCCGACCCGGGCGCGCGTCCTGGACGTGCTGCGCCGCCGCGGCTACCGGCGGCGCATCCCGCTCAATCTCTGGCTGTTCGACCTGCTCATCGACGACCTCGCGGCGCCGTACGCGGGCGAGGTCATCGAGAGCGCCGAGCGGGCTACCCGGCAGGCGCACGGCGACCTGGTGGTCTCCCTGGCCGACGCCGGGTGGTTCGGCCGGGTCGCCGCCCGGGGGAGTGCGGGGGTGCTGCTGGCCGGCGCCCGGCTCACGCCGCCCCAGGATGCCTGGCTACGCGACCACCGGCTGCCGGTGGCCGCGATCGACCTGTCCCGGCGGCCGCTGGGGGAGCTGTGCATGGCCGCTGTCGCCTCCCTCGTCGAGCGGACTCCCGTCCCCCGCTCGAAGGCCGGAGCCGGCCCGGGGAGCGATCCCCGGGCCGGCACTCCGCGCCAAGCCGGTGACGCCGGCTTCTAGGCGAGCCACTGGGTGAGGAGGGCGGCGAAGGCCTCCGGGCGTTCCAGGTGGAGGAAATGGCCGGTGCCCGGCCAGGTGACGACGCGCGATCCCGGCGGCGCGGGGATGGCCGACTCCCAGGCGGCGGGCTCGGGGAGCGAATGCAGGCTCAGCACCGGGCAGCGCCGTCCGGCCAGGTACGTTTCGGCCGCTCGACGGGTGCCGAACGCCTCCGCGGTGACGTACATGCCTTCGTAGCACTCGGCCAGCACGTGGCCGGGGGTGGCGAGGAGCTGGTCGCGTACGGCGGGGGGGAGGGCATCGGCGCCGAGCTGGCGTACCGCCGCCGCCGCGCCATCGGCCCGCAGCGCCGCCAGCCGACCGGCGAACAGCCGCTCCTCCTCCGCGTCCGCGCCGTAGGCGGGGTCGACCACCACGAGGGAGCGCACCCTGCCGGGATGCCCGACGGCCAGGGCGGTGACGATCTGCGCGCCCATCGAGTGCCCGACCGGGACCGCCGTCTCGACGCCGAGCCGGTCCATCAGCGCCACCAGATCGGCGGCCAGCTCGGCGGGCCGGTACCCGGCCGGCGGCCCTGAGGAGTGTCCGTGTCCGCGCAGGTCAGGGGCGATGACCCGGAAGCGGGGCGGCAGCGCGGCGGTCACCGGCGCCCAGGCCCGCGCGTCGCCACCCCACCCGTGTACGAGCAGGAGCACCGGGGCGTCGCGCGGACCCTCGTCGATGTGGTGCAACGTGACGCCCGGCAGCTCGGCGACCGCCATCGTCCCTCCTGAAGCCCATAGAAACCGCTGACTGCCCATGCTAGGGGAGGGCACGCGGGGCGATCAGTTCTGGGCCTGGCAGGGAAGGGCGTAAGGGCGACCCGGGAGGTATTGAGCCCATTCGGTGCGGGTGATCGACATCCCCGACGAGTCGCAGACGTTCGCGCGCGCCTGTTCCACGTCCACGCCCCACAGCTGGGTGGCCACGTCGGAGGTGCCGGCCAGGACGGTGCCCTCGGGGCCGAACTCCACGTCGTTCACCGCGTACGGACTCGCGAGCACCGCCCACAGCGCCGGCCGGGTCCGGTCGGCGACGTTCCACACCCGGATGGTGCGGTCCCGGGACGCGGTGGCGAGCGTGCGGCCGTCGGCGCCGAATGCGACGCCGGTCACGTCCGAGAGGTGGCCCTGCAGGACCGACACCTGCTTCGGCTGCTCCGGGCTGGTGACGTCCCACAGGCGCACCATCCCGTCCGACGCGGCCGTGGCCAGCGTCTTGCCATCCTGACTGAACTGCAGGTCGAGCAGGCCGCCGGTGTGCGTGGTGAAATCGGCCAGCCGGCGCGGCGCGGCCGGCTTGGACACGTCCCACAGTCGTACCGACGCCGCCCCCGAGCCGGTCGCCAGGACGCGGCTGTCGGGCCGGAACGCCGCCGTGTCGAGCCGGTCGTCGGCGGCGCCCGGCGTCGCGACCCGTTTGGGGCTGCTGGGCGTGGACACGTTCCACAGCACCGTCTTGCCGTCCTGCCCGGTCGTCACCACCAGCTTGCCGTCGGGGCTGTACGCGGCCGACCGCAGGCCGCCCGCGTGCCCGTAGATCGTCGCCACCTGCTTCGGGGCGGCGGGGTCGGCGACGTTCCACAGCCGGGCGGTCTGGTCGCGGGAGGCCGAGACCAGGTGGCGGCCGTCCGGGCTGAACGCCACCGCGACGACCTCGCCGGTGTGCCCGCTCAACGTGGACACGGGCGCGGCCGACGCCGGATCGGAGACGTCCCACAACTTGATGGTCCTGTCGCCGGAGGCGGTGGCGAGAGTGCGGCCGCTCTTGGCGATCGCGACCCCGTTGACCAGCCCGGTGTGCCCGGCGAGCCGGGCGCGCGAGGCGACGCGGGCGGGATCGGCGGCGTTCCACACGCGGGCGGTGCCATCGGCCGAGGAGGTGGCGAGGTTCTGGCCGTTCGGGCTGAACGCCACCCCCGTCACCGCACCGCCGAACCCCGTCAGCGTGGCCGCCCGCCTCGGGGCGCTCGGGCTGGAGACGTCCCACAGGCTCACGGTGCCGTCGGCGAAGGCGCCGGCCACGACGTTGCCGTCGGGGCTGAAGGCGATGTCGCCGATCGGCGAGGCGGGCCCGGTGGCCGTGCCGGTGAGCTTGGCCGCGGTGATGTTCCACAGCTGCATGGCCCCGGTGCTGGAGGCCGTGGCGAGGTAGACCCCGTTGGGGGCGAACGCCACGCTCCTGACGTCCTTGGACGCCAGCGCGGCCAGGTTGCCGGGCTTGGCCGGGGTGATCACGTCCAGGAGCGTGACGCCGGTGGAGGAGGTGACCGCCATCATCCGCCCGTCGGGGCTGAAGGCCACGTCGGTGGGGGCGGTGGCCTGCTTCAGCACGGAGACGGGCTGGGGTTTGGCGGGATCGGCGATGTTCCACAGCCGCACCGACTTGTCGGCGGACGCCGTGGCCAGGAGGTTCCCGTTGGGGCTGAGCGCCACGGCGACCACCGGCTCCTGGTGGCCCTTGATCGTGGCCAGGGCGCGGGGCCGGGCGGTGTCGGAGACATCCCACAGGCGGGCGGTCTCGTCGGCGGAACCGGTCGCGAGCACCCGTCCGTTCGCGCTGAACGCCGCTGCAGTCAAGCTGCCCGTGTGGCCCTTCGCGACGCCCGCGCTCTTGGGGCGGAGGGGGTCGGCGACGTTCCACAGCCGCGCGGTGCGGTCGCCGGAGACGGTGGCGACGACGCGGCCGTCGGGACGATAGGCGACGCGCTCGACGGGCGCGGTGTGGCCGATCATCCGCGCTCCCAGCGGACGGGAGAGCGTGCCGAGCAACGCCCCCCGGGCCTCTGGGGTGGCGGAGACTCGGTACGCGGCCAGCGCCAACTGGGCCCCGAGCGAGGTGTCCGGCATGGTGGCGGCGGCCGCGGCGATCTGCCGGGACAGCGCCTGGTCGCGCTGCGTCGCCGCCGTCGTGGCCGCCGCGGACGAGGTGCCGGCCTGCCGCAGCGCCAGCACGCCGCCGACCGCGGCTATGAGCACGAGCACCGTAAGGGTGGCGATGACTCCCCGGCCGATCACCTCGCGCCGCCGGTGCCGCCGCTCCGAGGCGTCCAGGAACTCCCGCTCGACGGGGGTCAGCGCGCCGTCCAGCAGGCCATGGACCGCCGCACCGCCGGGTGCGGCCGCCCTCGGCCCTGGCACACCGCCCGGCCCTGGTCCCGGCGCACCGCCTGGTCCCGGCGCACCGCCAAGTGCCGGCGGCACGCCTGGTGCCGCAGTGCCGCTCGCCATCGCCGGGCCGTGTGGTGCCGTGCCGCTCGTCGGCGGCGGGGTGCCTGGCGCTGCCCGGTCTCGCGTCTTCGCGGGCGTGTCCGGTGCCGTCAGGGAGGCCGCCACGGCCTGGGCGGCCGCCAGGCGGCTGTCGGTGTACAGGTATGCCGGGTCCTGGCCCGATCGCTGCCAGGCCGCCGCGTCCTCGCCCAGCCGGCGGCGGACGAGCAGCGCCGCGCGTTCGGCGTCGATCCAGCCCCCGAGCCGCGGCCAGGCCCGGATGAGCGCCTCGTGCGCGAGCGACGCCTCGCCCTCGTCCACCGTGACCAGCCGCGCCCTGGCCAGCTCCGCCAGCACCTGCCCGGCGACCGACAGCCCCTCGGGCGCCAGGTCGGCCGTCGCGACCCGCTGCGTCGTGCCGCCGATCTGCTCGTCCACCAGCACCAGCCGGACCAGCAGATCCCGCGCCACCGGCTCGAACTCCGCCCCGAGCCCCCGCAGCGTGTCCTCCGCGCTCATCGCCAGCGCACCCGTGACACCCCCGGCGCCCCGGTAGCCCGCCATGGTCAGCACGCCGCCGGAGCGCCGCTGCCACGTGGCGAGCAGAGCGTGGGAGAGCAGCGGGAGCAGGCCGCCGGAACGCTCTAGCGCGGCCTCTTCCGCCCGCGAATCCTCCAGCAGCAGGTCGGTGAGCCCGGGCTCCACGCTGAGCCCCGATCGGACCGCGGGCTCCTCGATCACCGCCCGCAGCTCGGCCTCGGTCATGGGCGCGACGACCTCGGGCCGCCGCATCGTCTCCATCAGCCCCGGGTAGGCCGCGCAGCGCCCGAAGAACTCGGCGCGCACCGCGATCACCACGGCCGCCGACCGGGACAGCTCGGCCAGCGCCTCGACGTACCGCCGCCGGGCCGCCGGGTCCGCGCAGGCGGTGAACATCTCCTCGAACTGGTCGACCACCACGAGCAACTGCCGGGGGAGCCCGCGCCGTACCCCTGCGGGATCGGACTCGATGATCGCCCTCAGCCGGGCCGGGTCGCCCCCGCCGAGCGCGGCCAGCTCGCCGGCCAGCGCCCCCAGCGGATCCGCGCCGGGCGTCAGCACGACGCACGACAGGTCCTCCGCGGACTCCTTCCGCAGTGCGGGGATCAGCCCCGCCCGCAGCACCGACGACTTCCCGCAGCCCGACGGTCCGGTGACGATGAGCGGCCCGCCGGCCTCGTACGCCTGAGAGCCGATGACCACGGGCGGCCCGCCCGCCCGCAGAGCCTGCCGCACCCGTCTGACCAGCGACTCGGTCAGGTCCTCGCGGCCGAAGAACAGCTCGGCGTCCTCGGTCCGGTAAGGGGGCAGACCCCGATAGGGGCTGGACAGGTCGCCGGGCGACCGCATCGGCGGCCCCGCGGGCGCAGGCCCCTTGTGGGCGGGGTTGGCCGCCAGCGCCGGCCGGTTTCCTACGTCGGTGGCCTGCCGCCGCGGTCGAGGGAACCCGGCGTCCGGAAGCGTGCTGGCCAGCCGGTGGTAGAGATGATCGAGGGTGAACGCCGCAGGCCCCGCCGTCTCGCCTTCGTTCAGCAACCTGAGCAGCGCCCCGCTGAGCGCCGTGTGCCGGACGCCGGGCAACGACCAGGCGTTGTCGTCCCGGCTCGACGACGCCAGCACGTACGCGCCGCGCCCCATCCCCTCGAAGACCTGCTCCATCGCCTTCGCCGACACCGGTCGCCCGCCCCCGGTGAAGCAGCAGTCCAGCACCACCACGACGAGTTCGGCCCGCGCCGCCGACAGGATGCCCCGCACCACTCCGTACGGCAGCGCCTGGTAGCCCGGCACCCCCTGCCCGAGGTCCACGGTGGCGCGCGTGGCCAGGTGCAGCTCGTTGTCCGGGCTGAACACGCCGTGTCCGACGTAGTAGAACATCAGGACCGAGGTGGCCTCGCGCGCCTGCTGCTCCAGCGCCTCGCCCAGGTTGGCCGGGGTCGCCGGGTCCAGCAGCACGTGCAGATTGGCCGGCGCCAGGCCCGCCCGCTCGACCAGGCCCTGTCCGACGTCGTTGACGGTCGACGGCACGGCGGGGACCTGCGGTAACCGCGACGCGGGGCGATGCGCGCCGGTGCCCGCGACCAGCACCCGCGCGCCCGCGGAGGACAGCAGCAACGGTGGACCGCTCGATTGGGGACGCACGACCCGGGTTCTCTCCAGCGTCGATTCGTCCTCGGTCATCCGTCCCACCCCACGGTCGTCGAGGGTTGTTAGGGTACGGAAGTCTCCGTCCCGCGTCGAGTTGGCTGATCCTGGTCCGGCAGCAGCGCCAGGATCTGCGCCTGGATCAGCTCCAGCGGCTCCAGCGACCGGTAGGCGCGGGCGAGGATCATGCCGCCCTCCAGGGTCGCCAGCATCAGCATGGCCGGCCCGCGCGCCTCCTCCGCCGCCACCCCGTACGCCACCAGGCTCTCCTCCAGCGCCGTCACCCACGACTCGTAGGCCTCGTGGCAGGCGGCGCTGAGTGCCGCCGAGCCGGGGACCGAATCGAGCGTCACCGTCGTCATCGGCAGCCCCTCGGTGTAGCCGCTCTCCTCCAGGTGGCGGGCGAAGTGCGCGCCCATGGTGCTCACCCACTCCCGCGCGGTACGGCTCGCGCGCCGGCACTCGACGATGAACGCCACCGAGTCCGCCGCCGCGGCCCTGACGGCCGCCACCGCGATCTCCTCCTTGCCCCCGGGGAACAGGAAGTACGTCGACCCCCGCGGCGCCCCGCTCTCGGCGACGATCTGCGCCAGCCCTGTGCCCTGGTAGCCCTGAGAGCTCAGCAGCCTGCGCGCGCTCTCGACGATTTTCTCCCGCGAATTGGACTTTGGTCTCGGCATGCCTGAAACTATAGCGGACGACATACTTACCAAAGAAGGGACAGGCCATGGCAACGGTGTTGGTCACCGGCGGTTCGGGGTTCGTGGGCGGGCGGCTCATCTCGCGCCTGGTCGGCGACGGGCATGAAGTACGGGCGCTGGCCCGCAGCGAAGCGGCCGCCGCCACGGTCGAGGCCCTGGGCGCGTTAGCCGTACGCGGCGACGTCCAGGACGTGGCCGCGCTGCGTGCCGCCGCGGCGGGCAGCGAGATCGCCTTCCACGCCGCGGCCAGGACTTCGCGCGGCGGCGACCGGGCGGCCTTCTGGGCCGACAACGTCGAGGGCACCGCCAACGTGGTGCGCGCCGCCGGCGAGGCGGGAGTGCGCCGGCTGGTGCACGTCGGCACCGAGGCCGCGCTGATGGACGGGCAGCCGCTGGTCCGCGTGGACGAGACCGCGCCGCTGCGGCCGGACTCGCGGGCGAACTACTCTGCGTCCAAGGCCGCCGCCGAGCGGCTGGTGCTGGACGCCGAGGGCATCGAGACGGTCGTGCTGCGGCCCCGGTTCGTCTGGGGCGCCGGCGACACGACCCTGCTCCCGGAGCTGACGGCCATGATCAGGAGCGGCAGGTTCGCCTGGATCGGCGGCGGGCGCCACCTCACCGACACGACGCACGTGGACAACGCCGTCGAAGGGCTGCTGGCAGCGGCTGAGAAGGGCCGGCCCGGGCAGGCGTACTTCGTGACCGACGGCAGCCCTGTCGTCTTCCGTGACTTCCTCACCGAGTTGCTGGCCACCCACGGCGTCACCCCGCCGCGCCGATCGCTCCCTCTCCGTCCGGCGCTCGCCGCGGCGGCGGCAGGGGAGGCGATCTGGCGGCGGCTGGGCCCGGCCGGGGCGCCGCCGCTGGACTACATGAGCGTGTGGCTGTCCGGCCTGGAATGCACGATCGACATCTCGAAGGCCACCCGCGAGCTCGGCTACCGCCCGATCAAGACCCGGGAGGAGGGCCTGGCGGAGCTCACCAGTTGGCGGGCAGGCCAGGCGTCGTAGCCGGCAGAGCGTGGCCCGGCGGGTGGATGACATACGCGACGCCGCCGCTGCTGGAGCTGCGCAGCCAGACGTTCTCGAAGTCGGCGCGCGGATAGACGTGGCGTACCGCGTTGTTGCTCGGCGAGGCCGGATCGTTGGCGATCACGTCTCCGTCGGTGGTGAAGCCGACGACCGCCATGAGGTGGCCGTTGGTGCCGTACCCGGCGCCGGGCAGCTCTCCCTTCTTGAACGACTGCGAGGTGATGACCGGGATGCCCGCCTTGATCAGCAGCTCGAGCTCGGTCAGCGAGCGCAGCCGGGTGACGAACCCGTCCATGCCGTACCGGCCCGCGTACGCGGTGTTGAACGGCCAGTTGCCCGCGCCCTGGTAGGCGTGGTCGTAGGTGTAGCGGGCCGCGTAGTCGACCTCGGGGTTCGGGTCTGACGGATCGACCCACGCGGTGTCCTGCGCGCTCGGCCACTTGTCCCAGTAGCCCAGCACCATCGTGGTCGAGGTCGGGCTGCACCACGCCTCGCCGCCGCCGTCCCATTCGGGGTAGTGGCCCTCGTGCACGTTCTGGGAGCGGCGTGGCACGTTCAGCTCCGTCCCCCAGGCGCCGCCGCCCGGGCTGACCGGCACCGTCTTGCGTGCGGGCACGTTGGAGGCCATGGCGCCGGACGTACGAACGCGCGGGATCACCGCCGAGCCCGGCGTGCGATAGAGGGTGAGGCGCAGCTGGTAGGCGCTGATCTGCTTGCCCGCCGCCGCGACCAGCGTGTCCACGGAGACCGTGGCGTCCGCGTCGCCCTGCCCCGGCACCGACGTGCGGCGGATGTCGCCCTCGGCGTAGGCCCAGCGGCCGAGCGAATACCACTTCGTCAGGCCCTCGGCGTTCCTGCCGCGGGCCTCGACCTGCAGCCAGCTGCCCGGCGGGAGGTCCGCGGTCCAGGAGGCGATCAGCTCGGTCGCCGGGAAGCCGATGGCCTGCTCGGGGCCGGTCCAGCGGGCGTACTCCCAGGTCTTGGTGCCGAGCGCGTCGGTGTAGGAGGTGGTGCCCGCGGCGGTGCCGAACGACAGGCCGTCGCCGGCCGTCGTGCCCTCGGCCGTGCCGGCGGTGAAATCGGCCCGCCGGAAGACGACGTCCGACGGCGTGGCCGGGGCCGGTTTCGTTCCCGCGCTCGCGGGAGTGGAGAGGGTGGTGATCACGATGAGGGACGACAGTAACACGGACAGTGCGCGCATGTACCCACCTTGCTCGGAAGGCGCTCGACGGGCCAGAGAGTAGGCGTGGCGGACGGGCAGAACATCGGGGAATGTACGTATCCCTACGCAGGGCAGGCTCTTAATTTCGAAATATTCGGGTCCCAGGACAGTGACCTGTATCACACGCTAGTATGTTCGACCGTGAAACTGGTGGTGCAGGTGAGGCTACTGCCGACACCTAAGCAGGCGGCGGCGCTGGAGGCTACCCTGCGTGCCTGCAACCACGCCGCCAACCTCACCTCCACGGTCGCGCACACCACCGGCGCGCGGCGCGAATATGCCCTCCGCAAACACGTGTACGGCCGGCTCCGGGCCGATGGGCTGGGTGCCCAGGCCGCCCAGCACGTCATCAAAAAGGTGGCCGACGCCTACACCGCGCTGCGCGCCAACCTCAACGCCGGCAACTACGGCCCGCCCGGCACCACCCGGCGGGCGAAGATCGAGGGCAAACCGATCCGCTTCTGCTCCACGGCCGCTCAGCCGTTCGACGACCGGTGCCTGTCCTTCGACCACCGCGCCCGGACGATCTCGATCTGGACCGTGACCGGCCGGGTCAAGAACATTGCCTTCACCGGCTCTGATGCCCAGCTGG